>NZ_CP010896.1:5067500-6143950 GCF_000934565.1 Pseudomonas simiae | reverse complement strand
GGATATCCCCTAAGTTGAAAGCCGGTGAGGCAAAAACAGCCGCCATTGTAGCGGCGAGCCGCCCACTTATCCACATGTAGGTTGATCACAGGCCAGCCAAAATCAACGTCTTAACAGCAATAAAGGCGACCAATGGTCTGTGCATAAGCTCTGTGGATAAGCGCCCTTGAGGTCGTTGTACAAGTGGGGTCAAAAGTCTGTGGGTAACTGGCCTGTGGATAACTCGCCATTCCACACACAGCTTATCCGACAGCGCAGCACAGGCAGAGCACCGTTTCTCCCCCGTGTTGTCATTCTCTGTACATCAGGTGGAACAAGGCCTCAATGCAGTTATCCACAGATGATTGCCTGCCTAGCTTTTATAAGCTTTACAGAAAAGCTTTAAATAACTTCCTTCTTTATTTTTATATCTATGCCACGAGCCAAGAAAGCCAAGCGGACAGAAAAAGGTAAATGACCGGTAGATATCTAATTAAAGGAAAAGCTGGTTGGAAATTGACCTAGAGGCTTGCTTTCTCTAGAATCGCCGGTCTCTTAAAACGGGGGCCATTCCGGCCCGTTGTGGACGAACCAGGTAACAACGCCATGAAACGTACTTTCCAACCAAGCACCATCAAACGCGCCCGTACCCACGGCTTCCGTGCTCGCATGGCCACCAAGAACGGCCGTGCTGTCCTGTCGCGTCGCCGCGCCAAAGGTCGTGCGCGTCTGGCAGTTTGATAATCCGGTACTGGTGGTGAGTCAGGACTTCAGTCGGGAAAAGCGTCTGCTAACCCCCCGGCATTTCAAGGCAGTCTTTGACTCCCCCACCGGCAAGGTTCCGGGGAAAAATCTCCTGCTCCTTGCGCGTAACAACGATCTTGATCACCCCCGTCTCGGGTTGGTGATCGGCAAGAAGAGCGTAAAGCTCTCCGTTGAGCGCAATCGCCTCAAGCGTCTGATGCGCGAATCGTTTCGCCTCCACCAGGACACTCTGGTTGGTTGGGATATTGTTATCGTCGCGCGCAAAGGCTTGGGTGATGTAGAAAACCCCGAATTGATTCAGCATTTCGGCAAGCTCTGGAAACGTCTGGCGCGTACCAACAAACCAGCTCCAGCGGCCAACGCCGAAACTGTAGGGGTAGACAGCACTGATGCGTAAACTGGCCCTCGTTCCGATCCAGTTTTATCGCTATGCCATTAGTCCTCTGATGGCCAGCCACTGTCGTTTCTACCCCAGTTGTTCCTGCTACGCGTTAGAGGCCATAGAAAATCATGGTCTTCTGCGCGGTGGCTGGCTGACCTTTCGTCGTTTAGGTCGCTGTCATCCGTGGAATCCCGGTGGTTATGACCCGGTTCCGCCTATCCCTACCTCCCGTTCTTCTTCGATGGCCGAGTAATCATGGATATTAAACGCACGATCCTGATCGTCGCCCTGGCAATCGTGTCCTACGTCATGGTTCTTAAGTGGAACCAGGACTACGGCCAAGCTGCCCTGCCGACTCAGAATGTTGCTACCAATCAGGCTGCGCCGGCTATTCCGGACACCCCGCTGGGTAACAATGCGTCCGCGAGTGCCGATGTTCCCAGCGCGAATGGCGAGACAAGCGCCCCTTTAGAGACGCCAGTGGTCACCAATAAAGACCTCATCCACGTCAAAACGGATGTGCTCGACCTGGCTATCGACCCACAAGGTGGTGATATCGCGCAGTTGAAACTGCCGCTGTATCCACGTCGCCAAGACCATCCGGATGTTCCGTTCCAACTGTTCGATAACGGTGGTGAACGTACTTATCTGGCGCAAAGCGGCCTGACCGGCACCAACGGTCCGGATGCTCGTGCTACCGGTCGTCCGGTTTATTCGACCGAACAGAAGACTTATCAACTGGCTGATGGCCAGAACCAGTTGAACGTCGACCTGAAATTCAGCCTCGACGGCGTCAACTACATCAAGCGCTTCAGCTTTACCCGTGGTCTGTACGACTTGAAGGTCACTTACCTGATCGACAACGAAAGCGACAAGCCATGGAGCGGCAACCTGTTTGCCCAGCTCAAGCGTGATGCCAGCTCCGATCCTTCTTCCAGCACTGCCACCGGCACCGCGACTTACCTGGGCGCCGCCCTGTGGACAAGTAGCGAGCCGTACAAAAAAGTGTCGATGAAAGATATCGACAAGGGCTCGCTGAAAGAAACTGTCCAAGGTGGTTGGGTAGCTTGGCTGCAACACTACTTCGTGACTGCCTGGATCCCGAGCAAAGGTGAAGCCAACCTGGTTCAAACCCGCAAGGACAGCCAAAGTAACTACATCATTGGTTTTACTGGCCCGGCGTTGACCGTCGCGCCAGGTGCCAAGGCTGAAACCAGTGCCACTCTGTACGCCGGTCCGAAAAGCCAGGCCGTACTGAAAGAGTTGTCCCCAGGTCTGGAACTGACTGTGGATTACGGCTTCCTGTGGTTCATTGCTCAGCCGATTTTCTGGTTGCTGCAACATATCCACAGCATTGTGGGTAACTGGGGCTTCTCGATCATCTTCCTCACCATGCTGATCAAGGGGATCTTCTTCCCTCTGTCGGCAGCCAGCTACAAGTCGATGGCGCGCATGCGTGCCGTGGCTCCGAAACTGGCGGCGCTGAAAGAACAACATGGCGACGACCGGCAGAAAATGTCGCAGGCCATGATGGAGCTGTACAAGAAAGAGAAGATCAACCCGCTGGGTGGATGCTTGCCGATTCTGGTGCAGATGCCGGTATTCCTGTCGCTGTACTGGGTACTGCTGGAAAGCGTGGAAATGCGTCAGGCACCGTTCATGCTGTGGATAACTGACCTGTCGATCAAAGACCCGTTCTTTATCCTGCCGATCATCATGGGCGCGACCATGTTTATCCAGCAGCGTCTGAACCCGACTCCGCCGGATCCGATGCAGGCCAAGGTAATGAAAATGATGCCAATCATTTTCACCTTCTTCTTCCTGTGGTTCCCTGCTGGTCTGGTGCTGTACTGGGTGGTCAACAACGTGTTGTCGATCTCTCAACAGTGGTACATCACACGTAAAATCGAAGCGGCTACCGCGAAAGCCTCTGCGTAATTTACTCTGTGGATAACCACTCAAGACGCCCCCTAGTGGGGCGTTTTGCTTTCCGTCACTTTAATTCTGGAACCTGCTGATGAGCGCTCCCCGTGAAACCATCGCTGCTGTCGCTACCGCTCAGGGTCGCGGCGGTGTCGGTATCGTTCGTATCTCTGGACCGCTTGCGAGTGTGGCAGCCAAGGCCATCAGTGGCCGTGAGCTGAAGCCGCGCTACGCCCATTACGGCCAGTTCCTGGATGCTGACGACAGTGTGCTGGATGAAGGCCTGGCTATCTATTTCCCGGGGCCGAACTCATTCACAGGCGAAGATGTCCTGGAATTACAGGGGCACGGCGGCCCGGTTGTACTGGATATGTTGTTGCAGCGCTGCCTGCAATTGGGCTGCCGCTTGGCGCGTCCAGGGGAATTCAGTGAGCGCGCCTTCCTGAACGACAAACTCGACCTGGCCCAGGCCGAAGCCATCGCTGATTTGATCGAAGCCAGTTCGGCACAGGCGGCACGCAATGCACTGCGCTCGCTGCAGGGCGCTTTTTCCCTGCGTGTGCATAACTTGACCGAGCAGTTGATCAGCCTGCGCATCTACGTCGAGGCAGCGATTGATTTCCCGGAGGAGGAAATTGACTTTCTCGCCGATGGCCACGTGTTGGCCATGCTGGATAAAGTGCGCGAAGAGTTATCCACAGTGCTGCGCGAAGCTGGGCAGGGCGCACTGCTACGTGACGGCATGACGGTGGTGATCGCTGGGCGACCTAACGCCGGCAAATCCAGCTTGCTCAATGCGCTGGCGGGGCGTGAAGCCGCTATCGTTACCGAGATTGCCGGCACCACTCGGGATATCCTGCGTGAACATATCCACATCGACGGCATGCCACTGCACGTGGTCGATACCGCCGGCTTGCGCGATACCGAAGACCAGGTGGAAAAGATCGGGGTGGAACGCGCGCTCAAAGCCATCGGCGAAGCGGACAGGGTGCTGCTGGTGGTCGATGCCACGGCGCCCGAAGCGATGGATCCTTTTGCATTGTGGCCGGAATTCCTCGAGCAACGTCCGGACCCGGCGAAAGTCACCTTGATTCGCAACAAAGCCGACCTGACGGGCGAAGCCATTGCGATGGAAACCAGCGCGGATGGCCATGTCACCATCAGCCTCAGCGCCAAGGCGGCGGGAGAAGGCCTGGAATTGCTGCGCGAGCACCTCAAGGCCTGCATGGGCTACGAGCAAACCTCGGAAAGCAGCTTCAGCGCGCGCCGCAGGCACCTGGAGGCGTTGCGCCATGCGAGCGCGGCGTTGGAGCACGGCCGGGCCCAGCTGACGCTGGCGGGGGCAGGGGAGCTGCTGGCTGAGGATCTGCGTCAGGCACAGCAGCTGTTGGGTGAAATCACCGGTGCATTCAGCTCCGATGATTTGTTAGGGCGGATCTTTTCCAGCTTTTGCATCGGCAAATAGCCAAGTTATCCACAGTCTCTGTGGGCACTGGCGGCCTGAAGAACATCTGGATTCTTCAGGCCGTTATCCATCACCAGTTGTACGAAACCGTCCCAAGCAGCGTACGGCTGTCGCCCCAATAGCAGCGGCCCGCATCGTTGCAACCAGATACATATTCCTTGTCGAACAGGTTCTTGGCGTTCACGTCCACAGACCAGTGTTTGTCGATCTGATAACCAACGGCTGCGTCCACCAGGGTGACGCTCCCTGCGTCCAGCTTCCCGTAAAGCGTTGGCGCCGTGTAGGAAAACGTGCTGTCGAAATACCGCACGCCGCCGCCCAGGGACAAGCCTTTGAGCTGACCGTCGAGGAAACGGTATTTGCCCCACACTGAGGCCTGGTTGCGTGGAACCCCCGTCATTTGGCGCCCCTCGACCAGCGATGTCGCCGAATCCTTGGTAATCCGAGCGTCAGTGTAGGTGTAGGCCGCTGTCACATTCAGGTTGGGTGTGATGTTGCTGTTCACCTCGACTTCCGCACCTTTGGCGCGGCTCTCGCCCACCTGGCGGTAGCTGTTGGTGGTGGCGTCCAGGTAGGTGTCGTCTTCCTTGCGCAAGTCATACACCGACAGGGTCATCGCCGTATCCCAGCCGATCGGTTCGTATTTCACACCCACTTCGTACTGGCTGCTGGTAATCGGCTTTAACGGTGAACCCGCGTTGGAGATCTGCTGCACAGGCACGAATGCGGTGGAGTAGCTGACATACGGCGTGAGGCCATTGTCGAACTGGTACATCACCCCGCCCTGGTAAGTGAACTTGCGGTCTTCCGAGCGGGTGTTGCTGGCTTTGTTGACCTTGTCGCGGAAATCGCTGTCGACCCAATCCTGACGGCCACCCAGCAGGAACAACCAATGGTCATACTTGCTTTGGACCTGTGCATAAACGCCCTTCATTTGCTGTTCGAGCAAGGTGTTTTGCACGGCCACTGGGGTAAGCGGATCGCGCAGGTACACGGGGTTATACACATTGATGGTGCCGGCGAAGCCTGCGTCCCAATCCTGGTTGAAAGAGGTGCGGTCGTAACTGGCACCGAACAGCACGGTATTTTCCAGGCCACCGACCTGGAATTTGCCTTCCAACTGGTTATCCAGGGAGTAGACCATCGACTTGTTATAGCGGTCGTAGGCGGTCATGTTCAGTTGAGTACCGAAACCGCGGTTGTTCAGCGTGCTGGGCCAGGTCTCATGGCGGTTGATGCGCGACTGCATATAGCGCGAGTTCTGACGGAACTGCCAATCATCGTTGAAGCTGTGGCTGAATTCGTAGCCGGTGCTCCAGGCTTCACGTTCGAACGTATTCCAATCCGGATCGCCGAGCATGGTGTGCTTGGACAGCTTGCCATTGGGATTTGTAAGCAAGGTGCCAGCGGCCGGTAGGCCAAGTTCGAGGTTGGTGTGGTCCTTCTGGTAATTGGCCAACAGCGTGAGGGTGTTGTAATCGTCGAAATTCAGGGTCAGTGAGGGGGCGATATACAGGCGATCATCGGGCACATGGTCAGTCTGCGTGTCGGACTTACGCCCGAGCATTACAACGCGACCAAGAATGTTGTCGCTGTCGTTGAGCGGCCCCGAGATATCCACACCCAATTGACGGCGATTATTCGAGCCATAACCCAGCTGCACTTCACCTTGCGGCGTCGCAGTAGGGTGTTTGCTCACCAGGTTCACCAAACCACCAGGCGCGTTTTCGCCGTAGAGCAGGGAAGAAGGGCCACGGAAGATTTCGACCCGTTCCAGGCCATAGGGCTCACTGGTGGTGTCGTACCGATTGCCTTGTACGCGCAGGCCATCTCGCAGCAGACCGTAGCCGTAATCCGTGGCATTGAAACCGCGAATGAAGAATAAATCACCCGCCAGACCATCGCCGGCAGCAAAAGGTGGCGCGAAGATACCTGGCACGTAACCCAATACTTCGGTCAGGGTCTGCGACTTCTGGTCCTTGATGCGCTGGCCGGTCACGACCGATACCGAACGCGGTGTTTCCGACAGAGGTGTGCTGGTCTTGGTACCAATACGGCTATTTTGCGCCTTGTAGCCCACATCCCCGGCAATCTCTTGATTGAAACCCGCCTGTTGATAAGTGCTGACGGTGGTAGGCGCGAGCGTGAGTTGCCCTGCGGGAATAGCCTGCAGGACATAACTGCCAGGCGCCTGGGTGACGGCTTGCAACCCCGTGTTCTGCAACAACAGGGCAAAGCCTTGCTCCACCGAATAGTCACCTTCCAGCCCAGTCGTGTTCAAACGCGCGGTTTGCTGGGGCGAGAACGACAAGATCACATTCGCCCTGGCGGCAAACTGGCTCAAGGCATTGTCCAGGGGACCCGCGGCAATGATGTAATGCTGCACCGCGCTGGCGGCCATGGCATCAGTAGAGAGCACAACCCCAGCGGTGGCTGCCGTGCCGAGCAGGAGGCTGCAGGTCATACCGTGGTAGGAAAGTCGCTGGCGGAGCTTGGGAGGAAGGCGCATAGGTGGATAAGCCCTGAAGGTGGCGTCGTGATTACCTGTAGGGCCGTTCCAGGTAAAAAAAAGATAACCCCTTGTGCGATTTTTTTTGCGATCAACCGATTCGTTTCACCGAAACCCAATAACGAGTGAAGTACTTCACCTGGATCGGCAGGGTTGCCTGCAGGTTGGCCAGTACTGCGTCGGTAGAATCCAGGCGGAAGGTCCCGGAAACACGTAGACGTGCCGAAGCCAAGTCGCATTGCAGGACACCCGGACGGTAGCGGGCGAGGTCTTCGATCACATCTCCGAGGCGAGCGTCCAAGACGATCAGTTGGCCATCAACCCAGGCCGCCTGTGACCCGCTATACACACGGTCCAGCCCCACGTTTTGGCGATCAAAGTCAGCGCTTTCCCCGGCCCCAAGCAGTCGTGCGTGGTTAGGTTGGTCCCCTGGCGACACGCTCACCCGATCCTCCAGGACGCCGACGCGCGTGGCGTCTGGCAACTGGCGCACAGTGAACGTGGTGCCCAACGCTTGGACTCGGCCTTGGCGGGTCTCGACATAAAACGGTGTCTGCCCACCCAATTTCCCAGTGTGGATAAGTACTTCACCTTCGCGCAGGCGCACCAATCGCTGGCGCCCGTCGAACACCACGTCAATCGCTGTGCGGGTATTAAGATCAATCCGCGTGCCATCGGCCAGTTCGATGCGCCGGCGTTCCCCCACAGACGTACGGTAGTCAGCCCACACATTGCCCAGGGGCGTGTGCTGCTGGAGATTCCAACCGAGATACCCAGTACCGCCGAGCACCAGCATCCACTTCAGTACCTGGCGACGTTGCTGGGTGGTCGACAATGCGCGGCGGGTGAAGTCCTGCGGCAGTGCGCCAAGGCTGCGCTGCAGTTGTTCCATCTGGTTCCACGCGGCCTGATGGGACGGATCGCCGTTGAGCCATTGTTGCCAGGCCAGGCGTTCGGCAGCGGTAGGCACTTGGGATTGAAACTGTACATACCAAGTGGCAGCGGCCTCAAAGGTCTTGCGATCGGGGTTCGCCATTACAGGCTGGCCATGATCAGTGAGCATTCAGTCAATGCACGGATCATGTGCTTCTTCACCGTGGTCAATGACACCTGCAGTTCATCCGCGATCTGTTGATAAGTCAGGCCCTCGACCTGCGACAGCATGAAGATCCGCCGAGCTCGCTCGCCGAGCCCGGCCAAGGCTTTATCAACGGCCACCAGTGTCTCGATGATGATGGCTTTGTCTTCTTCACTGATGGCCGTGGCGTCAGGCCGTTCGGCCAAGGTTTGCTTGTAGGCCTGCTCGATGGCATGCCGACGGTAACGATCAATCACCAGGCCCCTGGCGATGGTCGCCAGATAGTCACGTGGTTCAAGGATCTGCGCTGCATGTCGCCCACCCAAGATACGCACGAACGTATCGTGCGCCACATCGGCCGCATCGCAGGCGTTATGCAACTTGCCTTTGAGCCACCCATGCAACCAGGAATGGTGCTGCTCGTAGATGTTCTGGACCGCAGCCGTGTGTGAAGAAGGGGACATAGGGCATGACAAAGTAGGTTAATGATAATCGCTATTATTAACTGCCCCGCTGTTTTCTCACAATAGATCTCTTTTTTGGCTGTGCTTACTACCGGGTGGGAGGTTTCGGATGGCTTCGTCGTGGACGAAATACCCAGGGGTGTGGCGATTTATGTGGATTAAGCCCTGTGAATAACCGCCTCTGTGCCCAGTTGATAACAGGCCCTGAAACCTGAGTAAAAACCCTTCTGTGGATAACCATCGCTTTAATCCACAGGCTTAAAGCACTTATCCAAGGGCCTCATTGGCACATGACCACAGACTTTTGAATCTCTGTACACTAAGTAAATAGGGGCCTGTAGAGATCTATCCACAGAAAGGTTGCTCAGTATAAATAAACATAAAAACAAAGATTTAATAAATTTCTCTCTTTTAATTTCTATTGTCTGTGATTCATCCACAGCTGGTTAAATTTTGTGCAAAGGGTTCTTTAGGAAGGGCTAAGTCCCTATACTTGCCGCCAAAGCTCTAAAACTCTTTCAACAGACAATTCCTGATTACCTACATAAGCAGGCACGAGGTGCGTGGTGGATTTCCCTTCCCGTTTTGAAGTGATCGTCATCGGCGGCGGTCATGCCGGTACCGAGGCAGCACTGGCGTCAGCACGCATGGGCGTAAAAACCCTGTTGTTGACGCACAACGTGGAAACCCTCGGAGCAATGAGTTGCAACCCTGCCATCGGTGGGATCGGCAAAAGTCACCTGGTCAAGGAAATCGATGCCCTTGGCGGCGTGATGGCCATGGCTACCGATAAGGGTGGTATTCAATTTCGTGTGCTCAACAGTCGCAAAGGCCCGGCCGTACGTGCTACCCGTGCTCAAGCAGACCGCATCCTGTACAAGGCTGCCGTGCGCGAAACCCTGGAAAACCAGCCGAACCTGTGGATATTTCAACAAGCAGCGGATGACCTGATCGTCGAACAAGACCAGGTACGCGGTGTTGTCACCCAAATGGGCCTGCGGTTCTTCGCAGAATCCGTGGTGTTGACCACCGGTACGTTCCTCGGCGGACTTATCCACATTGGTATGCAGAACTATTCCGGCGGTCGCGCCGGTGACCCGCCGTCGATTGCCCTGGCAAAACGCCTGCGTGAATTGCCACTGCGTGTCGGCCGCCTGAAAACCGGGACCCCGCCGCGAATCGATGGGCGTTCCGTGGATTTCTCGGTGATGACCGAACAGGCCGGCGATACGCCGATCCCGGTCATGTCGTTCATGGGGTCCAAAGCGCAGCACCCGAAACAGGTGAGTTGCTGGATTACCCACACCAATGCCCGCACCCACGAGATCATTGCCGCGAACCTCGACCGTTCGCCGATGTATTCCGGGGTAATCGAAGGCATCGGCCCGCGTTATTGCCCGTCGATCGAAGACAAGATCCACCGCTTTGCCGACAAGGAAAGCCACCAGGTCTTCATCGAGCCCGAAGGCTTGACCACTCACGAGCTGTACCCGAACGGAATATCCACGTCCTTGCCGTTCGACGTGCAGATCCAGATCGTGCAGTCGATCCGCGGCATGGAAAACGCGCACATCGTGCGTCCGGGCTACGCCATCGAATACGACTACTTCGACCCCCGCGACCTGAAGTACAGCCTGGAAACCAAAGTCATTGGCGGTCTGTTCTTCGCCGGGCAAATCAACGGCACCACCGGTTACGAAGAAGCCGGCGCCCAAGGTTTGCTGGCCGGAACCAACGCTGCGCTGCGTGCGCAAGGCAAAGACAGCTGGTGCCCGCGTCGCGACGAAGCGTACATCGGTGTATTGGTCGATGACCTGATTACCCTGGGCACACAGGAACCGTACCGGATGTTCACTTCCCGGGCGGAATACCGTTTGATCCTGCGCGAAGACAACGCCGACCTGCGCCTGACCGAAAAAGGTCGTGAACTTGGGCTGGTCGATGATGTGCGTTGGGAAGCCTTCTGCAAAAAACGTGAAAGCATTGCATTGGAAGAGCAGCGCCTGAAAAGCACCTGGGTTCGCCCGGGGACTGAACAAGGCGATGCGATCGCTGAAAAATTCGGCACGCCGCTGACCCACGAGTACAACTTGCTCAACCTGCTGTCACGTCCGGAAATCGACTACGCTGGTCTGGTCGAAGTGACCGGCCAGGGCGCAGAAGATCCACAGGTCGCCGAGCAGGTCGAAATCAAGACCAAATACGCCGGTTACATTGACCGCCAACAGGACGAGATCGCTCGCCTGCGCGCCAGTGAAGACACCAAGCTGCCTGCGGACATCGATTACACCGGGATTTCCGGGCTGTCGAAAGAAATCCAAAGCAAGCTGGGGATAACTCGGCCGGAAACCCTGGGGCAGGCTTCACGTATCCCAGGCGTCACCCCGGCGGCGATATCGCTGCTGATGATTCATTTGAAAAAACGCGGCGCGGGCCGTCAGTTGGAGCAAAGCGCTTGAGTTCGTTGGTCACCTCGCAACACGCCGAAGAGTTATCCACAGGTGCACGCCAGTTGGGCGTCGACCTGACCCCGGCCCAGCATGAATTGCTGCTGGGCTATCTGGCCCTGTTGATCAAATGGAACAAGGCTTACAACCTGACAGCGGTGCGTGATCCCGACGAAATGGTGTCCCGTCACTTGCTCGACAGCTTGAGCGTGATGCCATTCATCGAAAACGGCCGTTGGTTGGACGTTGGCAGTGGCGGCGGCATGCCTGGCATTCCGTTGGCCATCCTGTTTCCCGGCTCCCAAGTGACCTGCCTGGACAGCAACGGCAAGAAAACCCGCTTCCTGACTCAGGTCAAACTCGAACTCAAGCTGGATAACCTGCAGGTTATCCACAGTCGTGTCGAAGCCTTCACGCCTGAACAGCCTTTCACCGGAATTGTTTCCAGGGCATTCAGCAGCATGGAGAACTTCAGCAACTGGACTCGCCATCTTGGCGACCGCGACACCCGCTGGCTGGCAATGAAGGGCGTCCATCCAAGCGATGAGCTGTTAGCATTGCCGGCAGACTTCCACCTCGATAGCGAACACGCCTTGGCTGTACCCGGTTGCCAAGGCCAACGCCATCTGCTGATACTGCGCCGCACGGCATGATTGGGAACACAAGCAAGAATGGCTAAGGTATTCGCGATAGCGAACCAGAAAGGTGGCGTGGGCAAAACCACCACCTGCATCAACCTCGCAGCATCCCTGGTCGCGACCAAGCGCCGGGTGCTGTTGATCGATCTCGATCCACAGGGCAACGCCACCATGGGTAGCGGTGTGGATAAACACGGCCTGGAAAACTCGGTCTACGACTTGCTGATTGGCGAGTGCGACCTGGCCCAGGCCATGCACTATTCCGAACACGGTGGTTATCAACTGCTGCCGGCCAACCGCGATTTGACCGCGGCGGAAGTGGTGCTGCTGGAAATGCAGATGAAAGAAAGCCGTCTGCGCAGCGCCTTGGCGCCAATCCGTGAGAATTACGACTACATTTTGATCGACTGCCCGCCGTCACTGTCGATGCTGACCTTGAACGCGTTGGTGGCCGCCGATGGTGTGATTATCCCCATGCAGTGCGAGTACTACGCGCTGGAAGGTCTGAGCGACCTTGTGGATAACATCAAGCGCATCGCCGAGTTGCTCAACCCGAACTTGCAGATCGAAGGCCTGTTGCGGACCATGTTCGACCCACGCCTGAGCCTGATGAACGATGTGTCGGCGCAGCTCAAGGAACACTTCGGTGATCAGTTGTACGACACGGTGATCCCGCGCAACATCCGTTTGGCCGAAGCCCCGAGCTACGGCATGCCGGCCCTGGCCTACGACAAGCAATCCCGTGGCGCCATTGCCTACCTGGCGCTGGCCGGCGAGATGGTTCGTCGCCAACGCCGCAACTCACGCACCGCTGCAGCCCAGCCAACTTAAGGAATCCCCATGGCCGTCAAGAAACGAGGTCTCGGACGTGGACTGGATGCACTGTTGAGTGGTCCGACCGTCACATCGCTTGAAGAACAAGCGGTGCAGGCCGACGAGCGCGAGCTGCAACACCTGCCGTTGGACCTGATCCAGCGCGGCAAATATCAGCCGCGCCGCGACATGGACCCCCAGGCACTGGAAGAACTGGCCAATTCGATCAAGGCCCAGGGTGTGATGCAGCCGATCGTGGTGCGCCCGATTGGTGGCGGCCGCTTTGAAATCATCGCCGGCGAGCGCCGCTGGCGTGCGAGCCAACAGGCTGGCAAGGAAACCATTCCGGCGATGGTGCGCGATGTGCCGGATGAAACCGCCATCGCCATGGCGCTGATCGAGAACATCCAGCGCGAAGACCTCAACCCGATCGAAGAAGCGATCGCTCTGCAGCGTTTGCAGCAAGAGTTCCAGCTGACCCAGCAACAAGTGGCCGAGGCGGTGGGTAAATCCCGCGTGACCGTGTCCAACTTGTTGCGCCTGATCGCGTTGCCGGAAGTCATCAAGACCATGTTGTCCCACGGCGACCTGGAGATGGGTCACGCCCGTGCTTTGCTCGGTTTACCGGAAAATCAACAGGTTGAAGGGGCGCGACACGTTGTCGCACGAGGGCTCACCGTTCGCCAGACCGAGGCGCTGGTTCGCCAGTGGCTCAGCGGTAAACCTGCACCGGTCGAAACGGTTAAACCTGATCCGGATATCGCTCGTCTCGAGCAGCGCCTGGCCGAGCGCCTGGGCTCTGCGGTGCAAATTCGCCACGGTAAGAAAGGCAAAGGGCAATTGGTCATCGGATATAACTCCCTCGACGAGCTTCAAGGCGTCCTTGCCCACATCCGTTGAAACATTCACTGAAACATTTGCTCATGTAGCGCGTGATCGGAAATCACTACCCGACAGTTGAATAGGGGCAGAACCGCCCCTATACTCTGCGCGCATTTTGTCGGCACAAATTATGCCAAGTTATTGATATCCGGCAGCCGACCATTGAGGAGCAAGAGTGATGGAAACCCGCACGCCAAACACGTTGCCGTTCCGTCGCTTGGCCGTTTTTCCGGTTTTATTGGCTCAATTTGTCATTTTGCTGATCGCCGCATTGGCGCTTTGGTACGGGCATGGAGTCGTTGCCGGATATTCAGGACTCTGCGGGGGCCTGATAGCCTTGCTGCCCAATATGTATTTTGCTCACAGGGCCTTTCGGTTTTCCGGCGCCCGAGCAGCCCAGGCTATCGTCCGGTCATTTTATGCCGGCGAGGCGGGGAAACTGATTTTGACGGCAGTGCTGTTTGCACTGACCTTTGCAGGTGTGAAGCCATTGGCGCCGCTGGCTGTATTCGGCGTCTTCGTGTTGACCCAACTGGTCAGCTGGTTCGCTCCCCTGCTAATGAAAACAAGACTTTCGAAACCTTAGGGCGTTTGAGGCAACCATGGCAGAAACAACCGCTTCGGGCTATATCCAGCACCACTTGCAGAACCTGACCTTCGGTCAGCTTCCTAATGGCGGCTGGGGCTTTGCCCACTCCGCAGCAGAGGCCAAAGAAATGGGCTTCTGGGCTTTCCACCTGGATACTCTGGGCTGGTCGGTCGCATTGGGTCTGATTTTCGTCTTCATTTTCCGCATGGCGGCAAAGAAGGCGACTTCCGGTCAGCCAGGTGCTTTGCAGAACTTCGTTGAAGTACTGGTCGAATTCGTCGATGGCAGCGTGAAAGACAGCTTCCATGGCCGTAGCCCGGTGATCGCACCGCTGGCACTGACCATCTTCGTCTGGGTGTTCCTGATGAACGCCGTCGACCTGATCCCGGTTGACTGGATTCCTCAGTTGGCCATGGCGATCAGCGGCGACCCACACATTCCATTCCGTGCCGTATCGACCACTGACCCTAACGCTACCCTGGGCATGGCCCTGTCGGTATTCGCGTTGATCATTTTCTACAGCATCAAGATCAAGGGCATTGGCGGCTTTATTGGCGAACTGACCCTGCACCCGTTCGGCAGCAAGAACATTTTCGTTCAAGCCCTGCTGATCCCGGTGAACTTCCTGCTGGAATTCGTGACCCTGGTCGCCAAGCCGATTTCCCTGGCCCTGCGACTGTTCGGCAACATGTATGCCGGCGAGTTGGTGTTCATTCTGATCGCTGTGATGTTCGGCAGCGGCCTGCTCTGGCTTAGCGGCCTGGGCATTGTCCTGCAGTGGGCGTGGGCTGTGTTCCACATCCTGATCATCACCCTGCAGGCCTTCATCTTCATGATGCTGACCATCGTCTACCTGTCGATGGCGCACGAAGAGAACCATTAAGACCAGTCTCGACTAGTCTGATGTCCTTCCCGGTCAAACGGGAAGGTGGCCCACCAGGGCTATGAAACGATTTGTTTTACCGCTTTAAAATCTAAAAAACCTAAACCATACGACGTAAAAGTCGGGAGGAAAGATGGAAACTGTAGTTGGTCTAACCGCTATCGCTGTTGCACTGTTGATCGGCCTGGGCGCCCTGGGTACTGCCATTGGTTTCGGCCTGCTGGGCGGCAAGTTCCTGGAAGGCGCAGCGCGTCAGCCAGAAATGGTTCCAATGCTGCAAGTTAAAATGTTCATCGTCGCCGGCCTGCTCGACGCCGTGACCATGATCGGTGTTGGTATCGCTCTGTTCTTCACCTTCGCGAACCCTTTCGTTGGTCAACTCGCCGGTTAATCACTCGTTTTTTCGAGTGATTGGTGTGTTGTGCAACGAATGAGCGAGGTATTGGCGTGAACATTAATGCAACCATTATTGGTCAGTCCTTAGCGTTCTTGATTTTTGTCGTTTTCTGCATGAAGTTCGTATGGCCTCCGGTCATCGCAGCTCTGCACGAACGTCAGAAGAAGATCGCGGATGGGCTGGACGCTGCAGCACGAGCAGCTCGCGACCTGGAGTTGGCCCAAGATAAAGCGGGTCAACAACTGCGCGAAGCGAAAGCTCAAGCAGCCGAAATCATTGAGCAAGCCAAGAAACGCGGTAACCAGATTGTTGAAGAGGCTGTTGAAAAAGCCCGTATCGACGCTGACCGTGTGAAGGTTCAGGCTCAGGCCGAGATCGAGCAGGAACTGAACGGTGTCAAAGATGCGCTGCGTGCCCAACTGGGTGCTCTGGCCGTCGGCGGTGCTGAGAAGATCCTGGGTGCCACAATCGATCAAAACGCGCACGCGGAGCTGGTAAACAAACTGGCTGCTGAAATTTAAGCGAGGGCGATCATGGCAGAATTGACCACGTTGGCCCGACCTTACGCTAAGGCAGCCTTCGAGCACGCCCAGGCCCACCAGCAGCTGGCCTCTTGGTCAGCCATGCTCGGCCTGGCTGCAGCAGTGTCGCAAGACGACACAATGCAGCGCGTGCTCAAGGCCCCGCGACTGACGAGCGCAGACAAGGCCGCCACTTTTATTGAAGTGTGCGGCGACAAGTTTGATGTGAAAGTGCAGAACTTCATCCACGTCGTTGCCGAAAACGACCGTCTCCTGCTTCTGCCGGAGATTGCCGCTCTGTTCGACCTGTACAAGGCCGAGCAAGAGAAGTCGGTAGACGTTGAAGTGACCAGTGCTTTTGCATTGAACCAAGAACAGCAAGACAAACTCGCCAAGGTTCTCAGTGCACGACTCGACCGGGAAGTGCGCCTGCAAGTTGCGGAAGACAAGTCCCTCATTGGGGGCATTGTCATTCGCGCCGGCGACCTGGTTATCGATGGCTCGATTCGCGGCAAACTCGCGAATCTTGCCGAAGCATTGAAATCTTGAGTTTGAAGGGGCAGCAGAGCAATGCAGCAACTCAATCCTTCCGAAATAAGTGAAATTATCAAGGGCCGCATCGACAAGCTCGATGTGACCTCCCAAGCCCGTAACGAAGGCACTGTCGTCAGCGTATCTGACGGTATTGTGCGGATTCACGGTCTGGCCGACGTAATGTCCGGCGAGATGATCGAGTTTCCGGGCGGCGTCTTCGGTATGGCCCTCAACCTGGAGCAAGACTCCGTAGGTGCCGTTATCCTGGGCGCTTACCAGTCTCTGGCTGAAGGCATGAGCGCCAAGTGCACCGGCCGCATCCTGGAGGTTCCGGTTGGTAAGGAACTGCTGGGTCGCGTAGTCGACGCACTGGGTAACCCTGTTGACGGCAAAGGTCCACTGGGCAACACCGAGACCGACGCGGTCGAGAAAGTTGCTCCAGGCGTGATCTGGCGTAAGTCGGTAGACCAGCCTGTACAGACTGGCTACAAGGCTGTCGATGCCATGATCCCTGTCGGCCGTGGCCAGCGTGAGCTGATCATCGGTGACCGTCAGATCGGTAAAACCGCTCTGGCGATCGACGCGATCATCAACCAGAAAGACAGCGGCATTTTCTGCGTCTACGTAGCCATCGGTCAGAAGCAATCGACCATCGCCAACGTGGTTCGCAAGCTGGAAGAGAACGGCGCACTGAAAAACACGATCATCGTGGCTGCCAGTGCTTCGGAATCGCCTGCACTGCAATACCTGGCACCGTATGCCGGTTGCACCATGGGTGAATTCTTCCGCGACCGCGGTGAAGACGCGCTGATCGTTTATGACGATCTGTCCAAGCAAGCAGTGGCTTACCGCCAGATTTCCCTGCTGCTGCGCCGTCCACCAGGCCGTGAAGCTTACCCAGGCGACGTGTTCTATCTCCACTCCCGTCTGCTGGAGCGCGCATCCCGCGTTTCGGAAGAGTACGTAGAGAAGTTCACCAACGGCGCAGTGACCGGCAAAACCGGTTCCCTGACCGCACTGCCGATCATCGAAACCCAGGCTGGCGACGTTTCCGCGTTCGTTCCGACCAACGTGATTTCCATCACCGACGGTCAGATCTTCCTGGAATCGGCCATGTTCAACTCGGGCATCCGCCCTGCAGTGAACGCCGGTGTTTCGGTATCCCGTGTGGGTGGTGCCGCTCAGACCAAGATCATCAAGAAGCTCTCCGGTGGTATCCGTACCGCTCTGGCTCAGTACCGTGAACTGGCGGCATTCGCCCAGTTCGCTTCTGACCTGGACGAAGCGACCCGTAAGCAACTTGAGCATGGTCAGCGCGTTACCGAGCTGATGAAGCAGAAGCAATACGCCCCAATGTCGATCGCTGACATGGCGTTGTCGCTGTATGCCGCTGAGCGTGGGTTCCTGACTGACGTCGAAATCGCCAAGGTCGGCAGCTTTGAACAAGCGCTGATTGCTTACTTCAACCGCGATCACGCCGACTTGTTGGCCAAGATCAACGTGAAGGGTGACTTCAATGACGAAATCGACGCTGGCCTGAAAGCCGGTATCGAGAAGTTCAAGGCCACCCAAACCTGGTAAGCCGCAGCGGGAGCCGCAAGGCTCCCGCTTGCTAACCTGATAGGTGTTACATGGCAGGCGCAAAAGAGATTCGCAGTAAGATTGCGAGCATCAAAAGCACGCAAAAAATTACCAGCGCCATGGAAAAAGTGGCGGTCAGCAAAATGCGCAAGGCACAAATGCGCATGGCTGCTAGCCGTCCTTATGCGGAGCGTATCCGCCAGGTAATTGGGCATCTGGCCAACGCCAACCCGGAATACCGCCACCCATTCATGATCGACCGCGAAGTTAAGCGTGTGGGTTATGTGGTTGTGAGCAGTGACCGTGGTTTGTGCGGTGGTTTGAATACCAACCTGTTCAAGGCCCTGGTCAAGGACATGGCGGTAAACCGCGAAAAAGGCGTCGAGATCGATCTGTGTGTTGTTGGTAGCAAGGGTGCGGCCTTTTTCCGCAACTTCGGCGGTAACGTCGTAGCAGCTATCAGCCACCTGGGTGAAGAGCCGTCGATCAATGATTTGATCGGCAGCGTGAAGGTGATGCTGGATGCGTACCTGGAAGGCCGGATTGATCGCCTCTCCGTGGTATCCAACAAGTTCATCAACACCATGACCCAGCAGCCAACCGTGGAGCAATTGATTCCACTGGTGGCGACTCCGGATCAGGAACTCAAGCACCACTGGGACTACCTCTACGAACCAGACGCCAAAGAGCTGCTTGACGGCTTGATGGTGCGCTACGTGGAGTCGCAGGTGTACCAGGCGGTGGTCGAGAACAACGCAGCTGAACAAGCGGCGCGGATGATCGCGATGAAAAACGCTACCGATAACGCCGGTGATCTGATCAGCGATTTGCAGCTGATCTACAACAAGGCGCGTCAGGCTGCGATCACCCAAGAGATCTCGGAAATCGTCGGCGGCGCTGCCGCGGTTTAACGGTTCAAATATTCAGAGGATCCAGCTATGAGTAGCGGACGTATCGTTCAAATCATCGGCGCCGTTATCGACGTGGAATTTCCACGCGACAGCGTACCGAGCATCTACAACGCGCTGAAAGTACAAGGCGCGGACACTACTCTGGAAGTTCAGCAGCAGCTGGGCGACGGCGTAGTTCGTACCATTGCGATGGGTTCCACCGAAGGCTTGAAGCGCGGTCTGGACGTTGTCGACTCTGGCGCAGCCATCTCCGTACCGGTCGGTAAAGCGACCCTGGGCCGGATCATGGACGTACTGGGCAACCCGATTGACGAAGCTGGTCCGATCGACACCGAAGAGCGTTGGGGCATTCACCGTCCAGCACCTTCGTTCGCGGAACAAGCTGGCGGCAACGACCTGCTGGAAACCGGCATCAAGGTTATCGACCTGGTTTGCCCGTTCGCCAAAGGCGGTAAAGTCGGTCTGTTCGGTGGTGCCGGTGTAGGCAAGACCGTAAACATGATGGAACTGATCCGTAACATCGCCATCGAGCACAGCGGTTATTCCGTGTTCGCCGGTGTGGGTGAGCGTACCCGTGAGGGTAACGACTTCTACCACGAGATGAAGGACTCCAACGTTCTGGACAAGGTGGCACTGGTTTACGGTCAGATGAACGAGCCGCCGGGTAACCGTCTGCGCGTAGCACTGACTGGCCTGACCATGGCCGAGAAGTTCCGTGACGAAGGTAACGACGTTCTGCTGTTCGTCGACAACATCTATCGTTACACCCTGGCCGGTACTGAAGTATCCGCACTGCTGGGCCGTATGCCTTCCGCAGTAGGTTACCAGCCGACCCTGGCTGAAGAGATGGGCGTTCTGCAAGAACGTATCACTTCGACCAAGGAAGGTTCGATCACTTCGATCCAAGCGGTATACGTACCTGCGGATGACTTGACCGACCCGTCGCCAGCGACCACCTTCGCCCACTTGGACGCCACCGTCGTTCTGTCCCGTGACATCGCTTCCCTGGGTATCTACCCAGCGGTCGATCCACTCGACTCGACTTCGCGCCAGCTGGACCCGAACGTGATCGGCCAGGAGCACTACGACACCGCTCGCGGCGTTCAGTACGTGCTGCAGCGTTACAAAGAACTGAAGGACATCATTGCGATCCTGGGTATGGACGAGCTGTCGGAAGCCGACAAGCAGTTGGTAAACCGTGCTCGTAAGATCCAGCGTTTCTTGTCGCAGCCGTTCTTCGTGGCTGAAGTCTTCACCGGTGCCTCGGGTAAATACGTTTCCCTGAAAGACACCATTGCTGGCTTCAAAGGCATCCTCAACGGTGACTACGACCACCTGCCAGAACAAGCGTTCTACATGGTCGGCGGCATCGAAGAAGCGATCGAGAAAGCCAAGAAACTGTAATCCAGGCGCCCGGAAACGGGCGCTCATCAGGTTGAGGCAATCAGATGGCTATGACAGTCCATTGCGATATCGTCAGCGCGGAAGGGGAAATCTTCTCCGGTCTGGTAGAGATGGTGATTGCACACGGCGAACTCGGTGACCTTGGTATTGCCATGGGTCACGCGCCGTTGATCACCAGCTTGAAGCCAGGTCCGATCACTCTGACCAAGCAAGGCGGGGAAAAGGAGGTGTTTTACATCTCCGGTGGTTTCCTCGAGGTTCAGCCGAACATGGTCAAGGTACTTGCCGACACCGTGCAACGTGCTGGCGACCTGGATGAAGCCTCCGCTCAGGAAGCCGTCAAGGCTGCTGAGAAGGCCCTGAACGAAAAGGGTGCGGACTTCGACTACAGCGCTGCTGCTGTACGTCTGGCCGAGGCTGCAGCTCAGCTGCGCACGCTCCAGCAGATCCGCAAGAAGTAAGCGGCCATGCCGTCATGCTTCAAGCGCGATTGATTAAAAAGGGTAGCCTCGGCTACCCTTTTTCTTTTTTTGCAAAACACTTCTTTGGTCTGAAGCCGGACCGCCTAGGATTGGTAGCCACTCATGTCTCTTGAAATCGTCATTCTCGCCGCAGGCCAGGGCACCCGTATGCGTTCGGCCTTGCCCAAGGTGCTGCACCCGGTTGCCGGTAATTCCATGCTGGGCCATGTTATCCACAGTGCCCGGCAGCTCGACCCACAGCGCATTCACGTCGTAATCGGGCACGGTGCCGATGCGGTGCGTGAACGCCTCGCCGCGGACGATCTGAATTTCGTATTGCAAGACAAGCAGCTGGGCACCGGCCACGCCACCGCCCAAGCCGTGCCGTTCATCACCGCCGACACCGTGCTGATCCTCTACGGCGACGTGCCGCTGATTGAAGTGGAAACCCTGCAACGCCTGCTCAAGCACGTAGTGCCTGGCCAGATGGGCCTGCTGACCGTTGAACTGGATGATCCCACCGGCTACGGACGTATCGTGCGCAACGCCGATGGCAAGGTAGCCGCCATCGTTGAGCACAAAGACGCTAGCGAAGCCCAGCGTGCGATCACCGAGGGCAACACCGGGATCCTGGCTGTCCCAGCCGATAAGCTCGGCGACTGGATGAGCCGCCTGTCCAACAACAACGCCCAGGGCGAGTACTACCTCACCGACGTCATCGAAATGGCCGTAAGCGATGGCCTGCTGGTTGCGACCGAACAGCCCCACGACCCGATGGAAGTGCAGGGCGCCAACGACCGCAAGCAACTGGCCGAGCTGGAGCGTCACTATCAACTGCGCGAAGGCCGCCGCCTGATGGCCCAGGGTGTGACCCTGCGTGACCCGGCGCGTTTCGATGTGCGCGGGGAAGTGACCGTCGGCCGCGACGTGCTGATCGATATCAACGTGATCCTCGAAGGCCGTGTGGTCATCGAAGACGACGTGGTGATTGGTCCTAACTGCGTGATCAAGGACAGTACCCTGCGTAAGGGCGTGGTGATCAAGGCCAACAGCCACATAGACGGTGCGGTGATGGGCGAGGGCAGCGACGCCGGCCCTTTTGCGCGGCTGCGTCCAGGTAGCGTGCTGGGAGCCAAGGCCCATGTGGGTAACTTTGTTGAACTGAAAAACGCCAAGTTGGATGCCGAAGCCAAAGTCGGTCACCTGACCTACCTGGGTGATGCTACCGTCGGCGCGCGAACCAACATCGGCGCCGGCACCATCACGTGCAACTACGATGGCGCCAATAAACACCAGACCACCATTGGTGCGGACGTGTTTATCGGTTCCAATAATTCGCTGGTCGCCCCGGTTACCCTCGACGATGGCGCCAGTACCGCCGCAGGCTCAACCATCAACCAGGATGTGGATAAGTCCCAACTGGCAGTAGCCCGCGCCCGTCAACGCAACATCGACGGCTGGAAACGCCCGGTCAAAATCAAGAAGACCTGACTTATCCACATTCTCGACAGCGACAAGTAACCCCCTGTGGGAGCGGGCTTGCTTGCGAATGCGAAGTGCCAGTCACCGGAAGTGGCGACTGGACCCGCGCATTCGCAAGCAAGCCCGCTCCCACATTCGTGTGCGGGTAAATAAAAAATGTCCTCGCCCCCTTGACGACCTTTCGACAATAGGTTTTGATTGCCTTCGTTATCTTTCGAAACGAAACTTACCGTCACCATGTCGAAACGAAATACCCCCCAGCGACGCCACAACATCCTGACCTTGCTCAATGAACAGGGCGAAGTCAGCGTGGACGAGTTGGCCAAGCGTTTCGAAACTTCGGAAGTCACGATCCGCAAGGACCTAGCCGCCCTCGAAAGCAATGGCCTGTTGCTGCGCCGCTACGGTGGCGCGATCACCATGCCCCAGGAACTGGTGGGCGACGCCACCCAGCCCATCTCGGTGTACAAGCGCGCCATTGCCCGTGCTGCCGTCATGCGCCTGCGCGAACACGCGCGCATCATCATCGACAGCGGCAGCACCACCGCCGCCATGATCCCCGAGTTGGGCCACCAGCCCGGCCTGGTGGTGATGACCAACTCCCTCCACGTCGCCCGCGCGTTAAGCGAACTGGAGCATGAGCCAGTGCTGTTGATGACCGGTGGCACCTGGGACCCGCATTCGGACTCGTTCCAGGGCCAGGTCGCCGAGCAAGTGCTGCGTTCCTATGACTTTGACCAGCTGTTTATCGGCGCCGACGGCATCGATCTGCAACGGGGTACCACCACCTTCAACGAATTGCTGGGCCTGAGCCGCGTCATGGCCGAGGTCGCTCGTGAAGTGGTGGTGATGGTCGAATCCGACAAGATCGGCCGCAAGATTCCCAACCTGGAACTGCCGTGGAGCAGCGTCCATACCCTTATCACCGATGATCGCCTGCCGCTTGAGGCCCGCGACCAGATCCAAGCCCGCGGCATTACGCTGATATGCGCGGCAATCATCTAGGAGAAACACCATGTGTGGCATCGTAGGCGCAGTCGCTGAACGCAACATTACCCCGATTTTGATCGAAGGCCTCAAGCGCCTGGAATACCGCGGCTATGACAGCGCCGGTGTGGCCGTCTTCACCAACGCCGGCAAGCTGGAGCGCATGCGCCGTCCGGGCAAGGTCAGCGAGTTGGAGCAAGCCTTGAACGGTGAGCCGCTGGTCGGCCGTCTGGGCATCGCCCACACCCGTTGGGCGACCCACGGTGCACCCTGCGAACGCAACGCCCACCCGCATTTCTCGGGTGACCTGGCGGTGGTCCACAACGGCATCATTGAAAACCACGAAGTGTTGCGTGAACAACTCAAGGGCCAGGGCTACGTGTTCACCTCGGACACTGACACCGAAGTCATCGCCCACCTGCTCAACCACAAGCTCAAGGACCTGGGCGACCTGACCGTCGCCCTCAAGGCCACCGTTAAAGAGCTACACGGCGCCTACGGCCTGGCCGTGGTCAGCGCCAGCCAACCGGACCGCGTGGTTGCTGCTCGCAGTGGCAGCCCGCTGGTGATCGGCCTGGGGCTGGGCGAAAACTTCCTCGCCTCCGACCAACTGGCCCTGCGCCAGGTCACCGACCGCTTCATGTACCTGGAAGAAGGCGATATCGCCGACATTCGCCGTGAAAGCGTGCAGATCTGGGATGTAAACGGCCAGTCCGTCGAGCGCGAAGCCGTGCAATACCGCGACGGCGCCGAAGCTGCCGATAAGGGCGAGTTCCGCCACTTCATGCTCAAGGAAATCCACGAGCAACCGTCCGTGGTGCAACGCACCCTGGAAGGTCGCCTGAGCCAGAACCAAGTGCTGGTCAACGCCTTTGGTCCACAAGCCGCCGAGCTGTTCGCCAAAGTGCGCAACGTGCAGATCGTTGCCTGTGGCACCAGTTACCACGCCGGCATGGTTGCCCGTTATTGGCTGGAAGAACTCGCCGGCATCCCTTGCCAGGTGGAAGTCGCCAGCGAGTTCCGCTACCGCAAGGTGGTGGTGCAGCCCGACACCCTGTTCGTGACCATCTCGCAGTCCGGCGAAACCGCCGACACCCTGGCCGCCCTGCGCAATGCCAAGGAGTTGGGGTTCCTGGCCAGCCTGGCGATCTGTAACGTCAGCATCAGCTCCCTGGTGCGTGAATCCGACCTGACCCTGCTGACCCAGGCCGGTCGCGAAATCGGCGTGGCGTCCACCAAAGCCTTCACCACCCAGTTGGTTGGCCTGTTGCTGCTGACCCTGTCTCTGGGTCAAGTGCGTGGCACCCTGGCCGAAGGCGTCGAAGCCACGCTGGTCGAAGAACTGCGCCGCCTGCCAGCCCGTCTCGGTGAAGCGTTGGCCATGGACAGCACCGTGGAAAAAGTCGCCGAGCTGTTCGCCGACAAGAACCACACCCTGTTCCTCGGTCGTGGCGCGCAATACCCGGTGGCCATGGAAGGTTCGCTCAAGCTCAAGGAAATCTCGTACATCCACGCCGAAGCCTACCCGGCCGGCGAACTCAAGCACGGCCCACTGGCCCTGGTGGATGACGACATGCCGGTGGTCACCGTGGCGCCGAACAACGAACTGCTGGAAAAGCTCAAGTCCAACTTGCAGGAAGTCCGCGCCCGTGGCGGCCAACTGGTGGTGTTCGCCGATGAAAAAGCCGGCATGACCAATGGTGAAGGCACTCACGTCATCAACATGCCGCATATCAACGACACCCTGTCGCCGATCCTCTACACCATTCCGCTGCAGTTGCTGTCGTACTACGTCGCTGTGTTGAAAGGCACTGACGTCGACCAGCCGCGCAACCTGGCTAAGTCGGTGACGGTGGAGTAACACGCCCCCTCCTGGAGGCCCGCCCGGGTCTCCAGGCTCCCGCGAAAGGACGCGCCCTCGATGCAACCCCCCTCCCAGATCCACCAGCGTTTGAACAACCGCCGGTTCACCGTCGCCAACAATGCCCAGGGGCTGTCCGGTTCGGGCACGGTATTTCATTACCTTGTCGAAGGTGATGCCATCTCTGGCACTTACCAGGGCGGGCGGATTCGCCTGGGCACGCAAGTGGGACGAGTGACAGGCCCGGACACTATCGAATTGCTGTTTCAGTGCCTGACCCTGGAGGGTGAGCTGCTGTCCGGTTGGTCGCGTGGCACGGTAGGCATTGATCACGCGGGTCTGACGACGCTGGCTTTTGAATGGGGCTGGTTGTCGGGGGCCATGGGCGGTGGAGAGTCCGGTTACGTGGAGTGTGTCTCCCGTTAACCAGCGCGTGTCGGTGCTGCGCAATAAGCAGCCTGATCAGGGCACAAACTCCACCTTCAACCCGCGACTCGCGCTGCGCCCCTGATCATCACTGACTCGCAACCGATACTCCCCCGACTTTCCCGGGCGCCAGTTCAGCGTGGTGTGCGGCGGACCCTGGCCGATCAAAGTTTGATCAGCAAACCAGTACAGTGTGGCAGCGTCGCTGGCGGCGTTGGCATTCAGCGGGATGCTTTCCTGGGGCTGGGACAGGCGCAATTGATAGCTCACCTGGGTCAGCGGTGAACGAATCTGCGGGGCTTCGCTCTGGTCACTGAGGCGGTTGGGCTGGCAGTTTTTCATTACGTTTGGCGGGGTACGTCGCGGCAGGCCGGCGGCGCGGTACAAGCGTTGCACGTCACTGGGCCAGAATTCGAAGACTTCTTCGCGCGTGTAGTGTGCGTCGAACGGTGGGCAGGCGGCCTTGCCGGTGCGGGTGTCGATCAGCACGGGGCGGTGCAGGTTGGACACGCGAATCGGCGACACACCGGGGATGTACCAGGTCTTGCGGGTCTGCGGGCACCAGCGGTTGGGCAACTCGCCGGACGCCGCGCAGACGTCGATGCGCACTAAGCCGGCAGGCGGTTTGTCGGCTTTGATCACCACGTTGGGCAACGCCAGGGGCAGGGCGTCGGCGATGCGGAAGAACAACGGCGCGGCGGTCTTGGCGCCGATGAATGCGGGGTTCGGCCGGCCATCGAAGTTGCCCACCCACACCACCAGCACGTAGGGACCCACCAATCCCGCACTCCACGCATCGTGAAACCCCCAGGACGTGCCGGTTTTCCAGGCGGTGCGCCAATGGCGGCCGGGCAGGCCATCCGGGCGTGGGTTTCGGCGCAGCATGTCGCGCACCATGAACGCCGCCTGGGGCGTGAGCAGTTGCGCGCCGGTGGATTGCGGTTGTTCCTGCAGATAGCGCAATGGCCGCAGGTGCCCGTCACCGGCCAGCATCACATACAGTCGCGCCAGTTCCTCCGGGGTCATTTCACCCCCACCGAGGGCCAGGGCCAGGCCGTAATGGCTTTCGTCACGCAGGCCTTTTATCCCGGCGCGTTGCAGCAATCCATACAAGGAAGGCGACTTGACTTGGCTGGCAAGCCACACCGCCGGGATGTTGCGACTACGGATCAGGGCATCCCGCGCGGTCAGCGGCCCGACAAAACTGCCGTCGAAATTTTCCGGCTGGAAGTAGCCGAAGTTACTCGGCAGGTCCTTGAGGATACTCATGGGGTGAATCACCCCTTGGTCCAGCGCCAGCCCATACAGGAACGGCTTGAGTGTCGAGCCCGGCGAGCGCCGCGACAGCACGCCATTGACCTGGCCGTGAAGGCGTGTGGATAAGTAATCCGCCGATCCCACCAGCGCCTTGACGCTCTGGTCGCGGCTGTCGATCAGGATCGCCGTGGCGTTTTCCACACCCGTGCTGCGACGCTCGGCGATGAAGCCGCTGATCAGGCGTTCGAGCAAGTGTTGCAGTGGTAGGTTGAGGGTGCTGTTCAGCTCATTGCCAGGCTGGGACGCCAGCAGTTGTTCACTCAAATGCGGCGCCAGGAACGGAATCTGCTGGCGGTTGCGCGCCTCCAGAGGCAAGTCCAGCAAACTGTCGTTACGTGGGTCTTGTGGATACGTCTCGCGCCAGTCGGCCATCAAGCGCTGCCGCGCATGTTGCAGCGACGGCCCGAAGCGCGCGCGTCGCCCCGGCTGCTGCGGAATCACCGCCAGCGCCAGTGCTTCGGACAGCGACAGCTGCGCCGCCGACTTGCCAAAGTAGATCCGGCTGGCCGCCTCGGCGCCTTCGATATTGCCGCCCATGGGCGCGAGGTTCAGGTAGGCCTCAAGGATGTCGTGCTTGCTGTAGCGCGCCTCCAGCCACAGCGCCAAGGCCATCTGCTGCAACTTGCCCGGCACCTGTCGGGTGTTCAAGTCCCACAGGCGCCGTGCCAGTTGCATGCTCAAGGTCGAGCCGCCCTGGCGCTGGCCACCGCTGTAGGTGGCCACAGCCGCGCGCACCAATGCCGGGGGGTTGATCCCCGGGTGCCAGTAGAAGTTGCGGTCTTCCTTGAGCAGCAAGGCTTCGACCAGTGAAGGCGATATCCGCTCCAGCGGTAGCCAAAGTCGGTATTGCCCGTCATCGGCCAACGTCATGCGCAGCAGCGAGCCGTCATCGGCCAACACCACGCGTGATGACGTGACTGCTTGCTCCAGCGGGACATGGGGCCACAGCCGCAACCCCGCCAGCATCACCGCCGCTGCGAGCAGCGGCGTCAGGCGCTTAAGGCTGGGTGATTTCAAGCTGGCCTACTTTACCGCGCCCTTGCAGGGTGGTTTCGTACATGCCTTCGGCGTAGGCCGGTGGCGTGTTGAAGGTGCCGGCGTTGGTGGCACGCACGCGGTAGACGAAGGTGCCTACATCGCGCAGTGCGGTGCCGTACAACACCACTCGATCATCACGTACGTCCACGTACTCCGGCTGCCAGTTGCTCAGCTCGGTTTCGCCGATAGGTGCTTGCCAGCTTTCTTCTTCCTGGCTGTCCTCTTCCACGTACTCGGACGCTTCGCCTTCACCGTCCTCGCTGCTGACGGCTTCTGGCTCCGGCGGCAAGTTATACACAGGCTCGACGCCACCGGGCAGCAGGTCGACCACCGCCACTTGCTGCACCTGGTCACGGTCGATCGCGCGCAGACGCAGGCGCACCAGGAACTCATCGCCTACCGCGACCGTGCTCACTGGCTCTCCCTTGAGGTCGAGGTATTCGTGGATGATCTCCAGGCCATTGTTGATCGGCTTGAGCTTGGCGCCCTTGTCGAAACCGGCTTCGCTGAGCATGTAGAACGCTGCCGGGCCGTCGGATTTTTCCATCACCAGCTTCTGCGTAGCGCCCGGCACAGCGGCGCGCGGCGGTTGCCCGGCCATCTCCAGCAATTGCTGCTGTTTGTCCCCCAGCCAGGCCGTGGCCTTGAGGGTCATGTCGCTTTGCGCACGTTGGCCGTAATTGTCCAGGGCGCGCAGCAGCAGGGCCGCCGACAGCGAGTTGTAACGCTGCTCGTTGAGGCGCTTACCGAGTTTATCCAGCAGCGCTGTAGGCACATCGTCCATCAGCTCTGGGAAGTGCCGCGCCAGCAGGTGCAAGTGTTCGGCATCGTGCACCAGTGGGTCGTAGTAGAGGCCATCGCTGTCCCACTTATCCACAAGTGAGCGCCAAGGGATTTTGCGGAACAGCGTGTCAGCCTGGCGATCCTGTTTGAGCAGTTTATAGCTGGCCGCCAGGTAGGCGGCGCCCAAGTCGTTCTGCCAGCTGTCCTTGAAGTAGTTTTCGTAGCGCTCGCGGATATCGCTCAATGCGCCGCTTACCAGAATCCCCTGACGGCTCAGCAGGTAACTGGCGTAGGCGCGGTTGCGCAATTCCGACAGGCCTTCGCTCGGGCCATTGGCCAGGTCCGTCAGATAGGCATTCGAACGCACCAGCAGATCTTCCGGCACCGGCAAGCCGCGCTCCCTGGCTTCGATCAGGAAGTCGGTGGCGTACAGGCTGGCGTACGGCGCCACGTCCGGGTTTGCCGCCCATAAACCGAAGCCGCCGGCCTGGTTCTGGCGCTGGCGCAGCATGCGTACCGCACTGCCGAAGGCTTGTTCGGCTTCCGGCGCGTTACCGCCCCAGATCAACGCCGGCATGGCCTTGGACACCAGCTGCTCGGTGCAGGCGTAGCCGTAGTCGTCCAGGTAATGCTTAAGGCCGTTGGCCCACACCAGCGGCGACGCCGCCACGCCCAGTTGTACGTCACGCAGTTGGCTGAACAGCTCGCGGGTGGGCTTGAGCTCTTTGCTGGCGCTGTCGAAGCGGCCCAGGCTCAGGGCGACCCGATGCTCGCTCAGTGGGCGAATCGAGGTGGTTTCGGCCACCTGGATACGTTTGCCGTCCGGCAACACTGCGACAAAACGCAAGTCCGCCGAACCCAGGGTTTCGCCGACCTTGATCTTGAACTCGGCGGTGCCTTCCTTGCGCGGTTGCAGGGACAGGGTGCTGCCCTTGTCACCCTGTACCTTCAGGCCATCGCTGGTCTGCAGTTCAAACTTCACATCCGCCGTGGTGTCGAGGTTGCTGAACACCCCGGCGCTGACGTTGAACACATCCCCCGGTGCCACAAAGGCAGGCACGTTTGGCGTGATCACGATCGGGCCGCGTACTTCGGTATTGGTTTCGCTGACACCCACACTGTCGGTGTCCACCGCCACCGCAAACAGGTGCAACTTACCGTTGAAGCTGTCCGGCACCTGGTAATGCAGCACGGTTTCTCCGGCGGGTAGATCGACCAGTCCAGACCACCAAGCCACCGGCGGCTGATGTTTGCGTTTGAACGGGTTGAGGTGATTGGCCAGGGCGCCTTCCGTATCGCCACCGGGCGCTGCCCCACTGAGCAGACGGCTGAATTCCGGCAGGATCAGGTCAAGGATCTGACTGGTGCCTACCTCCAGCGCACGCTTCTGGAAGAAGAAGCCCAACGGGTCCGGCGTCTGGTAACGCGCCACTTGCAGAATGCCTTCGTCTACCGCGTAAACCACCGCGCGGCCCGGACGGTCAGCGTTAACCTTGATATCCAGCGTCTGCCCCGGCTCGATCTTCGCCGGGCCTTCAACCTTCAATGCCATGCGCCGCGCATCCAGGTTGATGCTGAACGGCACCACGCCGTAGGACAGCGGGCTCATGTACACCTCGGCCGAGCCCATGTCGCGCACAAACTGCACGTTGACGTAGGCATTGCCCTCAAGCCCTGCCGGTACGCGGATGTGTTGCACGCTGTTGGTGCTGTCGGCCTTGAACCACTGCTGGGTGTAGACCTTGTCGCGTTCGATGGTGATCAAGCCGGCACCGGTATACGGGGCACGAATGCTGATGGCGATCTCATCACCGGTGGCGTAGCTGGGTTTATCCAGACGCAGTTGCAGCTCGGCGTTGCGTTCCAGGGAGCGCGATGTGTTGCCGTGCCCGGCCACGCTGTAGTCGACCTGGTTGAGCAGGTTGCCGTTGGCGTCCTTTAACTGCAGGGTGAAATCGCCCGGCGTTGACGTGTTCAACGTTTGCTTGGCGCCTTCTTTCGTCATCACCAGCGGTGAGGCGGGTTGGCTGATGTTCTTGATGCGCGACTCGTACTTGTAGGTGCCGTTGGACTGTTTCACCAGCACCGACACATAACGGTGCTCGACCACTTCGCTGGTCAGGCCGTCCACCGCCAGTGGCGAAAGGTCCGGCGCGACGGCCAGCCATTGCACCTGGCGCGGCGCGTCCTTGGCGACGTACGACAGCGAGTCCTGACTTTTCACACCGACCAGATAAGGTGCGGACGACACCAGCAAGGCACTTTGCGCCGCCACATTACGGCCGCCTTCGGCTTCGAACACCTGGCTCATTACCTGCAGGCGGTAGGTGCTGTTGGCGAAGCGTTGCAGGTTGAGGTCGAGCACGGCCTGGCCGTTGTCGTCGACGGTGGTTTCCGCCAGGTCTTCAGTGGTGGCGTCTTCCAGGGAGTCGTTGAGGCGGAAACGGTAATCCGGGTAACGGTCAAACGCCGCGAGCGTCGGGCTCAGGGACATCTTCGCGGTGACACGACGCCCTGATGCCGGAGCGCCGAACAGGTGCATGGCGGTGACCTTGGCCACCACCTGGTCCGGTGGAATCCAACCCTGAACAGGTGTGTCATGCAGGCTCAGGCTGACCTTCATGCGGTCCGGCTCGAAGTCGCGGACCTTGAAGCTCACGCTGCCCAGGTCGGTGCGGGTCTGCTTTTGGCCGATCAACTGCAAGGTCGCGGTGTATTCCCCGGCGGGGGCGACTTCGCTGCTGGGGAAATCAAAGGTTTCAAAACCGCTGGCGGACAGCTTCAACGGCTGGCGAATCACTTCCAGTCCGCGCGGGTCGGTGATTTGCAGTTCCACCGGCAAGCCTTGCAGGGCGCCTTTCCAATTGCCGCTGCGCACGATCATGCCCAGATGCGCGGTTTCCCCAGGCCGGTACAGGCCGCGGTCGGTAAACAGGTAGGCGCTGAGGCGATCGATCGCACCGTCTTCTTCCAAACCGCCTACATCGAATCGCGACAGATCCAGTTGCTGGGACTGACGGGCGATCGGCAGGAACGACTGGTCATTGCCGCGAGTGACTACATACATCAGCGGCGTTTTCTCACGGCGCAGTTCATCCAGCTTGGCGAAATGCGCGTGGCCTTCGCCGTCAGTGTGGCCGCTGCTCACCGGCAAACCGTTGCGGCCGATGATGTCGACTTGCGCGTCGGCGACGGGCGAACCATTGCCGATGGACTGCACATACACATCGTGGCTGCCATCGCTGGAACGCTTGGCGATGATGCCCAGGTCCGTCACCACGATAAAACGCAGGTCGCTGGTGCTGCTGCGGTCGTATTCGAAGGTGCGCTGGGCCGGATCATCCTGGGGGCTCAGCTTGAGCACGAAAATGCCGCGGCGCCTGCCATTGGCCGTGAGGTAGTGGCTGAGGTCCACATTGTCGTAGACGGTTTTCGCGGGGTCATTGGACGACAGCGGGATGTCCAGCGATTGACGCTCAACCATGCGGTCGAAGTATTCGTTGCCGAAGTTCGGCCGGGCAAAGCTGCCGCTGCTCTGGTCCACCAAGTGTTGCAACTGGTTGGGCAGCAGGCGGGCGATTTCCACATGGGCGCCAGGCACACCACGGGCCATGAAGCCCAGGCGTTTTTCACCGTTGAGGCTGAGCAAGGCGCCTTCAGACAGGAACTGCAGGGTGCGCGGGTACGCGGGCATGCTGATCAGCGACGCCGTAGGATTCTTCGCCAGGTAGCCGCCGATGGCTTCCAGGTTGGCGGGTACGCGTACATACACGGCGCGACCCGCCGGGGCCTTGAATTTGAAGGCGTGCAGGGTATTCAGCGGTTCGACGCTCGGCACGTGGGTCAGGTTAACCTTGCTGCTGCGGGCGAGCAGGGCGTCGTCGATGTCGTTGCTGCTGTAGGGGCGCGTGTCGTCCTGGGCTTTTTCCGGCAACAGCCAGGCCTGGACCTTACCGGCGATGGTGTCGTCGGCTACAGCGTTGGAGCTGCTGAACATCAACACCGGCTCTGGTTCACCACGCGCGTTGTCGACAAAACTCACTTCGGCGCCGGTAAAGGTCAGGCGATAGCGACCGGGCACGGTGACTTCCGCCACCAGCGGCGCGGTGCTGGCGTTGCCACCGTCGCGGGCCTTGATACCTTCGTCGAGCTTGGCGCTGACCGGCGTGCTTTCAAGTGGCGTGGCCAGGGCGGCGGAGCGTACGTAGGCGTTGAGTTTTTTCTCGTCGAAGGTGATTTCCGGGCGGTTGGGCAATTGGGCGTCGCGGTAGGCCAGGCCTTTGCCGAGGGTTACCGTGACGCGCTTGCGTAGGTTGTCTTCATCCACCGGGTGGGAAAAATGGAAGGTCGCCACCAGCTGTTTCAGCGTCGGGTTGGACGGGTCCTGGTACAACTCGTTTTGTGCCAGGGTGGCGCGAAACGGTTGGGTGGAAAACTGCGTGCTGTATTGGTCCAGTAACACGCCATCGGCCAACAGGTCTTTCTTCGCCATGTCCAAGGTGTAATGGGCGTCGATGGGCCAGTCTTTTTCCGGTACGAACAACAGGCTGCGGTCATCTGCCCAGCGCCAGGTGCCCGCAACCGCTGGTTTGAGGGTGATGCCCTCGGTAACCGGCTTGCCGATGGCCGACAGCGGCGCCACGGATTCGCTGAAGCGCACCTGCAAGTTATCCACAAGCGGGGTTTGCTGGGTGTAGTCGGTGAGGTTCGGTTTGTGCAGCGAATAGCTCGCGGTATGCGGCTGCGGCAGGTTGGAATACCAGTGCCAGCCGTAGAAGCCGGCGGCCGCCAGCAACACCAGACCCAATAAGCCGGCACCGGTTTGGCGCGGATAAGCGCGCGCCTTGTTGCCCAGGTTCGCCAGCCCACGGCCGATGGCACGCAACCAGAACGGCGGATGCCATTGACCAAAGACGGCCCCCACCACAGTCAATAACGCACCGACAACACGGCGGCTGATCGCTTTGAACGAATCGAACATGGTGAGCATCCCTGGCTAAGTGCGGCGTATCTTACACGCCTCTTTGACACAAAAGATGACGCCGATACGCTGCGCCGCTAGGCGTGTTGTACAAAAGTGAGACGCACCGCAAAACCGATCAAAAGACTGCCGAATAACCACTGCTGCATACGCTGCGCCGAGCGATTGCGCGCCAGCCACTGGCCGATGCGCGCGCCGGTCAGTGCGTAGCAACAGTCGAACACGAAACCGACGGCCACCAGGATCACGCCCAGTAACGCAAACTGCGCCGCCACCGGGCCGGCTTGGGGGTTGATGAATTGCGGCAGCAGTACCGAGCAGAACAGCAGCGCCTTGGGGTTGAGCAGGTTGGTCAGCAAGCCGCGTTGAAACGCTGCACGCCAAGCATGGGCTGCCAGCGGGGTGTTTGCCATTTCCAGAGGCGGCAGCATAGACGCGCGCAGGCATTGAATACCAAGCCACAACAGATAGGCCGCGCCACCCAGGCGCACGACATCAAAGGTCCACGGCGCCACCTTGAACAAGGTCGCCAGCCCCATGCCCGCCAAGGCCACATGGCAGGCGCGGGCCAGTCCCAAGCCAATCGCCGTGGTCAGCGCCAGGGCTTTGCCCTGGCGGGCTCCGGTCTGCAGCAGCAGGATCATGTCCGGCCCGGGCAACAGGTACGCCACCGACAGCGCCACCAAAAACAACCAAAGTTCCGCCATGTAAAGTTCCGCCATGTCTCACCCCCTAGTGTGTTGGCCAATTCTAGGGCTGAAGGGTGGGGCAGGTGCTTGCGTAGTCAGCCACAAAAGCGTCTAGTCTTGGCATTCTCTGCCACTGATAACCTGATCGGCCATTCACTTATGCCAAACCTGAAACTCGATGCGTTTGACCGCAAGATTCTCGAAGCCCTGCAACGCGACGGCCGCCTGAGCAATGTGCAACTGGCGGATGAGATCGGCCTGTCTGCCTCACCCTGCCTGCGGCGCGTGCGTCTGCTGGAAGAAGCCGGTGTGATTCGGGGTTACCAGGCCACGCTGGACCGTGACGAAGTGGGCCTGGGGATGATGGTGTTCGTTGGCGTGAAGGTGGAGCGGCACAACGACACCGAGGCCAACGCCTTTCGCGAAGCGGTGATGGCCTTGCCCGAGGTGATCTCGGCGTTCCTGGTGTCGGGGGAATCGGACTTTCTGTTGCAGGTGGTGGTGCCGGATCTGCGCGGCTACGAACGATTTGTCACGGGCAGCCTGTTGAAACTGCCGGGGGTGAGGGACATCCGCAGCAACTTCGCGATCCAGACCGTGAAAACCCCAGGCGCTTTGCCGCTGGGGCATTTGCCAGGTTGATGTCTGAGCCCCTGTAGGAGCGTCAGGTCCACCAGTAGCGCACGAGGTGGAAGAAGATGGGGGCGGCGAAGCACACCGAATCCAACCGATCCAACATCCCGCCGTGCCCTTCGATCATATGGCCCCAGTCTTTCACGCCCCGGTCGCGTTTGATCGCTGACATCACGATGCCGCCGGCAAAGCCGAGCAGGTTGATCAGCAGCGCAATCAAGAACGACTGCCACGGGTTGAATGGCGTAGTCCACCACAGTGCCGCGCCGATCAGGGACGACAACAGGATCCCGCCGACAAAGCCTTCCACGGTTTTCGACGGCGACAGGTTGGGCGCGATCTTGTGTTTGCCGAACAACTTCCCACACACGTACTGCAATACGTCCGACAGTTGCACCACGATCACCAGGTAGGCAATCAGCAGCAGGTTGCGGCCTTCGTAGCCGGGAATGTCGAGGGTGAGCAGGGCGGGTACGAAAGACACGCAGAACACCGCGATCATCAGGCCCCATTGCACCTTCGACGCGCGTTCCAGGAAGTGCGTGCTGTCGCCACCCAGCGAAGCGAGGATCGGCAGCAGCAGGAACACGTACACCGGGATGAAGATCGAGAACAGCCCGTACCAGTCTGAATAGATCAGCAGGTATTGCAGCGGCAGCGCCAGGTAGAACGCGGCGACCAGCGCCGGGTAGTCGCTGCGGCGGGTGGGCGTAAGGGTGAGGAATTCACGCAGGGCGTAGAAGGACACCGCGTAGAACAGCAGGATCACCGCGCCGGTGCCGAGCCAGAAGGCGATGCCGATGACTACCACCATGACCCACCAGGCGTTGATGCGGGCGTTGAGGTTGTCGATGACGGCGTTTGGGCTGCCACGGGTGCGTAGCTTGAGGATCAGGCCGATCAGCGAGGCGAGCACCAGGATCGCGCCGATGCCGCCGAACAACATCAGGGTTTGGCTATCCATGTCAGACATGCTCCGGGGCAAGGGCGAGCAGGGCGTCGCGGGTGCGGGCGAGGAACAGCGTTTTTTCTTCGCCTTCTTCCAATTGCAGCGGCGCGCCGAAGCTGGTGGTGCACAGCAGGGGCAGCGGCAGTACGCGGCCCTTGGGCATGACCCGATTTAGGTTGGCGATCCACACGGGGATCAATTCGGCCTGTGGGTAACTTTTCGCCAAGTGATACAAGCCACTTTTGAACGGCAGCAAACCGTCTTCGAGGTTGCGCGTGCCTTCCGGGAAGATGATCAAGGAGTCGCCGCCTTCGAGCGCGGACAGCATGGGCTGCAGTGGGTTATCCACAGGGTCCTTGCGTTCGCGGTCGATCAGCACGCCGTTGAACACCCGGTTGATGATGTAGCGACGCAAGGCGCTTTTATTCCAGTAATCGCTGCCGGCCACCGGGCGCGTGAATTTGCGCAGGTTCTGCGGCAACGAGGCCCACAGCAACACGAAATCACCGTGGCTGCTGTGGTTGGCGAAGTAGATGCGTTGCACCGGCACCGGCGCGCACCCCAGCCACAGGCTGCGGGCACCGGTGACAGTGCGGGCCATGGAGGTAATCAGCGTGGCGACCACGGGTTCGAACATGGGAATTCCTTATCCGGCGAAAGGCAGCCAAGGGCTGGCGAGGATCACGCCCAGGGTCAGCAGCGCTTGCGCGCCCAGCAGCCAGGCTTGTTTGCGCAACAGTTTAAGGGCGCCGCGACGGCGTTCGGTCCAGGGCCGGCCAATGCGCTTGGCCGATTGCAGGCCAAGGGTTTGCAGGGCCTGGTCAAGGTCCGGGGTGCGGTCGATGTCGCGGGCCAGCAGGGCGAACAGGTCGGCGTCGAAGGCCACGCGCAACGCCCAGTATTTTTGCAGCAGCCCCAGAATAATCATCCACAGGCTGAGCAGCAGGCAGATGGTTGAAATACTCGCCATCAGCAACTGGGCGAGGCCAAATAACACACCGGCCACGGTCAGGCTTGTGGATAACTGATCCAGTGAACGGCCACGGCGCAGCAGGCTGGCGACCACCTGGAGTTCCATATCAGTGGGCATGGGGCAAACCCTCCAACGCTTGACGATGAGCAGGATGCAGGACCACATGGGCCCGCGCTGTACGAATAATAGCCAGCGCCTGGTCCACCGTGGCGGCGCGCCCGCTGTGCAGCAGCCAGGCGGCGACCGCGGTGGCGCTGCGTGAGTAGCCAAGGGCGCAGCACACCAGCACCGGGCCGCTTGAACGCAGACGCTCGATGGCCTCGGCGGCTTGCTGGCATTCGGTGGGTGTCGGAGCGATCAGGTCCAGCACGGGGATGCTTTGATACGCGCGACCCTGTGGATTAATTGGCAACTCGGCACAGAGGTCGACGATGGCGTTGAATGAATCCTGCTCTTTCGCACTGGGAATCCGTCCAAGCCACACGTTATCCACAATCAGGTCCGGCTGTGGGTGTTTGCGTGTCCACAGGCGCGAATTTATCCACGCCCCGGCCAGGTAAGGTGCATACAGCCAACGCGCCGCGGGTGTGAGCCGGCCATCGGTGCGTTTCTGAAAGCCCGACGCGCCGAGCACTAGGTAATTCACCTTGATCAGGCCCAGGGACACCGCCGGCCAGAGCAGCCATAACCAGGCGCCGCCCAGGGAAAATGCGAGTACTGCCAGTGCCAACGTCCCCAGGCCGTAGCGCAGACCCAAGCGCCAGCGCTTCGAATCCCGGGTAAGCCGTGCATTCAGCAATGGGCTTGGATGTTCCACCGGCCACAACCACACACACAGCCAACCGGCGAGGGCGCCTGTGGGTAAGTCGATAAAGTGATGTTGATAAGTGGTCAGCACCGAAATGCCGATCAACGCGAACCAGCCATGCACCAGCCAGCGCCATAACCCCTGGGTGTGGCGCTGATACATGACCCACAGGATCACCAGCAGCGCGATATGCAACGAAGGCGCCTGGTTGAACGGTTTGTCGAACCCCGCCAGCACGGCAAACAGCCAGCCGAACACGCCATTCAGTTCCGGCCGCTCGAAGGTGAAGCGCAGCGGCCAGATCAGGAAGCAACTCACGGCGATCACCTGGGCACTCAGCAAGCGCAGCGCATGCTGTTTCAACTCATGCCGGGTGTTGGGCAGCAGCAGGGAAAACCCGTAGAGCAGGTCGATGGACCAGTAGGGCACGATGGTCCAGGCCCAGAACGGCATATGGGTTTCCCAATCGAACACCAGCGTGCCGACGTCGCTGCGTTGGCTGGTCACCCACGTGGCAAAGCCGTAAGTGCTGAAGAACAGCGGCGCCAACAGCAGCAGCCACAGGACCGCGGGTTTCAACAAACCGGGTTCGCGCATGCTCAGATCTTCTGTGCCAGGGACACGGTGAAAATGCCCCATTCATCCACACGCTGGGTGATCTTGCGGAAACCGGCAGCTTCCACCAACTGATCCATTTCCGCTTGGCTACGGCGGCGCATGACCCAGGCCTGCCCCTGGCGGTGGCTGGTCAGCGCACGGGCGATCAGCTCCAGTTGCGGGTGCCATGGCTGGCCGGTGTAGACCAGATAGCCACCAGGTTCCACGGCTTCAGCGAGGCCCGCCAGTGAATTGCCAACCATGCCGTTATCGGCAAACAACTCATACAGTCCGGACACCACCGCCAGCGTCGGCTTGGGTTCCAGCGCAGCCAGATCCAAACGGTCGAATGCATCGCCTTTGACGAACTGCGCAATGTCCCCCAGGCCTTTCTCGCGAATCAGCGCGCCACCGTCGCGCACGTTGATGTCGCTGTAGTCGCGCAGCAGGATCGATTCCGGCAGCGGCGACACGCCCTGCAAGGCTTCCAGAATATAGCGGCCATGACCGGCGGCGATATCCACGATACGGACTTCGCGACCCTCCCCACGCAACTTCGCCATTGCCAGGCGCAGGAGCTCTTCGACGTTCAACTTGCGTTGGCGAATGCCACGCCAGCCGATGGAGTTGAGGTAGTTGGTGTCGATCATCCGCCCCAGCCCGCCCTTGCCGGTAGGTGTATTGCGGTACACGTAGTCCAGGGTGCTGCCGGAGTCGAAGCCGGTGTCGAAGCCCAGCTTTACGCCGTCCGACAGGCTCTTGCCCAGGCCCATGCTGGCGCGGGTCATGCGCCAGTACAGGTCGCGCAAGGAGTTGCGCGGCAGGGGGGCGGCGAGGGCTTCGGACTCGGCACAGGTGGCGCCCAACTTGTCGGCATCCAACAGTGATGCACGGTCCAGCGGGTGTTCGAAATTTTGCAGGATGAAACGCCGGGCGCTGTTCACGGCGGTGGCGCGGTCGCGTTCGCCCAGGGTGTCGTGGAAGAAACCGGGGAGGATGTGCAGCTCTTTTTTCAGGCTCCCAAGGCGGTCGAAAAATTGCTGCTGGGGTTTGCGGTGCACCACAAAGTCCGAACCCGAGATCAGCAGCTGCGTCGGCACCTGGATCGCCTGGGCATCGGCGACAACCCGGTCGGCCGCTTCGTAGAGGCCGAGCAGCACATTGACCGATATCGCCTTGGTGATCAGCGGGTCGCTGTCATAGGACGCGACCCGCTCCGGGTCATGGCTGAGGAACTTGGCCTTGACGTAACTATTGACGAAAAAGTTGCCACGGAACTTGCGCATCAACGCCAGGCCTGGCCGCGCAAAAGGCACGTAGAGCTTGACCTTGAAAGCGGGGGAAGCGAGCACCAGCGCGCGGATTTTCGGCGCGTAATCGTGCACCCAAGTCGCGGCAATCACCGCGCCAACGCTTTGCGCGATGACCGCGAAGTTCTCTTCCTCTATGCCATAGGTGGCGCCGATGTGGTCACAGAAGGTCTGCACATCACGGGCGCTGGTGGCGAAGCTGGGGCTGTCACCGCGTTCGCCGGGGGACTGGCCGTGGCCACGGGCGTCCCACGCGAAAAAGTCGAAGTGCGGCAGGTTCAGTTCATCCACCAGGTGGGCGATACGCCCCGAATGCTCATGGCCGCGATGGAACAGCACGATAGCCTGGCGCGGCCCGTCGCTCTGCGTGGCCGGCCAGTGCCGGTAGAAAAGCTCGACGCCGTCATGGGTGCTGAAGGTGTGCTGTTGCTGTTCGCGCATTGCAAAGTCCTTATGCAGAAGGGGAGGTTTCTGGTTGTTCTTTGAGGCCCTGACGCACCCGATTGACCATGGTGTAAGCGAGCAGGGCGGCCACCAGCCACATCACCGTGTCGACCCAGCCCGCGCCCAGCCAGCCCAGCGCCACGCCGGTGGCCAGTACGCCGAGTACGAACGCGCGATCGCTTTTGCCCATCGGCCCGTCATAGCGCCGTGATGCGCCCACCATCGGCCCCAGCACGCCGGCGTATTCGCTGAACACCGCCAACAACGCCACCAGCAGCACCGGCGCCAGGCTCACGCCGGGGATCAGCGCGAACGGCAGGATCAGCGCACTGTCGGCGATCACATCACACAGTTCATTCAGGTAGGCACCCAGGCGCGACTGCTGGCCGAATTCCCGGGCGAGCATGCCGTCGATGGCGTTGAGAGCCATGCGCAGGATCATCCACAGCGGGATCAGGGCAAACAGCCACAGGTGTTGGGCGAAGCCGGCGATCAGCAGGCCGACCAGCAAGGAAATCACGCCGGCCAGCACGGTGATCTGGTTGGCGGTGGTGCCATTGTCATAGAGGCGCTGCACAAGAGGGCGCAGCAGGTTTTGAAAACGCGGCTTGAGCTGATAGATCGAAATCATGGGAGGTGACGCTTCCTTGTCCGTGGACCCGCGAAAAACTGTTCTGGAGTGTGCCGATTAATCGTGGCCTGCACCAGTGATGGCGCGTGTTTCTGGGGGTTTAGTCACGGTCTGCTCTTAAGCAAACAAAAATTTCACGCCGTGTGTTATATCGTAACTAATTGTGTACAAGCGGACGTAAGTGGATGCGAGTGGATCTGGAAGCTGACGGCGCTTCAGCGCAAGGCCTTCCGCGTTTTCAACAGGGGCTGTTCCATGCGCGCCGAGTGCGCCAGGCCGGTATCAGCCTGACGGTGCTGGCCATTGCCGGCTGGGTGCTGGCGTTGTTTGTCGCGTTGTTTGCGCCGCTGTCGATCTGGCCGGTGGTATTGATTAACTGCGCGTCGGCGTTGCTGCTGCTGGTGGCCGGATTGCAATCGGCGTGGTGGGTGGCGGATTGGCGCGCCCAGGTGTTGGAAGAACCGTTGGTTCAGCTACCGGTTGAAGACGCGAGCCGTTACGCGCGTCTTGTGGAGCGCTTTGGCCAACAGATTGGCACGCCAGTGTTGTGGCTGGGGGGGTGGTCGTTGCTGGCGCTGGTCAGCATTGTCGAGTTCTGGAACCTGGCCTTGCCCGCCGCACCGGTCGGTCAATCGGCAAGCGTTGGAGCCGCGCTCGCGTTGGGATTGGCGTTTGGTTTGCTGGTGTTTGAACGCCGCCTGGCCCAGGAGACCGCCGCGCAATGGCCGGAAGCGTCGCAACTGGCGCAATTGAGCCGGGTAGCGATTATTTGCCTGGTGGTCAGTGCGGTGTGCCTGCTCTTTGCCGGTGCGAACGCCGTCTGGCCCCTAAGGTTGGCCGTAGGGATCGGCTTGCTGCCAGCACTGGTCTCGCTGGAGTTTCTATTAAGAGCGGTGCTGTCCCTGTTCAGCCCGCGCGAGCCACGCCTCGAGCCCCGGCTGATGGCGCAAAGCTTTATCGCCGGGCTGCTGCGCTGGCCGCCGCAACCCTTGCTCGCGCTGCAGCATGAATTGCACAACCGCTTTGGCATCGACCTGCGCCAGATCTGGGCGTTTACTTACATGCGTCGGGCGTTCCTGCCGGTGTTGCTGGTGGTGTTGGCGGTAGGCTGGACGCTGACCGGCGTGCACGAAGTGCCCCTGCAAGGCCGTGGGATCTATGAACGTTTTGGCAAGCCGGTACAGGTCTTCGGCCCAGGCCTGCATGCGGGATTGCCGTGGCCATTGGGCCGCGTCATCAACGTGGAAAACGGCGTAGTGCATGAACTGGCCACCAGTGTCAGTGAAGCGGCCACGCCGGAACTGGCCCCTGCCGAAGGCCCGGCGCCGTTGATTGCCAACCGTTTGTGGGACGCCAGCCATGTGAATGACAAGTCTCAGGTGATCGCCAGCAGCAGCGGCGACAAACAGAGCTTCCAGATCGTCAATATGGATGTGCGTTTCGTCTACCGCATCGGCCTTACCGATCAGGCCGCGCTCGCCGCCACCTATAACAGCGCGGACGTAACAACCCTGCTCCGCAGCACCGCCAGCCGCATCCTCGTGCATGACTTTGCCTCGCGCACCCTCGACGAATTGCTCGGTGAACAACGCACCCGCCTGGCTGACGAAATCGGCCGCGCCGCACAGGCCGATCTGCAAAAACTCGACAGCGGCGTGGAAATCCTCGCCACGGTGGTGGAGGCGATCCACCCTCCGGCCGGTGCCGCCAACGCTTACCACGGTGTGCAGGCTGCACAGATCGGCGCCCAGGCCCTGATCTCCCGCGAACGCGGCGCGGCCAGCGAACAAACCAACCAGGCGTTGCTGCAAGCCAGCACCGCCCGCGACCAGGCCACGGCCACAGCCCGCGAAGTGAACGCGAGCGCGCAAGCGGCCAACCTGCGCTTCGCCGCCGAACAAAAGGCCTACGCCACGGCGGGGCAGGCGTTCGTGCTGGAACAGTACCTGGGCCAACTCAGCCAGGGCCTGGCCCACGCCAAGCTGCTTATTCTGGATCATCGCCTGGGTGCCGACGGCGCGCCGACGATCGATCTACGTTCTTTTACCTTGCCGGCCGATCCTTCGGTGCCGCGTAAAGCCGTTCAATAAGGAGTCGGTCTGTTGAGCGCTCATTCTCACGATCACGGTCATCATCACGGCCATCACCACCACCATCATCACGGTGATGAACAGGCTGCCGGCCCGTTCCCCTGGCGGCGTATGACCTGGGCGCTGTTGCTGGTGCTGTTTGCAGTCGCCGCCGCCAGCCTGGTGCAAGTGCGATCCGGCGAAGCTACGGTGATCACGCGTTTCGGCAACCCATCGCGGGTGCTGCTGGAACCGGGCCTGGGCTGGCGCTGGCCGGCGCCGTTCGAAGCGGCGATCCCGGTCGATTTGCGCCTGCGCACCACTTCCAGCGGCTTGCAGGATGTGGGCACCCGCGACGGCCTGCGCATCATCGTGCAGGCGTACGTGGCGTGGCAGGTACAGGGCGACGCGGACAACGTGCAGCGCTTCATGCGTGCGGTGCAGAACCAGCCGGATGAAGCGGCGCGGCAGATTCGTACCTTCGTGGGTTCGGCGCTGGAAACCACGGCGGCGAGCTTCGACCTGTCCAGCTTGATCAACACCGACGCCAGCCAGGTGCGTATCGCTGATTTCGAAGCACAGTTGCGCCAGCAGATTGATCAACAATTGCTCACTACCTACGGTGTGCGCGTGGCCCAGGTCGGCATTGAACGCCTGACCCTGCCGTCGGTGACCCTCACCGCCACCGTCGACCGCATGCGTGCCGAGCGTGAAACCATTGCCACCGAACGCACCGCCGTGGGCAAGCGTGAAGCTGCGCAGATCCGCTCCGCCGCCGAGCGTGATGCGCGGATTGTGCAGGCCGATGCCACGGTGAAGGCCGCCGATATCGAGGCCCAGTCGCGGGTCGAAGCGGCGCAGATTTATGCTCGCGCTTACGCCGGTAATCCGCAGCTTTACAACCTGCTGCGGTCCCTGGACACCTTGGGCACGGTTGTCACACCGGGCACCAAGATCATCCTGCGCACCGACGCCGCACCGTTTCGCGCCTTGGTGGACGGGCCAAAGGATGTCCAGCCATGACCGAGCGTGACACCCCGGACAGCCCATGGATCCAGGCCGGGCGCCTGGCCTTCCTGGCGTTGTACGCGGTGACTGTATTGGCGGCGCTGGCCTGGGCGTTTTCCAATGTGCGTCAGATTGACCCGCAGAACCGCGCGGTAGTCCTGCATTTCGGCGCGCTCGACCGTATCCAGAATGCCGGGTTGTTGGTGGCGTGGCCGCAGCCGTTCGAGCAAGTGGTACTGCTGCCGGCTGCTGACCGCGTGATCGAACGCCGCGTGGAGAACCTGCTGCGCTCCGACGCAGCGATCCAGGCCGACCGTGTGGCCAGTTTCGCGACGCCATTGAGTGATGCGTTGGCCGGTTCCGGTTACCTGCTGACGGGCGATGCCGGTGTGGTGCAACTGGATGTGCGGGTGTTCTACAAGGTCACTGAGCCCTATGCGTTTGTGTTGCAGGGCGATCATGTGCTGCCGGCCCTGGATCGGGTGGTGACGCGCAGCGCGGTAGCCCTCACAGCGGCGCGGGACTTGGATACTATTTTGGTCGCGCGCCCCGAGTTGATCGGCACCGACAACGGCGCCGCTGAACGCCGTGAGCGGTTGCGCGGCGACTTGGTGCAAGGCATCAATAAACGCCTTACGGAGTTGGCGTCCACTGGTTTGGGGCTGGGCATCGAAGTGACCCGTGTCGACGTGCAATCGAGCCTGCCGGGCCCGGCGGTGAATGCGTTCAACGCCGTGCTGACTGCCAGCCAGCAAGCCGACAAGGCCGTGGCCAATGCGCGCACCGACGCGGAAAAACTCACCCAGACAGCGACCCAGCAGGCCGACCGCCTGGTGCAAGTCGCCCACGCCCAGGCCAGCGAACGTCTGGCCAATGCCCAGGCGCAAACCGCGACCGTTGTTAGCCTGGCCCAAGTGAAAGACCCGGGCCTGTTGCTGCGCCTGTACCGTGAGCGCTTGCCGAAGATTCTCGGCCAGGCCGGTGCCGTGACCACGGTGGATCCGAAAGACGACTCCCGCTTGATCATTCAGGGAGCCGAACAATGAGCGCACCCATGCTGACCTCCGCCGAGCAGCGCAGCGCTGCCCGGCAATTGACCCTGGCGATGCTGGCCCTGGGTTTGCTGGTACTGGGCCTGGCATGGCGCTGGCTGGCGCCGGACCAATCCGGCGTGAGCCAACTCCTGCTGGGCGTCGCGTCGTTGCTGGTGGCCGTGCCGGTGATGCGTTCGGCCTGGTACAGCCTGCGGTTTCCCAGCCTGCATGGCATCACCGACCAACTGATCGCCCTGGCCATGCTCGGCGCCTGGGCGACGGGCGATCTGCTGACTGCCGCGTTGTTGCCGATCATCATGATCTTCGGTCACGTACTGGAGGAGCGCAGCGTGATCGGCTCCCAGGAAGCGATCCACGCGTTGGGCAAGCTGACTCGCAGCCATGCGCGGTTGGTACAGGCGGATGGCAGCATTGTCGAAGTGGATAACGGCACGCTGAACACCGGCGATGTCGTCGAAGTGCGGGCCGGTGATCGGGTGCCGGCAGATGGCGTGGTGCTGTCGGGCCAGGCGAGCCTGGATACGGCGCCGATTACCGGTGAGTCGGTGCCGTTGGAAGCCAGTATGGGCGTGCAGGTGTTTGGTGGGGCGATCAATCTCGACGGCCTGCTGCGCCTGCAAGTGACCCGCACGGGTAATGAGTCCACGTTGGGCAAAGTCATCGCGTTGATGCAGAACGCCGAGCGGTCCAAGCCACCGATTACGCGGCTGCTGGAACGCTATGCCGGCAGCTATATGGTGCTGGTGTTGCTACTGGCGGCGGTGACCTGGTTCGTGACCAACGACGCCCAGGCGATGCTCGCCGTGTTAGTGGCGGCGTGCCCGTGCGCGTTGGTGCTGTCGGCACCAGCCACCGCGATCGCCGGGATAGCCGTCGCGGCGCGGCATGGAATCCTGATTCGCAGCTCCGCGTTCCTGGAGGAGCTGGCGGACCTGACCTCATTGGTGGTCGATAAGACCGGGACGCTGACCTTCGGCACCTTGCGCCTGCACTCCATCGAAACCACTGCGCCGGATCGGCAGGTGCTGCTCAACCTGGCGGCCAGTCTCGGCTCCGCCAGCAGCCATCCGGTCAGTCGGGCGTTGGCGGGTTTGGCAACACAGGAACAGCTGTTGGTGTTGACGGATATTCGTGAGCGTCAGGGCTTGGGGGTAGTGGCGCAGACTGATCGGGGTGAAGCGGCCTTGGGTCGGCCGGAATTGTTTGAGCAACTGGGTATCACCACCACCGCCGTGCCGAATCACGATGGCCCCATCGCCGGGCTGGCGCTGAACGGGCAGTTTCTCGCCTGGTTGCTGCTGGCCGACAGCGTCAAGCCGGAGGCACGCCAGGCTCTGCAAGAGCTGCGTGACCTTGGCCTCGGTCGCCAACTGCTGCTCACCGGCGATCGCCAAAGCGTGGCCAACAGCCTGGCGCTGGAGGTAGGCATCAGCGATGTCGAAGCCCAGGCCTTGCCCGAAGACAAGCTCAACCGCGTGTTGGGTGAGATCAGCAACGGCTTCCGCCCGATGGTGGTGGGCGACGGCATCAACGACTCCCTGGCGCTCAAGGCCGGTGTGGTTGGCGTGGCCATGGGCGCGGGTGGGGCGGATATTGCCCTGGCGTCTGCGGACGTGGTGCTGATCGGCAGCGACTTGCGACGCCTGGGCACGTGTGTGCGCTTGAGTCGCCAGTGTCGGCAGACTTTGCAGGTCAACGTGATCATCGGCCTGGGCTGGACCTTGGCCATTGTCGTGTTCGCCGCTTTCGGCTGGTTGGGTGCGGCGGGCGCCATGATTGCAGCGGTGTTGCATAACCTCAGCACTTTGCTGGTACTGGGAAACGCGGGGCGGTTACTGCGCTTTCAGGAACCGCTTTTGAAGCTTGAAGAGTAATTTCAGAAATATTTGCACACCGCTGTAACGCCGATGAGGGGCCTCACTCTAGTGGTGTGTCGAGACTGAACAACCCGTTCGGACCGACACCCCTACGATCATGAGGAATACAACAATGAACATCAAATCCGCTGCTGCCGGTGCCGCTCTCGCAATGGCCGCCGCTACCCTGTTCGCCGGTGTTGTCACTCAGGCTCAAGCCGCCGACACCGCCGTTCACTGCTACGGCATCAACGCGTGCAAAGGCCAGAACGATTGCAAAACCAAGGACCACGCCTGTAAAGGCCAGGGTTCTTGCAAAGGCCAGGGCTTCAAGGCGATGGCCAGTGCCGATGCCTGCACCAAGGCTGGCGGCAAAGTCGGCGAATAACCGACAGCTCAGTGCACCCGCAGCGGTCGCCCCCACCGCTGCGGACACTTTCCCAGGAGTGTCTTATGCCTACCTCTCTTCCGAGCCTCGGTTACGGCCTGGGTTTACGCAGCGAGTACTACCAGCAGATCCTTGAACAATCGCCACCTGTGGATTGGTTCGAAGTGATCTCCGAGAATTACCTGGTCCAGGGCGGTAAAGCCTTGTATTACCTGGATGCGATAGCCGAGCGCTATCCCCTGGTGATGCACGGTGTGTCCCTGTCCATCGGCGGGCCCCATCCCCTCGATACCGATTACCTGCAGCAGATCAAACAGCTCGCTGAGCGTATCCAGCCGGCGTGGGTGTCCGATCACCTGTGCTGGAGCCGCGGCAGCGCCCACCAGTTGCATGACCTGCTGCCGCTGCCCTACACCGAAGAAAGCCTCTACCACGTGGCCGCCCGTGTGCTCCAGGTGCAGGACGTGCTGCAACGCCCGTTGGTGCTGGAAAACGTCTCCAGTTATGTGCGTTCGAAAGCGGACGAATTCACCGAATGGGAATTCCTCAATGCCTTGGCCCACCTGTCGGGCTGCCAGCTGTTGCTGGACGTCAACAATGTGTACGTCAGCTCGCGCAATCATGGCTTCGACGCCTGGACGTTTATCCGCAACCTGCCACCGGAGAGTATCCGCCAACTGCATCTGGCGGGGCATATGGATTATGGCGACTACGTGGTCGACACCCATGACCATCCGGTGTGTGACCCGGTGTGGGCGCTTTACCAACAGACGCTTGAATATCTGGGACCCGTGTCGACGCTGCTGGAGCGGGACGACCATTTCCCACCCTTTGAAGAGCTGCTCACCGAACTGAACAAGGCCCGTGAACTGGGCGCGACGGCACTGGCCAGGAGGCCGTTATGCGCCTGACCGATTGGCAGTTGGCCTTCGAACAGCACCTGCTGACGGAAACCTCGACTGCCCGCAGTGACTTCGCCGCCACGTTGCTCGGCGGGCCGACGCTGGATGTGGACACGGGCCTGGCGATTTACCACAACGCCTACCTCTCACGGTTGCAGGAAGTCTTGCGGCATGACTTCAGCGCCCTCCTTTATTGGTTGGGCGATGACGAGTTTGCCGCGTTGACCGAGGCTTACCTGCGTCGCTACCCCTCGGCTCATTACAGCCTGCGCTGGCTGGGCGAGCGTTTCCCGGCGTTTATCCTTGAGCATTGGAGGGTGGAGCAGAGTGCGCCATTGGCGGAGCTGGCGCGCTTGGAATGGGCGTTTACCCTGGCATTTGATGCGCCGCAGGGTGAACCGCTGACGCTGAACGACATGGCGTCGTTGCCGCCCGACGCGTGGCCGGTGTTGCAGGTCTCCCTGGCGCCCTCGGTGCAACCGCTGCTGTGCCGGTTCAACAGCGTAGCCATCTGGCGTGCCAGCAAGGACGAATCCGACTTCCCCGACAGCCACACGCTAGCCCCGGCGCAGATGTGCCTGGTGTGGCGCCATCAGAATGTCTGCCATTACCGTAGCCTGGAGCCCGCCGAAGCCTCTGCCTTGACAGGAATGGCGACCACCGGTTGGAGCTTTGCCGAACTGTGCGCCGAGTTGGCAGTCACTCATGCAGAGGGTGCGCCACTGCAGGCCGTCACATGGCTGAAGCAATGGGTCCAGGACGGGTTGCTCGAGCGCCGAGCCCCATAGTAGAGCGCTATCAAATCGATAGCCTCCTACTTTGTCTTCGGATGGTCTAACCTCTCAGCAGACGTCTGAAACAAGGGGGGATCATCCATGCTCGCGCAACTTCCACCGGCCTTACAGAATCTTCAGCTACCGCTGCGTCTTCGACTCTGGGACGGCCATGAATTCAACTTGGGCCCCGAGCCCAGTGTGACCATCGTGGTGAAGGACCCCACGGTCGTGACCCAGCTGTCCCATCCAACGCTCGATTCACTGGGCGAAGCCTTCGTCGAGGGAAAGTTGGAGCTGGAAGGCTCCATCTCCGAGGTCATCCGGGTTTGTGATGAATTGAGTCACGCCCTGATCGCAGACGACGAGGGGAGTCGTCCGGTGCGCTCGATCCACGACAAGGCCACTGACGCAGCGGCTATTTCCTACCATTACGACCTGTCCAATGAGTTCTACCAGCTGTGGCTGGACCAGGACATGGCGTACTCCTGCGGTTATTTCGAAACCGGCAGCGAATCCATCGATCAGGCCCAACAAGACAAATTCCGCCACCTGTGCCGCAAGTTGCGGTTGCAGCCAGGTGAGTACTTGCTCGATGTCGGCTGTGGCTGGGGCGGGCTGGCGCGGTTTGCTGCGCGGGAATTCGGGGTCAAGGTGTTTGGCATCACCCTGAGCCGGGAGCAGTTGGCGCTGGCGCGGGAACGGGTCAAAGCCGAAGGCCTGGAAGAACAGGTGGACCTGCAATTGCTCGACTACCGTGACCTGCCGCAAGACGGCCGTTTCGACAAAGTGGTCAGCGTGGGTATGTTCGAACACGTCGGCCACGCCAACCTGGCGGAGTACTGCAAGATCCTGTTCGGCGCGGTGCGCGAAGGCGGCCTGGTGATGAACCACGGCATTACCGCCAAGCACACCGACGGTCGTCCTGTAGGGCGCGGCGCCGGGGAGTTCATCGAGCGTTACGTGTTCCCCAACGGCGAACTGCCGCATTTGGCGATGATGACGGCCGAGATCAGCGAAGTCGGGCTGGAAGTGGTCGACGTCGAAAGCCTGCGCCTGCACTACGCGCGCACCTTGGACCATTGGAGCGAGCGCCTGGAAGACAACCTTGAAGCGGCGGCGAAAATGGTGCCGGAGCAAGCGTTGCGCATCTGGCGGCTGTACCTGGCGGGTTGTGCGTATGCGTTTGCGCGGGGCTGGATCAACCTGCACCAGATTCTGGCGGTGAAACCCCATGCCGATGGCAGCCATGACCTGCCTTGGACACGGGAAGATATCTACCGTTGAGTGGGTTACAAAATCGGTGAAATCAGCCGCGCAACCCGCATGCCCAGTTGTTGAAGGCGGCGGGTTTCGCGGCTTTCTGCCTGGCTGACTTCATGGGCCAGGGAGAAGTCGTCCAGCAGCATGTGTTCGACTTCCTTGGCGAAGGCCTCGTCGACCGTCAGCAACATCACTTCGAAATTCAGCCTGAACGAACGGTTGTCCATGTTCGCACTGCCGATGGCGCTGATTTCGTTGTCAACCAACACCACCTTCTGATGCAGGAAGCCTGGGGTATAGCGGAACACCCGCACGCCAGCTCGCACGGCTTCGATCGCGTAAAGGCTGGACGCGGCGTAGACGATGCGGTGATCAGGCCGTGAGGGCAGCAGAAGGCGCACATCGACACCCCGCAGCACTGCCAGGCGCAGGGCGGAAAACACCGCTTCGTCGGGGATGAAGTAGGGGCTGGTGATCCATACGCGCTCAGTCGCTGCATGGATGGCTTCGACGAAAAACAGTGAGCAGGTTTCATAGGGGTCGGCTGGACCGCTGGCGAGCAATTGGCAGAGCACGCCGTCTTCGGGGTAGGCGTCCGGCAATATCAGTGGCGGCAGTTCTCGCGCAGCCCAGAACCAGTCTTCGGCAAACGATTCCTGCAAGCACGCCACCACCGGGCCGATCACCTGCACATGGGTATCGCGCCACGGTGCCAGCGGTGGTTGCTTGCCCAGGTATTCATCGCCGACGTTATGCCCGCCGACAAACCCGGTGATGCCATCCACCACCACGATCTTGCGGTGGTTGCGGAAGTTGACCTGAAAGCGATTGAGCCAGCCGCTGCGGGTGGCGAAGGCTTTCACGTTGACTCCGGCGTCGCGCAGGGATTGCACATAACGATGGGGCAGGGCGTGGCTGCCGATACGGTCATACAGCACGTAAATGGCGACACCCTCTGCGGCCTTTTCCTTCAATAGGACGTGCAACTGTCGGCCAAGGTCGTCGTCATGAATGATGAAAAACTGGAACAACACCGCCGTCCTGGCGTTGCGAATCGCCTCGAATATCGCGCCGAAGGTGGCGTCGCCATTGATCAGCAAACGCACTTCGTTGTTGGCCAGGCACGGCATGCGGCCCAGCTTGGGCATGGCGCGCAGCGAGGCATAGGCGCTGGAGTTACGGGCGGCCAGGGCTTCTTCGACCCATGGGCGCCAGTTCAGCTCGGCAATGGCGGTGTGCATTTCCTGGTTGGCCTGGCGACGGGCCTGGATGTAGGCGTCGAACGTGCTCCGGCCGAAGATCAGGTACGGGATCAGCGTGAGGTAGGGCATGAACATCAGCGACAACGCCCAGGCGATCGAGCCTTGGGCGGTCCTGACGGTCAGCACCGCGTGAATCGCGGCGAGGGTCCCGAGAAAATGCAGCGTGGCGATGAAGTAGGCGAGCAGGTGCGGGCCAAAAAAATCCATGGACGACGTTACTCCAGGCAATCCAAGTGCCTAACAGACCATGTCTGGTCAGGAATGTCGCTATTTTATTTGCCGTGCAACCCTGGCACCTTTGCGGCGTCTAACGCCCAACATTACCCAGGAGTTACCCGATGAATGCTCGTCTGATGTCTTTGGCCATGATGATTGGTTTGTCGCTGCCGGTGGCGGCGCAGGCGCAGATGCTGGCGCCGGGCTTGTGGGAACTGACCACCAGCAATATGAAAGTCGATAACCAGGACCTGCCGGACCTGTCGCTGATCCTCGGTCAGCTTAAGCAACAGATGACCCCGGAACAGCGCGCCATGCTGGAAAAACAAGGCATCACCATGGCCGGTAAAGGCGTGCAGGTGTGCCTGACCCCAGCTCAAGTCGCCTCCGATTCGATCCCGCTGACCGACCCACAATCGGGCTGCAAACAGGAAGTGACCGACAAGACCGGCAATCAGTGGAAATTCCGCTTCAGTTGCCCGAAAGCCCAGGGCACTGGCGTCGCTACCTTCCAAAGCCAGAAAGAATTCAGCACCACCGTCAACGGCACCTTCAATGCCACTGGCATTCAGCAGAAGGGCAGCCTGGACAGCCATGCCCAGTGGCTGGGCAACGATTGCGGAACGGTCAAGCCTCGCGCCTGACTTCCCCCTCTGTAGGCGCGAGCTTGCGCCTACAGGTGTGCGTGGGGTCAGCGCTCAAAGTGCAGAGGCAGACCCTGGCAACTGTCGACGACCTGACCGTTGTGCCAGGCCAAGTGGCCGGAAACCAGGGTGGTGCTGACGCTGTGGCGAAAGCTGCGTTCGGCGAAGGGCGTCCAACCGCAGCGGGCCAGGATCGGCTGGCTGCTGACGGGTTTGCCTTCGGGCTCCGGTTTGATCAACACCAGGTCGGCCCAATAACCCTCACGTAGGTAGCCGCGATCCGGGATGGCGAACAAGTCGGCCACACGGTGACTGGTTTTCGCCACCAGGGTGGTCAGCGGCAGCAGCTCGTCGGCCACCAACTCCAACAACGCCGGCAGCGCGTGCTGCACCAGGGGTAATCCCGACGGCGCCTCGCGATAACGCAACTGTTTTTGTGCCCACGTATGCGGCGCATGGTCACTGCCAATCACGTCCAGACGATCACTCAACAAGGCTTGACGCAAGGCGTCGCGGTCGGCGCGGGTCTTGATCGCCGGGTTGCATTTGATCTGATGGCCGAGGCGGTGGTAGTCGCGGTCATCGAACATCAAGTGGTGCAGGCAGACTTCGGCGGTGATGCGTTTTTTGCTCAAGGGTTTGTCTTCGAACAGCGCCAGCTCGCGTGCGCTGGTCAGGTGCAGCACATGCAGGCGGGTGCCGTGGCGCTTGGCCAATTCCACCGCAAAGGATGAAGAGCGATAGCATGCCTCGGCATCGCGGATCAGCGGGTGCGCGACGGCGGGGATATGCTCGCCGAAACGCTCACGCAGCCGCGCTTCATTGGCCTGGATGCTTGGTGTGTGTTCGCAATGGGCCAGCAGAATCGTGGGAACTTCGGCAAACAGGCGTTCCAGGATCCGCGGATCGTCGACCAACATATTGCCGGTCGAAGCGCCCATGAACACTTTGACCCCGGCCACCTCGCGCGGGTCGAGGGCGGCGACGGTGTCGAGGTTGTCGTTGCTTACGCCGAAGTGAAAGCCATAGTTGGCTACCGAGTGCAGGGCGGCGCGGCGTTTCTTGTCGGTCAGGGCATCCAGGTCAAGGGTGGCGGGATGGGTGTTGGGCATGTCCATGAAGCTGGTGATACCACCGGCTACCGCTGCCCTGGATTCGCTGTAGAAACTGCCTTTTTCCGGCGCGCCAGGTTCGCGAAAGTGCACTTGGTCATCGATCATTCCGGGTAGCAGCCATTGGCCTTGAGCGTCGATTTCCACGAGCTCGTTGTAGCCTTGCAGGCTGCTGGCAATTTTCTCGATACGGCCATTGGCGACCAGCACATCGGCGTCGAATTCCTGGCCTTCGTTCACCAGGCGGGCGTTGCGGATCAGCAGGCGGCTCATGGTTCAGAACTCGTTTTGCAGGGCTTTGTAGCCGCGCACCAAATCAACGTTGGTGCGTGCCACGTCTTCGGAAAATTCCGAGGCGCTGACGCTCACGGGGGGGAACTGCGAGAGGTCGGTGTGTGGCCCGATGCGGGTCGTGGAGGGCACATAGAACGCGGCGGGCAAGTCGCGGCCGTCGACCACCGAGTTGTGGCGCACCACGCAGCCGTCGCCCACGGCGCAGTTGAACAACACGCTGTTGAAACCGATAAACACACGGTCGCCGACGGTGCAGGGGCCGTGGACGATGGAACGGTGTGCAATGGACGTGAACTCGCCGATCGTCACCGCCGCGCCGGACTTGGAGTGGATGACCACGCCGTCCTGGATATTGGAGTTGGCGCCGATGACGATCGGGTCCATACCACCGCTGGCGTCGACTTCGTCGGCACGGATCACAGCGTAGGGCCCGACGAAAACGTTTTCGCCAATGATGACTTTTCCGCAGATGATGGCGGTCTTGTCGACGTAGGCCGATTCGGCAATCACGGGCAGATCGCCGGACGGATTTTTGCGGATCATGCGAGGGGCTCCGTAATGATGTGAACGTAGTCGCCGTCGATGGCGTTGTAGAAGCAGGTGGGCCGTCCGGTGTGGCACGCCGGGCCTTGCTGGTCGACGATCAGCAGTACCGCGTCGCCGTCGCAATCCAGGCGTGCTTCCACCAACTGTTGCCAGTGCCCGGAGCTTTCGCCCTTGCGCCACAACTGCTGGCGTGAGCGCGACCAGTAGCAGACTTGCCCGGTGTCCAAGGTTTCCTTGAGGGCCTGGCGGTTCATCCAGGCCAGCATCAATACCTCGCCACTGCCGTGTTGCTGGGCGATGGCGGCGATCAGGCCATCGCTGTTCCACGGCAAGGCATCGAGCACGGGTTCGAGTGGAAAGCGGCTACCGACGGCAGCCCCTTCCAGGTCGAGCATGCTCAAAGTCATGGTTCGCTCAGGGCCGTGCACAGAGTGTTGAGGTTGTATTCGAACAGACCGGTAAAGGTGCTGGCCGGGCCTTCTGCGGCGAGGGCATCGGAGTACAGCGTGCCGCCGATCTGCGCGCCGCTTTCGTCAGCGATCTGCTTGAGCAAGCGCGAATCCTTGATGTTTTCCATGAACACGGCTTTGACTTTGTCTTTACGGATCTGGGTGATCAGCGCAGCCACTTCGGCAGCGGACGGCTCGCGCTCGGTGGACAGGCCCTGGGGCGCCAGGAACTCGATGCCGTAGGCTTGGCCCAGGTAACCGAAGGCGTCGTGGGAGGTGACGATGCGTCGGTTGCCGGCGGGCAGTGCGCCGAACTTGGTCTTGGCTTCGGCCAGCAGGCGATAGATTTCTTTCAGGTAGGTTTGGCTGTTCTGTTGGTAGTCGGCTTTGTTGGCCGGGTCAGCAGCGATCAGCGCCTTGGTGATGTTGTTCACGTAGATTTCGGCGTTGGCCAGGTTGTGCCAGGCGTGCGGGTCAGGGATGGTCTCGCCGTCCTCTTCCATGGTGTGGGAGATCACGCCCTTGCTGGCGGTTACCACCGTGGCTTTGGTTTCGGTGCTGGTCACCAGGCGGTCCAGCCAGGGTTCGAAGCCCAAGCCATTCTTGATGATCACCTTGGCCTTGAGCAACGCCTTGGCATCGTCGGGGGTGGGTTCGTAGGTATGAGCGTCGGCGTCAGGGCCGACCATGTTGCTGATCTGGATGTGATCGCCACCGATCTGGTGGGTGATGTCATCAAGGATACTGAAGCTGGTAACCACCTGAAGCTTGTCTGCGGCCTGGGCCGTCGACAACGACAGGACGAGACTGAACAGCACGAGTAGGGCGCGCATCGGGAAACACCTCATTGGGATGACAGCAAGGGTGGGCGGCGCAGCAAACCGTGCACCGGACCGAAGACCACGGACAGCAGGTACCCGGCGCCAGCCACCAGCACGATGGCCGGGCCGCTGGGCAACGAGTAGTAGAACGACAGCAGCAAACCCAACCACACCGACAGGCATCCCAGCACTGCCGATACCGCGATCAACACCGGCAGGCGCCGGCTCCAGAAGCGTGAAGCGATGGCCGGTAACATCATCAAGCCCACCACCATCAAGGCGCCGATGGCCTGGAAGCCAATCACCAGGTTCAGCACCACCAAGGTCAGGAACAAGCCATGGGCCAACGGGCCAAGGCGGCTGACGGTCTGCAGGAACAGCGGGTCCAGGGTGTCCAGCAGCAGGGGTTTGTAGATCACGGCCATGGCGATCAGGCTGAAGCTGGAAACCCAAAGCATGCCGGTGAGGGTGGTTCCGTCCACGGCCAGGGCGGAGCCAAACAGCAGGTGCAGCAGGTCCAGGCGTTTGCCGGCGAGGCCGAGGATCAGCACGCCGGCGGCAAGGGAGATGGGGTAGATAGCGGCGAGGCTGGCGTCTTCGCGCAGGCCGGTGCGGCGGGTGATCCAGGCGGACAAGCCGGCCATGCTTAGGCCCGCGCCGAGGCCGCCGATGGTCAGGGCGGGCAGGCTGAGGCCGGCGAACCAGAAGCCGAGGGCGGCGCCGGGCAGAATGCCGTGGGCGACGGCGTCACCGATCAGGCTCATGCGCCGCAGGATCAGGAATACCCCCAGTGGCGCGGTGCTGCAGGCGAGCACCAGTCCACCGATGAGGGCGCGGCGCATGAAGACGAAGTCGACGAAGGGCATCCACAGGTGGGCGGCGAAGTGCATCAGGCCACCTGCATCTGTGGCTGCGGACGGATCAGCTCTTTGCTTGGGCCGAATACGCAGCCGGTGCTTTTGATCTGCACCACGTGCGGGGTGTGGTGGCGTACTGCGGCGAGATCATGACAGACCACGATCAGCGTGCGACCGGCGTCGTGCCAGGCGTGGATGTGTTTCCAGCACAGCGACTGGCCTTCTTCATCGAGGGCGGCGTGGGGCTCATCGAGCAGCAGAACCGGAGCCTCCGCCAAGCTCATGCGGGCGAGCAGAGCGCGCTGCAATTCACCTCCGGACAAGGCCATCAACGGACGGTTTTCCAGGCCGCTCAGGCACCACTCTTCGAGTACCGCTTCCAGGCGCTGGCTGCGTTGTTGCGGTGACCGTTGTTGCGTGCCCCAGAAACCGGCGGCGACCAGCTCTTGCAGGCTAATGGGGAACTGTCGGTCCAAGTGTTGCTGCTGGGGCAGGAACGACAGGCCGCCACGGCGTGGAACGTCCACCGTCACTTTGCCCGCCAGCGGTTTTTGCAGGCCGGCGATAACTTTGAGCAGGCTGCTCTTGCCGGTGCCGTTGGCGCCGATGATGCCGGTGAGGCTGCCTTTTTCCAGCGTGAGGTCGATGGCGGGCGTCAGCGGTTGGCCGGGTGCGCCCCAGCGTAAAGCGGTACAGGTGATCATGCAGGGTGTCTCGTCCAGCGGCTTTCAGCCACGGCATCGTGCGCGTGCAGGCTTTCGGCGTGGATCACTTTCAGGTGGAAGGCTTTGACGGCATCCGAGCGTTTCAAGGCGAGGTTCAGGCGGCGGGCGGCGTCTTCGCAGAACATCAGGTTCTGCCCATTGGCCAGTGCGAAGGCTTGTTCGTCCGCCCGTTTTACGGCGGTTTGTACGGCGGTGCCGAGGGCAGCTTCGACGTTATCGATCAGCTCGGTGATGGGCAGGCTGGGGTGTTCGCTGTCCAATGCAATCAGTAGTTGCGCGCTGCTGCGCTGGCTGTGGGGTGTGGCGACGATGCCGTTGGCGGAGCCAAGCCAGCTCAATACGTCTTCATGCTGTAAAGGCGTGTTGGCGAAGTCTTCAAGAAATTGCTGCTGAATCAACTGCCTGGCGAGGGCAGCGGAGCAAGGACAGGTTGAGGAATAAGTAACGTCAATTTTTAGTTCCACGTGGAACATCTGGTTTTCCAGACGCGCCTCGATGCTCACCGGGTAGCCTTTCCAGCCGGCCAGGGGGCTCACCAGCGCTGGGCGTTTCAGCAGCAAATCGGTGTGGATACGCAGGTAGGCGTTGTTAGATAAACCTTCATGACTGTCGAGAAAACGCTGCAGTACATTACGCAGAAGTGCAGGCGTAAGAGGCTGTTGGTCGAGCATCTCCAATGCCAGGTACAGGCGTGACATATGAATGCCACGGGCGGCGCCATCGTCCAGACTCACGCCGGCATCCGCGGTGGCAGTCAGGCGTTGTCCGTCGATGAGAATGGGCAGGGCGATGCCACACATGCCTACCCAGTCGAGTGGCAAGGCTTGGCGTGAAGCCTGCGCGGCGATATCCGGCAGAGTCAGCGCATTCATGAGCAGGTCCATCATTGGAAATAAAAAGACATGTTATAGTATAACGATTGTGTCGACGATGGTTTTTCTGCTCCAGCCTTTTTTCAGTCATGTCGAGTACGGACGCTCCTTTATTTGCGGTATTTTTCATGCACAGACGTCAGCTCCTAAACCTGCTTCTGGCCAGCCCTCTGTTCACGTTACCGTTCGCCGCCCACGCCACGCAGATCAGCAATGCACGCCTGTGGCGTTCGGACGAAAAGTTGCGGCTGGTGTTCGATCTCAGCGGACCGGTGCAATACAAGACCTTCACCCTGAGCGCGCCGGAACGCTTGATCATCGACCTCAGCGGCGCCGGGCTCAGTGGTGACTTCTCTCAGTTGGCACTGAAGAACAGCGGGATCACCTCGATTCGCTCCGGGCATTTCGGCAAAGGCGACACGCGCATCGTGCTGGACCTCGCAGCGCCGATGCAGCTCAACAGCTTTCTGTTGCCGCCCCAGGATGGCCAGGGGCATCGCCTGGTACTGGACCTGACCAGCGCCACCCAGGCGCCGCGCCAAATTGCGGCCGAGCCCAAGCCACTGGTGGACAAGGCCCACCCCAAGCGCGACATCATTGTGGTGGTTGACCCCGGCCACGGCGGCAAGGACCCGGGCGCGGTCGGCTCCAAGGGGCAGCGCGAGAAAGATGTGGTGCTGTCCATCGCTCAGTTGCTGGCTAAACGGTTGAAACGCGAGAAAGGCTTCGACGTGAAATTGGTGCGCAACGACGACTTCTTCGTACCGCTGCGCAAACGCGTGGAAATCGCCCACAAGCACAATGCCGATATGTTTATCTCGGTGCATGCGGATGCGGCGCCGCGGGTCACTGCGTCGGGCGCTTCGGTGTATGCCTTGTCGGAAGGGGGCGCGACATCAGCCACGGCGCGCTTCATGGCACAACGGGAAAACGGTGCCGATCTGCTCGGTGCCACCCGCCTGCTCAATCTGAAGGACAAGGACCCGATGCTCGCCGGGGTGATCCTGGATATGTCGATGAACGCCACTATCGCTTCCAGCCTGCAACTGGGCAACTCGATCCTGGGCAGCCTGGAAGGCATCACCAGCCTGCATCAGAGGCGTGTGGAGCAGGCGGGTTTCGCGGTGCTCAAGTCACCTGACGTGCCGTCGATCCTGGTGGAAACCGGGTTTATTTCCAACGCGCGGGACAGTGCGCGGCTGGTCACCGCGCGTCATCAACAGGCGGTTGCCGATGGCCTGTTCGAAGGTCTGAAAAAATACTTCCAGAAGAACCCACCCATGAACAGCTACATGGCGTGGGTACAGGAACAGAAGAACGGTCAGGTCTAACAGCCGGTCATACGGCTGCAGGTGAATTTGGCGCTGGCGCCACCCGAACTGGAAAACCGGTTGAGGGTGGTCCAGCCCACACGCCGTGTATAGCCGACCCACGCTTCCCCATCCGATGCCAACCCGGTAAAGAACGTCAGCTGCCCGTAGCGGCTGTTGGTCTGTGCCCAATAGCGTTTGCCGATCACCTCGTAGCCGCGCAAATACGTGGTGCTGCCGACCGTCGCCACACTGTAGGCATTGCCCAAGGGGTCGACACACGCGAGCAGGTTGGCGCTGCGCGTGCAGTGGGCCAACAGGCTAGGCGCCTGGGCGCAGGCAGGTCCTGCGGCAATCAATAACAGGGCGCACACCAAGTATCTCATCGGGTTTCTCAAGGCTGGAGAGTGTTGAAGCATTGCGCCCTTCGTCGTGGCGAGCAAGAGGGGATTGGCTTATTTGCATTGTTATACTATAACATTGAAAAACAGCCTGACCCGTGAACCGCTCCCATGACCGAACAAGACCTCCTGGCCCAGTCTTGCGCCGACTACATGAATGAAGCCCAGCAAGGTTTCTTCCGTGAGTTGCTGCTGAGCCAACGCACTGAATTGCAAGCACGCATCGACGCTGAGTTCCTGGTACTGCGCGAGCAGGAAACCAACAGTGATCCAGCCGATGTCGGCAGCGCCGAAGAACAGCGGCAATGGCAACTGCGCCTGCTGGAACGGGAAAAGAAGCTGCTGGACAAGATCGACGACGCCCTGGAATTGCTGGCCCGCGGCGAATACGGCTGGTGCCGCGAAACCGGCGAGCCCATCGGCCTACAGCGCTTGTTGCTGCGTCCTACCGCCACCCTGTGTATCGAAGCCAAAGAACGTGAAGAGCTGCGCGAACGCCATAGACGGGCGAGTTGACCGGCCAACCCTGATGAGGAATACCTGATGCCCAATCGTCTCCCCGTTACCGTGTTGTCCGGTTTTCTCGGTGCCGGTAAAAGCACGCTGCTCAATTACGTCCTGCGCAACCGCGAAAACCTGCGAGTGGCGGTGATCGTCAATGACATGAGCGAAATCAACATCGACGGCAGTGAAGTCCAACGCGACGTCACGCTCAACCGCGCCGAAGAAAAACTGGTGGAGATGAGCAACGGCTGCATCTGCTGCACCTTGCGGGAAGACTTGCTGGAAGAAGTCGGAAAACTCGCCAAGGAAGGTCGCTTCGATTACTTGCTGATCGAGTCCACCGGTATTTCAGAACCCTTGCCCGTGGCCGAAACCTTCACCTTTCGCGACGAAAATGAGCAAAGTCTGGCCGATATCGCGCGCCTGGATACCATGGTCACCGTGGTCGACGGCATGAATTTCCTACTCGACTATCAGGCTGCCGAGAGCCTGGCCTCGCGCGGTGAAACCCTCGGTGAAGATGACGAGCGCTCCATCACTGACCTGCTGATTGAGCAGATCGAATTCGCCGACGTGATCCTCATCAGCAAGATCGACCTGATCAGCAGCCGCGAACGCGAAGAGTTGATGGCGATCCTTGAACGCCTCAACGCCCAAGCGGAAATCATTCCGATGGTCATGGGCGAAGTGCCGCTGAACAAAATCCTCAACACCGGCCGTTTCGACTTTGAACGCGCCGCTCAGGCCCCGGGCTGGTTGCAGGAACTGCGCGGTGAGCATGTGCCGGAAACCGAGGAATACGGCATCGCTTCCACAGCCTACCGTGCGCGCCGGCCGTTCCATCCCCAGCGTTTCTTCGACTTCATCGACCGTCCGTGGGTCAACGGCAAACTGCTGCGCTCCAAAGGTTTTTTCTGGTTGGCCAGCAAGCATAAGGAGGCGGGCAGCTGGTCCCAGGCCGGCGGTTTGATGCGCCATGGTTTTGCCGGACGCTGGTGGCGCTTTGTGCCTAAAAGTCAGTGGCCTCAGGACGAAGAAAGCATCGCGGCGATCATGGGCAACTGGCAACTGAGCACAGGTGATTGCCGCCAGGAACTGGTGTTTATCGGGCAAAACCTCGACTTCACCCAACTGCGTGCCGAGCTGGACGCATGCCTGCTCACCGATGAAGAAATGGCCCTGGGCGTCGAAGGTTGGCGCCTGCTGGTCGATCCCTTTGGCCCTTGGTATGAGGAGGCCGTCGCCTGATGCTGGCCCCGGCTATTTCCCTGCGTCCCGTGATTCGCCAGACACGCGGTGACACCCCGCTGGCGCTGTCCGACATTCTGGAAGATGGCGTCAACCTGGCCGTGTGGGAGCGGCAGTTGCCGTTGCACATCGCCGAGTTCGGCGCCTTGCTGGTGGCGCTCAATGAGCCATTGGCCGATTCCCTGGTGATCGAGCTCAACAATGAAGACGCCCTGCCCAACCTGCAGGGTTTGGCGTCCAGTTGCCGTGACCTTGAGGGCTACGAAGGCTTTATCGCCGATGTGTCGTGGCTGGTCAGCGCGTTTGCCTGCCTGCTGGGTGCCAAACGTATCGGCGTGCGATTGAGGTTGCTGGACAAGGCGATGTGCCCACGTTTTCACGTCGATCATGTGCCGGTGCGGCTGATCACCACCTATGCCGGAGTCGGCAGCCAGTGGTTGCGCGAAGGCGTGATGGATCGCCGCCAGCTGAGCCAGCCGGATGCCGAGCCTACCGGGTGTATCGAGCAGATCCATTGCGGCGAAGTCGCTCTGTTGAAGGGCACCAAATGGCATGGCAATGAAGGTTATGGACTGATTCACCGTTCGCCCGCACTCAAGGCTGACGAACGTCGCTTGATCCTGACACTGGATTGGCTCGCATAACCGCGTAGGATCAAACGCTCTACACGGTCCGAACGATGCCCCTCATGCTGCAGAACATTCCCACCCACGTGATTGCCGGGCCCTTGGGCGCCGGCAAGACCAGCCTCATCAAGCATCTGCTCGCCCAGCGTCCGGCCAACGAGCGCTGGGCCGTGTTGATCAACGAGTTCGGGCAGATCGGCCTGGACGCCGCCTTGCTCACCCAGGATGACGACGGCATTGCCCTGGGCGAAGTTGCCGGAGGCTGCCTGTGTTGCGTGAATGGTGCGCCTTTTCAGGTAGGACTGGGTCGTCTGTTGCGTAAGGCCAAGCCCGACCGGCTGCTGATCGAACCGTCAGGTCTGGGCCATCCGGCGCAGTTGCTCAAGCAGCTGCGACAGGCGCCATGGCAGGACGTGTTGTCAGTCCAGCCCTGTGTGGTGGTGTTGGATGCCCAGGCGCTGGCAGCGGGTAAACCGTTGCCACCCTCACAGCAGGCGGCGCTGGCGAGTGCTGGGTTGCTGGTATTGAACAAGGATGAAGGGTTGGACGCGGGACAGCGCCGTGCGATCGAACGGCAGTTGCCCGAATGCCCGCTCTACTGGACCCGCCAAGCGCAATTACCCTTGGACCAGTTACCAGGCCTGAACGCGCAGGCCTCAGCCGCTGTGGATAAGGTTGAAGTGCCCGAAGGCCTTGCCCAAATGCCGGCTATCTGGGGCGATCCCACGCAACCGATCTGCCTGAGCCAGGCCCAGGAAGGCGGTTGGAGTGTCGGCTGGCGCTGGCACCCAAGCCAGCAATTCGACACCCGCCGTCTTCACCAGTGGCTGACAAGCCTTGAATGGCGCCGCGCCAAATTGGTTATCCACAGCGCCGAAGGCTGGGTTTCGACCAACGCGGTGGATAACAGCGAGCTCACTTGGCAGGCCAGCGAGTGGCGCCGCGATTCACGTATCGAGTTGATTTTCAGCGAGCCACAGGACGTGGCCGCCTTGCAGGTCGCGTTAAACGCCTGCCGTCACTGACGGTTCTTGGTGCCGTGGTCCTGACGCCACTGGCTTAGCTCGATCACTTCGGCGCTGGGCAACGGCGTCTTGATCTCGAACGGGTAGGGCGCCAGTTCGATCTGCGCACTGTGGGCGCCAAATTGGGTGATGGTTCCCGGATGGCGGGTTTCGCCGGTCACGGTGAATTCAAAGTTGTAGATGCGCGCCAGGCGCCGCCGCCCGTTGGCATCCCTCACAAGCCCTATGCGCTTGAGCGCTACGGCGCCGTCCAGCAGTTCGATGTCGAGCTTGGCGCAATGCTGCTTGACCCGCTCCAGCGCCCGCTCGCGCAGGCCGTGGTTGTGCCACACCCAGGCGGCACCGGTCGCCAGCAGCATCAACACGAAGATGTTTCCCAGGGTCAGCATGCGAAAGACTCCAACAAAGTGAGAGCAGCTTAACTGTGTCGCCGGTCTGTCGTACAGGCTGCGTTTAGTCGCATACTGCGCGGCCAGAATTTCAATGGCTTTACGGAAATCCCGCGCATGAAACGCACACCTCATCTGCTTGCGATCCAGTCTCATGTGGTCTTTGGCCACGCCGGAAACAGCGCCGCCGTATTCCCCATGCAGCGAGTCGGGGTGAACGTCTGGCCGTTGAACACGGTGCAGTTCTCCAACCATACCCAGTATGGCCAATGGGCGGGCGAAGTGTTGGCGCCGCAGCAGATTCCGGCGCTGGTGGAAGGTATCGCCGCGATTGGCGAACTGGGCAACTGCGACGCTGTGCTGTCCGGCTACCTGGGCAGTGCGGACCAGGGCCGGGCGATTCTCAGCGGTGTGGCGCGTATCAAGGCCATCAACCCCAAGGCGCTGTACCTCTGCGATCCGGTGATGGGCCACCCGGAAAAAGGCTGCATCGTGCCCCAGGAAGTCAGCGATTTCCTACTGGACGAAGCCGCAGCCATGGCCGACTTCCTGTGCCCTAACCAGCTGGAGCTGGACAGCTTTGCCGGGCGCAAGCCGCAGTCGCTATTCGATTGCCTGGCCATGGCCAAGGCGTTGCTGGCGCGCGGGCCAAAGGCCGTGTTGGTTAAGCACTTGGATTACCCCGGCAAGCTGCCGGACGGTTTCGAGATGCTGCTGGTGACCGCCGAAGGCAGTTGGCACCTGCGCCGGCCGCTGCTGGCGTTTCCGCGTCAGCCAGTGGGCGTGGGCGACCTGACCTCGGGGTTGTTCCTGGCGCGGGTACTGTTGGGCGACAGCCTGCTGGCCGCCTTTGAATTCACCGCCGCTGCGGTGCACGAAGTGCTGCTGGAAACCCAAGCCTGTGCCAGTTGGGAACTGGAACTGGTACGTGCCCAGGATCGCATCGCCCATCCGCGTGTGCGCTTTGAAGCCACGCCGATCGGTCTATAAATACCCAGAACCCAGTGTGGGAGCGGGCTTGCTCGCGAATGCGGTGGATCAGTCAAAGATGCATTTACTGACACACCGCATTCGCGAGCAAGCCCGCTCCCACATTTGAATCGTGTTCGCCGCTGTCAGCCTTTGATTTCCTGATAGCGCTTTTCCAGCTCCTGACGGATCTGACGGCGCTGCTGGGCCTGGACGAACCGGCGCTTGTCTTCGCTGTTGTGCGGTTGCAGCGGCGGCACGGGGGCTGGTTTACGCTGGTCGTCTACGGCCACCATGGTGAAGAAGCAGCTGTTGGTATGGCGCACCGAGCGTTCGCGGATGTTCTCGGTCACCACCTTGATGCCCACCTCCATCGAGGTGTTACCGGTGTAGTTAACCGACGCGAGGAACGTCACCAGCTCGCCGACATGAATCGGCTCGCGGAAAATCACCTGGTCCACCGACAGCGTCACGACATAGCGCCCGGCATAGCGGCTTGCGCAGGCATAGGCCACTTCGTCGAGGTACTTGAGCAGGGTGCCGCCGTGGACATTACCTGAGAAGTTGGCCATATCAGGGGTCATCAATACCGTCATCGACAGCTGGGCGTTTCCGGGTTCCATAGCACACTCACGGGTTGTAGGCATTGGTTTGGGGGAGGGCACCTCTGCGGGTGCTGGAATCTTTGCAGCGCCATCCATAACGGGACGCCAGTGGGCGGCTTGCCGTCACGCATGCACCGATCTGTTTCCATATATTGCACCGGCTTTCTGCCGGAAGTCGCGGTGTTAACCTTCAAAAGCCCGTCTCAGGGCATTTCTTACGATCAAGGCAAACTTTTCCTTCCGCACTTTGCGACAGTTCAACGGCGTGGACGGAAGTGGGAAAAGTGTCTGTACCCTCAAGGAGCCCCTCGCCATGCACGCCATCAGCTTTATCCAGGACTTGGCCGTGATCATGTTGGTGGCAGGGGTTGTCACCATCCTGTTTCACCGCCTCAAGCAGCCGGTGGTGCTGGGCTACATCGTCGCCGGGTTCATCATCGGCCCCCACACCCCTCCGTTCGGCCTGATCCACGACGAAGACACTATCAAGACCCTGGCCGAGCTGGGTGTGATCTTCCTGATGTTCTGCCTGGGCCTGGAGTTCAGCCTGCGCAAACTGTTCAAGGTCGGTGCCACGGCGTTTATCGCGGCCTTCCTGGAAATCATCCTGATGATCTGGATCGGCTACGAGATCGGCCGCTGGTTTGACTGGAGCACGATGGACTCGCTGTTCCTCGGCGCGATCCTGGCGATCTCCTCGACCACCATCATCGTCAAGGCGCTCAATGACCTGAAGATGAAGAACCAGCGCTTCGCCCAGCTGATCTTTGGCGTGTTGATCGTGGAAGACATCCTCGGCATCGGCATCATCGCCTTGCTGTCGAGCATTGCCGTCAGCGGCACGGTCAGCTCCGGCGAGGTGTTCTCAACGGTCGGCAAGCTCTCGCTGTTCATGATTGTCGCGCTGGTTATCGGCATTTTGCTGGTGCCGCGTTTGCTGGCCTACGTGGCCAAGTTCGAAAGCAACGAGATGCTGCTGATCACCGTGCTGGGCCTGTGTTTCGGCTTCTGCCTGCTGGTGGTAAAGCTGGAATACAGCATGGTGCTGGGCGCGTTCCTGATCGGCGCGATCATGGCCGAATCCCGCCAGTTGATTAAGATCGAACGTCTGATCGAACCGGTTCGCGACATGTTCAGCGCCATCTTCTTTGTGGCAATTGGCTTGATGATCGACCCACAGATCCTGCTGCAATATGCCTGGCCGATTGCAGTGATTACCGTGGCGGTGGTGCTGGGCAAGATGTTGTCCTGCGGCCTGGGTGCGTTTATCGCCGGCAATGATGGCCGTACCTCACTGCGCGTGGGCATGGGGCTGTCACAAATTGGTGAGTTTTCCTTCATCATCGCGGCGTTGGGGATGACGTTGCAGGTGACCAGTGATTTCCTCTATCCCGTAGCGGTGGCGGTTTCGGCGATTACCACACTGCTCACGCCGTACCTGATCCGTGGCGCCGACCCGCTGTCATTGAAGATCGCGTCGGTAATGCCCAAGCGTTTGAGCCGGGTGTTCGGCATGTATGGCGAATGGCTGCGCAGCATTCAGCCTCAGGGCGAGGGCGCGATGCTGGCGTCGATGATCCGCAAAATCATCCTGCAAGTAGGGGTGAACCTGGCGCTGGTGGTGGCGATCTTCTTTGCCGGCAGCTTTTTTGCTGTGCGAATCGGAGGGTATCTGGAAGGCTGGATCAGTGATCCCAGCTGGCAGAAGGCGCTGATCTGGGGTGGGGCGTTGTTGCTGTCGCTGCCCTTCCTGATTGCGGCGTACCGTAAGCTCAAGGCGCTGTCGATGCTGCTGGCGGAGATGAGTGTGAAGCCGGAAATGGCCGGGCGGCATACCCAGCGCGTGCGGAGGGTGATCGCGGAGCTGATCCCGATCCTCTCGCTGCTGGTGATCTTCCTGCTATTGGCAGCCTTGTCGGCCAGTATTCTGCCGACCAACAAGTTGCTGGTGCTGATCGCCGTGGTCACGGCGGCAGTGGCGGCCGTGCTCTGGCGGTGGTTCATCCGCGTGCATACGCGGATGCAGGTCGCCTTGTTGGAGACGCTGGATAATCACAAGGATACGCCGGAGCACTAAGCGCCTGGGGGTGGGGTCAGCTTTCCAGCCAGACGTCCCGCGCCCAGTGCCACACCGATTCCCAGGTTTCCTCGGTGACGATTTCTTCTTCGCCGGACCACAGCACTACAGTGCCGTCTTCTTCGACGCAGTAGTAGTCGTCGCCGTCCTGGCAGATCGGGATCAGGCTACGATCAACACCGGCGTCCCAGGCGTTGGCGGCAACGTCTGGCAGGTAGGTGTGGGATTGCGGGTCGGTGACGGTCACCGGCTCCAGGCTGCCGTACACCACGTCGCTGACGGTCAGCAGAAACTCTCGGAAGACAAACGGGATGTCGATGAACAGTTGTTCCTCGATTTCCACCAGCAGGTCTTCGTCAGGCAGCTCCAAAGGAACCGGGACCGGTTCGTTGGCTTCACGCAATTGTTCGATGATTTCTTCCACGGCCGGGATCCTCTTGCTAGATGGCGCGGTTTATAGGGGCGTTTTATACAGTAGCTCGCTATAAGTGCAACCGTGAAATAGAAAACCCCGGACAGGTCCGGGGTTTTTTGTATCTGCGTGCTAAGCGTGCAGGGATCAGCCGTTCTGGCGAATACCGGCCACCAGCCAAGGCTGGTTGTCGCCCTGGGCACGTTCCATGTTCCAGCTTTCGCTGAACACTTCGCCCTGATCGAAACGCGAGGTCTTCGACACACCGCTGAAGGTCAGGGTGGCGATGGTCTTGTCGGCGCGATCATCCACACCTTCCAGCTGGACGCGCAGGTCGTCGATGTAGGTCGACTGGAAGCCGTCGCCCAGGTCGGCGCGTTCGCGCTTGAGGAACTCCAGCAGCTGTGGGGTCACGAACTCGGAGATCTTGTCCATTTCGTTGGCGTCCCAGTGTTGCTGCAGGGACTGGAAGTGGCTACGGGCCGCTTCGACGAAACGCTCTTCGTTGAACCAGGCCGGCGCGTTGATCACCGGACGGGCTGCAGCAGGGGCTGCAGAACCACCGAAGATCGAGCCCATGGCTGGTTTTTGCTCGAACACTTCACGCTGCATCGGCGCGCCGGCTGGAGCCAGGTGCTCCTGCTGCTTGCGGCGACGGGCGGCGATAAAGCGGAAGATCACAAAGGCGATGACCGCCAGGATCAGGATGTCGAAGATCTGCATGCCCTGGAAGCCGCCGCCCATGAACATGGACGCGAGCAGGCCACCGGCGGCGATACCGGCCAGAGGGCCCAACCAGCGCGAAGCACCGCCGGCCTTGGCCGCGGCGCCTGCAGCACCGGCTGCGCCTGCGGTCGCGGCTGCACCGCCCGTGGCGCCGGCGGATGGAGCCATTTGGCTGGTCTGGTGAGTCGGTGCCGCACCGGAACTTTTGCCGCCACCGAAGCGTTTGGCGTTGGCGTCGAGGCTCATCGTCAGGCCGATGCACAACGCCATGGCGATGCTAAGAAAACGTTTCATAAAGGGAATTCCCATTTGTGGATTGCACGCGCGCCATGTTGCACAGGTGTAGTGACACTGGCTAGCGACATAATGTTTCGGGCTTTTGCGTAGGACCGATTCAGAATGGTCTGTAGGACTTATTACAGATATTGGCCCGCGCTCGTTAAATACAAGGGCGGGCCAATAACCTTCATGTAGGCAAATGTTTCAGCTCTGACAGCGGGGAAGACCTCAGAGGGCTTCGAGTTTCGCGTAACCCATCATCAGCCACTTGCTGCCTTCGGCGAAGTTCACCTGCACCCGTGCCTGGGCACCCGCGCCTTCGAAGTTGAGGATCACGCCTTCACCGAACACTGAATGCCTGACCTGCTGGCCAAGGCTGAACTGGGTTTCCGGGATTTCGGAGCCGGCAAACAGGCTGCTGGAGTTCTGCTGCTGGCCTCCGCCGAATGGGCGGCTGACGCTGTTGGACAGGCGCACTTCCTGGATTAGACCCTTCGGCACTTCACGTACGAAGCGTGACACCTTGTTGTAGGTCTCGCTGCCATACAGGCGTCGGGTCTCGGCGTAGGTCATCACCAGGTTCTGCATGGCGCGGGTGATGCCCACGTATGCCAGGCGGCGTTCTTCCTCAAGGCGGCCGGGTTCTTCCAGGCTCATCTTGTGCGGGAACAGGCCTTCTTCCATGCCCACCAGGAACACATACGGAAATTCCAGGCCCTTGGCGCTGTGCAAGGTCATCAGCTGGATGCTGTCTTCATGCTCATCGGCCTGGGTATCACCGGCTTCCAGCGACGCGTGGCCGAGGAACGCAGCCAGCGGCGTCAGCTCTTCGTCTTCCTCGGTGTTTTCGAAGGCACGGGCGGCGCTCACCAGTTCCTCAAGGTTTTCTACCCGGGCCTGGCCTTTCTCGCCTTTTTCCGCTTCGTGATAGGCGATCAGCCCGGACTGTTCGATTACCGTCTGGGTCATCAAATGCAGGGGCATTTGCGCGCACTTGGCCGCCAGGTTCTCGATCAGCTCGACAAACACCCCCAACGCACCGGCTGCGCGGCCAGTCAGGCCTTTATTGACGATGAGCAAGCGCATGGCTTCCCACATCGACACATCGGCATGGCGTGCGTGATCGCGGATGGCTTCGACGGTTTTTTCGCCGATGCCGCGCGCCGGGATATTGATCACCCGCTCCAGCGCCGCATCGTTGCCGCGACCTTCCAGCAAGCGCAGGTAGGCCATGGCGTTCTTGATTTCGGCGCGCTCAAAGAAGCGCTGGCCGCCATAGATGCGGTACGGGATGCGCTCGCGCAGCAAGGCTTCTTCCAAGACCCGCGATTGGGCGTTGGAACGGTAAAGGATCGCGATGTCGCTGCGCGCCAGGCCGGTCTTCAGCGCGCTTTCGATGGTTTCCACCACGTAGCGCGCTTCATCGTGCTCGTTGAACGCGGCGTACAGGTTGATGGCCTCGCCTTCGCCGCCGTCGGTCCACAGCTCTTTGCCCAGGCGCCCGGTGTTGTTGGCGATCAAGGCGTTGGCGGCCTTGAGGATGCCGGCGGTGGAGCGGTAGTTCTGCTCCAGGCGGATGGTCACCGCGTCTGGGAAGTCTTCGGAATACTGGTAGATGTTCTCGATTTTCGCGCCACGCCAGCCGTAGATCGACTGGTCGTCGTCGCCCACCACCATCAGGCTGTCGCCACCCTTGGCCAGCAGGCGCAACCAGGCGTACTGCACGGCGTTGGTGTCCTGGAACTCGTCCACCAGGATGTGGCGGAAGCGCTTCTGGTAATGGGCCAGCAGGCCTGGGTTGTCACGCCACAGGTCGAGGGCGCGCAGCAGCAGCTCGGAGAAATCGATAACCCCGGCGCGTACGCAGGCGGCCTCGTAGGCTTCATAAATGCTGCGCATGGTGGCCAGGAACAAATCACCGCTGGCCTGGATATGCTGTGGGCGCAGGCCTTCGTCTTTCTGGCCGTTGATGAACCATTGCGCCTGACGCGCCGGCCAACGCTGCTCGTCGAGGCCCAGCTCGCGGATGACCCGCTTGACCAGGCGTTGCTGGTCATCGCTGTCGAGGATCTGGAAGGTCTGGGCCAGGCCCGCCTCCTGCCAGTGTGCCCGCAACAGGCGGTGTGCCAGGCCGTGGAAGGTGCCCACCCACATACCGGCCGGGCTGATGCCCATCAACTGCTCGATGCGATGACGCATCTCGGCAGCGGCCTTGTTGGTGAAGGTCACCGACAGGATGGAATGCGGGGACGCGTTTTCGACCTGGATCAACCAGGCGATACGGTGCACCAGCACTCGGGTTTTACCGGAGCCAGCACCGGCCAGGACCAACTGACGGCCAACAGGGGCCGCTACGGCCTGGCGTTGGGCATCGTTGAGGGAGTTCAGCAAAAGGGAGAGATCATCGCGCATCGGCGCATTCTATGGCCCCCGGGGAAGTGGGGCAAATACCAATGCCGGGTGGTCGACCGAAAACCACCCGGGTGATGACCGGTCGGTCAATGGCCGCAGCCCGCGGGGCGTCTCGCTCGAGCCCTCTGGCACCGAAGTTTGCGCCGCACGACCGTGCAGATTTTATGACGTAGAGCAGTTTGGCCCAGGCGCTTGCTTGTGTATGCTCCGTCGACGTTTCGGGCTCACCATTATAAGAACACTGCCTATGACCTTCAGCACTGATCTGCTCGGCCCCTCAGCGGCGCCCGCGCAGGTTCTTCGCAAACACTACGCCACGGAGATGGCGGTCGAGCGCACGCGCCTGCTGTATCAGGGTTCGCTGTTGCCGACCCTGTTGATGCTGGTGAATGGCCTGGTCTGCGCCTGGCTGTTGTGGAACCCCAAGCAATACCTGCTGGACAGTATCTGGCTGGTCTGGCTGCTGGCCCTGGTGGCGATGCGTGTGATCCAAGTGGCGGCGTTCGACTCGGCCATGCCCAGCCGCCAGGCTCAGCCGGTGTGGCGGCGTATGTTCATGCTGGGTTCGGCCGTCAGCGGTCTGACCTTGGCCACGGCCGCCATCGCGCTGGTGCCGGTCGATAGCTTCATGCAACAGGCCTGGGTGTTCGGCCTGATCGGCGCGGCGACGCTGTCCGCCAGTGTGGCCTATGCCGTGAGCCTGCCGGCGTTCTTGTCGTTCGCCTTGCCGTGTCTGGTGCCGGCGATCCTTTACCTGTTCTGGACCGGCGACCCGCAGCAACGCGGTTGGGGTGTGCTGGGCCTGATCCTGCTGGCATCCTTGAGCCTGGTGGCGTGGCAGGTCAATCGCCTGATCCAGCGCGGGCTGCTGCGGCGTTTTCAGAATCAGGCACTGATCGAACATCTGCAACAGGCACAACAGCGCAGCGAGCAACTCAATCAGGAGCTGGTGCGCGAAGTTGAACAACGTCGTCAGGTCGAGCACGAACTGCGCGAAGCCCAGGTCGGCCTGCAGGACCGCGTGGCGCAACGCAGTCAGGAGCTGGACGCCACCCATCTGGCCCTGAATAAAAGCGAAGCGCGCCTGGCCATGGCGCTGCAAGCCAGTGAGTTGGGCCTGTGGGACTGGAACCTGCAAACCGACGAAGTCCATCACACCCAACTCAAGGAGTTGTTCGGCCTGGAGCCGGAATACGTCACGGCCATGCTCAGCCACCTCAAGCCGCGCTTGCACCCTGATGACCTGCCGCTGCTCAAGCGTGCCTTGGTGGAACACCTCAAGGGCCGCAGCGAGGACTACCAGGTGGAATACCGCGTGCGCCACGGCGATGGGCACTGGGTGTGGATCGAAGACCGTGGCCGCGCCGTGGAGCGTGCGCCCAGTGGGCGGGTGACGCGCATGCTGGGTACGCGCCGCGATATCACTGCGGGCAAGGCCCTGGAAGAGCAGCAGCGTTTGGCGTCGACAGTATTCGAGGCCGCCAGCGAAGGCATCGTGATCCTTGACCCGGACTACAAGCTGATCGCCGTGAACCAGGCGTTCAGCCGTGTCACGGGTTTTGAAACCGACGACATGATCGGTCGCAATGTGGTCGAACTGCCCAGCAGCCGCGATGCCCGCCGCCACTTCCCAGTGATCCGCCAGGCGTTGCTCAGCCACGGTACCTGGCAGGGTGAACTGGTGGAGACGCGCAAGAACGGCGAGCTGTATCCGCAGTGGCTGCAATTGAATGTGGTGCGCGATGTCCGAGGAAAAGTCAGCCACATTGTGGGCTTCTTCGCCGATCTCTCGGCGCGGCGCGAGTCCGAAGAGCGCATGCGCTACCTGACCCATTACGACGAATTGACCGGCCTGGCCAACCGCTCGCTGTTCCGCGAACGGCTGCGCGAGGCTCACCAGCGCGTACGCCAGGGCGGGCGCAACCTGGCGTTGCTGCACATCAACCTCGACCGCTTCAAATTGCTCAATGACAGCCTCGGCCATGAAGTTGCCGACCAACTGCTGCAGAAAATGGCGCGCCGCCTGATCAACGCTTTACCTGAGGCTGACACCATCGCGCGTCTGTCCGGGGACGAATTCGCTGTGCTGTTCGACGCCTACGGCAACCTGTCCAGTCTTGCGCGAGTGGCCACGCGGTTACTGGCCAAACTGCGGGTGCCCGTGACGGTGGAGGGGCATGAGCTGGTAGTGAGTGCCTCGATGGGTGTCAGCCTGTTGCCGGACAATGCGCGGGAAATTTCCGCACTGGTCAGCCAATCCAACATGGCCATGCAACATGCCAAACACCTGGGCGGTAATAACTTCCAGTTCTACACCGACAGCCTGCAAGCCAGCACCCTGGAGCGCTTGCAGCTGGAAAACCACTTGCGCAAAGCCATTGAGGAGGGCCAGCTCACGGTGTTCTATCAGCCGAAACTCTGCCTGGCCACCGGCAAGCTGAATGCTGCCGAGGCGTTGATCCGCTGGGAGCATCCGCAGTGGGGCATGGTGCCGCCGGGGGACTTTATCGGCCTGGCCGAAGAGACGGGTCTGATTGTGCCATTGGGCGAGTTCGTGCTGCGCGAAGCCTGCTGGCAGGCTTGTGAATGGCAGCGCCAGGGGCTGGCGCCGATCCGGGTGTCGGTGAACTTGTCGGTGCATCAACTGCGCCAAGGCAAGTTGGTCAGCCTGGTGCGCCAGGTGCTCGAAGAAACCGGCCTGGACCCGCAATACCTGGAGCTGGAGCTGACCGAAAGCCAATTGCTCGACAGTGTCGAACACATCATCGCCACCTTCCAGCAACTGCGGGACCTGGGCGTGAAACTGGCGATCGACGATTTCGGCACGGGTTATTCGTCCCTGAGCTATCTCAAACGCATTCCCGTGGACTATGTGAAGATCGACCAGACCTTCATCCGTGGGCTGGGCCAGGGGCGTGAAGACGCGGCCATCACCCGCGCCATCATCGCCATGGCCCACGGGCTGGCGCTCAAAGTGGTGGCCGAAGGCGTGGAAGATCAACAGCAGCTGGATTTCCTGCGCGGTGAACGTTGTGACGAGGTGCAGGGCTATTTGATCAGTCGGCCGATGGAGGCCAAAGGGCTGGCAGATTTGTTACGGAAAAATGCAGATTTTCCCTAGTGATGCCTGGGGCCGCCCTGTGGCTACAACTTGGCCGCCCTTAGATTCAAAGGGGGGCAGGGCGATTTAGTGATGCGCCGGACGGGCAAAACGGCAATTCTTGTAGTATAACTACAAGCTTGCTACATCCCTGGCCCTGCCCATAACAAGAGTCCTGCCCTTTGAACCTGTTGCAACATATCGCCCAGTCGCGCCACCTGTTACGCAAATCGGAACTCAAGGTTGCCGATCACGTGCTGCTTGACCCTGCGGCTGTGATGCACAGTTCCATGGCCGACCTGGCGCACAGCGTGGGCATCAGCGAGCCGACCATCGTGCGTTTCTGCCGCGCCATCGGTTGCTCCGGGTTCCAGGACTTGAAGCTCAAGCTGGCGCAAAGCCTGGCCGCGGGTGCCAGCTTTGGCCAATTCGCGATCCATGAAGACGACTCCGTCGCCGACTACAGCCTGAAAATCTTCGACACCACCCTGCACACCTTGATGGAAGTGCGGGAGAAGCTGGACCCGGTGGAGTTGCAAAAGGCCGTGACCGCCATGTCCCAGGCCCAGCGTGTCGAGTTCTATGGCTTTGGTGCTTCTGGCGCGGTGGCTGCCGATGCCCAGCACAAATTCTTCCGCTTGCTGCTCACCGCAGCGGCCTACAGCGACCCGCACATGCAGGCGATGTCGGCGGTGACCTTGAAGCCTACGGACGTTGCCATCTGCATTTCCCAGTCGGGCCGTTCCAAAGACCTGCTGATCACCGCCAACCTGGTGCGTGAAAGCGGTGCATCGCTGATCACCCTGTGCCCGAGCCAGACGCCGTTGGCGGAACTGTCCACGGTCAACCTGGCGATTGATGTGCATGAAGACACGGAAATCTATACGCCGCTGACCTCGCGTATTGCCCATCTGGTGGTGATCGACGTGCTGGCGATGGGCGTGGCCATGGCGCGCGGGCCGAGCCTGGTCAACCACCTCAAGAGCGTGAAGCGCAGCTTGCGCAGTCTTCGCCTGTCGCCTAAATCGGTCAAAGCCCTCGACGATTGATTCAAAGTCACGCACGGTCAAATGTGGGAGCAGGCAAGCCAGCTCCCACAGTGGATCTGCGTCAGCTTTAGAAGATTCATCGTCCTGTAACCCCCGCGCCGCCAAACCGTCATCGCCCAGGGCCATCCTGAACTCCCCGTACTCGCATTGGGAGACTCCAAATGGCCCGGCCCTACGAAGACAGCAACAGCTCCGTCAAAACCCGTCGTCAGCAGGAAGACCAGCGCCGCATGGCGTTCCGTCGCGCAATCGAAGACCGTTGCGAGGAGCGTCAACTGCTCCAGAGCATCAGTGACTACCCGGAACTCCATTGGCAGGCACCCGCGGCTGCCCAGCGAAACGCTCAGCCAGTGCGCTGATCTGCACCCGCTCGCTGCGGATAAAGCCCAGGAACGCATGGGCCACCGGTGACAGGCGCTTGGCTTTGGCTTGCACCAGGCACCAACTGCGGTACAGCGGCAATTCTTCCACCGGCAGCTCCTTGAGCCCGCCGGTGGCCAGTTCCATGTTGACTGCGTGACGCGTCAGCAGGGCCACGCCCAACCCCGCGCATACACATTCACGCTGCGCCTCGGCCGAGGCCACTTCCACCGTCTGGGTGAAGTGCACGCGTTTTTCCTTGAAATACTCCTCGCAGGCCAGTCGCGTGCCGGAGCCTGGCTCGCGCAGCAACAGTGTGTAGGGTTCCAGGTCCTGCAGGCGCAGCGGCCCTTGCAGGCTTAGCGGGTGATCGTGTGGCGCCACGGCGACGATCGGATTGTTGAGGAACGGCAGGAATTCCAGGCCCATGTCCTGGGGCACCATGGACATGATCACCAAGTCATCGCGGTTGTCCGAGAGCCTTCGGATCACCTGGGCGCGGTTCACTACCGTGAGGTGCAACTGCACTTCCGGATGCTGGCGCTTGAAGGCGGCAAACAGGTGCGGCACGAAGTACTTGGCGCTGGACTCAATCGCCAGCTTGAGCTGGCCTTGCAGCGAACCCTGCATATCCGACAGCTGCATATCGAGGTTTTCCAGGCGCCCGAAAATGTCGCGACTGGCGCGTTGCAAGGCTTCGGCGGCCTCGGTCATGTAGAGCTTTTTGCCGACATAATCGAACAACGGCTGGCCGATCAGCTCTTCCAGCTGGCGGATTTGCAGACTCACGGCCGGTTGAGTGAGGGACATTTCCTCGGCTGCGCGGCTGTAGGAGCGCAAATCGCAGACTTCATTGAAGATCTGCAATTGACGCAATGTCATACGCATCAATGATTTACGCATTATTTCAATCCTTTCGCCCCAGGCCGTCCGGCCAACTATAAGTCTTTACTTATGCACGACCCAATAATTATTGATTTTTGTTAATCCCTCTGCAGGCTTAGTGTGTGTCTCGCGACTGTCATGAAACATTTGGTCACGCGCCGACCCGGGTCTAGCGGGTCGAAGAACGCAGCAATCGGCTCAAGGGAATTTCCAAGTGATAAAAAAGATCCTGATCGCCAACCGTGGTGAAATCGCCGTACGAATCGTGCGTGCCTGCGCCGAGATGGGCATTCGCTCGGTCGCGGTCTATTCCGACGCCGACCGCCACGCGTTGCACGTCAAGCGTGCCGACGAAGCCCACAGCATTGGTGCCGAGCCCCTGGCCGGCTATCTGAACCCGCGCAAGCTGGTGAACCTGGCGGTGGAAACCGGTTGTGATGCGCTGCACCCTGGTTACGGCTTCCTGTCGGAAAACGCCGAACTGGCAGACATTTGCGCCGAACGCGGCATCAAATTCATTGGCCCGTCGGCAGAAGTGATTCGCCGCATGGGCGACAAGACTGAAGCGCGCCGCAGCATGATCAAGGCCGGTGTACCGGTCACGCCGGGCACCGAAGGCAACGTTGCGGATATCCACGAAGCCCTGACCGAAGGCGACCGCATCGGTTATCCGGTGATGCTCAAGGCCACTTCCGGTGGCGGTGGCCGTGGTATCCGTCGCTGCAACAGCCGTGAAGAACTTGAACAAGCCTTCCCTCGCGTGATCTCCGAAGCCACCAAGGCCTTCGGTTCGGCGGAAGTGTTCCTGGAAAAGTGCATCGTCAATCCCAAGCACATCGAGGCGCAGATCCTCGGTGACAGTTTTGGCAACGTGGTGCACCTGTTCGAGCGTGATTGCTCGATCCAGCGCCGCAACCAGAAGCTTATCGAGATTGCCCCCAGCCCCCAGCTGACCCCAGAACAGCGCGCCTACATCGGCGACCTGTCGGTGCGTGCGGCCAAGGCCGTGGGTTACGAAAACGCCGGCACCGTGGAGTTCCTGCTCGCCGAGGGCGAGGTGTACTTCATGGAGATGAACACCCGGGTGCAGGTGGAACACACCATCACCGAAGAAATCACCGGTATTGATATCGTCCGCGAACAGATTCGCATCGCCTCCGGCCTGCCGCTGTCGGTGAAACAGGAAGACATCCAGCACCGTGGTTTCGCGTTGCAGTTTCGCATCAACGCTGAAGACCCGAAGAACAACTTCCTGCCCAGCTTTGGCAAGATCACCCGTTACTACGCCCCCGGCGGCCCTGGCGTGCGTACCGACACGGCGATCTACACCGGTTACACCATCCCGCCGTTCTACGACTCCATGTGCCTGAAACTGGTGGTGTGGGCGTTGACCTGGGAAGAAGCCATGGACCGCGGCCTGCGAGCCCTGGACGACATGCGCCTGCAAGGTGTGAAGACCACCGCCGCCTACTACCAGGAAATCCTGCGCAATCCGGAATTCCGCAGCGGCCAATTTAATACAAGCTTTGTGGAAAGCCACCCTGAGCTGACCAACTACTCGATCAAGCGCAAACCCGAAGAGCTGGCCCTGGCCATCGCCGCCGCCATCGCCGCCCACGCAGGCCTGTGAGGAATATAAGAATGAGCAAGAAAATCTTCGTAACCGACACCATCCTGCGCGACGCCCACCAATCGTTGCTGGCGACCCGCATGCGTACCGACGACATGCTGCCGATCTGCGACAAGCTCGACAAAGTCGGCTACTGGTCCCTGGAAGTCTGGGGCGGCGCGACCTTCGACGCCTGTGTGCGCTTCCTCAAGGAAGACCCGTGGGAGCGCCTGCGCAAACTGCGCGCCGCGTTGCCCAACACTCGCCTGCAGATGCTGCTGCGCGGCCAGAACCTGCTGGGCTACCGCCACTACAGCGACGACGTGGTCAAAGCCTTCGTCGCCAAGGCTGCCGTAAATGGCATCGACGTATTCCGCATTTTCGACGCCATGAACGACGTGCGTAACCTGCGCGTGGCGATCGAAGCGGTGAAAGCCGCCGGCAAACACGCCCAAGGCACCATCGCCTACACCACCAGCCCGGTGCACACCGTCGAAGCTTTTGTGGCCCAGGCCAAGCAGCTGGAATCCATGGGTTGCGACTCGATTGCGATCAAGGACATGGCCGGCCTGCTGACGCCGTACGCCACCGGCGAACTGGTCAAGGCGTTGAAGGCCGAGCAAAGCCTGCCGATCTTCATCCACTCCCACGACACCGCCGGCCTGGCTGCGATGTGCCAGCTCAAGGCCATCGAAAACGGAGCCGACCACATCGATACCGCCATCTCCAGCTTCGCCTGGGGCACCAGCCACCCAGGCACCGAGTCGATGGTCGCCGCCCTTAAAGGCAGCGAATTCGACACTGGCCTGAGCCTGGAACTGCTGCAGGAAATCGGCCTGTATTTCTACGCCGTGCGTAAGAAATACCACCAGTTCGAAAGCGAATTCACCGCGGTCGATACCCGCGTTCAAGTCAACCAGGTGCCCGGTGGGATGATTTCCAACCTGGCCAACCAGTTGAAAGAGCAGGGTGCGCTCAACCGCATGAACGAAGTGCTGGCGGAAATCCCGCGTGTGCGTGAAGACCTCGGCTTCCCGCCGCTGGTCACTCCGACCTCGCAGATCGTCGGCACCCAGGCGTTCTTCAACGTGTTGGCTGGCGAGCGCTACAAAACCATCACCAACGAAGTGAAGCTCTACCTGCAAGGCGGCTACGGCAAGGCGCCAGGCATTGTGAACGAGAAACTGCGTCGCCAGGCCATCGGCAGCGAAGAGGTGATCGACGTACGCCCGGCCGACCTGCTCAAGCCGGAAATGACCAAGCTGCGCGGCGAGATCGGCGCGTTGGCCAAGTCTGAAGAAGACGTGCTGACCTATGCCATGTTCCCGGACATCGGGCGCAAGTTCCTCGAAGAACGCGACGCCGGCACCCTGGCGCCTGAAGTGCTGTTGCCGATCCCTGAAGCCGGCGGCGTGGCGCGCGTCGGTGGCGAGGGCGTACCGACTGAATTTGTGATCGACGTGCACGGTGAAAGTTACCGCGTGGACATCACCGGTGTGGGCGTGAAGGCTGAAGGCAAGCGCCACTTCTACCTTTCCATCGATGGCATGCCGGAAGAAGTGGTGTTCGAACCGCTCAACGAGTTTGTCAGCGGTGGCAGCAGCAACCGCAAGCACGCTACGGCGCCGGGTCATGTCAGCACCGCAATGCCGGGCAATATCGTCGACGTGCTGGTCAAGGAAGGCGACGTGGTCAAGGCCGGCCAGGCCGTGCTGATTACCGAAGCCATGAAGATGGAAACCGAAGTGCAGGCCGCTATTGCCGGCAAGGTGACCGCGGTTCATGTGGCCAAGGGCGACCGGGTCAACCCTGGCGAAATCCTGATTGAAATCGAAGGCTGATCCAGCCTTCGAAACTACCGTTTAATCCTCGGGGGGGCAGGTGCCCCCCTTTTTTTTGCCCGAAATCTGGCAGGTTTAGAAGCTCATCTTCCATTGGCCCATCAAGCCTTGGTTACGGCTGTTTGTACCGGCTTGGACGCTGTAGGTCAGGCCTACGGTGTGCTGTGTCGACAACGCGAGGTCCAGGCCAGCGTGCAGGTCCAGGCTATTGCGGTCCAGCGAGGTGCCATTGATGGTGAAACCGTCTGCCATGGCCGGCAGGGCTCGATAGGACTGGCGGACCTGGCTGTCGACGTCGCCGTAGAGGTGTTTCCAGCTTGTGCTGAGGTGAGGTGTGAGGCTGATCTGGTTATCGAATCGATACAGCGTTGCCAAGCGCAGGCCAAAAGTGCTGCTCAGGTTTTGCTGGGTTTGTGCGCCGACGTTCAGCGCGGTCAGACCTCCCGTTTCCTTGAAACTGTCGCGGTGGTAGCGCTGGAAGCCGAGGCCTGCGAAGGGTTCGATGCTCAGATCCGCGACGCCCAATTGATAGCCCATTTCAGAGAACAGGGTTTGGCTTTGAGCGTTGTATTTGCCCTTTAGCTGCTCCTTGTAATCAAGCAGGTTGACGTTGCGCTTGTTCTGGCCAGCATGGTCGCTGTAGATCGCACCCAGGCGCAGGGCCAGCGGTCCGTCCTGGCGCACGGCATAACCCCCCAGGTGCCAGCTGTCCAAGTTGGCGGAGAAACGTTGGGCATCGAGGTTGCTGGTGGATTTCGCGGCCATGACACCGACTCTCCACGCGTCATCCAGTGCCCAGTCGGCACCCAGCAACAGGCCTTGGCTTTCGTATTTCATCCCGGCGCTGCCGCCTTGTTTGTCGAGGCTGCCGCCGTTGCCCAAGCCTTGCACCCAGACGTGGCCTTCGTCGTCGGTGGGCAACGAGCGCAGGGTCGAGAGCAATTGGTTGCTCAGGTGCTGCGTGGTGTTGTGCGTTGCCGTGGCAAGGTTGGCGTTCTGGCTGCCGGCCAACTGCTCAAGGCTTGCGCCGATCCCTCCGGGTTGTTTGCCCAGTGCATCGCCGAATTTTTCCAGGGCTTTGATTTGCTCGGAGTTCAGTTCTCCGGACTCCAGTAACCGAATCAACGCGGGCTCCAGCACCTTGGCCACCTGCAAGCCATTGTGGGAGGTCGCTTTCTGAGTGAGATAACCGTCGAGGGGCTCCGCGTTGGCTTCGGGCTCGTAAGGCCACGCGTCGGGCAGCGCATCGTCGGGTTGAAACGGATACGGCAGGTATTCGATATCGCCTCGCGCCTGCGCGGTTTGAAGGCTGGCGGCGCTGAGGGCAAGGGCAATGACAAGTGCGAGTCGGTGTTGTGTAAAGGACATGAAATCCCAACCTCTGATGAATGAGGCCGGGAATTTAGCGAGATCGCGGGGTGATAACTGTCAGGCCAACTACCCCTGGTTTGCGGGAGTTGTCTCTAGTCCGGCGCGATTAAAAACGCATCTGCTGTGGCCGCGTATCGAACACGGTGAAGGCAATCAGACCCTGAAGTCGCTGAACGCGGTGTTCCGCCCCTTCGGCTTGCAGATGGGCGTGGTCAAGGTCCGTCGTAAATGGAGCAACTGACCCTCACCCGCGCCGTACGTAGCCCTTGCCGTAATGCCGCTCCATCCGTGCCTGGATCAGTTCCAGTCCGAGGGACATCACCCAGTAGATGATTGCTGCGGTGGTGAGCATCTCGATGTAGCGATAGCTTGAGCGTCCATAGGACTGCGCCAGGAACATCACTTCCCACACGCCCATCACTGAGATCAGGGATGAGTCCTTGAGCATCGAGATGAACTGGTTGGTGGCGGGCGGGATGATGGTGCGCATGGCCTGGGGCAGGGTCACGTGCCAGAAGATCACACTGTCACGCATGCCCAACGCCAGGGCCGCTTCGCGTTGGCCGTGAGGCACGCCGAGGATGCCGGCGCGAAAAATTTCGCTCAGGTAGGCGCCGTAGTTCAGCGACAACGCGATGATCCCGGCGACGATGGCGCCTGGCACCAGACCCAGTTGGGGCAGGCCAAGGTAGATCAGGAGGATCTGGATCAGCAGCGGCGTACCGCGAAAGAACGACGCGTAAAAGCTGGCAATGCCAAAGGCCACGGCGCTTTTGGACAGGCGCCCCAGCGCGGTGACAAAGCCCAGTATCGACGAGGCCACGATTGCGCACAGGCACAGGAACACTGTCAGCGCTGCGCCTTGCAGAAAACCGTTAGGCGCCAGGTGCAGGCCCACCAGGTTGGGCAGTTTGTCGAGAATGATCGAGAACTTCAGGTCAAAGCTCAGGAAAAAACTCGCAAACAGGCAAAACAGCGCGGCCCAGGTCAGGTACAGCCGCGTGCGGAAACCCAGCAGGCGCTGAAGCCGCGATGCATTGACCGGCGGCTTGGGAGGCGTTGGAAATGCTGTCATTGGCTGATGTCAGCGCCGATCCATTTTTGCGACAGCTTGCTCAAGGTGCCGTCCTGTTTCAGCTGCGCGAAGACTTCACGCACTTTGCTGTCCCACTGCGGGTCGCCTTTTTCGATGGCCACCGAATTGGGCTCGGAATACAGCGGCTCGCCGGCCAGCTTGAAACGCTTGTCCTGGGTCAGGCGCGGTTGGGCGGTGACCAGGTTGGTGAGGATCGCATCCAGACGCACGCCGGCGCCCAGGCCCAGGTCCTGGAAGGCCACGTTGTCGGTGTCATACGGGGCGATCTGCACATCCTCGAATGGATATTGCAGTTGGGTGTCCTCGGCGCCTTCAATCACCAGGTTTTTATTCAGGTAGCTCTCGTAGCTGGAGGCGCTGGTGAGGCCGACTTTCTTGCCGCTCAGGTCCTTGGCGCTGTGGATGCGATCATCCTTGGCGTTGACCACGATCACCGCCGGCGACGCGTAATACTCCACGGGGAAGTCGAACACTTCGGCGCGAGCCTTGCTCGGGGTCATGGAGCAGATGCAGATGTCGTAGCGCCCGCTCCAGCGCCCGGCGGCGATCACGTCCCAGGACGGGGTCTCAAGACGCAACTTCACACCGAGTTTCTGCGCCACGGCCTTGGCCACGTCAACGTCGAAGCCATCCAGCTGGTTTTGCTCGTTCAAGAACGAGAACGGTGGATAGCTTTCCATCAGCACGCCCACCAATTCTTTGTTCTTCTCGATGCGATCCAGCGTCGCACCGCCGAAGGCTTGAGTCGAGGCGGCCAGCAGGGTCAGGCCCAGGGCCAGCAGCGGTTGAAGTTTCATGAAGGACACCGTTAGAAAAAAGAGTTGTTATGTACCGAATGGAGCGTATTAAATAGTTATAAGAACGACTCTCATAGTGAGTTATTTTCATAAGCTTATGAGTAAAAAGCATATGGCCACAGCAACAGTAATTCTCGATGGCGGCATGGGCCGTGAACTGCAGCGCCGCGGCGCGCCGTTTCGGCAGCCGGAGTGGTCAGCACTGGCGTTGAGCGAAGCACCGCAGGCGGTTGAAGCGGTGCATGCGGCTTATATCCAGAGCGGTGCCAATGTCATCACCAGCAACAGCTACGCGGTGGTGCCGTTTCACATTGGCGAGGAGCGGTTTGCCGCCGAGGGCCAGGCCCTGGCGGCCCTGGCCGGTACGCTGGCACGACGTGCTGTGGAAGCTTCCGGTCAGGCCGTGCGAGTAGCGGGTTCGTTGCCGCCGTTGTTTGGCTCATATCGCCCCGATCTGTTCGAGCCGCAGCGCGTGGCCGAGTTGCTGACGCCACTGGTGCAGGGCCTGGCGCCCTACGTTGACCTGTGGCTGGCGGAAACCCAGAGCTCCATCGCTGAAGCGCGTGCGATCCAGGCCGGGCTGCCGCAGGACGGCAAGCCGTTCTGGCTGTCGTTTACCCTCAAGGACGAAGACACCGACGACGTGCCGTGTCTGCGCTCCGGCGAGCCAGTGGCGGACGCGGCCGAAGCGGCGGCGCAGTTGGGTGTGCAGGTGTTGTTGTTCAACTGCAGCCAGCCGGAAGTGATCGGCGATGCGATTGATGCCGCGCGCCAAACCTTCGAGCGGCTCGGCGTGCACATTGAAATAGGGGCCTACGCCAACGCCTTCCCGCCGCAACCCAAGGAAGCCACGGCCAACGATGGTCTGGACCCACTGCGTGACGACCTTGACCCGCCGGGCTATCTGCACTGGGCTGCGGATTGGCAGGCACGTGGCGCCAGCCATTTGGGCGGGTGCTGCGGGATTGGGCCGGAGCATATCGCCGTGTTGGCGCAGAAGCTGGGTTAATTGAACCCACACAGGCCCAAATGTGGGAGCGGGCTTGCTCGCGAAAGCGGTGGGTCAGGCGACATCGTCGTTGGCTGAAACACCACCTTCGTGAGCGAGCCCGCTCCCACATTCATGTTGTGGTGACCGTGGGGGCTAGGCTCGGCACTCTGCCAGTGTGTTGAGCTGGCCTGAGGATGTTTGATTCGCCTCCGACAACCAGCGCTCAAACCCCGCCTCAATCGCCGGCCATTCCGAATCGAGGATCGAGTACCACGCGGTATCTCGGTTCTGCCCCTTCACCACCATGTGCTGGCGGAACACCCCTTCAAAACTGAATCCCAAGCGCTCGGCCGCATATTTGGAACGGGCATTGCCGTTGTTGCATTTCCATTCCAGTCGGCGATAGCCCTGCTCAAATGCATACTTGCCCAGCAAGTACACCGCCTCGGTGCTTTTGGGCGAGCGCTGCATCGGCGCACCGAAGGTGACGTGACCAATTTCAATACGACCTTGCGCCGGCACGATGGACATCAAGCTGAGGATGCCCTGTACCTGACCGGTCGCGCGGTCGATCACGCTGAAAAAGTACGGATCACTGTTGGCGGCGTGATTGTTCAGCCAGGCATCGAATGTGCTGCGCTCGGGAAACGGCCCATAGGGCAAGTAGTCCCACAGTTTTGGATCCGCGCCTGGGCCATGGAGGGCGTGGAACAAGTCGTCGCCATGGCGGGCCGGATCGAGTTTTTCCAGGCGGATAAAGCGTCCTTCCAGCAGTTGAGCTGTGGGCGCCGGGACGCCTTTCCAGTTGGCGAGAGAGGTCATCATGCTGCGCTCCTTAAAGGCCTTTGCGAAATTGGATGAAGCCAGGGCGTTCGGCGATGCGTTCGTAGAGTTGGATCGCGGTGGCGTTGGTCTCGTGGGTCAGCCAGTGGACCTTGCAGCAACCGTCAGCTTTGGCGGTGGCGTAGACGAATTCGATCAGCTTGCGGCCCACGCCGGTGCCGCGTTCGGTCGGGACCACCAGCAGGTCCTGCAGGTAGCAGGAGTTCTCGATGCTCCAGTTGGAGCGGTGGTAGATAAAGTTGACCATGCCCACCGCCTTGCCGTCCTGCCAGGCCAGGGCCGAGTAGGTAGGCTCGCTGGCGTCGATCAGGCGCTGCCAGGTGCTTTGGGTGACGGCGTCGGGCAGTTCGGTGTTGTAGAACGTCAGATACGCTTGCCACAGCGGCAGCCAAGCGGCGTGGTCGGCGGCGGTGACTGGGCGGATGTCGATCTGGCTCATTCTGTGGCTCCTTGGGGAATGAAGCGTGCGAGGGTCTGGTCACGCACATCGATGCTGGCGGCAAGGCCTTCGCGTACACCGGCAATATCCGCCGAGCTGCGGTTCTGGCTGAGTTTGCGTTTACCGATCAGGCGCTCGATCGGCAGGGCGAAGCCGACGATGGCTTTGAGCATGCCGTCAATGTAGTCGGCCGGGGCGTCGCTGACTTTCCACGGCTGCGCGCGACTGCCTTCGTGGCGATCGGTCAATGCCGTGACCACGGCGAGCAGGCGCTGGGCGTCGGTGAATACCTCGGCCTTGCCGTAAGCGTGCACGGCGATGTAATTCCAGGTGGGTACCACTTTGCCGTGCTCGGCCTTGGCCGGGTAAAACGCCGGGCTGATGTAGGCCTCGGCACCGGCAAAGATCACCAGGGTCTCGCTGCCGTTGTGCAGGTCTTGCCATTGTGGATTGGCCTTGGCCAGGTGCCCGTAGAGCGTGCCGTTCGGGCCCTCATCCGGGTTGAGCAGCAGTGGCAAGTGACTGGCCAGCAGGCCGTGCTCACCAAACGTCACCACTTGCGCCAGGCGAGTGTGTTGGATCAGCTGATGCAGTTCGGGCAAATCATCGAGGGCGAATGAGCGTGGTGTGTACATGCAAATTTTCCTTGGCGAATGCTTGCATCGTAGGCAGGCTAATGGCTCGTTGTAAGAGCCATCTGGAACCAATTTCATAGGTCCAATATGTCGCGTGTCTCGCCACCCCTGTCATTCAACCCCGCCGGTATTGAGTTGGATCGCCGTCAGGGCCTCACTCGCCAACTGTATGACGCCTTGCGCCAACGAGTACTGGACGGGCGGCTGGTCAGTGGCACGCGCTTGCCTGCTACCCGTGACTTGGCGGCCGCGCTGTCGATCTCCCGCAACAGCGTGGTGCGTGCCTACGATCAGCTGTATGCCGAGGGTTTCACGGAGAGCCGCGTGGGTGACGGAACTTATGTGGCGAAACTGCCCACTGCAAAAAAGCTGTCCACAAACCTGTCCACAGGGTTATCAACAGGCTTATCCCCAGGTTTATCCACAAATCCCTCTCAAAACCCTCAAGCTGCGCCGGTAAAAGTTATCCACAGCGCAGCGCTGGGGCGCTTGGAAAACAACCATTTGCCCCTGCCGCCCACGGGGCCGCCGCGCGCTTTTCGCGTGGGTGTGCCGGCGTTTGATCTGTTCCCCTTTGACGTTTGGGCCAAGCTGAATGCGGCTTTCTGGCGCAAACCGGACTTCGAACAACTGTGTTACGGCAACCCCGCAGGCGACCCGCGATTGCGCGGGCTGATCGCCGCATATCTACGCAGCTCGCGGGGCATGCAGTGCTCGGCTGAGCAAATTGTGATCACCAGTGGAGCGCAACAGGCAATTAGCCTTTGTGCACAGTTGCTGGTGGCGCCTGGCGATGGTGTGGCGATTGAAAACCCTGGCTACCGTGCGGCCGGCCATGCCTTCGCGTTGGCTGGCGCACAGTTGCGCGGCGTGGCGGTGGATGCAGAGGGCATTGATTGCAACGTGTTGAACACCTTGAGCGATTGCCGCCTGGCCTATGTCACCCCGTCCCATCAGTACCCGTTGGGCGTGGTCATGAGCCTGGCCCGGCGTCTGGAGTTGCTGGCCTGGGCCGAGCGTAGCGGGGGGTGGATCATCGAGGACGACTACGATGGCGAATATCGCTACAGCGGCGCCCCGTTGGCCCCGCTGGCGGCCTTGGATCGCAGCGGGCGCGTGCTTTATGTGGGCACCTTCGGCAAAGTCGCATTCCCCGCATTGCGCCTGGGTTACCTGGTGTTGCCGCCGACGCTGGTGGAGGCGTTCGCCCAGCGCCGCGCGGTGGATGTACGGCATTCGGAGGTCAGCACCCAGGCGGTGATGGCGGAGTTCATGGCCACGGGGCATTTTCAACGGCATATCCGACGCATGCGTCGCGCTGCACTCAGTCGGCGTAATGCGCTGCTGAACGCCTGGTCGGGCGAACTGGCGGGCGTCGGCAGTCTGCCCAATGCCGCTGCGGGCTTGCACCTTACAGTACGGGTGGACAGCCTCGCTCGCGAACAGCAACTGCTGGCGCAAGCGCGCTCGGTTGAGGTGGAGATCAGTGCCCTGAGCAACTACTGGTTGCCCGACTCCAGCACACCCCCCGATCAACGCGCCGGGCTGGTACTGGGGTTTGCCGCGGTGCCCGAGGCGGCGATCAGGCAGGCGCTGGGCCGGTTGCGCAAGGCCTGGACAGGTTAGGCGACAGGCTGAGGTGGTTTAGCCTTGAGGAACAGCGAGCGCGCCAACTGTGGACCGATTTCTCTACGGTACACGGCGATGTCGCTCAACGATTCGCGTTGGCCACCCATCTTTCGCTGCTTCTGGGTTTTCAGGTGGGCCGCGGTGTAGGCCTCGTTCGGACCGGTTGGGGTGGGGTAGTGAAAGTGTGCATACCACAGCGGGAGTTTGGTTGTGGCGTCCACCACCGTGTATTCCCGTAGATAGCCCTTGTCGCGCCCCCTGAGTTTAATGCGCTCGCCAACCGGTGGATCGACCGTCACGGCGCCCTCATGCAACAGTATTTCGATATGTGCGGCCTCCGGTGGGCGGCGCTTGAGCACGTCGATCTTGACGCGTTTGCCTTCTCGGTACAGTTTTTTGCCTGCCTCATCCAGGTTGCGGCTGGCCAGCGCGGCTGACGGCGAGTCGATTCCTGTCAGGTTGCTGGCGGTCAATGCGTCTTCGATGTCCAGGCTGGCCTGTTCCAATTTTTTGGCGTGCCGATGAAAGCTTTCTTCGATTTCCACTGGCAGCTGTGCGGTTTTTTTAGCCCAGGCTTCCTTACGGGTGATAAATGCGTCGACGCCATCGATCAGATCCAGGCCCGAATTGATGGCAATTTGCAGATCGCGGACCCGGGTGCGTGGAACGGGCTTGAGCACCTGTTCCTGTTCCACCCAGACCCCGGGCTCTTTCTCGTGGAAGGTGGCAATAACCTTGCCCGTCATCGGCTCCTTCACATCGACCAGCGCTTTGCCGTCTTCAGCGGGAGTTTCTCGCTGTTCGCCGACCACTATCCCCTTGGAGCGCGTCTTGATGTACTTACGCTTCACTCTGGAGGTGGCGTTGGACGGGCCTGGGGTGGGTTCAAGTGTTTTGCGCTCGCGAAGCAGGGCCGTCAGTTGTTTCTTTGCGCGTTGGGCAAACTCATCCACTTGCGTGCGCAGGTTTTCGAGGTCGGGCCTGTTGAGGTCGGTGGGAAACTCCGCCGGCAGGTCCACGAGGTTCTGATCAACCCTGGAGAACTGGTCCGTCAGGCTATCCAGTGTTTCGATCAATTGCTCCAGGGGGGCCACATTGACGGGTTGCACGGCCTCCCTGAAGCTTTGCACCGTCAGCTCCGCCGCGTCGACGATGCGGCGTAAGGCCTCCCTGGCATCGACGCGCGATGGCGACTCGCCTTCTGTTACGCACAAGAAGTGGCTCAAGCTGACCTTGAACGCCTTGAGGTCATCAACGTCATGGCCTGACGCGAAGTTATCATCGCTTTGGACCAGCTCTGCTCCCAACGCACCCAGGTCCAGGGCCTGCTCGCGGCGTTCTCGTACATATTCCAATCGATCGATCATGGCCTGTGTCGCGGTATACAAGTCGCGATAGTGAACCGTAGGCCAGGTATCTTCTTGAATATTCTCGATATCGAAGTGGCCCTGTGAGGCTTGCAACTGTTTGCGAAATGGAATTCCTTGTTCATAGATGGCTGAACGCGCCAGCAATAGCTGGTGTTTCAGGTAACTCGCCATGCCGTCCTGGTAGTTGGGAACCGTGTCGATGATCTTCAAGGATTTAAGCTGTGAAATCGGCACGTCTATCTCTTTGAGGCGCGTATCGATCTGTTCGAGAAAGGTGGCCCTGGCCAACTCCTTTGCGTCATCCGCAGCACTGTCGATGGCGCTGCGCAGTTTTTCAAGACTGGCAGTGCGCTCGGCTCGCGTGTTTTCAAATAGCTCCAGTTTTTGACGTAAGTCAGCGATTTTCGGTGGCCTGAGGGCTTCACCTTTTTTGCGCCGACTGCGCAGGCCTGCGCCACGAAGACGCAAGCGTGTATCGACAAACCATTGGCCCAGTTGGTTACCGATTAGCAGCGGACCGTGCCGGCCCGGTTGTTGCGGATCGACGATCAATACTGCGTCGTTTTCATCGACGATCACTTCAAACCATCGCTCACCCACCGGGGCGTACCAGTGTTGGTCTTTGGCATAGAGATTCAGGTAGGGCCCGGCGACCGTATGTTGTTCGCCTAATTTATCGGGCTTGGGTAACGTGAAACTGTCCAGGAAAGTCCCCAGGCTTGGCGAGTTGCGGGTTATGGCTCCACTGATATGCAAGGTGTGCTCGTGGCCGATGGGGGGCCCTACGCCGTCCACCGTAGGTTTTTGTATGAGTTCTGGCTTGGCCGCAGGGGGTGGCAACTTTGGCAGTACGCCAGGCTTCTCGATGGCCGGCCCAGGCCCATGCCGTGTGGCTACGTGCGTTGCCAGCACCATGCCCAGCGTCAGGAAGATATCCACCAGGGCCGAAATGCCGGTTGTACGGTCGTCGATTTCTTTGGCGTCGACCATCTGTTGCAAGTCATCCATCAGTTGCCAGATCCAGGTCGCGGCGCCCACTGAGCGGCCCATAAACGGCAGCACGGTGTTAAAGATCAGCCACCCGGCGTTCTTGAGGCTTTGCCAGCGCGCCTCGGCGTTGGAAAGCGATTGGCGATCGGCCAGCGTAACCATTGCAGCGGCGTTGGCCTTGAACAGTGTTGCGAAGTAATCACCGCGCAGTACCTCCTGCCCCAAGTCGATGGGCCCGGTCATCACTAATGCGTTCAGCGGGTCGTTCACCAGGCTGGTGAGCACCCAGGGCGAGGGCAGGCTGCCGGGAAAGACAAACTGTGCGTAAGCCGTGCGCACATTGTCAGGCAGCCAAGCCAGCACCGATTGGCGCAATGGGGTGTCTTGCTTGATCGCGTACAGCAGGTTGGAGGGCGATGGGAACTCCATCAACTGTACATCGGACAGCGGACGATAGAGCAGGCAAGGCCCCTTCTTCGGGTCTTGAGGACCAATGATGAACATGTTGCTGACCACGTCGACTGAGGCGGTCAGGCGCAACTTGGGGCGCAGGGACAGCGGGCGAATGACGATGGCCGCGCCGTCGACTTCACGGGCCGCGCTGTCAGGACTCAAGGCGGCACAAACGTAGCGATAGCCTTGTTCACTCACCCCGAAGACGCGCTGAACTTTGCACTGCAGCGCCAGCAACGGTAATTGCAGGCGTAGGTGAGCGATGTAGAGCTGTTGCCGACGCAGGGATTCGACAGGGTCGTCAAGGAGTGTGCGCTTGACCAGGGCCGGATAGCGCTCACCGACATTCGCCTGGGTAATCAACGCTTCCAGGTAGGCAGCCGTCATCCAGGCAGGCACATCGCTGCCGTTTTTATAGCTGACGGTTTTGTTGCCCAAAGGCAGGGCTATCAGGTTTTCCAGGGCCAGTTGCGCCAGCGTCAGGGTTTGGATCTGGGTATTGCCCGGCACAATCAAGGTGCCCCAGGCCTGCACGCTGGTAATGGTGATCCGTACATTGTTGAGTGTTGCGCGGGCAACCTCTGGGTGCTCAGTGAGCATGAGCGTATGAATGGCATCCAGGGCGAATTCATCGATGGACTTGATGCCATCATCAAAGGCTTTACCCGCGTCCTGAAAGTGCTGGGCCGCCACATCCATCGAGTATCGCCCATAGGCTGATTGATCGGTGGGAGACGCGTCGAGCAACCAGGTGGGCAGTGCATGATGAACCGCGTCGAGCCTGGATGGGGCTATCAGTGACAGCAAGTCAACCGTGTTGCTGGGGGCGGCTTGGGCCACGGTGGCTACCACTTCGCCGTTTTCGAAGGTGACCGCGCCGATCGCTTGAATTTGCAAGGCTATAAACGTGCAGGCCTGTTGCTCGAAAAAATTGCCGGCCGGCTCGAACAGGCGCCAGTGCATCGAGGAAGACCGTGCAATGGCACCGTGAGTGCTCAAGGATTCGCCAAACTCCTTCTGGCTGTTGAAGGCGGCGTAGCCAGTGCCAATCGAATAGCTGAGGATAATTTCACGCTCCCCGAGGCGCCCGATCAGCACCGCCAACGCTGCCAGGTTGGAGTGGCTGACCTGCGTGGCTTGCTGCACGTCGATATCAATCAGGTAGGCCTTGGTGTTGTACTTGTCGTGGAGCTGGCGGTCGGCGTAGTCGGGATAGAGAAAAACGTTCCTGGCGACGTTGCACTCATCTTCATCCCAGCCCTCGACGCTTTCGATATTCCAGATTCTGCGCAAGGCATTGGCAAAGCTCTGCCAGCGCGGGCCGTTCTCTTGCGGGCTCTGGTTCCAGAACAGAAGTTGCTGCTCTTGGTACGCGACGGGCAGCAGCGGTGCCAGCTCATTGATCAGGCTGCCGACAGTGTCCACCTTGACCGGCAGATGCACGTTCGGCCCGAGGGTGGTTTGATAGATCAGGTAATGCTCGCCGTCGATCCAGGTCACTGTGGTGTTGGACATCACGCACCGGGACAGCGCCCCGGTAAGCGATTGGGCGTGCGGCGTACCGGGCAGGATCACCTCTGCAGTGATTTGCCAGCCGGGTGTGATCAGAAGCGCCAGGTCGGGGTCAATGTCGAGGTCGGGATACAACTCGCGTAAGCTCGAACGCAGGGTGGCCGCGGCTACTTCGCGTAATGAAGGGCCGGTGGTCAGTTGGGTCAGTAAATCTTTGGCGCTGGAGGGGAATGTGGGCAAGAGGGGCTCCTGACAGGCAAGGTGATGAGGGCTGCCGAATGCAGCTCAAGACCTCAATCACGCTAAAGCGCAGGTCTGTCAGGAGGTGGTATTCAGATACCCGACTTGATCTTGCTCCAGGCTCGGGTCCTGGCGCGCTCCGCGTCACGGCCCAAAGGTTTCAGGGTATACAGCGTGGCCATCGCCGCCTCGGTGGGGTACAGGTTGGGGTTGTTGCGAATCGAGGGGTCAACCTGTTCGGTGGCGTCTTTGTTCGGGTTGGGGTAGCCGACGAAATCGCTGATCGGCGCGATCACCTGCGGTTGCAACAGGTAGTTGATGAAGGTGTAGGCGTCCTGCGGGTTTTTCGCGCCTTTTGGGATGGCAAGCATGTCGAACCAGATCGGCGCGCCTTCCTTGGGCAGGCGCATATCTACGGTCACGCCATTTTTGGCGTCCCTGGCGCGGTTGGCGGCCTGGGAGAAGCTGCCGGAGTAACCGACGGCCACGCAGATGTCGCCATTGGCGATATCGGCCATGTACTTGGAGGAGTGAAAGTAAGTGACGTAGGGGCGGATCTTCAACAGCAGCGCTTCGGCCTTTGCATAGTCCTTGGGGTTGCTGCTGTTGGGGTCCAGACCCAGGTGTTGCAGGGCCAGGGGCAGGATCTCCGACGGGGAATCGAGCAGGGCCACACCGCATTGCTTGAGCTTACTGATGTTTTCTTCTTTGAAGATCAGGTCCCAACTGTCCACCGGCGCATTGACGCCCAGCGCGGCCTTGACCTTGTCGGGGTTGAAACCGATGAGAATGGTGCCGTACATGTACGGCACGGCAAATTTATTGCCTGGGTCATTGGCTTCGATCAGCTTCATCAGCTTGGGGTCGAGGTGCTTCCAGTTCTGTAACTGGCTGCGGTCCAGAGGTTGGAAAACTCCGGCCTCGATCTGCTTGGCCAGGAACACATTGGATGGCACCACCACGTCATACCCGGAGTTGCCGGTGAGCAGCTTGGCTTCCAGGGCTTCGTTGGTGTCGAAGATGTCATACACCAGTTTGATCGTGGGGTTCTGCGCCTTGAAGTCTTCCAGTGCCTTGGGCGTGATGTAGTCGAACCAGTTGTAGACCCGCAGGGTTTTCTCTTCGGCGTGGGCCATACCGCTGATAACGGCAGCGCAGAGGACGAGTGACTTGAGCATGTTCATTGGGCTGCCCCTTCAAATCCTTCAAGAACGTTGACGGCATTGATGCCGATTTCTTCCACGGCATAGCCGCCTTCCATCACGAACAGCGTGGGTTTGCCCAAGTCGGCGATGCGTGCGCCCATTGCCAGGTAGTCCGGGCTGTCGAGTTTGAACTGTGAGATGGGGTCGTCCTTGAACGTGTCCACACCCAGGGACACGATGATGATGTCGGCGCCATAGCGCTCGATCTCTTTACAGGCTTCCTCAAGCGCTGCACTCCAGCGCTCCCAGCCGGATCCTGCAGGCAGCGGGTAGTTGAAATTGAAGCCTTCGCCTGGGCCTTCACCCAATTCGTCGGCATAGCCCAGGAAAAACGGAAACTCCGCCTCGGGGTGGCCGTGGATCGACGTGAACAGCACGTCGCGGCGCGCGTAAAAAATCGATTGGGTGCCGTTGCCGTGGTGGTAGTCCACATCCAGGATCGCGACCTTTTTGTGGCCCTGATCAAGAAAGGCTTGGGCGGCAATGGCGGCGTTGTTGAGGTAGCAATAACCGCCCATCAAGTCGCTGGCGGCGTGATGTCCCGGTGGTCGGCACAGCGCGAAGGCACTGTGGGCGCCTTGCTGGATCGCCTGTTGCGCGGTGAGCGCGACTTGCGCTGCGCTGTACGCCGCTTGCCAAGTGCCGGCGGTAATCGGCGCGCCGCCGTCGAAGCTGTAGTAACCCAGCTGGCCGTGCAGGCTGGTGGGCAATACCCTGCGCAAGGTACGGGCGGGCCAGGTATAGGGCAGCAGGTCGCCATCCGTGGCGAATTCAGTCCAGCGCGCCCAGGCGCCTTTGAAAAATTCCAGGTAGTCGCGGCTGTGGATGCGTTGCAGCGGCGCCAGGCCAAAATCCTGCGGCGCTTGCACCGGGCCCAGTTCGCGGTCCTTGACCCGTTGCAGCACGTGGTCCGCGCGCGAGGGCATTTCGAAGCAGGGCATCAGTTGCCCGTCCATCAATTCGCACCGACCGTGATGCAGGTGATGATCGTCTGAGTAGATCGTCAGCATTTTTTGTTCTCCGCAGGCTGTATCAGTGGATGCAGTCTTGCGGCGGGACGGTTTTAAGAAAACGGCAAGAGCGGCCAAAAGGGGATAAATACGGCCAAATTGTGTGACCGCAATTCGCCCCGCTAGCGCGCATCGACCCGTCATTGCGAGGCGTCAGGGGCGAAATTGACTGGGTGCCACGCCGCTCCAGCGTACAAATGCGTGGCGAAAGCTGGCGGTTTCACTGAAACCGAGCTGTTCCGCGATTCGGTAGATCGGCAGTTCGTCCTGCCCCAGCAACTGCTTGGCGCGCTCGAAGCGCAGCTCATCGAGCAGTTCCTGGTAGCTGCTGCCCAAGTCATGCAAATGCCGACGTAAGGTTCGCGCGGAACAGTTCATCTGCGCAGCCAAGCCTTCAATGCCGGGCGCGGCGTGGAGCTGGGCGGCGAGCAAATGGCGGATCCGACCCAGCCAGGCCTGGCGCCCGGTAAACTCCAAGTTCTGCTTGCGACAGCGATCGGTCATGGCTTGATGGGTGACGGCGTCGGCCAGTGGCAGCGGCTGGTCGAGCCAGCGCTTGTCAAACGCGAAGGCGTTGGCGCTGGCTTCAAAATGCAGCGAGCACGCGAAGCACTCGTGGTAGCGCGCGTGATAGTCCGGCGCGCTGTATTCGAAACGTGCACCGAGTAACGGCAGCGGCTGGCCCAGCAGGTCGTCGCAGATGATTTTCAGCGAAACCAGGCAGAATTCGACGTTGAACATTTCCAGCGCGGGCGTTTCCCGGTAATCGGCGGCGGTCAGCCAGATACGCTCGCCGTCGTTTTCCAGGCTCAGCTCGAAAAGTGTTCCCAACAGCGCCGGGTAGCGTAGCGCCAGGCGCAACGCGTCACCGAAGGTGGCACAGGTGAGCAGGGCATAACCGAGCATGCCGTAGGACGACACATGCATCTTGCGGCCCAATTCGAGGCCAATATCCCGCCGCAGCGCGACTGCGTTGGTACACACACGCATCTCCTGGTTGGTGGTGATGCAGGCGTCGGCGCGGCTCAAGTCGGCGGCGCAGATACCGCTGCCCGCGAGCAACGTTTCAGCCGGCAAGCCTTCGGCCTTGAACGCGTTAATGACCAGCGAGACGGCGTTGAGGGTCGTGAGGTGGGAGTGCAACATAGGGGCTTCCAGCCAGAGGATGGCTGGAAGTGGAGCAAGTTATATGCCGCTCAGCGCAGCTCGCCGCACAGGTCCAGCTCTACCAGACGGCGGACCTCCTGGATATCGAGCCCGGCGCCGATCAGCGCGTTGAGCTTGCCGAACGCGGCTTCACGGGTCATGCCGCCACCGGACAACACGCCCACGCCACGCAAACGACTGCCGGCTTCGTAGACGTCCAGTTCCACGCCGCCTTCATGGCATTGGGTGATCGCGACCACGACCACACCTTGCGCCTGCGCACGCTGAAGGCTGGCGAGGAACTCGGGGTTATCGCTGGGCCCGGTGCCGCTGCCGAAACATTCCAGGATCAGCGCTTGAATGCCGCTGCCAATCACCGCGTCCAACTGCGCCGCACCGATGCCCGGCACCAGAGGCAGCACGCCGACGCTGGCCAAGGCTTTGGGCTGGCGATAGTCCAAGGCCTGGGGAATGGACTCTGCACGCGCAGCACCGCCCTGGCGATTCAGCGCCGCGAATGGATTGCGACCGAAGCTGCGAATTTTCGCGCAACGGGTCGGTGCCATCAGCGCGCCGTGGAAGTACAGGTGCACACCCGGCGCGATGCCTTTGCCCAGCGCCGCCAGGGCGCCGCTGACGTTTTCCCAGGCATCGCTGTCGGGCACGCCGGCTGGCAGCATCGAGCCGGTAAACACCACCGGTGCAGGCAGGCCGAGCAGTTGAAAGCTCATGGCCGCCGCGCTGTAGGCCAGGGTGTCGGTGCCGTGCAGGATCAGCACGGCATCGCAGCCGTCGTCCACGGCCTCAACCACGGCGGTGCGCAGGCGCTGCCAGTAAGCGGGGGTCATGTTGGCGCTGTCGATCAACGGGGCCATTTCCTGGAAGCGCCAGGCAGACGCTGGCAGGTGTGCCAGCTGTTCGCGCATGCGTGCTTCGAAGCCGGATGCGGGAGCCAGGCCATGGGTGCTGGCCTGCATGCCGATGGTGCCGCCGGTGTAGAGCACCATGACGTTACTGGATGAGGACATCGATAATTCTCCTGAACGAAAAACGCCGCACGGCCTTGAGCATGCCCAAGGTCGTGCGGCGTGTCATCTATCTACGCTTAGCGTTGCACTTGAGCGTTCAGCTCAGCCGACGTTGCTGCTTCAGGTTTTACCGGGTTCGCCGGCCACGCCTTACGGTCCAGGTCCAGATCAGGAAACTGACTGGAGTCGAACACCGGCGTCTTGATACCCGCCGCGCGCTGGTTGTCGTAGTCGTTCAGGATGCGCATGGCGATCTTGAACAGGAACGCCAGGGCGAACAGGTTGACGAACGCCAGCATCGTCATGGTGATGTCGGCGAAGGCAAACACGGTGCTCAGGTTCTCGATGGAACCCCAGAAAATCAGCACCAGCACCAGCGCGCGGTAGCCCATCAACATCTTGCGGTTGTTGCCGACCAGGAAGCGCAGGTTGCTCTCGCCGAGGTAGTAGTTGTACATGATCGAGGTGAACACGAACAACGCCAGGGCCACCGAGATAAACATGCGACCCCAGTCGCCGACCACGGCCGCCAGGGAGTTCTGGGTCAGGGCAATGCCGTCGCCTTCGAAGCCTGGGGTGTAGAAGCCGGAAAGCAGGATCAGCAACGCGGTACAGGTGCAGATCACGAAGGTGTCGAGGAACACGCTGAACGCCTGCACCACGCCTTGGGCGATCGGATGCTCTACCGACGCCACGGCTGCCACGTTAGGCGCACTGCCCAAACCGGCTTCGTTGGCGAACACGCCGCGCTTCACACCCATGATGATCGCGCTGCCCACCAGGCCGCCGAAGGCTTGGTCGAGGCCGAAAGCGCTCTTGACGATGGTCGCGAGCATGGCGGGTACGTGGTCGAATTGCAGCACGATCACGTACAGGGTTACCGCGATGTAGACCAGGGTCTTGACCGGTACCAGCAGGTCGGCAATCGAGGCGATGCGCTTGATCCCACCGATGAACACCAGGCCCAGCAATACGGCCAGGGCCAGGCCGGTGTAGGTGGTGTCCAGGCCAAAGGCGTTGTTCAGCGAGTGAGTCACGGCATGGGCTTGCAGGCCGTTGAACGCAAAACCGAAGGTCACCAGCAGCAGGAATGCCATGACCATACCCAGCCAGCGCTTCTGCAGGCCGTGCTGGATGTAGTAGGCCGGACCGCCACGGTAGGTGCCTTCGGCGTCGGTGCGCTTGTACAACTGGCCGAGGGAGCACTCGATGAAGCTCGACGACATGCCGACCAACGCGGTGACCCACATCCAGAACACGGCACCGGGACCACCCAGGGTCACGGCAATGCCGACACCCGCGATGTTACCGGCACCCACGCGGCCGGCCAGGCTGAGCATCAGCGCCTGGAAGGAGCTGAGCTGGCCGGCGCTGCTTTTGAGGCTGTCTTTAAACACCGAGAACATGTGGAAAAAGTGGCGCAACTGAACGAAACGCGAGCGAATCGTGAAATAACCGCCGAGCCCGACAATGAGCACGATCAGTACTTTCCCTGAGAGGAAGTCGTTGATGACTTCGAGCATGGAGTGTTCCTCGCTGATTTTTCTAATGGCAAACGCAGGACGGTTCAATGCATCGCTCGGCACCAGGCAGTGCACGACGCTTGGACCCCAATCCTTTTGCGGGTGTTGTTATTCATGCGGTTTCGCGCTGTCCAGGACCTCGATAACGACGATCTCTGACGCGAAGAGGGGCGGCACTATACCTAGGCGAGCGTGATCCGTCTGCACAGGCCGATTAAAGGTTTCAGCACGCTCGAGTCGGGCAAGGAGGGTTTGCAGGGCGATATTGGATTTTTTATGGGCGTCATTTCACAACCTTGAGGCAAAAAAAAGGGCCTGAAGAACGAGCCTTCAGGCCCTCAAAAGGTGAGAGGTGTCTAGTCCCTCAACCTGGTGAGCGGTGCAACAAACGCTTAGGCCTTCAGGGGAACCAAGCGTGGAGCAATCATGTTTTCGGGGCGCAGGATGTCGTCGAGCATGGCGTCGTCGAGCAAGCCTTCTTCGCGCACCAGTTCCAGCACGCCGCGGCCGCTTTCGAGGGCGATACGCGCGATGCGGGTGGCGTTTTCATAGCCGATGTACGGGTTCAGCGCGGTGACCAGGCCGATGGAGTGCTCCACCAGTTCGCGGCAGCGCGCTTCGTTGGCGGTGATGCCGACGATGCAGTGTTCGCGCAGCATGTCCATGGCGCGTTGCAGCAGGCGGATCGAGTCGAAGATCTTGAAAGCGATCAGCGGCTCCATCACGTTCAGTTGCAGTTGGCCACCTTCGGCTGCCATGGTCAGGGCCAGGTCGTTACCGATGACCTGGAACGCTACCTGGTTCACGGCTTCCGGAATCACCGGGTTGACCTTGCCGGGCATGATCGAGCTGCCTGGCTGACGCGCTGGCAGGTTGATCTCGTTGATGCCGGTGCGTGGGCCGCTGGACAGCAGACGCAGGTCGTTGCAGATCTTCGACAGCTTCACCGCCGTGCGCTTGAGCATGCCGGAGAACAGTACAAAGGCGCCCATGTCGGAGGTGGCTTCGATCAGGTCGGCGGCTGGAACAACCGGTTGGCCGCTGATAACGGCCAGGCGTTGTACAGCCAGGGCCTGGTAACGCGGGTCGGCGTTGATGCCGGTACCGATGGCGGTGCCGCCCAGGTTGACTTCGGTCAGCAGCTCGGGCGCGAGGGTCTTCAGGCGCGCCAGGTCTTCGCCCAAGGTGGTGGCGAAGGCGCGGAATTCCTGACCGAGGGTCATCGGCACGGCGTCTTGCAACTGGGTGCGACCCATTTTCAGCACGTGGCTGAACTCTTCGCCCTTGGCGGCGAAGGCCTGGATCAGGCTGTCGAGGCTGGCGAGCAGCGCGTCATGGCCCAGCAGCAGACCCAGGCGGATCGCGGTCGGGTAGGCGTCGTTGGTCGACTGCGCCATGTTCACGTCGTTGTTGGGGTGCAGGTACTGGTATTCGCCCTTGTTGTGGCCCATGGCCTCCAACGCGATGTTGGCGATGACTTCGTTGGCATTCATGTTAGTTGAAGTGCCAGCGCCGCCTTGAATCATGTCCACCACGAACTCTTCGTGGAAATCGCCGCGGATCAGGCGGGCACAGGCTTCGCTGATGGCAGCGTGCTTGGCTTCGCTGAGCTGGCCCAGTTCGCGGTTGGCGTCAGCCGCCGCTTGCTTGACCATTGCCAGACCGACCACCAATTTCGGGTAATGCGAAATCGGAACGCCCGAGAGGCGGAAGTTGTTCACCGCTCGCAGGGTCTGGATGCCGTAATACGCTTGAGCAGGTACTTCGAGTACGCCAAGCAGGTCTTTTTCGGTACGGAAAGATGCAGCGGAGGACATGACGGAAATCATCTCGATATGGACCCGGAACTGGCCGGAACGCTGCGAATGCTAGGCTTGTAGAACTTTTTGGGCCAATGCTGTTAAACACTGGCCTATGCACAAACGGCATAATGCAGGTGTGACCCGGTTATCATGACGGGCGTGTGTGCCAAAATGGTGCATACCCGTGGGAGGAAGTGATGAACCTTGAGAGCAAATGGCTGGAAGACTTCAGCGCCTTGGCGGCCACCCGCAGCTTTTCCCAGGCGGCAGAGCGACGCTTTGTGACCCAGCCGGCGTTCAGCCGACGTATCCGTAGCCTGGAGGCAGCGTTGGGCCTGACCCTGGTCAACCGCTCGCGCACACCGGTGGAATTGACGGCAGCGGGGCAGTTGTTCCTGGTGACTGCGCGCACGGTGGTTGAACAGCTCGGCGAGGTTCTGCGCCATTTGCATCACCTGGAAGGCGGGCAGGGCGAAGTCATGCAAGTGGCAGCCGCCCACTCCCTGGCCCTGGGGTTCTTCCCGCGCTGGATCGCACAATTGCGTAACGAAGGCTTGAACATCGCCACGCGCCTGGTCGCCACCAACGTCGGTGACGCGGTACACGCGCTGCGCGAAGGCGGCTGTGACCTGATGCTGGCGTTCTACGATCCGGACGCCGCCATGCAGATGGACGCCGAGATCTTCCCGTCGCTGCACCTGGGCAACACCGAAATGCTCCCGGTGTGCGCCGCTGATGCCGACGGCAAGCCGCTGTTCGATCTGGAAGGCGAGGGCAGTGTGCCGCTGCTGGCCTACAGCGCCGGCGCGTTCCTCGGGCGTTCGGTGCATTTGCTGCTGCGCCAGCGTGCGCTGCGTTTTACCACCGTGTACGAAACGGCCATGGCGGACAGCCTCAAAAGCATGGCCCTGGAAGGCCTGGGCATCGCCTGGGTACCGCAACTTAGCGTACGGGCGGAGTTGGCCCGTGGCGAACTGGTGGTGTGCGGCGGCCCGCAATGGCATGTGCCGCTGGAGATCCGCCTGTATCGCTGTGCGTTGGTGCGCAAGGCGAACGTGCGGTTGTTGTGGCGCAAGTTGGAAGGTGGCGCGGCCCAAAGCGCCTGAGCGCGATGCAGATCAACTGTGGGAGCGGGCTTGCTCGCGAAGACGGTGTATCAGACACCGCTATTTTGACTGCCCCAGCGCATTCGCCAGCAAGCCTACTCCCACAGGGTTTTACAGCGTCCCTGGCTGACTCTTGAGTCAATAAAACCGCCGGTTTGCGCCACTGGACAGATGGTCATTCCAGGGGCTGTTTATCTTGATTATTACGGTATACTGCGCGGCCTTCGGCCGGTCCAACCGGCCTTAATTCGTACAACAAGCCACGCCGGATTTCCCGCGTGGCTTGTTGTTTTTTGACGCGCCTGCGGGCGCCCAGAGAGAAGAGGCACGACGATGAGTGCATTGGTTGGCGTGATCATGGGCTCCAAGTCCGATTGGTCCACCCTTAGCCACACCGCCGATATGCTGGAAAAACTCGGCATTCCGTATGAAGTGAAGGTGGTCTCTGCCCACCGCACCCCGGATTTGCTGTTCCAGTATGCCGATGAAGCAGAATCCCGTGGCATCGAGGTGATCATCGCCGGTGCCGGCGGTGCGGCGCACCTGCCAGGCATGTGTGCGGCCAAGACCCACCTGCCGGTGCTCGGTGTGCCGGTGCAGTCGTCGATGCTCTCGGGTGTGGATTCGCTGTTGTCCATCGTGCAGATGCCGGCCGGTATCCCGGTGGCGACCCTGGCGATCGGCAAGGCCGGTGCGATCAACGCCGCGTTGCTGTCCGCCAGCATCCTGGGCGCCAAGCACCCGCAGTTCCACGCGGTGCTGAAGAAATTCCGTGCTGAGCAGACAGACAGCGTGCTGGACAATCCAGACCCACGCATCGCCTGAGGTTGTTGACGATGAAAATCGGTGTAATCGGTGGCGGCCAACTGGGTCGCATGCTGGCTCTGGCGGGAACCCCGCTGGGGATGAACTTCGCTTTCCTGGACCCGGCGCCGGACGCCTGCGCGGCCGCCTTGGGTGAACACCTGCGCGCTGACTACAGCGACCCGGACCACTTGCGCCAACTGGCCGACGAAGTCGACTTGGTGACCTTCGAGTTCGAAAGCGTCCCGGCCGAAACCGTTGCGTTCCTGTCGCAGTTCGTCCCGGTGTACCCCAGCGCCGAAGCCTTGCGCATTGCCCGTGACCGCTGGTTCGAGAAGAGCATGTTCAAGGACCTGGGTATTCCGACCCCGGCCTTCGCCGATATCCAGTCCCAGGCAGACCTGGACGCTGCAGTCGCCAGCATCGGCCTGCCGGCCGTGCTGAAAACCCGCACCCTGGGTTATGACGGCAAGGGCCAGAAAGTCCTGCGCACTGAAGCTGATGTGGTCGGCACCTTCGCCGAACTGGGCAGCGTCGCCTGCCTGCTGGAAGGCTTCGTACCGTTCACCGGCGAAGTCTCGCTGATCGCCGTGCGTGCCCGTGATGGCGAAACCCGTTTCTACCCGCTGGTGCACAACACCCACGACAGCGGCATCCTCAAGCTGTCAGTGGCCAGCACCGACCACCCGTTGCAGGCTTTGGCGGAAGATTATTCCAGCCGTGTGCTCAAGCAACTGGATTATGTAGGCGTGATGGCGTTCGAGTTCTTTGAAGTCGACGGTGGCCTCAAGGCCAACGAAATCGCCCCACGCGTGCACAACTCCGGGCACTGGACCACCGAAGGCGCCGAGTGCAGCCAATTCGAAAACCACCTGCGGGCGGTTGCGGGCTTGCCATTGGGCTCCACGGCCAAAGTCGGCGAGAGCGCCATGCTCAACTTCATCGGCACCGTGCCTGCGGTGGAAAAAGTCATCGCCATCGACGACTGCCACCTGCACCACTACGGCAAGGCCTTCAAGGCCGGGCGCAAGGTCGGCCACGCCAACCTGCGTTGCAAGGACCGCGCAACGCTGGAAGCGCAGATCCTCAAGGTTGAAGCGCTGATCGCCGAGCAATAAGGTGAGCCCGACGGGAACCATTGGTGACCGTCGTCTCTCTGATTGCAGGATGCCAAAGCCTGACTAGGCTTTGGCATAGCTCACTTCAATCAGAGGGAAATGCCATGGGTATCATCGGAACCATTTTTATCGGCTTGATCGTCGGCCTGCTGGCGCGTTTCCTGAAACCAGGCGACGACAGCATGGGGTGGATCATGACCATCCTGTTGGGTATCGCTGGCTCTCTGGCCGCGACCTACGGTGGTCAGGCACTGGGTATCTACCAGGCCGGTCAAGGTGCAGGTTTCATCGGCGCGCTGGTGGGTGCCATTGTGTTGCTGGTGATCTACGGCCTGATCAAAAAGAAGTAATCAGCCGACAAAGTCCTCTGCGCTGCGCAGGCGCAGGGGGCTAGAATGCTCGGCACTTGTACTTGCCGAGCTTCTCCATGCGCCGTCTTCTGTTGACTCTCCTTTTGCTGGGCCCTGGCCTGGCGCACGCCGGTGAACTGCCGGAAACCGACTGGCTCGACCTGATGCCGCTTTCCGACCAGAAAGCCCTCGAAGCCATGCCCGAGATCGATCACAACTCCCCCGAAGCCCAGGGCACCTTCACCGACAAAGGTGGCCTCAAGCAAAGCAAAGGCTTGCCGGCGGTGATGTATTCCACCAAGACCGTGGCCGCCATGAACGGCAAGAACATCCGCATCGGCGGCTACCCGGTGCCGTTGGAAACCGACGCCAAGGGCCGAAGTACTTTGTTCTTCCTTGTACCGTATCCGGGCGCCTGTATCCACGTGCCGCCGCCGCCGCCCAATCAGCTGGTGCTGGTGCGCTATCCCAAGGGGCTGAAGCTGGATGATATCTACACGCCGCTGTGGGTCACGGGCACGCTGAAGGTGGAGAAGGTCAACAATGACCTTGCCGATGCGGCGTATGCGCTGGATGCGGGGAAAGTACGGGTGGTGAAGGAGTCGGATTTATAAGGCGCGGCACATGACCCAATGTGGGAGCGAGCAAGTCTCACCGCCGCTCCCACATTTCGATTGGGCTTACAGGGCTATAGCGGCGATGCTCACGCCCAGCGTATGGCTTTCACCGGGTGCCAGGCTCACCACGTCATCCAGCACATTCGCCGTCTCGATGCACAGCATGCCTGTCCAGCCATCATCGGCCATGTCGTCAAATGCCTTGGCGCGTTCGGTCCACGGGTTCCAGATCACGGTCGACTTTGAGCCTTCGCTGGTGAGCTGGATACGGCGTTGCCAGTCTTTGTCGACGATAGTCAACTGTGACGGCGTATCGAGGTAGATGCGATCGGTCTCGGCGGTGAAGTGCAGCAGGCCGGATTGTGTCTTTTCGGTCCAGCCGTCGGCGGTATCGATATAGGCGCGCCCGTCCAGCCCTTCGACCTGCGCATTGCGCACATCGCTTACGGCGAAGTAGGTGTGCAGCGCCTGGCTGAGGGTCACGTTGTCGGTACCACGGTTGTGGCTGGTCAGGCGGATATGCAGTTGGTCATCCAGCAGCAGGCTCAGTGTCAGGCCGACCTGATGGGGCCAACCAGGAAAGCCGCCTGCCGGCACCGGCAGTACCAGATCCACGCGTAGCGCTTCACCTTCAAGCTCGGTCGCGGCCAATTCCCACAACGCTGTGCGCACGAAACCGTGTGCGCCAGCGGGCTGCTCGCTCTGACGCATCGCTTTCACGCTCTGCGGGTTGCGGTCAAATACGCCAAACCACGGCCAGCACACCGGTACGCCGGTGCGAATGCCCTTGCCCTTTTTGAACACCGCTTCAGGATTCGGCCAGATCAGTGGCTGTTCGCCGTCGCGCCCATAACTGAAGAGATGCGCGCCCTGTTGGGCCACTATCAGTTCGGCACCGTTGTGGCGGATACGCCAGCAATCCAGCTCGTCGATTTTCACGGTTTCAACGTGGGGCGTCGGCATAACAAAGCACTCTTCATGGCAGGCAATGGGGCAATTGACCGTCAAAACCCGGCGAGGTTTAACGTGCGCGCGATGGAACCGAGCGCGTGCGGCCGCTGCCGTCGATGGCGACGAATACAAATACCGCCTCGGTAACCTTGCGCCATTCGCTGGACAGCGGGTCGTCGCTCCACACTTCGACCATCATCTGGATCGAGCTGCGGCCGATTTCCAGGGCCTGGGTATAAAAGGAGAGCTGTGCGCCCACCGCGACCGGCACCAGGAACGCCATGCGATCAATGGCCACAGTGGCGACACGCCCGCCTGCAACCTTGCTGGCCATGGCGGTGCCGGCCAAGTCCATCTGCGCGACCAGCCAGCCGCCGAAGATGTCGCCAAAACCGTTGGTTTCACGCGGGAGCGCGGTGATTTGCAGGGCGAGGTCGCCTTGCGGGATAGGATCTTCTTGTTCGAGTTCGATCATGCCGAGGGCCTCTGACCCGTAACGCTTCATGGGTATTTCAAGTGGATAGCCGTCTTCGAAAAAAACGTTTCAGCACCAACATACACCGCGTGATGCGTTTCTCGTAAGGCGTACTAAAGGGAAACTCTGCCAAATCGGCTGGATGGCGCCCAACGACGTTTTGGCACAGCAGCCCCTCAAGACTGCGGTTCTTGCGCTTGCAAGGGCCGAGTATATCGAGACCCTGGCGCCACGACGACCTCTGGGCGTTCATTTGGTCGGCATTTAGCGGCTGTATCGCGGCTTTTTCCGGCAACTGTGCTTATCGGCGCAAATAAACAGCAGGAAAGGGGAATATTGCGCCCCTATAAATGGTTATTCGCTCAACGCTGTGCTTTTTCTAGCGATTTGCTATCTTGCCAAACCTGCCGCAAGTCCCGCTTGCCATCCTGATTACTATAAGAGAAGCCTTGCTATGTCCTCCGTGCCCGCAAGCAGTGCGCAACCGTCGCGCCCGCTGACCCGCAACGACTACAAAACCCTGTCGCTGTCTGCCTTGGGCGGGGCGCTGGAGTTTTATGATTTCATCATTTTCGTGTTTTTCGCCACCGTGGTCGGAAAACTCTTCTTCCCCGTGGACATGCCTGAATGGCTGCGCATGATGCAGACCTTCGGCATCTTCGCCGCCGGCTACCTGGCACGCCCCCTGGGCGGCATCATCATGGCGCACTTCGGTGACCTGTTGGGTCGCAAGAAGATGTTCACCCTGAGCATCTTCATGATGGCCGTGCCGACCCTGATCATGGGCCTGCTGCCAACCTACGCGCAGATCGGTCTGTGGGCACCGGTGCTGTTGCTGCTGATGCGCATCATCCAGGGCGCCGCGATTGGTGGTGAAGTGCCTGGCGCCTGGGTGTTCGTCTCCGAACACGTACCGCCGCGTCACATCGGCTACGCCTGTGGCACCCTGACCAGCGGCCTCACTGCCGGTATTTTGCTGGGTTCGCTGGTGGCCACTGCGATCAACACGCTCTATAGCCCGGAGCAGGTCTCGGATTTCGCCTGGCGGATCCCGTTCCTGCTCGGCGGCGTGTTCGGCCTGTTGTCGGTGTACCTGCGTCGCTGGCTGCATGAAACGCCGATCTTCGCCGAGATGCAGCAGCGCAAGACCCTGGCCGCCGAGCTGCCATTGCGCGCGGTACTGCGGGATCACCGCGGCGCTATCGTGTTGTCGATGCTGCTGACCTGGCTGCTGTCAGCTGGCGTGGTGGTGGTCATCCTGATGACCCCGACCGTGCTGCAGACCGTCTACCACTTCAGCCCGACCGTGGCGCTGCAGGCCAATAGCCTGGCCATCGTCACCCTGAGCCTGGGCTGCATAGCCTCGGGCGCATTGGCTGACCGCTTCGGTGCCGGCCGCGTGCTGGTTACCGGTTGTGCGCTGTTGCTGGCAACGTCCTGGACGCTGTATCACAGCCTCATGGCCCACCCGGATTGGTTGTTCCCGCTGTACGCCCTGACCGGCCTGTTCGTAGGCACCATCGGCGTGGTGCCGTACGTGATGGTCAAGGCCTTCCCGCCCGTGGTGCGTTTCAGCGGCTTGTCGTTTTCCTACAACGTGGCCTATGCCGTGTTCGGCGGGCTGACGCCGCTGGCAGTGTCGCTGCTGATGAAGGAAAGCCCGATGGGCCCGGCCTACTACGTTGCCGCGCTGTGCTTGATGGGGATGGTGGTGGGTGGGTATCTGTGGAAGCGTTCGCGCTGACGCTTTGACAATGACCGCTCCCGCGCCCTGCGTGGGAGCGATGGCAACGCCTCGCTATGCCCCTTCTCCTTGCCAATAGTGGCCTTTCATCTAACTGTCACATTCCAGACATAGAGTGTTCACACGGCCTCCCGATACTTGGCCCCGATCCAACTATCCCTATCTGCTAGGAGCAAGGCATGAAACTGAAACGTTTGATGGCGGCAATGACTTTTGTCGCTGCTGGCGTTGCGACCGCCAACGCGGTGGCCGCTGGTGTTGATCCGGCAATTCCGGCTTATGTTAAGACCACTGGTGTGTCGGGCAACTTGTCCAGCGTTGGTTCCGATACCCTGGCTAACCTGATGACCCTGTGGGCCGAGGGTTACAAAAAGGAATACCCGAACGTCAACATCCAGATTCAAGCTGCCGGCTCCGCTACCGCGCCACCTGCGCTGACTGAAGGCACCTCCAACCTGGGCCCGATGAGCCGCAAGATGAAGGACACCGAACTGGCGGCCTTCGAGCAGAAGTACGGCTACAAGCCAACCGCTATCCCGGTTGCCGTGGATGCCCTGGCTGTGTTCGTGCACAAGGACAACCCGATCCAGCACCTGACCATGGAACAAGTCGACGCGATCTTCTCCTCGACGCGTCTGTGCGGTGGCAAAGCCGACGTGAAAACCTGGGGTGACCTGGGTGTGACCGGCGACCTGGCCAACAAGCCAGTACAACTGTTCGGTCGTAACTCGGTTTCCGGCACCTACGGCTACTTCAAAGAAGAAGCCCTGTGCAAAGGCGACTACAAGCCAAACGTGAACGAACAACCTGGCTCGGCTTCGGTCGTGCAGTCGATCAGCTCCTCGCTGAACGGCATCGGTTACTCGGGGATTGGCTACAAGACCGCCAGCGTGAAAACCGTGGCCCTGGCCAAGAAAGGCAGCACGGATTTCATCGAAGACAGTGAAGAAAACGCCCTGAACGGCAAATACCCGCTGTCGCGCTTCCTCTACGTTTACGTCAACAAAGCCCCGAACAAGCCTCTGGCCCCGCTGGAAGCTGAGTTCGTGAAGCTGGTTCTGTCCAAACAGGGCCAGGAAGTTGTGGTGAAAGACGGCTACATCCCACTGCCAGCCAAAGTCGCCGCCAAGGCCCTGGCTGAACTGGGTCTGAAAGAAGGCAACTGATTGCCTCTGCGGGGCCGGAGTACCGGCCCCGCATCCGAATTTTCTAGTCCGCTGCCAGCCTTGCTTCGCGGCGGCTTTGTTGCGTCACTGCACTGTCATCTTTCTGTCATACAGGATCGCTAGGGTGTGCGCATGAATGATCTGGCCAATTCCACCATGACGACGACTTCTCCCCCCAAGCGCATTGACTTCAATACGCCTGAGCTGCAACGCAAGCGCCGCATTCGCGCGCTCAAGGATCGCCTGACCCGTTGGTATGTGCTGGTCGGCGGCCTCGCCGTCCTCGGCGCCATTACCCTGATTTTCTTCTTCCTGGCCTATGTCGTCGCGCCGCTGTTCCAAGGCGCCTCCTTGACCAAGGAAGATGCATTGACCCCGGCCTGGATCCAGGACGCGGGCAAGCCGCTGATGATCTCCCTCGAAGAACAGAACCAAGTCGCCATGCGGGTTTCCGACAAGGGCCAGGCGTTGTTCTTTAATGTGGAAACCGGCGCTGAACTCAAGCGCGTCGACCTGCCACTGCCCGCTGGGACCAGCGTTGCCTCTATCGGTGAAGACCAGCCCGGTAGCCCGTTGGTGATCCTGGGTCTGTCCAATGGCCAGTCCATGGTGTTCCGCCACACGTATAAGGTATCCTACCCGGACGGCAAGAAAACCATCACGCCTGCGATCGAATACCCCTACGGTGAAACGCCGATCGTGCTGGATGACGCCGGTCGCCCGCTGGAGCACGTCGCCCTTAACGCCACTGATTCCACCTTGGTGGTTGCAGGTTCCGCCGGTTCGCACTTGAACGTGCTGTCCCTGAGCCGCGAAGAAAACATGATGACCGGCGAAGTCACCAGCGAGCAAAAGCGCATCGAACTGCCGCAGATGACCGAGCCAGTGAAGGCGATCTTCATCGACCCACGCCAGCAATGGTTGTACGTGATCAACGGCCGCGCCCTGGCCGACGTGTTCAGCTTGCGCGACAAGAGCCTCAATGGTCGTTACAAATTGCTCGAAGACGGCAATGCCGAGGTGACCGCCAGCACGCAGCTGGTGGGCGGTATCTCGCTGATCATCGGTAACTCCAAGGGCGGCCTGGCCCAATGGTTCATGGCCCGCGATCCGGATGGCGAGCAGCGCTTCAAACAGATCCGCACCTTCCAGATGGGCACCACGCCTATCGTAGAAATTTCCGCCGAAGAGCGCCGCAAAGGCTTCACCGCCCTCGACGCTTCCGGCCAGTTCGGCGTGTTTCACAGCACCGCGCACCGCACCCTGTTGGTCGACCCTGTAGTCGATGGCCAAGGCGTGTACGGCATGTCGCCACGGGCCAACCGGGTGATCGTTGAAGCCGGCGGCAAGCTGCAACCGTTGATGCTCGATAACCCGCACCCGGAAGTGTCGTGGAGCGCGTTGTGGAGCAAGGTCTGGTACGAGAACTACGACGAGCCTAAATACGTCTGGCAATCGACCGCCGCCAACACCGACTTCGAACCCAAGATGAGCCTGGCCCCGCTGACTTTCGGCACCCTGAAGGCCGCGTTCTACGCCATGCTGCTGGCGGCGCCACTGGCCGTTGCCGCGGCGATCTACACCGCCTACTTCATGGCCCCGAGTTTGCGCCGCAAGGTCAAGCCGGTGATCGAACTGATGGAAGCAATGCCGACGGTGATCCTCGGCTTCTTCGCCGGCCTGTTCCTGGCGCCGTATGTGGAAGGGCATCTACCGGGCATCTTCAGTCTGTTGATGCTGTTGCCGATTGGCATCCTGGTCGCCGGTTTCGTGTTCAGCCGCCTGCCTGAGTCGATCCGCCTGCGGGTGCCCGATGGTTGGGAAAGCGCGATCCTGATCCCGGTGATCCTGTTCATGGGCTGGCTCTCGCTGTACATGAGCCCGTACCTGGAAACCTGGTTCTTTGGCGGCGACATGCGCATGTGGATCTCCCATGACCTGGGCATTACCTACGACCAGCGCAACGCCCTGGTCGTCGGCCTGGCCATGGGTTTCGCGGTGATCCCGAACATCTATTCCATCGCCGAAGACGCCGTATTCAGTGTGCCTCGCGGGCTGACCCTGGGCTCGCTGGCCCTGGGCGCCACGCCGTGGCAGACCATGACGCGCGTGGTGATCCTGACCGCCAGCCCGGGCATCTTCTCGGCGCTGATGATCGGTATGGGGCGTGCTGTCGGCGAGACCATGATCGTGTTGATGGCCACCGGTAACACCCCGGTGATGGAGATGAACCTGTTCGAAGGCCTGCGCACCTTGGCGGCCAACGTCGCGGTGGAAATGCCCGAGTCGGAAGTGGGCGGCAGTCACTACCGCGTGCTGTTCCTCTCGGCGCTGGTGCTGCTGCTGTTCACCTTCATCATGAACACCCTCGCCGAGCTGATCCGTCAGCGTCTGCGCAAGAAATACTCGTCGCTTTAAGAAAGGTAGAAGTCTGTGAAACAGAACTCCCTGAATGGATGGTTCAAGAGCGGCGCCCCCGGCGTCTGGATCAGCGGTGGCGCAGTGTCCATCGCGGTCATCATGACCATTGGTTTGTTGGCCGTGATTGCGGTGCGTGGTTTGGGCCACTTCTGGCCAGCCGACCTGATCCAGGCCAACTACACCGTACCGGGCCAGGCCAACCATATCGTCATCGGCGAAGTGGTGCAGAAAGAAGAAGTACCGCGTGAGCGCCTGAAAAGCGCTGGCCTGCCTGTGCCGGAGCAAGGTCCGGAATTCATGACCCGCGAGCTGATCAAGGTCGGCAACCGCGACCTGAACGGCAACGACTTCACCTGGATCGTCGGCGAGTGGCTCAAGGACCAGACCACGCCTGCGAACCTGATGACCATCGAGCGCCGTGAGTGGGGCAACTTCTACGGCACGCTGGTCAACGTCAAGCAGGATGGCAAGGTCGTCGCCGAAGGCGAAGCCGCGTGGCCGGAACTGCAAGCCCGTGTCGAGCGCGTCAATAAGCTGGCCGCCCAACTCAAGACCCTGGAGAAGTCCGACATTGGCGCGATCAACGCCGGTCTCGAACGCATCCGTCTGCACGGCCGCAAACTGGAACTGGAAGGCAAGCTCGACGCTGCCGCCCAGGCCGACATGGACGCCGACCGCGCCGAGCTGAATGCCCGCTACCAGGACATCGAAGCGCGCCTGGCCGATCTGCATGCCCAGTTCAACCGCGACGCCCTGACCGCCCGTGACGGCAACGGCAAGGAAGTCGAAATCGGCATCGGCAAAGTGGTGCACGCCTACCAGCCGAACGCGATGGGCACGATCACCAAGGTCGGTTTCTACTTCAGCAAGGTCTGGGAATTCCTCAGCGACGACCCACGGGAAGCCAACACCGAAGGCGGGATTTTCCCGGCCATCTTCGGCACCGTGATGATGACCCTGATCATGGCGATGATCGTCACCCCGTTCGGCGTGCTGGCGGCGGTGTACCTGCGTGAATACGCCAAGCAGAACACCCTGACCCGCGTCATCCGTATCGCCGTGAACAACCTGGCTGGTGTGCCGGCCATCGTCTACGGCGTGTTCGGCCTGGGCTTCTTCGTGTATGTCTTGGGCGGCTCGGTCGACCGCCTGTTCTTCGCCGAAGCCCTGCCGGCGCCGACCTTCGGTACGCCGGGTCTGTTGTGGGCCTCGCTGACCCTGGCACTGCTGGCGGTGCCGGTGGTGATCGTAGCCACTGAAGAAGGCCTGGCGCGGATTCCTCGCACCGTACGTGAAGGCTCCCTGGCCCTGGGCGCGACCAAGGCGGAGACGCTGTGGAAGATCGTGCTGCCGATGGCCAGCCCGGCGATGATGACCGGCATGATCCTCGCCGTGGCCCGCGCCGCCGGTGAAGTGGCGCCGCTGATGCTGGTCGGTGTGGTGAAACTGGCGCCGTCGCTGCCGCTGGACGGCAACTACCCGTACCTGCACCTGGACCAGAAGATCATGCACCTGGGCTTCCATATCTATGACGTCGGCTTCCAGAGCCCCAACGTTGAAGCCGCACGACCGCTGGTGTACGCCACCGCGTTGCTGCTGGTGCTGGTGATCGCCACGCTCAACTTGTCGGCGGTGTGGATCCGTAACCACCTGCGCGAAAAATATAAAGCGTTGGACAGCTAATTGAAGTGAGCGCGGACTGAATGGGGGAGCGGGCTTGCTCGCGAAAGCGGTGTATCGGAAACACATGTGCTGACTGACACACCGCTTTCGCGAGCAAGCCCGCTCCCACACCGAACTGCGCCAGACACAGCTTTTTAGTAAGCCGCCAGCCCGATCCAGAAGTCTGCGGTTCAATGAAACGAATTGGTAGCACAGGGAGCATCCCATGCAACAAGACACCCACACCCACGGCATCAACATGTCTGCCCTGGGGCGCGACAAGCAGAGCCTGAGCCTGGCCCAGGAAACCGTGGCCATCGAAGTGCCGGGCCTGAGCCTGTACTACGGTGAAAAACAGGCACTGTTCGACGTCAGCATGAACATCCCCAAGCAGCGCGTGACTGCCTTCATCGGCCCGTCGGGTTGCGGCAAGTCCACACTGCTGCGGACCTTCAACCGCATGAATGACCTGGTGGACGGCTGCCGCGTAGACGGTGCGATCAACCTCTACGGCACCAACATCTACCGCAAGGGCGAAGACGTGGCCGAGCTGCGTCGCCGCGTGGGCATGGTGTTTCAGAAGCCCAACCCGTTCCCCAAGACCATCTACGAAAACGTGGTCTACGGCCTGCGCATCCAGGGCATCAACAAGAAACGCATCCTCGACGAAGCAGTCGAGTGGGCCTTGAAAGGCGCGGCGCTGTGGGACGAAGTCAAAGACCGTCTGCACGAGTCAGCCCTCGGCCTGTCCGGTGGTCAACAGCAGCGTCTGGTGATCGCGCGGACCATCGCCGTTGAGCCGGAAGTGCTCCTGCTCGACGAACCGTGCTCGGCACTCGACCCGATCTCGACGCTGAAAGTCGAAGAGCTGATCTACGAGCTCAAGTCCAAGTTCACTATCGTCATCGTGACCCACAACATGCAACAGGCGGCGCGGGTTTCCGACTACACCGCGTTCATGTACATGGGCAAACTGGTGGAATTCGGCGATACCGATACCCTGTTCACTAATCCGGCGAAGAAGCAGACCGAAGACTACATCACCGGTCGATACGGCTAGAGAGCTGTGGTTCTCATCGCACTGACGCTGCGGTTCTCCGCACCTTACCGGACGCTCCAAGGACGCCAACATGATTAGCAAAGAAGGCCTTACCCACCACATCTCCGCGCAGTTCAACGCCGAGCTTGAGGAAGTGCGCAGTCACCTCCTGGCGATGGGCGGGCTGGTGGAGAAGCAAGTCAACGACGCCGTGACTGCGCTGATCGAGGCCGACTCGGGCCTGGCCCAGCAAGTGCGTGAGATCGATGACCAGATCAACCAGATGGAACGCAACATCGACGAAGAATGCCTGCGCATTCTGGCCCGTCGCCAGCCGGCGGCGTCCGACCTGCGTTTGATCATCAGCATCTCCAAGTCGGTGATCGACCTGGAGCGCATCGGCGATGAAGCCACCAAGATCGCCCGCCGCGCCATCCAGCTCTGCGAAGAAGGCGAAGCGCCACGCGGTTACGTGGAAGTGCGCCACATCGGCGATCAGGTGCGCAACATGGTGCGCGATGCCCTTGACGCCTTTGCCCGCTTCGATGCTGAGCTGGCACTCTCGGTGGCGCAGTACGACAAGATCATCGACCGCGAATACAAGACCGCGCTGCGTGAACTCGCGACTTACATGATGGAAGACCCACGCTCTATCTCGCGGGTCTTGAGCATTATCTGGGTACTGCGTTCTCTGGAGCGCATCGGCGACCACGCACGCAATATCTCGGAACTGGTGATTTACCTGGTGCGCGGGACCGACGTTCGGCACATGGGCCTCAAGCGCATGAAGGCCGAAGTTGAAGGTTCGGCGGATCTTATCCCTAATGTTCCGGGCGAATCTGACGATAAGTAAGGTTGCCCGAGAAATTAACGCCCGGCCTTTGGTCGGGCGTTTTTGTTTGCGGCCACTGAATTTTTTGCACGTTGAGTGAGATAAATTCCCAACGTGACTACAGAGTTTTGGCAAAATGCCACCAGTCAGGCGTGTTGCGTGCCGAAGTGTTAATAGGATGAAGGGTCGATGAGTAAAGTCAGTGTGTTGGTGGTGGATGACGCCTCGTTTATCCGCGACCTGGTGAAGAAGTGCCTGCGCAACTACTTCCCCGGGATCAAGCTTGAAGACGCGGTGAACGGCAAAAAGGCCCAGGCCATCCTGATGCGCGAGAGCTTCGACCTGGTGCTGTGCGACTGGGAAATGCCGGAGATGTCTGGCCTTGAACTGCTGACCTGGTGCCGCGAGCAGCCTCACCTCAAGGCCATGCCGTTCGTGATGGTGACCAGCCGTGGCGACAAGGAAAACGTGGTCCAGGCCATCCAGGCCGGCGTTTCGGGCTATGTCAGCAAGCCGTTCACCAACGAGCAGTTGCTGAACAAGGTCAAGCAAGCCCTGCACAAGATCGGTCGCCTCGACGCGCTGGTCGCCAGTGCACCGACCAAAATGAACTCGGCTTTCGGCAACGATTCACTCAGCGCGCTGACCGGTGGCAAACCGGAAGCCGCACGCGCAGCGCCGGTTGCTGCTGCGCCTGTGCCCAACAAAGGCCTGCTCAACAGCCCACCGGTACAGGCGCCTTCAGCGGCGCCGGCTGGCGGTCGTGGCCAGGGCCAACTGCGCCTGTCCAGCGGCAGCCAGCAATGCGTGATCAAGGCACTGAGCATCAAGGAAGCGCTGCTGGTGGTGCGCCGTGGCGAAGTGTTGCCTCAGGTACTGGAAAGCGCCGTGCTCGACCTGGAGCAGGGTGAGAATGCCGAAGTGGCCCGTCTCAACGGCTACCTGCACGCCATCGTCGCCTTCGAACCCAAGCCTGACAGCGATTGGTTGCAGCTGACCTTCCGGTTTATCGACCAGGACGCGCAGAAGCTCGACTACATCTCTCGCCTGATCGCACGGGGTACGGCGCAGAAGCACTTTGTACCGGGTGCCTGACCTCTTGATACCGGAAATTGACCGATTATCTGACTGTCGGCGTCTGCCTAAATGAACGTGGATATTTGTTTCAGCGGGCTGCCAGTCTAAAGTTGTCATGATCCCTTGTTAGCCTGCCGTTCCGTTATCCCGGCAGGTTCACGCCATGCTCATGCGCTTTTTGCTGTGCTGCGGGCTGGCCACGGTCACCGTGTCGACCCAGGCCATGACCCTCTACAAATCCATCGATGCCAATGGCGTGGTGTTTTTCAGCGATCGCTATACGCCGGGTGCCCAGGCATTCGTGATGCAGGAGCGCAAGCTCGAACGGCCGATACTTGACAGGCCGCCTTCCCGTTACCCACCTCAGGCGCACCGCTATCCCTTGCCTTGGCGTGGCGGACCGTTTCGTATGACCCAAGGCCCCAACGGCACGTTCAGCCATACAGACGCCAAAAGCCGCTACGCCATGGACATCGCCATGCCCGAAGGTACGCCGATCATTGCGGCACGCAGCGGTGTGGTGGTGAAGACCGAAAACGAGCAGGCCGGGCGGGGCAGTGATGCGTCGGGGAATTTCGTGAGGGTGCGCCACGATGATGGCACCGAGGGCGTTTACCTGCACCTCAAGCAAGGTTCGGTCAGTGTCCGGGCTGGGCAGCGTGTGGCGGTGGGGAGCCCGCTGGCGTTGTCGGGTAATACCGGCAACAGCAGCGGGCCGCACCTGCACTTTGTGGTGCAGCGCGCCACCGAGGCGGGGCTGGTGTCGATCCCGTATGAGTTCAACCAGCCGGTGGGTGCATTGCCCAACTTTGCGTTGGGCAATTGAGGGTCAATCCAGCAGAAGTACCTTGGCCAACACGATCTTCGGTCCTTTCATCTTCTTGATGATGATCCGCAAACCTTCCACCTCCAGCACTTCTTCCTCTTCCGGCACGCGCTTGAGGGTGTCGTAGATCAGGCCGGCCAGGGTTTCGGCCTCGATGTGGTCCAGGTCGACACCCAGCAGGCGTTCGACCTTGAACAGCGGGGTGTCACCGCGCACCAGCAGCTTGCCCGGCTGATAAGCCAGGATGCCGCGTTCGGCCTTGCGGTGTTCGTCCTGGATATCGCCCACCAGCACTTCCAGCACGTCCTCCATGGTCAGGTAGCCGATGATCTTGCCGTCGGCCTCTTCCACCAGGGCGAAATGCGCGCCGCCTTTGCGGAACTGCTCCAGCAGCTGCGACAACGGCATGTGTCGCGACACACGCTCCAGCGGGCGGGTCAGCTCAGCCAGGTTGAACGACTCGGGAATGTGGTCCAAGGCTGCCAGTTCCAGCAGCAGGTCCTTGATGTGCAAAAGGCCGACAAACTCGTTGCGCACCGCGTCATACACCGGGTAGCGGCTGAATTTGTGGCGACGGAACAGCGCGAGGATTTCCTTGAGCGGCGCGTTAAAGTCCAAGGTGACCAGGTCTTCCCGGGAATTGGCCCAGTCCACCACTTCCAGCTCGCCCATTTCCACGGCGGAAGCCAGTACACGCATGCCTTGGTCGCTTGGGTCCTGGCCACGGCTGGAGTGCAGGATCAGCTTGAGTTCTTCGCGGCTGTAATGGTGTTCATGGTGCGGGCCAGGCTCGCCTTGGCCGGCAATGCGCAGGATGGCGTTGGCGCTGGCATTGAGCAGGTAGATCGCCGGGTACATGGCCCAGTAGAACAGGTACAGCGGCACCGCCGTCCACAGCGACAGCAGCTCGGGCTTGCGAATCGCCCAGGACTTGGGCGCCAGCTCACCGACCACAATGTGCAGGTAGGAAATCACGAAGAAGGCGGCAAAGAACGACACGCCCTTGATCACTTCCGGCGACTCGACGCCCACGGCGCCCAGCAGCGGTTCGAGGATGTGCGCGAAGGCGGGCTCACCGACCCAACCCAGGCCCAGGGAGGCGAGGGTAATGCCCAGCTGGCAGGCCGACAGGTAGGCATCAAGCTGGCTGTGCACGGTACGCAGGATCTGCCCGCGCCAGCCGTTTTTGTGGGCGATCGCCTCGACCCGGGTGGCGCGCAGTTTGACCATGGCAAATTCCGCCGCAACGAAGAAACCGTTGAGCAGTACCAGGATCAGTGCAAAAAGAATCATGCCGAAGTCGGCGAAGAGTGTAGCGAGGGTGATACCAGGGGAAGGGTCCATGATGGGGTTTTGCAGGTTCCGTGTGTTCAATAAGGGGTGGCAGGTGGGCCTGAAGGGCAGGCGCAAGTCGGCCAATGTAGCGGCTGACGGGGCGCTTGCCTAGTGCCCACTGCCGGGCGGGGCGTGGAATACGCACTTCGACACGCTGGAAATCTAATGTGGGAGCGGGCTTGCTCGCGAATGCGGTGGGTCAGTCAACACCTTCATGGCTGACCCACCGCATTCGTGAGCACGCCCGCCTTCACCTTTCAGGTTTGGGTCGTTCTCAGGTTATTCATCGGCAGTGACCCCCCGCGAACGGGTCATCTGCGTCGGCGGAAAATGGCAGGTAAACGTACTGCCATGCCCCAGCACGCTGCTGATTTCCAGGCGCGCACGGTGGCGCAAGAGCACATGCTTGACAATCGCCAGGCCGAGCCCGGTACCGCCGGTATTGGAGTTGCGGCTGGAGTCGACGCGGTAGAAACGCTCGGTCAGACGCGGCAGGTGCTTGGCGTCGATGCCGATGCCGGAGTCTTGCACGCTCAGGTGCGCGCCCTGTTCGTCGGTCCACCAGCGGATGCGGATATTGCCTTTGTCCGGGGTGTACTTCACGGCGTTGAACACCAGGTTGGAAAACGCACTGCGCAACTCACCTTCGCTGCCTTTGAGCAGCACGTTCGGGTCGGCTTCCAGGGTGATCTGTTGCCCACGTTGGCCGGAGAGGGCCAGGGCGTCGTTCTTGATGGTTTGCAGCAGGCTTTGTACGGCGACGGGTTGGTTATCCGAGGGGTAATCGGTCGCCTCAAGCTTGGCCAGCAACAGCAAGTCGTTGAGCAGCGTCTGCATGCGTGAACCTTGCTGCTGCATCTGCTGCAGGGCTCGGCTCCAGCGCGGATTGATCTCGTCGACGTTGTCCAGCAGCGTCTCCAGGTACCCACAGATCACGGTCAGAGGCGTACGCAGCTCATGTGAGACGTTGGCGACGAAGTCTTTGCGCATCTGTTCCAGCTGGTGGATGCGGGTAACGTCGCGCACCAGCATCAGGTGTTCATTGTTGCCGTAGCGCGTCAGGTACAGCTGGATGCGTACGCGGTCATTGGTGGGTGAGGGGATTTCCAGGGCTTCTTCGTAGTTTTCCTGCTCGAAGTACTCCTTGAAGCGCGGATGGCGCACCAGGTTGGTCACCGGCTGGCCGCTGTCCTGGGGCGTTTTGAGGCCCAGCAGGGTTTCGGCGGCGCGGTTCCACCATTCCAGGTTGCCGTCGCTGTCGAGCATGATCACCGCATCCTTGAGCGCGGCGGTGGACTCCTGCACCCGGTCGATCACCGCTTGCAGGCGCCCGCGCACCCGTTGGTCGCGTCGTTGCAGGTGGTAAATGCTGTCGAACACTTCGCCCCACAGGCCGTAGCCATCGGGCGGTGCTTCGTCGGGTTTGTGCTGGCGCAGCCATTCGTGCAGGCGCAGCAGTTGCTTGAGGGTCCAACCCAGGTACAAGGCAATGCCGACTGCCAGGCTCCAGCCGTAGTAGCCACTGACCAGGCCCACCAACAGGCAGCCGGTGATCAGCAAAAGCATGTGGCGGATCAGGGTGCCATGCCAGTTTTGGTTCACTTAAACATGCGTCCTTGTCAGCTGTTAAGGAAAAAAGGGACGGGCTCAGCCTTTGGTGGAGAAGCGGTAGCCAGTGCCGCGCACGGTTTGTACCAGATTCTCGTAGGCCTCGCCCAAGGCTTTGCGCAGGCGGCGGATATGCACATCCACGGTGCGCTCCTCCACATAGACGTTGCCGCCCCACACTTGGTCGAGCAGTTGGCCACGGGTGTAGGCGCGTTCCTGGTGGGTCATGAAGAACTGCAGCAGGCGATATTCGGTAGGGCCCATCTCGGCCGGCGTGCCGTCGATGGTCACGCGGTGACTGATCGGGTCCAGCAACAGGCCACCGACTTCAATCGGTGCTTCGCCATCGGTCGGGCCGGCGCGGCGCAGCACGGCTTTCAGGCGTGCGACCAGTTCGCGTGGGGAAAACGGCTTGGTGATGTAGTCATCGGCACCGACTTCCAGGCCCTGGATCTTGTTGTCCTCTTCGCCCTTGGCGGTGAGCATGATGATCGGGATGTCCCCGGTCAGCTCGTCACGCTTGAGACGGCGGGCGAGTTCGATGCCGGAGGTGCCGGGCAGCATCCAGTCCAGCAGGATCAGGTCCGGCTTGCGGTCGACGATAATGGCATGGGCCTGCTGGGAGTTCTCCGCCTCCAGGCAGTCGTAGCCGGCCATTTCCAACGCAACGGCGATCATCTCGCGGATGGGCGCTTCGTCGTCAACAATCAGAATGCTCCTGCCAACCATGCTCAAAAATCCTCTTGTCATTTAACTGTCTTGCGCCGCATTAGATAACGGAATTATTGCAGTCGTGTGACAGTAATTTAGTCGCTCGGGCAATTCCCGCCTCTCTGGACTACGCTTTGGGTCCGAATCCTGACAACCAAAAAAGGAAGGTTCCGATGACTTACAGCACGATTTCCTGGAAAGCCCTGCTGGTAACGGCAGCGTTGACGCTACCGACCCTGGCGTTCGCGGCGGAACCCGCGATGACGAAAGACGGGATGCTGGTGGACCACAAGGGCATGACGCTCTACACCTTCGACAAGGATGCCGACGGCAAGTCAGTGTGCAAGGACCAGTGCGCGACCAACTGGCCGCCGCTCAAGGCTGAGTCCACCGATACGTCGACGGGCAAATGGACGGTGATCACTCGCGACGACCAGACCAGCCAGTGGGCCTATGACGGTAAGCCGGTCTACACCTACAAGGATGACCACAAGGCGGGTGACAAGACGGGTGATGGCAAGGGTGGGGCGTGGCATGTGATCAAGCCCTGATCACCCCTGTAGGAGCCAGCTTGCTCGCGAAGGGCGTTAACGATAACGCTGGGTGCCTGACACACAACAGCGCTCTCAGGTTTTTCGCGAGCAAGCTCGCTCCTACAGCATTCAGCGAAATGCGTAGTCCGCCACAATCCCGACAAATATCGCCAGCCCGGCCCAGTGGTTGTGCAGAAACGCCTTGAAGCACTTCATCCGGTCCTTGTCGCGGGTGTACCAGAACTCCCAGGCAAAACAGCCCGCCGCCGCCAGCAAGCCCAGGTGGAACCAGCCGCCCAGCTCGAACCGTGCGCCCGCCAGCAGCAGGCATGCCAGCGAAAGGCCTTGCAGGGTCAGGATGATCACGCGATCAGCTTCACCAAACAAAATGGCGGTGGATTTCACGCCGATTTTCAAATCGTCATCGCGATCGGTCATCGCGTAATAAGTGTCGTAGCCCACCGTCCACAGCAGGTTGGCGATATACAGCAGCCACGCGGCGGCGGGCAGGCTGCCGGTCTCGGCGGTAAACGCCATCGGCATACCCCAGGAAAACGCCGCGCCCAGCACCACTTGAGGGTAATAGGTGTAACGCTTCATGAACGGGTAGCTCGCCGCCAAAGCCAAACCACCGAGGGACAACAGGACAGTGGTGGCGTTGGTCAACAGCACCAGCAGGAAACTGATGCCCATCAGCACCGCAAAAAACACCAGCGCTTCCTTGGAGCTGATCTTGCCGCTCACCAGTGGGCGCTGCTCGGTGCGCTTCACATGGCCGTCGACCTTGCGGTCGGCCCAATCATTGATCACGCAGCCGCCCGCCCGGGTCAGCACCACGCCCAGCACGAAAATCACAATATTGATCAGGGACGGCGAACCTTTGCCTGCAATCCACAGTGCCCACAGCGTCGGCCACAGCAGCAAGTAAATGCCGATGGGTTTGTCCATCCGGGTCAACTGAATGAAATCCCAGGCCCTCGGGTTCAGGCGGTTCAGGGATTTGAGCAGGCGTTGATACATCAGCAGTTCTCCGGATGGGCATGCAGCGCGTGCCAGAAGCTCGGCAAAAAGATCTCCGCCACCAGCACGCTCAGCGAACCGCGATCGAAGCGTGAGCGGCGCGCCCACAGCCCGTCGGTCTGGACCGTCGTGGGCAGCCATTGTCGCGGGTAATGGCACACCTCAATGGCCTGGCGGGTGAATGCCTGGTCGCAAAACAGCAATTCACCCAGTGAACGGCTGCCCAACTCATCCATATGCAAGCCGTCGCCCTGCAAGGCACTGCGCGCCGCCACACTGCGCGCGAACACCCAAGGCTGGCCCTGCCCACGCAAATACACTTCACGCACCCAGCCGATAGTGGCCGGGGCCAGTGCCAGGGCAGCGCATTCATCATCGCGCAGTGGCTGCCACCCTTCGAACAGTGGCGTCACGCTGAAACCGTCGCTGGACAGCCACGTCAGCCGCCGTGTCAGTGAGTCTTCGTTGAACAGCCAATTGAGGGTCAAAGGCGCAGGCGCAGGGTGCAGAAGGCTCTGGGTCAGCCATTGGCAAGCATCGGAAGAGTCGATTGAGTGCGGCACGGTGAGTCAGTATTGGCAGCAAAAGAGGCGGCGAGCTTACCATGGCGTCCCTGGTTTTTGCCGGACCGAACTGGCTGTTTGCGTCGATCGTGCTTGCATCTGCCCGCCCCGATCAGTACAAAACGCCCTGAGCCGCACGGCAACGCTGGATCCATCGACCGTCGGCCAAACTGCCTGGACCCTGAGGAAGTAAGTAATGAAGAAGTGGCAATGTGTAGTCTGCGGCCTGATCTATGACGAGAAAGACGGCTGGCCGGATGACGGAATCGCTCCGGGAACCCTGTGGCAAGACGTCCCGGAAGACTGGCTGTGCCCTGACTGCGGCGTGGGCAAAGTGGATTTCGAAATGATCGAAATCGGCTAATTTTCAGCTTTCAGATAAGTACTACAAGGAGAAAGGAATGAACGCACCTGTCGTGATCATCGGCACAGGATTGGCCGGTTACAACGTGGCCCGGGAGTTTCGCAAGCTCGACAGCGAGACCCCATTGCTGCTGATCACCGCGGATGACGGGCGCTCCTACTCCAAGCCCATGCTCTCCACCGGCTTTGGCAAGAACAAGGAAGCCGATGGCCTGAGCATGGCCGAACCCGGCGCCATGGCCGAGCAACTCAAGGCCGAAGTGCGCACTCACACCCGCGTCAGCGGCATCGACCCCGGCCACAAGCGCCTGTGGATCGGCGAGGAAGCGGTGGCGTACCGCGACCTGATCCTGGCCTGGGGCGCAGAAACCGTGCGTGTGCCGGTGGAAGGCGATGCGGCTGAACTGATTTTCCCTATCAACGATCTCGAAGATTACGCACGCTTTCGTGCCGCCGCTGCCGGCAAACGCCGTGTGCTGCTGCTCGGCGCCGGCCTGATCGGCTGTGAATTTGCCAATGACCTGATCCTTGGCGGTTATGAAATCGACCTGGTGGCACCGTGCGAGCAAGTCATGCCGACCCTGCTGCACCCGGCCGCCGCCGCAGCGGTACAGGCCGGCCTGGAAAGCCTTGGCGCGCGCTTCCACCTGGGTCCTGTCCTCAATCGCCTACAGCGCACCGCTGACGGCTTGGAAGCCCATCTGTCGGACGGTGAAGTGATCGCCTGCGACCTGGTGGTCTCGGCCATCGGTCTGCGTCCACGCGTGGACCTGGCCGCCGCCGCCGGCCTGCAGACCAACCGCGGGATCATGGTGGATCGCCACCTCAAGACCTCCCACGCCAATATCTACGCCCTGGGCGACTGCGCCGAGGTCGACGGCCTGAACCTGCTGTACGTGATGCCGCTGATGAGCTGCGCCCGCGCCCTGGCCCAGACCCTGGCCGGCAACGCCACCGCAGTCAGCTACGGCCCGATGCCGGTGACCGTCAAGACGCCGGTCTGCCCACTGGTGGTCTCGCCACCGCCTCGCGGCACCGAAGGCGTCTGGAGCGTTGAAGGCGAGGGTGCCGACATCAAGGCCTTGTGCCGCGACGCCAGCGGCCGCCTGCTGGGCTACGCACTGACCGGCAGCGCCGTGATGGAAAAACTCGCGCTCAATAAAGAACTTCCACCGTTGCTGGCGTAAATAGCGGTCGTTCTGTCGGAATAACCGCGTTTTTCACCCTAGAAAGGTCGCCGCGAGACTGGCGGAGCGTGCGAGGGCATGCCATCCTCACTCCCGTCTGCCGCAGAGTAGAGCCTGCGGCGCTTTGGGCGCTGCTCCAGAAGAGAGCAGCACGGACATAACAACAAAAAACCGTCAAAGAGGCTTCACTTATGCGTAAACCAGAACTCGCAGCCGCCATCGCTGAAAAAGCGGATCTCACCAAAGAACAGGCTAACCGCGTCCTTAACGCTGTTCTCGAAGAAATCACCGGCGCCCTGCACCGCAAGGACAGCGTCACCCTGGTTGGCTTCGGCACCTTCCTGCAACGCCATCGCGGCGCCCGCACCGGCAAAAACCCACAAACCGGTGAGCCGGTGAAAATCAAGGCGAGCAACACCGTTGCGTTCAAACCGGGTAAATCGCTGAAAGACACTGTTAACGCGTAATGGCGTTACCGTCTCGAACGGGGCGGGGTGGTAGGAAAAATGGGCACGCCGACTGGGTCGGGTGCCCATTTTTTGTCCTTGGTGTTACAGAGCCTGCAGGCCAACCAGCAAGCTCACGGGTGTAGACGCGCCGTCCTCTTATTTAGAGTCATCATTGGACCTGCCAGTTCTTTTTGAAAAGCGCACGTCACCCGCAATAATTTCAATGTAATAATCATGGCTTTGGATAATATAGTGTGTGTATTTGTTCTTGTCATAGGCTCTCCAGTTGGGTGAAGTGATATCCCTTTCTTTTGTCAGGCCTTCAAGCCAAGAGGACTCAGGGATTACCCAATAGGAGGACTTGAACTCATCGTCCTCGCGGTTTTCGTAATAGTGCAGGTGTTTATTACGCTCCAGCCTGAGGGCCCATACATTAGAGAAATCCAGAATGCCAATATATTTGGAGTAGTTTGCGTTTTTGGTCCAAGTAGGAAACTCGGCTCTTACATCATCTCGCTCAAGGGTGATGCGAACGTTGTCATTCGGCGCCTGCCATACTGGCAACTCAATAGCGAATGCCCGATCTTTACTTGTAGGTACTGTCATAGCCGTTATCCTTTGCATGTTGGTACTTTGGACGTACCGCTATTTGGCAAGCCATTATTCCTGAGTCGGGTATTAAAGTCGCGTAGCAGGGTAGGGTCGGTAATGACCTTGTACTTAATTTGTTTTGCCTTGCCCAGCACAGCAATCGCCAGGCGGCTGTTGCCATCCCGTGCGACAAGCTGGCCTTTGACATTCACCACTTCAATTGGTGGGAAATCGGTAACTTTCAGTTTGCCCTTTTTAACTTGGTTGACGACAGATTGGATAGGTTTTTTTCCTTCGGGAGTATCGAACGCGCTATTGATGGTTCGCTGGGCAAAGTTGATGTCCTTCGGGTTTCCTAATTGCTCACCTGGGCCCAGCTCAATGCCTTCCAGGCCAAGCGGGTCAACCCAGCTGAAAGGGTTGAAGCCGTATAAGTAGAGATTCAGTCCTCCCATCAAGCTGATCGGGTCAGGGGATGTAAAGCGCCCTATATCCGGATCGTAGAATCTGAAAGTGTTGTAGTGCAGCCCTGTTTCTCGATCCAGATACTGCCCCTGGAATCGCAGGTTCTGTTCTTCAATGTAATGAGGTTCTCGCACTTCCTCCAGCGTGTTGCCCCACACCCGGTACGTTGCCTGCCAGACGATGTGGCCGTCAGCTTCGCTGAGTTGTGCCGGAAGGCCGTTGAGATCGTTATGGTAATAACGCAATTTCTGCAGTTGTCCAATGCCATCTACGCGGGCCAGGGGTTCATAGCCCTCATTTTCGTACACGTATAGGCTGGTCTGGCTGTATTTGTGTTCCTGCAAGAGACGCAAGCCGTCCCAGGAAAAACGAGTTTCACTCAGTGGGTAACCATCAATACCGTGTTCCGTTTTTTTGATGCGTCGGCCCAGTGGGTCATAGTGCATTTTCACCACGTTGCCGTTTTCATTGCGGACTTCAATCAGTCGGCTTTCTGCATCGTAGGCAAATCGTTGTACGCCTCGGGAGGTGCTGCGTTTTTCGATCATGCGTCCGAAGCCGTCATAACGGTAGCGCTTGTCCTGATAGGTCATCAGCTTGTTATGTACTACTAGGCCCGCTCCGGGGTGCGGACTGTCCAGCAGGTTGGCGGCGGCGTCGTAAGTAAAGGTTTCGCGCTGGCCCAGCAGGTTATCCTGGCTGGCAGTGATGCGGCCGGTAGCGTCGTAGTGCAACAGCTGGCGCTGCTGGGTCGTTGGTTGCTGATCGAGTTTGCCGGTCAAATTGTCAGCGGGGTCGTATTCGAAGTGCTGTTGCATTGCCGCCGGCGTCAGCATGGGCTGGTGGCTATGACGGCAATGGCGTGAACGCAGGCGACCGCTCCGGTCGTATTCGCTACGTGTGCTGAGCTGGCCTTGAGTACGTAGCACTTCACGATGAAGGCGGTCGCGCTCGAAGTCGCTGATAACTTCTCCGTCCAGATTGATCTGATGCAAGTGGCCGCTGCCGTAATACAGCCTATTAAGCCAGCGGCCGTCAGGCAGTTGGGTCTGGGTTAGATTGCCGAGTTCGTCATAGTGATGTTGCAAGGTGCCCATAGGGCTTTGTTCGGTCAATAACCGGCCGAGAGGAGCGTATGCGAAACTCAGGACTTGGGTATCGCCCGACAGATCGGTAAAGGTGACGGCGCAGAGCTGGTCCAGCGAATCGTAAACGTATTCGGTGCGGCCATCATCGGTCATTTTTGCAATCAGTCGGCCAACAGCGTCGCGTTCCATCCGGTGAACGATAGGTGACGGCGTCTCGGCAGCGTTGACCAGAGTATTGTCGAAATGCGCGGGAACGGCCGTCATTGCAGTCATGTGGTTCAGCAGATCATAGGTGTAGCGCTTGGCGCTGCCATCGAGGTCTCGCTGTTCGGTCAAGCGATCCCCGGCGTCCCAGACAAACTGGTAGCTTTCTTCATTCTCGTTGATCAGGGCTTTCAGCCGTCCATAGCTGTCATAAGCGAACTTCACCCGTCGGCCATAGGCATCCGTTTGCTGACACACCTGGCCACGCCTATTGTGTTGATACAACGTGGTGTGCCCTGCCGGGTCGGTGTAACCCAGCAATAGGCCACTGGTATCACGTGTGTACTGTTCGGTTCGCCCGTCAGGCAATTGGCTGCTGATCAGCCGCCCACGGGCGTCATGGCTGAACTGAGTACGTTCTCCGAGCGCATCAGTGATGAACTGTAAAAATCCCCGCTCGTCGTAACCGAATCGCGTCGAATAACCCGAGCAATCGATGTGTTCGACCAATTGCCCAAACGGACTCCAGCGCAGCTTTTTGCTTTTGCCGGTAGCGTCGATGATTTCCACGGGGTGGCCGTGGCTGTCGTAGCGATAACGGGTAATGTGGCCCATCGGGTCGGTGGCGGCGATGCAGTTACCGCGCTGATCGTATTGATAGCGCCAGCTGTGGTTGGCGGGGTTGGTCTCAACCAGAGGTAATGCCCAGTGTTCGAGCCACATCGTCGAATCGCGACGGCCCAGCGGGTCGATTTCACTGATGAGGTTACCGGTTTCGTCGTAGCTATATTCAAAGCGCCCGCCCTGAGGATCGGTAGCACCGAGCAATTGGCGCTCATCGTTCCAGTCGAACAGCCAGGTCTGGCCAAGATTGTCGCTGTACTTGGTGATTTGGTGCTGGTTGTTCCAATGACGAATGCTGATGCGCTGCATGCCGTCGGTGATGCGCGTGATACCGGCACTCAGGTCGTACTCGAAATGGTAAGCATCGCCTTCATCGGTCCAATGGTGTGATACGCGCCATTCCACGTCCTCAACCAAGGCCCACTCATAAAAACAGCGCAGTCCGGCAGGCAGTTGGTGCTCTACCATCCGCCTGCCTGCGTCGTAACTGAAGCGTCGTTGTATCTGACCGGTGGCATCGCGCACCTCTGTCAGATCGCCAGTTGCGTTGTAACTGTAACTCACGAGCACTTCACGACGCTGATCAGGGTAAACACGCTCAATCTTGGACACGTGACCCTGGTCGCGGATTAATTCAACCTGCACCAGATCAAGGTTGTCGTGCAACTGCACCAAACGCCCGGCGGCGTCGTAGTTGAGGTGGATGCGATGGTCGTTGCGGTCACCAAGCTGAGTAAGGCGTAGCAGTGATACGTTTGCCGGAGTGGATTCGAACAAGCGATATATACCGTCGGCGCTTTCGATCAGCAGCTGACCATTGCGATGTCGCCGAATGCTCAAACCCTCTCCCGGACTGAACATCGCGCTGCCAAGTGATATACCGCCAAGGTTGATTCGCCTGCCTTGCTCGTCGGTGTAGAGCAATTCTTCACCGCCGTCAGGGTGTAGCAGTATCTCTACGCTGATCTCGTACGGGACACTCCAGCCTGCACCAAACATCCCGGTGCGGCGCTCATCTCGCGAGTTATAAAAACGTTGCCAATCGATTGGCAGGATGCCGGGCAATACAAAATCCAGCTCAGTCTCGCCACCCAATACCTTGGCCCCAGTTGCCGCATGCACCGGGTTAGGTGACCCCATCGTCGCATTGGCTGCAGCGCCCATCGCTTGGCTGACGGCATAAGAAGTTACCCCCGCGAGCAACATGCACGGCAAATTACTCAGCGTCTTGCCTTTGGCACCTTTCAGCATCATCAGCGCTTCAATCGCCAACCCCACCCCAGGGGTTTTCCCGCTGCGAATCTCCTGCACCACCACCGTCCCACCACCAATGGTGACGTTTGGCGAGATCAGCCCCGACGACACCACCGTCGCATCGCACATGCTGCGGTCGCCACTGCGCACGGCGGGCTGGCCGTTGATGGTGACTTTGTCAGACCCTTCGGCCAGAAGCTGTGGTGGCATCGGTGGATGGCGGGCGCACAGGACCATGTCGGTGAGGGCCGGTACCACGCCCGGTGCAGGCGTGGCGACAGTGGGGCGCCATAGTTGGGAGAAGAAACCCTCGGCCATGTCCAGAAAGCCGGGCTCGGGTCGTGGCTCGGGGTCGGGCTCCGGCGGCACTTGCTCAAGCTCTGTGCCAGCGGGCGCCACGTGCGAGGGAATGGAGCCTGCGGCCCGTGCAGCCGGAATGCTGTTGACGAAAGTGTCGGTCGAACCCACCGCAATCGTGGCTTCCACCACGGGCGGGAACAGCGCGTTGGCGAAGCTCTCGCACATCTTGCTGAGGCCCTTGTCGGCCCCCGTCTTGCTCATGGCCATGCCGACGACAATGCCCACCACCGCGCCGAGGATGCAGCCGCCGATACCGGCGGTAGCAATCGTCACCCCCACGGCCGCCGCGACAGCAGCAGTCGCCAGCGCAGTAATCGCCACGTTGGCCGCCACTTCCAGCACACCGCCGAGGATGTCGGCCATCATGGAGGTGTGGGTCAGCGCATCGCCCATCCGGGCAGCCCATAGAGCGTCAGACATACAAGCAGCTCATCAAGAAACAGCGTCGAACGACAGCGAATTTTTAATCAACGCCCAATGCGCCGCCTCGGCATCCCCGAGCTTGTCGGCCTTCACGTAACTCAAGGCGAGCATCTTGCGCGTTCCCGGTAGCACCAGCGCCAACTGGTACTGGAACACTTTGTCATTGCCCTTGTTGAACTGGCTGCGCAGCTCGATGCCTTCCACTTCTTGGGCTGCGCCCAAACGCACGTCCACACCGGGTTGGTAGCGCAAATCCTGCACCTGCTTTTCCAGGCGCTGGAGCTGGTCGTTGAAGTTGCTGTGCAGGGTTTCACCCTCGGCGAGCAGGCTGCGGCTGACAATCAGGGATGTTCCCAATTCAGGGAACTTGAGGATATTGATTGTCGCGTCCTGCAACTCACTGGCGGGCAGTTGAAACTGGAATTCGTTGATTCGATACGTCATGAAAACAGGTCTCGTCAGGAACTTTTAGGCGCGGGGAACGCGGCTTTGATGTTGGCGTCGATGGCGCCTTTCTGGCCCTGGCCATCCGGCGTGGCGCCGGGGCCGCCGCCGTTGTTCAGGTGCAGGACGCCGCCGGTGTTGAACTCTGCGTCGCCGCTGGCATAGAAGCTGATCTGCACGCCGGTGAGGTTGATCTGCCCACTGGCGTTCAACTCCAAAATGCTTTCGCCGCAGACCAGGCGCAGGTTTTCGCCCACTTCGATGACGTAGCTCTGGCTGATGCTGTCGGTCTTCTTCTGGCCTACTGAGAGGATGTCTTCCTGCTTGACGATGCGCAGGCGGTTGTTGCCGATGGTCACCGTCTCGTTATGCCCGATGCTTTTGTTACGGTCATGCCCCACCGAATGGCTCTCATCCACCTCCACCACGATGTCCTGATTGCGCTCGGCGTGGATATACAACTGCTCCAACCCCTTCTTGTCCTCCATGCGGATTTCATTGAAGTTGGCTGGGCTGCCGCCCTTGCTGGAGCGGCTTTTCATGCCGCTCTGGGTAGCGTTCTCCGGCAGGTCGTAGGGCACTGTCTGCTCGGCGTTGTACACGCGGCCGGTGATGATCGGCCGGTCGGGGTCGCCTTCCAGAAAGCTCACAATCACTTCCTGGCCGATCCGTGGGATCTGCATCGAACCCCAGTTCTTGCCGGCCCAGGATTGCGATACACGAATCCAGCATGAGCTGTTCTCGTTGGATTGGTCGTGACGGTCCCAGTAGAAGTGCACTTTTACGCGGCCGTACTGGTCAGTCCAGATTTCCTCGCCCTTGGGGCCGACCACCAGCGCGGTCTGCGGGCCTTTGACGATGGGCCGATGGGTGTTGGCCAGCGGGCGGAAACTCTGCTGGGCGTCGATGCAGGTGAGGCTGCTTTCGAACTGCGCCGAACCTGAGCCGCCGCCGCTTTCCAGGCTTTCCTGGACGATGTAGTAGCGGCAGCCGACGATCAGGTATTCGCGGTTCTGGTCCTGGCGACTGAAGCCGGTCAGGCTGAACAAATGCCCCGAACCCAGGCCACGGGCGTTGCCGTTGAACTCGATCTGTTCATGCAGGGTTTGCAGGGCTTCGATGCGGGTGCGCGCATAGTGCTCGCCGTCTTCGCTTTGCACGTAGGTGCCGGGGTAGTCGTACAGCGGATAGTCGCCGGCGGTGTGCGGGCGCGGCATGGCCGAGCGCACGTCGATGCTGGCGCTGGGGCGTTGGAAGTCGTAGTCGTTGAGCTCCATCGATCCCGGCTGCACCTCGTGCGCCAGGTGCCAGTTGTGCATGTGGTCGCGTTCGCGCTGCTGCTCGTCCTTGGGGTAGTACGGGATCGACGCGTAGCCGGGCACGGTGGTGTGGGCGCCGTAGGCGTCGGCCAGCACTAGCACATGGCGGTCCTGCTCGTGGCGGAAGAAGTAGTAGATACCTTCCTGTTCCATCAAACGGCTGACGAAATCAAAGCTGGTCTCGCGGTACTGCACGCAGTATTCCCACTCGCGGTACGGCCGGCTCAGGGCGTCCTCGAAGTCGGAAAACCCCAGGTCGCGGAACACCTGCTTGATGATCTGCGGAATGCTCAGGTTCTGGAAAATCCGGCAGTCGGACGTGCGGCTGAGCAGCCACAACCAAGGACGCAGCGTCACCTGGTAACTGGCGAACTGGCCCTGGTCGATGTTCTGGCTGCACCGCGCGACGATGCCGTGAAAGTGCCGCTCACCTCCGTCCGCCAGTTGCAGGCCCACGCTCATGGGCTTGCCGAGCAACTGGTTGAGGTCGATGTTGGCGTCCAGGGACGTCAGTTGCAGCTCATAGTTGAACAGCCTGCCCAGCTCTTCACCGCCGCCCATTTCATTGAGCAGCAGCACATCCGGCCCGAGGGGGCTGGTGATCTTGGCCAGGCGTGAGGCTTGGTTGAATAGCATTGGGCGTCCTGTAAAGGTCTTGATTACTGAAGGAACCGAATCCAATGTGGGAGCTGGCTTGCCTGCGATAGCAATTGAACATTCAACATTGATGTTGACTGATACACCGCTATCGCAGGCAAGCCAGCTCCCACATTTTGACCGTGTTCCGTCAGGTCAATCTGCGTCGCTGAAGTCGTAGTGCAATTCATTATCCCGGCTGCTGATCCGTACCCCCGCCAACGCCTTGCCTTCGAGCATGCGCGTGAGGAACTCACGGCTCATGTCCGGCAGCAGGCTGTTGGTGAGAATGGTGTCGATCATGCGCCCGCCGCTTTCGGTCTCGGTGCAACGCGAGACGATCAGGTCGACCACCGCGTCGTCGTAATCGAAGGCCACTTTGTGCGTCGTCTCCACACGCTTCTTGATGCGGTTGAGTTGCAGGCGGGTGATTGCCTTGAGCATCTCGTCGCTCAGCGGGTAGTAAGGGATGGTTACCAGGCGGCCGAGCAGCGCAGGCGGGAAAATCTCCAGCAGCGGCTGGCGCAGGGCCTTGGCGATTTCCTCCGGCTCCGGCACGTTCGCCGGGTCTTTGCACACCTGGGAAATCAGCTCGGTGCCGGCGTTGGTCGTCAGCAGGATCAGGGTGTTCTTGAAGTCGATCACCCGGCCTTCGCCGTCCTCCATCACGCCCTTGTCGAACACCTGGAAGAAGATTTCATGCACGTCCGGGTGGGCTTTTTCCACCTCATCCAGCAGCACCACGCTGTAGGGTTTGCGCCGTACCGCTTCGGTCAGCACGCCGCCTTCGCCGTAGCCGATATAGCCCGGAGGTGCGCCCTTGAGGGTCGACACCGTATGGGCTTCCTGGAATTCGCTCATGTTAATGGTGATGACGTTCTGCTCGCCGCCGTACATGGCTTCGGCCAGGGCCAGGGCGGTTTCGGTCTTGCCCACGCCGGAGGTGCCGGCCAGCATGAACACGCCAATCGGCTTGCTCGGGTTGTCGAGGCCGGCGCGGGATGTCTGGATGCGCTTGGCGATCATCTGCAGGGCGTGGTCCTGGCCGATGATGCGTTTCTTCAGGTGCTGGTCGAGGTTGAGCACCGTTTCCAGCTCGTTGCGCGCCATGCGGCCGACCGGGATGCCGGTCCAGTCGGCGACCACCGAGGCCACGGCCTGGTAATCCACGGTGGGCAGGATCAGTGGGGTTTCGCCTTGCAGCGCGGTCAGGCGTTGTTGCAGGTCGACCAGCTGGGCGCGCAATTCATCGCTCTCGTTGTTCCCGGCAGGGCTGTCCACGACACCGACTTTTTCGCGCAACGTTGCCCGGGTGGCGAGCAGCTCATCTACCAGCGCTTTCTCTTCAGCCCAACGGCTTTCCAAGGTTTCAAGACGCTCACGCTCAGCGCTCAACAGCGTCTCGGTGTTGGTCTGGCGCGCACCAATTGCAATGCCGATGGCGTGTTCGCGGGCGATGATCTGCAACTCGGTTTCCAGGGCTTCGATGCGACGGCGGCTGTCGTCCACTTCGGCCGGAACCGCGTGCAGGCTGATGGCGACGCGAGCGCAGGCGGTGTCCAGCAGGCTCACGGACTTGTCCGGCAACTGGCGCGCTGGAATGTAGCGATGAGATAGCTTCACCGAGGCTTCCAGCGCCTCATCGAGGATCTGCACCTGGTGGTGTTTTTCCATGGTCGACGCCACGCCGCGCATCATCAGCAGCGCCTTGTCCTCCGACGGCTCGGCGACTTGCACCACCTGGAAACGCCGGGTCAGCGCCGGGTCCTTCTCGATGTGCTTCTTGTACTCGGCCCAGGTGGTCGCGGCCACGGTGCGCAAGGTGCCACGTGCCAACGCCGGCTTGAGCAGGTTGGCTGCATCACCGGTGCCGGCGGCACCACCGGCACCCACCAGTGTGTGGGCTTCGTCGATAAACAGAATGATCGGCTTGGGCGAGGCCTGCACGTCTTCTATAACCTGGCGCAGGCGCTGTTCGAATTCGCCTTTCATGCTGGCGCCGGCTTGCAGCAGGCCCACATCAAGGCTGCGCAGTTCCACGTCTTTCAATGCTGGCGGCACGTCACCGGCGACGATACGCAGGGCGAAACCTTCGACCACCGCGGTCTTGCCCACCCCGGCTTCACCGGTGAGGATCGGGTTGTTCTGGCGGCGGCGCATGAGGATGTCGACCAGTTGGCGGATTTCTTCATCACGGCCAACAATCGGGTCGAGTTTGCCGCTGCGCGCCTGTTCGGTCAGGTCGACCGTGAAACGCTTGAGGGCTTCCTGCTTGCCCATCGCACTCGGCGCCATCGCACCGCTGGCTTCGCCCGGAACGGCGCCGGCGTTGAAACCGTCGCTTGCGCTCAGGGCATTTTCCGGCGAATCGCCGACGTATTCGTCAAAGCGCTCGCTCAGGGCTTCGGCCTTGATCTTGTCGAATTCCGACGACAAGCCCAGCAACGCATGACGCAGGCTGGGTGTCTTCAAGATACCAAGCACCAAGTAACCGGTGCGCACTTGGCTTTCACCGAACATCAGGCTGCCGTAGACCCAGCCGCGCTCAACCGCTTCTTCCACATGCGAGGACAGGTCGGTGATCGAGGTCGAGCCACGCGGCAAACGATCCAGCGCTTCGGTGAGGTCACGGGCCAGGCGCGCCGGCTCCACGTTGAACTGACGGATGATGCGGTGCAGGTCCGAGTCCTGCAGTTGCAGCAACTGGTGAAACCAGTGAGCCAGTTCCACATACGGGTTGCCCCGCAGCTTGCAGAACACGGTGGCGGCTTCGATGGCCTTGTAGGCCACGCTGTTGAGTTTGCCGAACAGTGCGGCGCGACTGATTTCACCCATGCTCTGGATTCCTTGAGGTGGTGGCCTGATCGGCGTAATGCCGGGCCAGGATTAGGTCGTTGGCGTCGTGCGCAGGGCTACCGAGCCAGGTGTTGAAGCCCAGGCGGAACTGGCCGTTGAGTTGCAGTGCCGGCACTTCAGGTTGTTGCAAAACCAGGTTGAGGTCCCAGTCCAGTTCATGGCCCAGGTACTCGGCCACCCACGCCACCAGCTCGTTGAACGGCTGTTGGCCGGGCAGCATGCCCATGTAGTCCTCCAGCGTGAGCGGGCCCAGGCGGATACGGAATTTGTGCTGGCGGTCCCATACGAAGCTGCCCAGGCAAAAGTCCACGCCCAGGCGGTTGGCGCTCACGCTGACGCGGCTGCGTTCGGGCAACTCCAACCATTGGCCGACGTACTCTTCAATCTCCACAGGCAGCCCGAAGTACTCGCCGAGAATGGCTTTCAGGCCGTCGGGATAGCGGGTTTGCGCGGACAGATGGCCGCTGTAATGCAGCTTCGCGGTGTCCGGGATGAGTCCCTGATTCAGCAGGCTCGGCATGCCCCGTCCACTCAACGCAGCGAGGCGCGCGGACCAGTAATCATCGTCCGGGCGGTCGTGGCTGACCGTCGGCCGGGCCTCTGCCCATGCCCGGTAAAACAGGCTGAGCAGGCGATGGTGGAACACATCCAAAAACTGCTTGCTGGTGCTGTCGGCGTTGTTGCGCTGGCGCTCGCGCACATATTCGGTGATATGCAGCGGCAGCGGGCCATTGGGTCCGCCAAGGCCGAAGAAGAACTGCTCGAGCCGCGCCGGCTTGCCGTCGCCACCGGGATCGACCGAGGCCAGTGTGGCCGGCGCGAAGGTGCAGTCGGCCTGTTGCCCCAGGCGCAGCGGATCATCCGCCAGGCGCAGGGAATGGCCCAGGCGCGGCAGGTCCGGCGATTCGCACTCGATACGCCGCAGCGCCTGGAAGAAATCGTATTCCCAGGGCTCCTGATGCATCGCATCCAGGGTACTCACAGGGTCGGACGACGTCCGGGCTTGGCTTTCCATCGCATGATCTCGCCGCGTTCGGTGGTACGGATCACCGTCTCGGTAAAACTGTTGATCGACACGTAGCGTGCCAGGAAGCGTTCCAGCACCGCACCGAGCAGGAACACGCCGGTGCCGCGAAACGCGTTTTCATCGAATTCCAGGGTGATCTCCAACCCGCGCCCAAATACGATCGGGCCGGGCATCGGCAGGCGGCGGGTCACCGCTTTGCTGCTGACGTCGCGCAGGCCTTCGATCTGCAATTGCAGGGCGGCGTCGTTGCTGTCGCCATACAGGCGCAACAGTTCGCGCAAGGCCGCGGCGCCCTGGCCCTGTTCGCTCAACGACAGATAGTTGAGCGACAACTGGCTTATCAGGCGCCAGGCCTTGGCGTCATGGGCATGGCTGGCGCGCGGACGACTGGGGCCTGCCACGCAACGTACGGACAGCACCGGGGCGCTGTCGGCCAGGGTGAAGTCGGTCTTGCCGTTGCCGATGCTCATGAACAGTGGCAGATCGCGGTTGGTGCACAGCGCGGTCACGCCGAGTTGGCGCAGGTCGTGGCGGTACGGTGACTGCCGGCTGTCCACCAGGCTGACGAAGGTTTCGCTGCCGACATAAGTGGAGCGCGGACCGTTGCGGCGTTGGTCGCTGGACAACACGCGCGGCTCGCGGCGCACCGTGTAGTACGCCTGGTCCCGGCCGTAGCGGGAGGGATCACGCACTGCATAGAACGGCAAAAATGGCTGCTCCGGCCCAGTGCCGTGTCCTGTGATGCCACTCAACGAATGAATCTCGAAATCCATCGGGCGCGTACGGTCGGCGATCACATGGTGTTCGTTGACCCGGTCAGACAAGTGGATGCGGTCCACGCGCTTGGGGAACAAGTTGATCGCCGGGGTGCAGAACGGCAGGAACTGCGCCGCGCCGACGCTGCCTTCCAAACTCGGCTCATGGCGGTCGAACAGCACGATCAGTTCCAGTTCCTGGCCGTCGCAGCGTTTGACCGCGCGGCTCAGCTCAGCGAACTCGACGAACAGGAAGCGGTGGGGCAGGGCAAAGTATTCCTGCAACAGGCGATAGCCCTGGAACGCACGCGCAACAACCGGCATGGCGGCGTCGGCGTCATCGAAACCCCGCGAGCGCAGTGCGTCTTGTGGCAGGCGCTCGACCCAATCGCCCCCCGGCTTGCGTGCAAACACCGCGCAGGCGTTGCCCAGCAGTTGCTCGTAAAGGCGGAACGGTTGTTCGTCAGCACCGCTGAGGTACAGCGGCAGGTTATCCAGGTCGAGGCTGTTGAAGGGCAATTCGGCGCCGGTGCGCAGGGTCAGGCGCAGGCCGGCCTTGGCTTTCGGCTCGCTGGCGGCCAAACGGCCCAACACGGCGGCGGGGTTGCCGAAGTACTCGGCGTTGCTCACTTGCAACGGCCATAACGTCACTGGATGAGCAGTGCGGTACTCGCAACAGGTCTGGGTTTCACGACCTAATGCGGCGCGCAGGACAGTGTCGCGGGGCAGTGGGAAACCACTGGCCAGGGAGCCCTCGTCCGGGTCGGTCTGCAATTGCACCACGGTCATCGACGGCGTGGGCGCCAAGTAGTGCGGGTAGGCGATTTCCAGCAGGTTGTGGGTGAAGGTCGGGTACTCGGCATCGAGCTTGAGCTGCACGCGGGCGGTGAGGTAGGCAAAACCTTCGAGCAGGCGTTCGACGTACGGGTCGGCGCAGTCCATGCCGGACAGGGTCAGCCGACTGGCGATCTTCGGGTATTCCTTGGCGAACTCGGCGGCGCTTTCGCGCACGTGGTGCAGTTCCTGGTTGTACAGCTCTAGCAGGCGCGGATTCATGGGCGTCTCCGCTGGTCGGCATTCACCACGCGCACGTGGCCTGATTCCAGGTCGAGGTCAGTTTGCAGCAGCAGGCGCAATGGCACCGGCTGGGCCCACAGGTCGCCTTCAATCTCGAAACTCAGGGCGTTATGGTTCATCTCGCCATGGCCGACGCGGGCTTTGACCCGCAGGGTGTGGCGCAGGATGCGCGGTTCAAAGGTTGCGATGGCCTGGTAGATCAGGGCTTCCAGGGCCTTGATGTCGACACTGGAAACACTGTTGCCCGCCAGCGCCGGCAGGCCGTAATTAACCACCGATGTGCCGGCCGGGGTGTGCAGCGTGGCATCGGCATCGAGCAACGACGTGGTGTTGAGCAGCCACGCCAGGTCACGCAGCACCGAGGCTTTTAATTGGGTCAGGGACAGCACGCGTTTGTCGGCGCTTTCCTTGGGATTGGTCGGGTCGTCGTCGGTCAGCCGGTCCAGCAGGGACGGTTGCAGACGGTCGCGGGAAGCGATTTCAGTTACCACCAAAGCAGCTCCACGGACGGGTTGTGAGGGGGACGGTGGGTGAGCGGGGAGGCCTGGGGCCGTGGCGCGCAGCCACGGCCACCAGAGCTATCAGCGCTTGGTGTTGGAGCGGATGTTCCAGCCAAACTTGATCGCGCCGCCGTCTTTGGTGCCGTCGGCTTTCTGCGGCTGGTAGTCGACCATCACTTGGGCAAAGTTCAGGGTGACGTTTTCGGTCAGGCGGTCATCGGTGCCCGAACCGCCCGTGCTCAGGGAAGTCACCAGCACTTCTTCCAGGTTGATCACCATGTACTCGACCTGGCTTTCGCCACCGGCCTTGCGCACGGTCAGCTTGACCTTGTCGATGTGCTTGCCGCTGGCGCAGTGCATCATCAGGTTCGGCGAAGCCTTGTCGACGTACTTGGTCAGCGACAGGTCCTGGATATTCACCTTGCCCGCGCCGCCGCCACCGCCGACATGCATGTTGCCGGACTGGGCCATGCCCCAGCTCCAGTTCAGCACGTCGATTTCGTCCTTGTGGGCCTTGTCCATGGACTCGCCCTTGATGTCGCCGATCTTGATGAAAATATCAACAGCCATGTTTTCTCCCTGTGTGGCGTGCGCCACTCGATTTGGTTTGTGTGGGAGCGGGCTTGCTCGCGAAGGCGTTGGATCAGTCAATACTTGTGCCGACTGACACTGCGCCTTCGCGAGCAAGCCCGCTCCCACAGTAGAGCGAGTTCGCTTTTACTTATGCACTTTTCGCCGAAGGCAGCTTCGATACCAGACGCAGCGACACGGTCAGCCCTTCGAGCTGGTAGTGCGGGCGCAGGTAGAACTTGGAGTTGTAGTACCCCGGGTTGCCTTCCACTTCTTCCACGATCACTTCGGCGGCCGCCAATGGATGCTGGGCCTTGGTGGTTTCGGTGGAGTGCGCAGGGTCACCGTCAACGTAGTTGAGGATCCAGTCCTGCAACCAGCGCTGCATCTCGTCCTTCTCTTTGAAGGAACCGATCTTGTCGCGCACGATGCACTTCAAGTAGTGGGCGAAGCGGCAGGTGGCGAACAGGTACGGCAGGCGCGCGGCCAGGTTGGCGTTGGCGGTGGCGTCCGGGTCATCGTATTCGGCCGGCTTCTGCAACGACTGGGCGCCAATGAACGCGGCGAAGTCAGTGTTTTTCTTGTGCAGCAGCGGCATGAAACCGTTCTTCGCCAGCTCCGCTTCACGGCGGTCGCTGATGGCGATTTCGGTCGGGCACTTCATGTCCACGCCACCGTCATCGGTAGGGAACGTGTGCGCCGGCAGGTTTTCCACTTCACCGCCAGACTCGATGCCACGGATGCGCGAGCACCAGCCGTAGTGCTTGAACGAACGATTGATGTTCACTGCCATCGCGTACGCGGCGTTGGCCCAGGTGTACTTGGAGCTGTCGGCACCGTCGGTGTTTTCTTCGAAGGCGAAGGCTTCCACCGGGTCGGTCTTGGCGCCGTACGGCAGGCGTGCCAGGAAACGCGGCATGGTCAGGCCGATGTAGCGCGAATCTTCCGACTCACGCAGCGAGCGCCAGCCAGCGTATTCCGGGGTGGTGAAGATCTTGGTCAGGTCGCGCGGGTTTGACAGTTCCTGCCACGAGCCCATGCCCATCACGGTCGGCGAAGCGGCAGCGATAAACGGGGAGTGCATGGCGGCGCAGACTTTCGACAGTTCGCCCAGCAGTTCCACATCCGGTGGCGACTGGTCGAAGTAGTAGTCGCCCACCAGGCAGCCGTATGGCTCGCCGCCGAACTGACCGTATTCTTCTTCGTACATCTTCTTGAAGATCGGGCTCTGGTCCCATGCGGTACCCTTGAATTTCTTCAGGGTCTTGTGCAGGTCCGGCTTGGAGATGTTGAGCACGCGAATCTTCAGCTGCTCATCGCTCTCGGTGTTGTTGACCAGATAGTGCAGGCCGCGCCAGGCGCTTTCCAACTGCTGGAAATCCTGGTGGTGGATGATCTGGTTGACCTGGGCGGTCAGCTTGGCGTCGATGGCGGCGATGATCGATTCGATCGACTTGATCGCGTCATTGGACACCAGGTCGGTTTGTGCCAAAGCCTGTTCGGCCAAGGTGCGTACGGCGGTTTCCACGGCTTCGCGGGCACGCTCGGTCTTGGGCTTGAACTCTTGCAGCAGCAGGTTGGCGAACTCGCTGGCTTCTTCGGTGGCACCCAGGATCTGGCTGCCTTCGCGGGCGGTATTGTCGGTCATGATTACTGATCCCCTGCAGGCTTGGGCGCGCTGGCAAGTGCCTGAAGCAGTGCCGGGTCCTTGATCGCCTTCATGATGATTTCTTCAGCGCCAGTCTTGCCGTCCATGTAGGTCAGCAGGTTGGCCAGCTGGGTGCGGGCTTCGAGCAGTTGGTTCAGCGAGTCGACCTTGCGGGCCACGGCGGCCGGGCTGAAGTCGTCCATGCTTTCGAAGGTGATGTCCAGGCTCAGGTTGCCTTCGCCGGTCAGTTCGTTCGGTACGTGGAACGCCACGCGCGGCTGCATGGCCTTGAGGCGTGAGTCGAAGTTGTCGACGTCCACCTCAAGAAACTTGCGGTCGGCCACTGGCGCCAGAGGCTCGGCGGGCTTGCCGGCGAGGTCGGCCATCACACCCATCACGAAGGGCAGCTGGACCTTTTTTTCGGCGCCGTAAAGCTCGACGTCGTACTCGATCTGCACTCGAGGCGCGCGGTTGCGCGCGATGAATTTCTGAGAACTTTGCTTCGCCACGTTGCTGCTCCTGGTCGCTTGAGCGACGGTGTTGTTACTGCACAGTCGGGCGGCTTACTCGCCGTCCGGGCCACGCAGGTTTTCAAATTGGGACATGCCGTCGGGAATCAGATTGCGCACGATGGCCGCAAAGTCGGCATGCACCAGATTCTTGGCCCGGTTCAACAGCACCGGCAGCGGGCTCGAAGGCTCGTGCCGGGTGTAGTACGCAAGGATCTTGTCGAGGCTGCGCAGCACATCGTCGCGGCTGGCGATATCGCCAGCGGGGCGAGGTGCTGCGGGGGCGGCGGCGACGTCGACCGAGGGGGCATTGTCGTCACTGACGGCCTCGGGTTCGCTGCTGCCAGCGGTGCCGGGCACCGCTTGGTTGAGTATCTGCAACGCCTGCTTGAGCGGTTGCTTCAAGGCACTGAGGTCCACGCCTTGGGCGGAACCGACCTGATCGTTGACCTGTTGTTCGATGGCTTCGCACGCCGCACGCGCTGCAATCAGGGCGTCGCGGGTGGCCTGCAGTTGCTCGGGGTCGCTGTCGAGGAACGCGGCGTTGAGTTGCTGGGCGCCGAGTTGTTCATCGGGAAAGTTCAACAGGCCGCTGGCGTTGAGCGCCGCGCGAAGGGTCACGGGGCCGAAGGTGCGCGAGCGCGTGAGGATGCTTTCGCGCAGCAGGCGGATGTTGGTGTCGCAGGTCAGGCCGGTGAGGGCGTTGATGCGCACGGTGGGGTCGTTATCGTCGTCGGCGTCCAGGCGCGGGTGCAGGTCGGCCCAGTAGTCGCGCAGCAGGGCGTCGATCAGCGTCAGGGCTTCGGCCAGGCCGGCCACGCCCTGGAGGGCGAGGGCGCTTTGCAACAGGAAATGAGTGATGCGCAGGTCTTTGCTGCGCGCGAGCAAGTCGAGGCTTTGCTGCTGGATGCTGCGCCATTCCGGCGGTTCAGCGGGCAGGATGGCGTCGCCCATGCTGCGCTCGGGTTGGCCCTTGGCATCACGCTCCAATTGCAGAAATTGCGCGTCATATTCCATGTCTTCGCCACAAGGCGAAGTCGCGGAAACGGCGGTGAGCAGCAACGGCACATCCACTGAATTTGATCTCCCTATCAGCCCGTTAGATGGCGGGCAATTCATGCATTAGTTGCGCGAGGAACTTTGCATGTTTTCTTGGTCATATAAGCAAGATGCCACTAATGTGCCATCACTGGTATTCAAGAAGTTGTGCATTTTTGGTGTAGTACTTAGGGCTTGTCAAGGTAAGCTATTCGCCCTCTGTGACAGATGTGCGGTGCTTAACAACCTGCGCGACTGGTGGGTCGAACGACGCACCGGGACAGGATTTTTGTCATAGAGCCCAGTTAAGATCAGCGATCATGCTGGTATTGACAGGTTTTGGACGGTCGATTGCTCGACCTGATGGGGATACCCCGGGAAGCGCTGTTCCGGGAATCGACCGCGCGCGAAGTATCAGCAAGGAGGCAAGATGTCGCTGTGCTTGACTATCACTAGTTATCACAAGATTACCCCTGGGCAGTGCTCCGAAAAGTCCATGAATCAGGGCGCGATGGCTATCGGCCGCAGCTCGGATAATGACTGGGTATTGCCTGATCCAGAGCGCCTGGTGTCCTCGCAACATTGCGTTATTCAATACAAAGATGGCCGCTATTATTTAACCGATAACAGCACAAATGGTGTGGAGTTGGTTAAAGCCGGTATTCGTATGCGCCGGGGTAATAGTGAACTGTTGCAAGATGGTGAACTGATCCGCATCGGCGATTACGAGATCCAGGCGCGCATCGACTTCAACGTGCAATCCATCGACAGTCAGCCGTTTACCGGCGATGCACCGAACAGTTTTGAAGCGCTGATGGGCGCTGTGGTGAACACGCCCGCGCCCGTCGCCACGCCGGTGATTGCGCCGCAGTTCCAGGGAGCGTCCTCGATGGACACGCTGCCGGACCTGTTTGATTTCCTCAGCCCCACTGCCGTGCCGCCACCGACGGTGCCGGACCACGTGCCTTCCGAGCAACACGACTTCCGCCCGCCGACGCCGGTCGCGATGCCTGTGGCCGAGCCGCCTGTGGTATCGGGCGCGGTGATCCCCGAAGACTGGGACCTGTTTGGCGATGCGCCTGCGCCTGTCGTCAGTGCTCCACCACTGCCGACGCCACAGCCAGTCACCCCGCCGCCACCCGTGGTCGAGTCCATGCTCCCCGTGGCAGACAGCCAACAACCCGACCTCCTGCAAGCCTTCCTGCGCGGCGCTGGCCTGGACCAATTGCGCCTGGACAAAGCCCAGGCCGAGGCCCAGATGGAAAGCATCGGCCGAAGCTACCGCCTGATGGTCGAAGGCCTGATCGACGTGTTGCGTGCCCGCGCCAGCCTCAAGGGCGAGTTCCGCATGCAGCAGACGATGATTCAGCCTGCGGAAAACAATCCGTTGAAATTTGCCCCCAATGCTGATGAAGCGTTGCTGCTTTTGCTGCGTCACGGTAACCAAGCGTTTATGGCACCGGACCTCGCCGTGCGCGACAGTTTCAACGACTTGCGTGCCCACCAGTTGGCGGTGATGGCCGGCGTGGAAGCGGCCATCAAGCACTTGCTCAGCCGATTCGAACCGGCGCAATTGGAAGAACGCATGGGCAAGCCTGGCGGGCTGTCGAGCCTTTTCAATGGCTCGCGCCAGGCGCAGTACTGGCAACAGTTCACCGAGCTCTACAGCAATATTTCCCGCGAGGCCCAGGAAGACTTCCAGGACCTGTTCGGCCGTGAATTCAGCCGGGCCTACGAAGAGCACAGCGCACGACAGCGTCGGTAAAACCGCGCCGCAACACATGGATTAACGGATAGCTAAGTACGTCATTGAGGACGCAGGATGATTCCCAGGTTTTTACTCGCAGCCGCCACCTTGCTGCTGCTGACGGCGTGTGCCAAAGACGCCGCCAAACCCGAAACCACCGCCGAGGCCGAAGCGGATACGGCTGCCGTCGAGCTGCACTTTCACGCGATCAGCGGGCTCAACCCCGGCGCCAACGGCCAGGCCGCCCCGGTGCGGGTGCGCATCTTCGAACTGAAAAACGCCGCCACCTTCGCCCGCTCCGATTACTTCGCATTGGCCGACCGCGCCCAATCCACCCTTGGCCTGGACCTGCTGGACCAGGATGAAGTGATGGTGCAACCCGGCGAGCAACTGACCATCCAGCGCGATCTCGACCCGTCCACGCGCCAGATCGGTTTGCTCGTGGGCTATCGCGAGTTGGACCGCGCGCAGTGGCGCACGGTGATCAATGTGCCCGCGCGCCAATACACCGAATACCAGATCAGCCTCGATGTGCGTGCCGTGCGCGCCGACGTCGTGGTCACCCCATCCAGCCCTGCCCAATAAGAAGCAATCGGAGCCCCCATGTCCTGGAACAATCGCGTGGTCTGGTCGGAAGGCATGTTCATCGGAACGCAGCACTTCCAGCAGCATGACCGTTACCTGGAAAACCTGATCGACGCCCGTAGCCGCCCGCTGTCCGCAGGCAGTTGGGGTTTTTCCGAATTGCTGATCGACCAGGGCCTGCTGGCCCAGGGCAAGCTGGCGATTGTCTCGGCGCGCGGTCTGTTGCCCGACGGCACGCCGTTCAACATTCCCCAGGACGACCTGGCGCCGAGCCCGTTGAACATCGATGACAACCTGCGTGATGGCCTGGTGTACCTGGCGCTGCCGCTCAAGCGTGCCGGTGCTCGCGATACGGTGGATGAAGGCGAAGCCCTGGAAGCCGCGCGTTACGTGAGCCAGGTGCGCGAAGTGCGCGACGACAACGCACCGTTCGAAAACCGCGCTCCGGTGGCCGTGGGCGCCCGGGCCCTGCGCCTGCTGACCGCCCAGGATGGCATCAGCGATTACGCCGCCATCGGCCTGGTGCGCATCAAGGAAAAGCGCGCCGACCGCGCACTGGTACTCGACGACACCTACATCCCGCCGGTGCTGGACGTGGCCGCGAGCAAGCCACTGACGGCATTTCGCAGCGAACTGCTTGGCCTGCTGCACCAGCGCGGCGAAGCCCTGGCGGGGCGCGTGGTCGCCTCGGGCGCCGGTGGCGCATCGGAGATTGCCGACTTCATGCTGCTGCAACTGGTCAACCGTGCCCAACCGCTGATCCAGCATTTGAGCCAACTGAGCCCGCTGCACCCGGAGCGTTTCTTCAGCGAACTGGTGAGCCTGGCGGGTGAGTTCTCGACGTTCTCGACCTCGGGCCGACGCCCCCAGGAATACCCGCAGTATCAGCACGACGACCTGGCCCTGAGCTTTGCCCCAGTGATGGCCGCCCTGCGTGAAGCGCTGTCGATGCTGATCGACAGCAAGGCCACGCCGATCCCGATTGTCGAGAAAGCCTACGGTGTCCACGTGGCGATGCTGGCCGACAAGACCCTGCTCGATAGCGCCAGCTTCATTCTGGTGGTGCGTGCCGATGTCCCCGGCGAGACCCTGCGTGCGCGCTTCGGCCAGCAGAGCAAGGTCGGCTCGGTAGAGCACATCCGCGACCTGGTCAACCTGCAACTGCCGGGCATCACCCTGTTGCCTCTGCCCGTGGCGCCGCGCCAATTGCCGTACCACGCAGGTTCCACCTATTACGAGCTGGATCGCGGCAGCGAAGCCTGGCAACAGCTGGGCAACTCCGGCGGCTTCGCCTTCCACATCGCCGGGCAGTTCCCGGGCTTGAACCTGGCCTTCTGGGCGATCCGAGGATAATCCGCGATGCATCCCAATGATGATGACCGCACCCAGTTCATGCCGCGTCCCGGTGGCCGGGCGCCGGAACCTGCGCGTGCCGAACCTGCGCCTTTGGCCATGCCGGCCGCGCCGATGCTTACCGGCAAGAGCCAGGGCCTCAACCCGCTGGAAAGCGCCGCTGGCCCGCTGTTGGCACTGCTGACGCGCCTGCGCAACACCATCGCCCATCCAGCGCCGGCCAGCCTGCGCGCGCAGTTGCTGGCCTACCTGCGCCAGTTCGAAGAGCGTGCCGAAGCGGCCGGTATCGCCCGCAACGAAGTGCTGCTGGCCCGTTATGCGCTGTGCACCGCGCTGGATGAAGCGGTGTTGAGCACGCCCTGGGGCAGCACCAGTGACTGGGGTAAACAGAGCCTGTTGATCACCGTGCATAACGAAGCCTGGGGTGGCGAAAAGGTCTTCCAGTTGCTCGATCACTGCCTGCAAAGCCCACGGGAACGCCTGTATCTGCTGGAGCTGTTGTACCTGTGCATGTGCCTGGGTTTTGAAGGCCGCTACCGCGTGATGAACGACGGTCGCAGCCAGTTGGAAACCCTGCGTGAACGTACCGCTGCGGCCATTCGCAGTGCGCGTGGCGAACACGAGCGTGAGCTGTCGCCGCACTGGCGTGGCGTGACCGTTGCCCGTGATCGCCTGGCGCAATTCATGCCACCGTGGATCGCCGTGGCCATCGGTGTCGCGCTGCTGCTGGCGCTGCTGTTCGGCTTGCGCCTCAAGCTGGCGTCGGATGCCGAGCCGGTGTTCAAGAATATCCATGCCCTGGGCGAGATTCCGGTGCAGGCCATCGACCGCCCGGTGGCGCAGCCCAAAGTCATTGAACGCCCGCGCCTGGCTGGCTTCCTGGTGGAAGATATCAAGGCCGGGCGCGTTGCCGTTGAAGATGCAGTCGACCGTTCCGTGGTGACCATCCGTGGCGATGAACTGTTTGCGTCCGCCAGCTCGAGCATCGTCGATGACTACCAGCCACTGATGCTGCGCATCGCCGACGCCATCCGCAAGGTCAAGGGCCAGGTGCGCGTCACCGGACACAGCGACAATCGCCCGATTGCCACGCTGCGCTTCCCGTCCAACTGGGCGCTGTCCGAAGCGCGGGCCAAGTCGGTGCTGGAGATCCTGGCGGCCAAGACGGGCCAGGCGGATCGCTTCAGCGCCGAGGGTCGCAGCGACACCGAGCCGGTGGCGACCAACGCCACCGCCGAAGGCCGTGCCCGCAATCGTCGGGTTGAAATCACCGTATTGGCGGAGGGCGTCGAGTGAAGGCGTTTTTCAGTTTCATGATTCGCTGGGTGATCCCCGTGCTGGGCTTGATCGCGCTGAGCCTGATCATCTGGTTTGTGGGGCCGTTGCTCGACGTGCTGGTGCCGGAAGGGCGCCGCTGGGCGCTGATTATCCTGGTGTTCGCGGTGTGGATCGCCTACCGCGTGTTTCGCATCATCCAGGCGCGGCGCCAAGCGGCCGAAGTGATGCGCAGCCTGGCGGCAGAAACCCCGGCCGACCCCAACAGCGTTGCTACTGCCGAAGAGCTCACCACCCTGCGTCAGCGCATGGACGAGGCCCTGGCGCTGCTGAAAAAGGCCAAGTTGGGCGGCGACGAACGCCGCAACCTCTACGAGCTGCCGTGGTACGTGATCATCGGCCCTCCGGGTTCGGGCAAGACCACTGCGTTGGTCAACTCCGGCTTGCACTTCCCGTTGGCTGCCCAGTTGGGCGCCGGTGCCGTGCGCGGCGTCGGCGGTACGCGCAACTGCGACTGGTGGTTTACCGATCAAGCGGTGTTGCTCGACACCGCCGGCCGCTACACCACCCAGGACAGCAACTCCACGGTGGACAAAGCCGCGTGGCTGGGCTTTCTCGACCTGCTGAAAAAGCAGCGCTCGCGCCGCCCCATCGATGGTGCCTTCATTGCCATCAGCCTGTCGGACCTGTTGCTCGGCACCGACGCCGAGCGCGCCGCCCATGCCGCCGCTATCCGTCTGCGTATCCAGGAGCTGTACACCCAGCTGGGTGTGCGTTTCCCGATCTACCTGATGCTCACCAAACTCGACCTGGTGCCAGGGTTCATGGAGTTCTTCGACAACCTGAGCAAGGAAGAGCGCGCCCAGGTGTGGGGCATGACCTTTGCCCTGGACGACGGCAAAAACACTGACAGCCCGCTGGCGCACCTGCAAAGCGAGTTCGCCGGCCTGGAACAGCGCCTCAACGAACGTCTGGTCGAACGCCTGCAACAGGAGCGTGACCCGGCGCGGCGCGACCTGATCTACGGCTTCCCGCAGCAGTTCGGTGCGTTGAAGGATTGCCTGCAAAGCTTCCTCGAAGGTGTGTTCAAGCCCAATGCCTTTGAAGAGCGCGTGCTGCTGCGCGGTGTGTATTTCACCAGCGGCACCCAGGAAGGCAGCCCGATTGATCGCTTGATCGGTGCGATGGCGCAGAGCATGAACCTGGACCGCCAGCACCTGGCGCGTCAGAGCGGCACAGGGCGCAGTTACTTCATCGAAAAACTCTTCACCGCCGTGGCGTTTGCCGAGCGTGGCCTAGTGGGTGTGAACCCCAAGGTCGAGCGTCGACGCAAGTGGATTGCGCGCGGTGTGCTCGCCGCCACCGTTGCGTTGGTCGTGGTGGTCAGCAGTTTGTGGTGGGTGAGTTACCGCGCCAACCAGGCGTATATCGCCCAGGTCGACCAGAAGGTCGCGCCGCTGGGCCAGACTGTGCAGAACCTGAGCCCCGCGCAGCGTGACATCCTCGCTGTGCTGCCATTGCTCAACGCTGTGAAGAACCTGGCGGGCGACTCTCCAAGCTGGTCCGAAGGGTTGGGGCTGTACCAGGGCGACATGCTTGAAGCCGAGTCTGCCAGCGTCTACCGCAAGTTGTTGATCGCGGTGTTCGCACCACGCCTGGTGACGCGTATCGAAGAACAACTGCACGGCGGCGGCAATTCCGACTTCCTTTACGAAGGCCTCAAGGCCTACCTGATGCTCGCCGATTCCGAGCATTACGACCCGGACTTCATCAAGGCCTGGATCGCCCTCGACTGGGACCGCAACCTGCCACGAGACCTGCCGGCGGATCAGCGCCAGGCGCTGGCCGGGCACTTGCAGTCGCTGTTCGAACGCCATCCGCCCACTGCGCGCCTGGATCCCCGGCTGATCGACGACCTGCGTCGCCAGTTGCAACAACTGCCGGTGGCCCAACGTGTGTATGACCGGGTCAAGCGCCAGAAACTGCCTGAAGGCATCCCGGACTTTCGCCTCAACGAAGCCGCCGGGCGTGACGCTGCGCTGGTGTTCAGCCGCAAAAGTGGCAAGCCATTGGGCGAGCCGTTGAGTGGGTTCTTCACCGCCAAGGGCTATCGCCAGGCGTTTCTGCTGAGCAGCCTGAACCAGACCGGCACCCTCGCTGAAGAACAATGGGTGTTGGGGCACGAACAGGCCGACCAGCAGAACGTGGTGAGCCTGGCTGCCGATGTGCGGCGCCTGTATTTCCAGGATTACCAGCGCCAGTGGGATGCGTTGCTGGCGGATATCGACTTCGTGCCGATCACCAGCGTGGCCCAGGCGGCCGACGTGCTGCGGGTGATTTCCGGCCCGACCTCGCCGCTGAAAAAGCTGCTGGTGGCCGTGGCCAAGGAAACCGATCTGCAAGCCGAAGAACGCCAGTTGGCCGCCAAAGGCGTGCCGGTGGAAGGGGGGGTCGACAAGCTCAAGGAGCGCCTGGGCAGCCTGCTCGGCCAAGAGCAGCCGGCTGCGAATGCGCCAGCGGCGGCGGATGATCCTGTGACCGCGCACTTTGCCGAACTCAACAGCATCGTCAGCAAGAACGAAGGCGAGCCGGCGGCCATCGATGGCCTGCTCACGGACATGAATGCGCTGTATGTGCAGGTCAGCGCCATGGTCGGCGCCAGCGGCGACGCGTTGCTCGGTGAGGCGAAAAACCAAGCGGCGGCTGCGGCCACGCGCGTCAGCCTGAATGCCGAGCGCCAGCCACCGCTGGTGCAGGGCATGGTCAAGTCGGTGGTCAATTCCACCACCAATAGCATGATGGGCGGAGTGCGCAATCAACTGAACGCGGCCTGGGTCAGCGAAGTGGTCAACGTGTATCGCCAGTCGCTGGCCGGGCGTTACCCGATGTCGCCGGGCAGCGCGCGTGACGCGACCCTGGATGACTTCGGGCAGTTCTTTGGCGTGGGCGGGGTGATGGACAACTACTTCCGCAAGTACCTGCAGCCTTACGTCGACACGTCCGCGCAGACCTGGCGCTGGCAGCCGGGCGCGGCGCAGAAGCTTGGGATTGCGCCGGGTGTGCTGCAAACCTTCCAGCGTGCCGCGACCATTCGCGATGCGTTCTTCCGCGCCGGTGGCACCCAGCCGATTGTGCGTTTCGAACTCAAGCCGGTGTCGATGGACCCGACCATCACTCAGTTCCTGTTGGACCTCGACGGCCAACAACTGAGCTACGATCACGGCCCGAGCCGCCCGGTAGCGATGCAATGGCCAAACCCCGGCAGCATTGGCGTGGTGCGTATCTCCATCATGCCGCCGTCGGCCAGTGGCCGTTCCGGCGTGACCCTGGACGGGCCCTGGGCCTGGTTCCGCTTGTTGGAGCAGTCGGACCTTACCGCCGGTAACTCGCCGGACCGTTTCAACCTTCGCCTGCGCGTCGATGGCGCAAGCATCGCCTACGAATTGCGCGCCAACAGCGCCTTCAACCCGTTCAAGAGCCGCGTGCTCAGTGGCTTCAGCCTGCCGGAGCGGTTATGACGACTGTGGGTTTCTACGGCAAGTTGGCCAGCCGCGGTGACTTTGTCAGCCGCGCCTTGCCCCAGAGTTTCATCGGCCCATGGGACAGTTGGCTGGCAGCAGGTTTGCTTGCCAGTCAAAACAGCCTCGGCGGTGACTGGCTCAACACGTACCTGGTCAGCCCGTTGTGGCGTTTTGTGCTGGCGCCCGGGGTGTGCGGGCCGGACGCGGCGGCAGGCGTGGTGATGCCGAGCATCGATCGGGTCGGACGCTACTTCCCGCTGGCGGTGGTGGCGTTGCTCGATCACGACACCAATCCTGCCTCCCTGGTAGGTGGCCCGGACAGCTGGTTCGAGCAGACCGAAGCGCTGTTGCTCAGCACCCTGGATGCCGGGGCTACCTTCGAAAGCTTCAATGAAGGCCTCGATGCCCTGGGCCTCCCGTCGACTGAGTCGCGCGCGGTAGACAGCCGTTTCGCCGGCCTGCAACGGGTGGCCGCCACCGAACCGCACCAGCGTATGACCGCCCTCGCCGAACAGGCCTGCGACGGCGCGAGCCTGTGGTGGGGCCGTGGGTCACAACGTATTTCCCCTGGTTTGTTGCGGTGTCAGGGCCTGCCTGCCGCTGGCGATTTTGCGCAGTTTTTGCTCGGACAAGAAGGTGTGGTGTAGATGGGGTCGACGTACAAATCCGCGAGCAAAAGCCATGTGGGCATGGTCCGCCAGGTCAACGAAGACGCCTGCCTGGACCTGCCGGAAAACCGCCTGTGGGTGGTGGCCGACGGCATGGGCGGGCATGCGGCGGGGGACTATGTAAGCAGCCTGATCGTCGACAGCCTGCGCAGCGTGCCGGTAGGGCGTTCCCTGGATGAATACACCGCAGCGCTGCGTAATGACCTGCTGCGCATCAATGCCGCCGTGCGCGAAGAAACCGCCCACCGTGGCGTAACCATGATGGGCAGCACCGTGGTGCTGTTGGCCGCGCGTGGCTTGCGCGGCGTGTGCTTGTGGGCTGGCGACAGTCGCTTGTACCGCCTGCGCGATGGCGTGCTCGAAGGGATCTCCCGCGACCACAGTTACGTGCAAGACCTGCAAGACAGCGGTCTGCTCAGCGAAGCTGATGCGCGCACGCATCCACGCGCCAACATCGTCACCCGAGCGATTGGCGTGGAGGCGTACCTGGAATTGGCGGTGGTCGACCTGCTGATCGCCCCCGGTGACAGCTACCTGTTGTGCAGCGACGGCCTGAACAAGACCGTTGAAGACCATGAAATCCGCGAAGTCCTGGGCCACGACACGCCGGATGAAATCGTGCGCAGCCTGGTGCATCTGGGGCTCAGCCGGGGTGCGCCGGACAACATCACTGCCATCGTCGTGAAGGTATCACCATGAACATCGTCATCCCGGGTTATGACATCGAAGGCGAAATTGGCGAAGGCGCCATGGCCAGCGTGTACCTGGCGACCCAGCGTTCCCTGGAGCGCAAAGTGGCCTTGAAGGTGATGGCGGCGGCATTGGCGGCCGACCCGAGCTTCTGCGAGCGCTTCCTGCGCGAGGGCAAGACCCTGGCGCGCTTGTCGCATCCGCACACGGTGACCATCCATGACATCGGCAATGTCGGTGAGCTGTACTACATGGCCATGGAATACCTGCCCAACGGCACGCTCAAAGAGCGCATCGCCGCCGGCATGACGCCGGAGCAGGGGGTGACGCTGATCCGCCAGATCGCCTCGGCACTGGGCTATGCCCATGCTCAGGGCCTGGTACACCGCGATGTGAAACCGGCGAACATTCTGTTCCGCGCGGATGGCACGGCAGTGTTGTCCGACTTTGGTATCGCCAAGTCGCTGGATGATCGCACCCAGTTCACCCAGGCCGGGTTTGCCGTGGGCACGCCGAGCTATATGAGCCCGGAGCAGGCGCGGGGCCAAGAGATTGATGGTCGGGCGGACTTGTACGCGCTGGGCGTGGTGCTTTACGAGATTCTCGTCGGCAAGCTGCCGTACACCGGCACGGATGCACTGTCGACGGCGCTGGCGCACCTGACCGAACCGCTGCCCGAATTACCGGTGCACCACGGCCGTTATCAGGACGTGCTGCGCAAGCTGTTGGCCAAGGATCCCGCGGAGCGTTTTCCGGATGCGGCGGCGTTGTTACAGGCGTTGGATAACCTGCCGTCGGAGTCGCCGGAAGCCACGTTAGTGCGGCCGCTGCCGATCCCGATGAGTTTTGATTTAGCCGGCATCACCCCGGAATCCATCGAAATCCCTACCGAAAAACCCCAGCCGGTGCGCCAACCGGTGGTGCCGCCGATCCAGCACAGCGAGCAGCGCCGTGGTCCGGTGTTGGCACTGGCCGCTGTTGCGGTGGCGGTTGCGTTGGCCATTGGTGGCGCGAGCTATTGGTGGTTGAGTGGCGGCGATGAGCCTGTGGCCAAACCGCCCGCTGCGGCAGTGCCTGCGGTGGCTTCGCCTGTGGCCGAAGCGGATGGCGGTCAACGTCCGTTGCTCATGGCAGGCAAGAAGACGCTGTTCCAGCGCGTGCTCAGCAAGCCGGGCGCCAAGCTGTCCGCTGACGCCGGCAGCGCGCCGGGCAAAGCCCTGCCGGCGTTCTCCGTGCTCTACGTCTACCAACGCAAGGACGTTGACGGCAGCCCGTGGGTACGTGTCGGCGCCGCCACCGATGGTCGCAGTGACGGTTGGTTGCCTGCGTCCCAGGTCAGCGACTGGAAGCAGAGCCTGGTGCTCAAATTCACCGAGCGTTCGGGGCGGGCGCCGGTGATGTTCCTGCGCCAATCCGCTGAAGTGGAAAAGCTGCTGGCTGACCCGGCCGCCGCCAAAGGCGTACTGGCCAAGGCGCAGAAAAACAGCGAAGACAACAGCCAGATCCTGGCGCTGGAGCCGGCCGCCAGCGCCGTGCCGCAAAACCAGTTCTACCTGCTGCCGATCTTCGACGCCAAAGAGAGCTTCGACGAAAACGGCCAGCCGGTGCAGTTGCTCAATGTGGCCTCCATCGACCCAGGCACCAGCGCCGCCAAACCGGCTACACCGGTGATCAGCGCCAATGCCGACGCCTTTCGCACGGCGGTGGTTCTCGTGGTCGATACCACCGTTTCCATGCAGCCCTACATCGACCAGGTCCGCGACGTCGTGCATGAGCTGCAAACCCGTATCGGCGAGCGGGGCGAGTTGGACAGCGTGAGCTTCGGCATGGTGGGCTTTCGCAGCAGCATCAAGAAAACCCCAGGCCTGGAATACGTCGCCAAGACCCTGATCACCCTCGACCAGGGCCGTGACCCGCAGCGTTTCCTCGACATGGCGCGCCAGGTCAAGGCGTCCACTGTGTCCAGCCACTCGTTCAACGAAGACGCGTTTGCCGGGGTGATGCAGGCGGTGGATGGCATGGATTGGTCCGGCTATGGCGGACGCATCATTCTGCTGGTCACCGATGCGGGTGCGCTGCGCAAGAACGATCCCTTTGCCGCCACCCAGATGAACGAAGCCGAAGTGCGCCAGGCCGCGTTGGGCAAGCAGATCAAGATCTACGCCCTGCACTTGCGCACCGACGCCGGCAAGAAAACCCATGCCGGCGCCGAGAGCCAGTACCGCATCCTCACCGCCGACGCCAACCCGCAGATCGGCGACCTCTACACCGCGGTGCCCGGTGGCGACGTGCGCAAACTCGGTGAGCGTGTGGATGAGATCGGTACGGTGTTCGCCAACCTGGTGCACCAGGTGCGCAGCAACACGCCGCAGCCGGTGCCGTTGCTGAACAGCGCACCGAGCCTGGCGGACAAATCCGCCGCCGTCGGTTATGCCATGCACATGGATTTCCTCGGTCGCAAAACCGCAAGCCAGGCGCCGCAACTGGTCAGCGCCTGGACCGCCGACCGCGACCTGACCAACCCGGCACTGCCGGCGTTCCAGGTGTGCGTGATGCTGACCAAGCTGCAGCTCAACGATCTGCAGCAGTCGCTGAAGTTGATCGTCGACGCGGCGCGCAAGACGCAGACCTCGCCCAAGGACTTCTTTCAGGAAATCGCCAGCGCTTCGGCCTACATGAGTCGCGACCCGCAGGCCCTGCGCAAGGGCGGCAACCTGGCCGACGGCGGCATTCTCGGCGAATACCTGGAAGGCCTGCCGTACCGCAGCAAGTCGCTGAACATGACCCAGGACCTGTGGTTGTCGTTGAGCGTGGCCGAGCAGGAAGACTTCATCGATGAGCTGGACTCGAAGATCCGCCTCTACGAAACCTTCCACAATGACCTGGCCAACTGGGTCCGTTTCGGCGATGCCGAGCCGGGCGATGCGTTGTACCGCGTGCCGTTGTCGACGTTGCCGTAATGCTGAACCTGAGCGCGGTGCACAAGAGCCGAGGCGTCGGTAGCCAGCGCTATAGCCTGGTGATCCCGGCGCTGGCGCTGCGTGCGGGTGAGCAACTGGCGATTGTCGGGCCCAGTGGTTGCGGCAAGAGCACCTTGCTGGATTTACTGGCGCTGGTATTGGCGCCGGATCAGGTCGGGCAGTTCGAATTCCATCAGCAGGACATAGCCGGGCTGTGGCACGGCGATCAGCAATCCACCCTGGCCGCGCTGCGTAGCCAGCATCTGGGGTATGTGCTGCAAACCGGCGGTCTGCTGGGGTTTCTCGATGTGCGCGGCAATATCGCGTTGTCCCGGCAACTGTTGGGTTTGAAGGACGATGGCAGCGTGGCGCGCCTGGCCGAGCAGTTGGAGATCAGCGACCAGTTGACCAAGAAGCCGACGGCGCTTTCGGTGGGCCAACGCCAACGCGTCAGCTGTGCCCGCGCCCTGGCCCATGCGCCACAACTGGTGCTGGCGGATGAACCGACGGCGTCCCTCGACCCCTTGAATGCCGAGCGCGTGATGCAGGCGTTGCTGGCCCAGGCTCGCGAACACCGTGCGGCGTGTGTGATCGCTACCCATGATGAACCCCTGGCCCGCGCCAGTGGCTTGCAGGTGCGGCGCATCAGTTGCCGTCGCGACGCCGATGGCGGCGTTACGGCGACCCTCGGGGAGGTGTGCTGATGCGCATCGGTCTGGTGGCGTCGCTGGCCTGGCAGGACTATCGCAACGATGCCTGGCTGTCCGCCTGTTCGGTGCTGGCGCTGGTCGCCGTCATCGCACCGTTGTTGGTGTTATTCGGCCTGAAATTTGGACTGGTTAGCAGTTTGACCGAACGTTTGCAGACCGACCCCGCCACCCGTGAAATTATTCCGCTGGGCGGTGGTCGATTCAGCAGCGCCTTTATCGAGCAGCTCGGTCAGCGCAACGATGTGGCATTCGCGCTGCCGCGTACGCGGCAGATTGCGGCGACCGCGCAGGTGGGCACGCTGGTCCTGGAGATGCTACCGACCGCCTCGGGTGACCCGTTGCTGGCCGGCCTGCCGGTGCCGCAGGGCCTGGGTCAGATCGTGCTGAGCCACACCGCCGCCGAGAAGCTTGCGGCGCGGCCAGGGGATTGGCTGGAAACCAGCTTTGCACGGCAAGTGGCGGGACGCGTGGAAGCCCAACGCACGCGCTTGCAGGTGCTGGCGGTATTGCCGTTGGAAGCCTTTGCCCGTGACGGCTTGTTTGCCGATCTGAAACTGCTGGAAGGGGCGGAAGACTACCGCGACGGTCGTGCAGTGCCCGCGTTGGGTTGGAGCGGTGAGGCGGTGGGGACGAATGAGCAGCGGGTTTACCCGGCGTTTCGCTTGTATGCCCGTAACCTCACTGATGTGGAGCCGCTGCGGGTGTACTTCGCGGGGCAGAATTTATTAGTGTCGACCCAGGCACAGACTATCGCGCAGGTGCAGTCGTTGAGCCGCAACCTGTCGATCGTGTTCTGGGTGATCTGCGGCTTGGCGTTGGCGGGGGCGTTTGCGGCGATCTTTGCCGGGGCCCTGGCCGCCGTCGCGCGCAAGCGGCGGGAATTGTCGGTGCTGCGCCTGCTGGGGTTTTCCACGGGCGGGCTGCTGTTGTTCGTGGTGGTGCAGGCGCTGTACAGCGCAGGGTTTGCTGCCGTGCTCGGTGCTGGGCTGTATGGCGTGGCCGAGGCGGCGTTGAATAAGCTTTTTGTGCAGGTGCCGGGCGAATACGCCAGCCACCTGTTGGCGCGTCATTACGGCCTGGCCCTGATTGCAGTCATGGGCGTCAGCGCCGTGGCGGCGGCCTGTGGTGGTTGGCGAGTGGCGCGGATCCAGGCTTCTGAAGGAATCAGAGATGTTTAAGTTACTGGGCGCCTGTGTGGCGCTGAGCCTGGCCTCAATGGCCTGGGCCGACGAGGCAAGCGACAAGCTCGACAACCCCAAGCCGTTGGAAGGCGACGTCAGCCTGCCGCTGCCGTGCGAAGGCAACATGGTGTTCCGCTATGCCTATGTGCTGGCCCAGGGCTCCCTGGACGACCGCGAAATCAACCTCGGCTACCCCTTTGCCGAAGGCGAGGCGGGCTATCAGCAGTCGTTTATTTCCGGCTACCGCCGCGACTTCATCAATGGCCAGTTCACCCTCAAGGATCTCCCGAAAGACTGGAACAAAGTCATCGCGCCGTTGATGCCGAAGACCGACGCCAAGACCCCGCTCAAGCCCATGTTGTACTTCATCGGCAAGTACGAAGTGACCGCACGCCAGTACGCCCAGGTGATGTCCCAGGCCCAGTCGCTGGCCAGCGGTGAACCCGCGCCTGCGTGCGATGCGCCCACTGGCATGGCCGCGCGCTTGCCCAAGGTGAAGCTGTCGCGCTTTGAGGCCGAGCGTTTCTCGGCGGTGTACAGCGCCTGGCTGATGAAATACCACCGTGAGCTACTGCCGGTGAGTGGTCGCGGCTCTTCGTCGGATGACGGTGGCCTCGGTTTTGTGCGCCTGCCCACCGAAGTGGAGTGGGAATTCGCCGCACGCGGCGGCCATGCGGTCAGCCGCCAGGACTTGGAAGGGCGCCTGTTCCCCCGTCGTGTCGACGGCAGTGACAGCGACGGCCCGCTCGGCGATTACGCTGTGTTCAACCAGGTGGCCGGCGGCACCGGCCAAGCCGCGCGCCTGATGCCTATCGGCACCAAATTGCCCAACCCGATTGGCCTGTTTGATGTGATCGGCAATGCGGCCGAAATGGTCCAGGAGTCCTTCCAGCTGGTGCACGCCGGACGTCGCCAGGGCGCTTATGGCGGCTTTGTGGTCAAGGGCGGCAACTACCTCGAAGGCGAGGGCACGCTGTTTACCGGCATGCGCCGTGAGTACCCACTGTTCGCCGCCGACGGCACCGAGCAAAGCAACGAGACCACCGGTTTTCGCGTGGCGATCGGCGCACTGTCGGCACCGCGTTCGCGCTACAAGGAACTGTTCGCCCAGTGGCAGAAAGAAGGTCGCCTCGCCTCGCTGACCGACGCCATCGACGACGCCCAGGACCCGACCAAGCGCCTGGACAGCATCATCGCCGCCAGCGTCGACCCCAAGCTGCAAGCCGAGCTGGGGTTGGTCAATGAAGAGCTCAAGCGCAACGTCTCGCTGATCGCCCAGCAACGCGAAGAGGCGGCGGGCAACCTGATCCAGTCGGCCGCGTTGGTGGCCGAAACCATCGCCAACTACAACATCCGCCTGGCCAACCTGCAGAAGAGTCGCCAGCAGGCCCAGGACAACAAGGACGAGGCCAGCGCGCAGCTGTTTGACATGGCCATCACCAATGGCCGCAGCGCGCTCGATGGCGCGGTGGCGATTTATATCGACAACCTGGCCACCGGCACGCGTTACACCGATGCGGTGATCCAGGCGCAGTTTCAACGGATCAAGGAGGAGTTGGATCGCAAGCCGGTGCTCGGCAAGAGCCTGGTGACGCGCGCAACACTGTTCGTTCGCCATGTTGGCAACTACCGCAAGCAACAGCGGGCCGACCCGGCAACGATCTTGAAGGAACTGCTCGCAGCGAGCGGTCAGCGATGAGCGCTGGCTGTATGGCGAGCTTGGAAGGGACTCAGGCGGCGGTGGGCCGTGCTGGGCAAGTCAAACTTAAACGAGAACACACCTATGCTTTTTTCCCGTAAGGCGGTTTCCAAGCGTCACTTTCTGCTGATCGCGGCCGGTTTCAGTACTGTGCTGACCGGTTGCGCCACGTCGCCGGCCTCCAAGGTCGCGTCCAGCACCAAGGTCGAGTACTACCCCAACTGCTACGAGCCGGTGCAACACCTGCGCGCGACCGATTCGGACATGACCAAGTCGGTTGTGACCGGTGCAGCCATCGGCGCTGCCGGTGGTGCACTGCTGGGCGCCCTGACCGGCGACTCCGACAAGCGCGGCCGTAACGCTGCCATCGGTGCCGCTGGCGGCGCCCTGGCCGGCGGCGCGGCGGGTTACTACACCGAGCGTCAGAAGCAGATCAGCGATGACAACCAGCGCATTGCCTCTTACTCCACAGACTTCAATAAAAGCGCATCGGATATCGACCGCAGCACCGCCTACGCCAAAGCCTCGCAGCAGTGCTACCAGAGCGCGTTCACCAAGCTGGTGGCCGACCGCAAAGCCAAGACCGTCAACGACACCGAAGGCCGCAAGCGCCTGGCGGAAATCGTTGCGGGTTTGAAGGAGTCCAATGACCTGATCGTTGCCGTCAACGGCAAGGCCAGCGAAGACCTGAACAACTACACCCAGGCCTACGAAAAAGACCTGCAGCAAGTGGGTGTGCAGCGTAACGACGTAGTCACCGTGGCCCAAGCCGACGTAACGCCGCCACCGGTACCCGCCAAGAAAGGCAAGACGCCACCGAAAGTCGCGAAGAAGCTGCCGGTTGTGCCAAAAGAAGCAGTCACCACCGAGAAGAGCATCCAGACCGTGCAGGCCAAGCAAGCTGAAAGCAAGCAGGTTGCCAGCGCCGGCAAGGCACAACTCGAAGGCAGCTGCCGCGATCCGAACCTGGCCGACTGGGCACCGGTACCTTGCCCTAACGTTTAAACAAAATGCTGCTATAAGCGTCAAACGCCAGCCGATCTTCCGCTAATGCGCAAGATCGGTGGCGTTCCTTTAGCAAATCGTTAAACTGCTGCGGCCACTCAATAATTACACCGAGGCCGTGTGCATGAAATTTCGTCTTCTCCTGTGGGTGCTGGGCCTGATGATGGGCAAAGCCAGCCGCACCAATCCCGCCTTCCAGCAGCAACTGGGTGACAAAGACCTGGCCTTCCAGCTGCAGACCCTCGACGGCAAGGTTGCTCGTCATTTCATCGTCAAAGACCAGCGCATCACCAGTCGCTCGGGTGTTCACCCGTCGCCGGCGTTCGCCATCGCCTTTAAAGATGCCGCCTACGGCTTCGCTACGATGCAGGCGAAGAACAAGCAATTGGCATTCATGACGGGGATTCAGGACAAGTCGATCCAGATCAAGGGCAACCCGGCGCTGGTGATCTGGTTCCAGGGGTTGACCAAGTATTTGAAGCCGAAGAAAAAGAAGTAACTACCGTAGGAGTGAGCTTGCTCGCGAAGGTCGTGAACGATGACGCGGGGTGTCTGGAGCCCCGCGGTGTTGTCAGGTTTTTCGCGAGCAAGCTCGCTCCTACAGGGTGTGGGTGGCTCAGCCCTGGCTGAACTGCGAAGCCAGCTCGCGCAACAACACTTCGGCATCCAGCACCTTACTCACCACTTCGTCCGCCTTTTCCCGGCTCAGCCCCAGGCGCTCAAGCAACTCGTCGGGGATGGTTTCATCCGGCCCGGACCCGATGCCGCGGCTGCGCAGCAGGCGCACGGCCAGGCACACCAGGTTCGGATATTCGGCGTATTGACCATCGTAGGTCGGATCATGCTGGAAGCGCAGGGCGGTGGATAGCTCATCCGGCATGTCCCAGTAGCGCATCAGCCAGGCACCGATCTGCTCGCGGCTGATGCCCAGCAGGTGTTGCTCGACATAGCTGTGGCACAGGTGCGGGTTGACCTCCAAGTGACGGCAGATCAGCGAGAAGTGCGGCGGGAACACGTGGGCCAGCAGCAGGTAACCGAAGTTGTGCAGCAGGCCGGCCAAGTAGGTCAGGCCGGCTTCCGGGCGCTGGGCGCGCGGCATGGCGCGGGTCAGGCCTTCGATCACGGCGGCGGTGTAGATTGACTGGTGCCAGTACGGCGTGGACTGGTGCGGATGGTCTTTGGGCAGGCTCAACGTCTTGCCCAGCGCCAGGTTGATCACCAGGTCAAAGCCCAGCACGCGCACGATGGCGTCTTCCACGGAGCGGATCTTGCCCGGCGAGGCGTAGTACGGCGACGCGGCCCAGCTCACCACTTGTGCGGCCAGCGCCGGGTCGGTCTCGACCACGCCGGTGATGTCATCAATGGTGGCGTTCGGGTCGACGCGCAGCTTGATGATCTTCTGCGCGGTATCGGCCAGCGGTGGAATCTCGATAGTCGCTTCCAGGCGTTGCTGGATACGGCGGGCGGTGAACGCCTGCATCGCCTGGGTGATTTCCTCACGGTCATCATTGGGGCGGTCGAGGTTGGGGCGGATATTGCTCAACGGCTCGCCGAAGTGGCCGGCGCTGGCCTTGGTGAGCATCGTCTTGAAGGCGTCTCTGGAGATCTCCAGCAACAGGCCTGCTTCACCCGAATGCACCAGCAGGCTGGGTTCGTCGAGCAGGCTGCCTTCGTACAGGCAAGGTGAACTGGTGAGCGGTGGCAGGCCCGGCAGCAGGGTCAGTTCGTGTTTGCCCAGCATGCGCTCGACGCGATCCGGCGACACGGCCGTGAGGCGGCGACCGGTGAGTTCGGCGAGGCGGTTGAGGTCAAGCAACTGGTTCTGCGGGAACAGCACCATCAGTGCGCCCACCGCGTCTTCCAGCAATACTGCCTGGATTTTTTGCGCAGGATTCAGGCCCGGTAGATCGGCGACTTCCGTGTAGGGGATGGCGAGTTTTGCGAGCAGAGCCCGAATGACCGGCGGGGCGGTCAGTGGGGCTGTGGCGAGGGCAACTTCTGACATGGCCTGATCCAATTTCTTACAGTCAACGAAGTATAACCAGCTTGATACAACTGTTGGTCGACTAACTGAGGTTTGTGACGCGGTTCATTTGTAGGCGCGGGCTGGCCCGCTCCTACAAAGCCTCAGGTCACACTTGGCCGTATTGCTGCCCATGGCGCAGCCAGCGATCCAGCAACGGGCTGACATGATCCGGCCAGCGTTCGAGCAACGCTTGCGCCGCATCGCGCACGGCCGGCAGTAGGTCGGCGTCGCGCATCAGGTCGGCGACCTTGAATTGCAGCAGGCCGGTCTGGCGAGTGCCGAGCATTTCCCCAGGGCCGCGCAGCTCCAGGTCTTTTTCGGCAATGACAAAACCGTCGTTGGTTTCGCGCATGATGCCCAGGCGCTGACGACCGATCTGCGACAGCGGCGGGTGGTAGAGCAACACGCAATGGCTGGCGGCGCTGCCCCGGCCGACCCGGCCGCGTAACTGGTGCAGCTGCGCCAGGCCCAGGCGTTCGGGGTTTTCAATGATCATCAGGCTGGCATTGGGTACGTCCACACCCACTTCAATCACCGTGGTGGCCACCAGCAGTTGCAGGTTGCCGGCCTTGAATTCGGCCATCACCGCGGCTTTTTCAGCGGGCTTCATGCGCCCGTGGATCAGGCCGACTTTGAGTTCACCCAGAGCGCTGGTGAGGTCTTCATAAGTGGTCTCGGCAGCCTGGCAGGTCAGCTCCTCGGACTCTTCAATCAGCGTGCACACCCAGTACGCCTGGCGCCCTTCGGCACAGGCGCCGCGCACGCGCTCGATCACTTCGACACGCCGGGTGTCAGTGACCAATACGGTGTTGACCGGAGTCCGGCCGGGCGGCAGTTCATCGAGGATCGAGGTGTCGAGGTCGGCGTAGGCGCTCATGGCCAGGGTGCGCGGGATCGGCGTGGCGGTCATGATCAGTTGGTGTGGGTTCATACGTCCGCCCACGCCCTTCTGACGCAGGGCCAGGCGTTGTTGCACGCCAAAGCGGTGCTGTTCGTCGATGATCACCAGCGCGAGGTTCTTGAACTGCACTTCGTCCTGGAACAGCGCGTGGGTGCCCACCACCATCTGTGCGCCGCCGGCAATCTGTTCCAGGGCTGCCGCGCGGTTCTTGCCCTTGAGCTTGCCGGCCAGCCACGCGACTTCCAGGCCCAGGGGTTCGAGCCAGCGCTTGAAGGTGATGAAGTGTTGCTCGGCGAGGATCTCGGTCGGTGCCATCAACGCCACTTGATAACCGGCTTCCAGCGCTTGCAGGGCGGCGAGGGCGGCGACCACGGTCTTGCCCGCGCCCACATCGCCCTGGATCAGGCGCAGCATGGGCTCCTGCTGGCTGAGGTCGTAAGCGATTTCATTCCCGACGCGCTGTTGGGCACCGGTCGGTGCGAAGCCGAGGTTGGCCAGGTACTGCGCGGGCAAGCGGGTGGCTTTGGGCATCGCCGGCGCACGTAGCGAACGCATGCTTTCGCGCAGGCGTTGCTGGGACAGTTGGTGGGTCAGCAGCTCTTCGAAGGCCAGGCGGTGCTGGGCCCAGTGATGACCCAGTGCCAGTTCGTCGACATCGGCATCGGCGGGCGGGTGATGCAGGTAGCGGATCGCATCGTCCAGCGACGCCAATTGATAATCGCGGGCCAGCTCCAACGGCAACCAGTCGGGCAGGCTTTTCGGGCCGAGCATCGTCAGCGTCTGCATGCACAGTTGGCGGAGGCGTTGCTGGGTCAGGCCTTCGGTGAGCGGGTAGATGGGGGTGAGTGTGGTGTCGACCGGCGGCGGCTCGTCGCCGGTGATCGCGCGGTATTCCGGGTGATAGATCTCCAGGCCCGATGCCCCGGGCCGTGCTTCGCCGTAACAGCGCACGCGGGTGCCGCGCTTGAGCCCTTCCTTCTGCGCGTTGCTGAAATGGTAGAAGCGCAGGCTCAGGCCACCGGTGCCGTCCTGCAGGCGCACGACCAGGCTGCGACGCTTGCCCATCACCACGTCGGCGCCGCTGACGGTGCCTTCGATCACGGCATCCTGCCCAGGGCGCAACTGGCCGATGGGCACGACGCGGGTCCGGTCCTGATAGCGCAGGGGCAAATGGAACAAGACGTCCTGGAGGTTTTCCAGGCCGACCTTGGCCAACTTCTCGGCCATGGCTTCACCGACACCCTTGAGTGCCGTCACCGACACCTGCGACAGCTCAGTCATACCGTTGCTTAGCTCGCAGCTGTCGGCTTGGCCACCGAGCACAGGCGGATCGAATCGGCGAGGATCTCAATCGCTTTCGGCCGTGGGAAGCTGGCGCGCCAAGCGATCGCCACGGTACGGAACGGCACCGGCGGCGTGAGTGGGCGCACTTCGATCACGCCGGGGGCGTAGTGATGGCTGTCCACTGCTGACAGCGGCAGGATCGAAATACCCAGACCGGACGCGACCATGTGGCGGATGGTTTCCAGGGAGCTGGATTCCACGGTGGTGTGCTTGGCGCCGTCGTTGCCCTTGGTCAGGGTCGGGCAGGCTTCCAGGACCTGGTCGCGGAAGCAGTGGCCTTCGCCGAGCAGCAGCAGGCTCTTGTCGTTGAGCAAGGCGGCGTCGATGGTGTCTTTTTTGGTCCACGGATGGTCGGCCGGCATCAGCACCTGGAACGGCTCGTCGTAGAGCGGCAGGGTCAGCACGTCGGCTTCGTTGAACGGCAGGGCGATGATGATCGCGTCCAGCTCGCCGTTGCGCAGTTTGTCGCGCAGCACGTGGGTGAAGTTTTCTTCGATATACAACGGCATCTGCGGTGCGACGCGGTGCAGTTGCGGGATCAGGTGCGGGAACAGGTACGGGCCGACCGTGTAGATGGCGCCGACTTTCAGCGGTGCGGTCAGCTGGTTCTTGCCGGCCTGGGCCAGTTCGCGAATGCTCTGCGCTTGCTCCAGCACCTTCTGGGCCTGGGCAACAATGCCTTCACCCACCGGCGTAAGGCGCACGGCGCTCTTGCTGCGCTCGAAAATCAGCACACCGAGTTCGTCTTCAAGCTTTTTCACGCCCACCGACAGCGTCGGCTGGCTGACATGGCAACGCTCGGCCGCGTGGCCGAAGTGCTGCTCTTGGGCGAGGGTAACGATGTAGCGTAATTCTGTAAGAGTCATAGCGGGCGTCCATGAGGTTGCGGGCCAAGCATACCGGCTGCAATCGATAGACGCACGTTATCAGAACTTTGCTGGGGATTGAGCGGGGAATATCGGTGATTTTGCTGATGCGATAAACCCATCTGGGCTGCCCGCGATGCAGGCACCTCGGTCTATCAATTGCACCGAGGTGATGCTATCGCAGGCAAGCCAGCTCCTACACAAGCTGATGCCTGCAACCCTTAGCGGCGGCGTTTCTCGATGTTGTACACGAACGGTGCAACGATCTCGATACTGCCGCCTCTGAGCATGTCTGCCGGTGGCTTGGGCAACGGCTGGGCACGGCGGATCATATCCAGGGTGGCGCGGTCCAGGTCGGCGTTGCCGGAGCGGCCCACCAACTCGTAGGACAGCACGTTGCCGTCGGCATCGACCACGAACTTCAGGCGGTTCAGGCCTTCCTTGCCACGGGCCTGGGCGCCTGGCGGGTACTTCTTGTACTTCTGCAGGTGAGCCAGCAGGGTGCCTTCCCAGGATGCCTTCGCTGCGATTTGCTGCGGAGAGGGGCCTGGTACAGGCTGGGCCGATTTCTCAGCCGGTGCCTGGGTCGGCGGAGCGTCGCTCGGCGGATCCTCGGAGGGTTTCTCCTTGGGCGGCTCGATCTTCTTCTCCACTGGCTTCGGCGGCTGTGGTTTGGGCTTGGGTTTGACCGGCTTGGGCACCTGGATCGTTGGCTTGGGTGCCTCGGCCAGTTTCGGCAGGGGCAGCTCTTCCACCGGTGCAGGCGGCTGCGGCGGCGTCACCACCTTGGGCGGCGCTGGCGGTGGCGGTGCGGGCATCGGTGCCAGGTCGATGACCATGGCCGCCGGCGGCAACTGCACCGTACGCGGCGCTGACCAATGAAGCGCGATAGCGATCGCGACGGCATGCACGCCCAGTACGACGGCGAGGCTGGTGCCATAACGCGTCAGTTTGTGGCGCGTCGTGATCATTTCTTGGCTGCCGTCTCAAGTCCGACCAAGCCTACCTTGAGGTAGCCGGCTGCCCGCAGGGCATCCATCACGCTCATCAGGTCGCCGTAGTCCACGCCCTTGTCAGCCTGGAAGAAGATCGTCGTGTCTTTCTTGCCTTGGGTCTTGGCGTCGAGCACCGGCCCCAGGGTTTCAGCCTTGACTTCTTCTTCACCCAGGAACAGGCGTTGGTCCGCCTTGACGCTGAGGAAGATCGGCTTCTCCGGCCGCGGCGCCGGCTTGGCGCTGGACGCGGGCAGGTCAACCTTGATGTCCACGGTCGCCAACGGTGCCGCCACCATGAAGATGATCAGCAGCACCAGCATCACGTCGATAAACGGCGTGACGTTGATTTCGTGGTTCTCGACGAGTTCGTCGTCGCCTTGATTCAAATGCAGGCCCATGGCCGATTACCCCACTTTCACCATGTGCGGTTGCGAGCTGCGCTCGGTAGGCAGGTGATCGAGATCGCGGCTGACCAGCAGCAGGACTTCTGCCGACGCGTCCGATACCTGAGCCTTGTAGCCGGCAATCGAACGGGCGAAGACGTTGTAGATCACCACCGCAGGAATCGCGGCAACCAGGCCCAGGGCGGTAGCCAGCAGGGCTTCGGCGATGCCTGGGGCAACGACGGCAAGGTTGGTGGTCTGGGTTTTGGCGATGCCGATGAAGCTGTTCATGATGCCCCACACGGTGCCGAACAGACCGACGAAGGGCGCGGTCGAACCAATGGTCGCCAGCACGCCGGTGCCGCTGCTCATGTTACGACCGCAGGCCGCCACCAGGCGCTCCAGGCGGAAGGCCACACGTTCCTTGATGCCTTCTTTTTCGCGGGTGTTGGCCGACAGGCGCATTTCTTCCAGCGCGTCGTGCACCAGGGTGTTGGCCAGGGTGCCTTTCTTGGTCGCGCTTTCGCTGGCTTCCTTGAGGGTGGTGGCCTTTTTCAGGTGGACGATTTCGTTGCGCAGGCGACGTTTGGCGCCCAGCAACTCGAAGCCTTTGGCAATCCAGATGGTCCAGGTGATGATCGAGGCGATGGCCAGGCCGATCATGACGGCTTTCACTACCACGTCAGCGTTCTGATACATGCCCCATGGCGACAGGTCGTGGGCCATGCCCAGGGTGTTGTCTCCTTCCAGAACCACCCCGGTCTCGTCGGCGGAGGCTGGGTCAGCAGCCTGGGCCGGGTCGGTAGCAGCGGGCGCTGCGGCGGGAGCGGCCGCTGCCGCGGCGTTTTGCTCGGCTGCAGCCGGGGTGGCTGGCGCGGTGGCGTCAGCGAAGGCAGCGGTCGGTGCCAGCAGTACGCTGAACAGCAGCGCAGCAATCGCACGCCAGGCGCGGGATGGGCTGTGAAGCTTGGTTGGCGAAGCGGGGGTTGTATTACGTGTCATGCTGGCCGGACCTGAGTAAAAAAATGAGTGATCGTCCTTCCAGACCCATGGGGTCGAGGACAAATGGGCGGTTATTATTGCAAGTAATTCTTGTTAACAAAAGTAATACAGTTACTTTATTTGTCCTTTTTCTGGCCGACGGTCATCTGCGAAGGCTAACCTAGACCTTTCAGTACGGAGTTTTTTGTGATGGCAGCGCCTTCTGTTGTGATAGCCGGTTGTGGCGATGTAGGTAGTCGGCTGGCCAGCCAGTTGCTGGCCTCGGAATGGGAGGTCCATGGCCTGCGCCGCGATATTTCGCGGCTGCCTGATGGCGTGATCGGTATTGCCGGGGACTTGTTCAAGAAGGAGTGCCCTGACACCTGGCCGATCGGCGGGGTGGATTACCTGGTGTACTGCGCCGCTGCGACGGATCACGACGAGGCTGGCTACCGCGCCGCTTACGTACAAGGGCTGAAACATGTGCTGGAGTGGCTGGGTGACTACGGCCAGGAGCCGAAGCACCTGCTGTTTGTATCCAGCAGCAGTGTCTACGGACAGCAGAAGGGTGAGTGGGTCGACGAAACGTCGGAAACCCAGGCGAAGGGATATTCCGGGCAAGTCATGTTGGAGGCTGAGCAGGTGGCGCTCAACAGCGGCATCCCGGCCAGTATCGTGCGCCTGACGGGCATTTATGGCCCCGGTCGCGAATGGCTGCTGACTCAGGTTCGCCAAGGCTACCGCGTCGCAATCGACCCACCTTTATATGGCAACCGCATTCACGCGGAAGACGCCGCGGGTTTGCTGGCCTTTTTGTTGTGGCATGTGGAAAAGGGCGGTTCGCTGGACAAGGTCTACATCGGCGTCGACGATGCGCCCGCGCCACTGGCCGAAGTGGTGGACTGGTTGCGCGAGTACCTGGGTGTGACCGAATGGGCCGATGACGCCAGTGTGCGGCGCGCCGGTAGCAAGCAATGCAGCAATGCGCGTATCAAGGCGCTGGGTTGGGTGCCGACGTACCCGACTTACCGGGAAGGCTACGCGGCGATCCTCAAAGGCTGAAATACGGTGAAAAATGTGGGCGCGGGCTTGCTCGCGAAGGCGCAGTGTCAGGCACTGAATGTGTTGCTGATACACCGCTTTCGCGAGCAAGCCCGCTCCCACATTTGGGTCTGTGTTCGGCTACTTATTGCTTTTCAAGCAACCACTGGCGTGGGCCTGGCGTAAACGAAGGCACTTCATCCGCCTGCGCGGTGTTGACCGCCTGGAAGATCTCCAGTTGTTTACCCTTGCGGATAAAGATCCACGGATTGCCCTGGCCATTCAGTTGCAGCCAGATGCTGTCGTAGCCGCCGCTCATGGATGCGCAATCGCCCGCCAGGCACAGCGAGTACTGATCGACATTCGGCAGGCCGGCGACCTTGCCGTTAGCCTGGAACTGTACGATGGCGCCGCTGCCGAAGCCGTCGCTGATCTTCCAGTCGCCGCCCATGTAGGCTGCATACAACGCACGCTCAAAGTTGGCGCCGATGGGCGCACCGTCCGGCGCAGGCTCTTTGGGGCGGGCGAACAACTGTTCAGGCTCGTTATCATTAGCCACTTGCAGCAGTTGCTTGCCATTGCGCTTGAGTTCGGTGGCGGAGCTGCCGTAGAAGTCCACGCTCCAGGCGCCGGATTTTTCACTCAGCAACTTGCCTTCCGCTACTTCAAAACCGTTGTAGTAGCGTGCCTGCGAGGCCTTGGTATTGACCTCCCATTCGAGGTTCGGGCCGAAGCTTTGCAGGGCTTCACGCAAAGGGCCGCCTTTGGCTGCCGCATCGATGGCGACCTGGTTGATCCAGGTGCCGCCCGCATCCCGGTCGGCAGGGTTGCTGGCGCAGCCGCCAAGCAACAGGGCGAGCAGTGATGAGGCTACAAGCGCTTTGCGCATCATGAAATCCTTCTGAAACGAAATCGGCGCAGCCTATGGGGGCTGCGCCGGGTGTTTTACTCGATGACCAGAATCGCGTCCATCTCAACCTGCGCACCCTTTGGCAGGGCGGCAACGCCGATGGCGGCGCGGGCTGGGTACGGCTGTTCGAAGTACTTGCCCATGATCTCGTTGACCTTGGCGAAGTGGCTCAGGTCGGTGAGGAAGATGTTCAGCTTGACGATGTCTTTGAACGAGCCGCCGGCAGCCTCGGCGACCGACTTGAGGTTTTCGAAGACCTGTACGGTCTGTGCTTCGAAGCCTTCCACCAGTTCCATGGTCTTTGGGTCCAGCGGGATCTGGCCGGACATGTAGACGGTGTTGCCCGCCTTGATCGCCTGGGAGTAGGTGCCGATCGCGGCTGGGGCCTTGTCACTGGTGATAACAGTCTTGGTCATGAATGACTCCTTGTAGTAGAGCGGTTATGCACGCATACGGGTGATGCGGATGACCCCGGTCAAGGCGCGCAGTTTCTTGATCACACGGGCCAGGTGCACGCGGTCGTGCACGCTGACCACCAGCTGGACCACGCTGATGCGGCCATCGCGCTCGTCCATGCTGATCTTCTCGATGTTGCCGTCGGCCGCGTTGACGCTGCTGGCGAGCAGGGCGATCAGGCCGCGCTGGTGTTCCAGCTCCACCCGCAGCTCGACGTTGAATTCGCCGGTGACATCCTTGGCCCATGAGAGCTGGATGCATTTTTCCGGGTTGTGGCGGATTTCGGTGATGTTGCGGCAGTTGTCCAGGTGCACCACCATGCCTTTACCGGCCGACAAGTGGCCGACAATCGGGTCGCCGGGGATCGGTGTGCAGCATTTGGCGTAGCTGAGCACCAGGCCCTCGGTACCACGAATCGCCAGCGGACCTTCGGGGCTCGGCAGCTGTTCGCCTTCGCCGAGCAGGCGGCGGGCGACTACATAGGCCATGCGGTTGCCCAGGCCAATATCTTCCAGCAGGTCTTCGATGGTTTCCTGGCGGTACTCGTGGAGCATCGCTTGCACGCGCTCTGTAGGAATCTTGTCCAAGGCGCTGTCGAAACCGTTGAGGACTTTGTTCAGCAGGCGTTCGCCCAGGCTGATGGACTCGGAGCGGCGTTGCAATTTGAGCGCGTGACGGATGTGCGTGCGGGCCTTGCCGGTGACCACGAAGTTCAGCCAGGCCGGGTTCGGGCGTGCGCCCGGAGCGCTGACGATCTCGACCGTGGAGCCACTCTGCAGCGGTTCGGACAGCGGCGCGAGACGACGATTGATCCGACAGGCGATGCAGCTGTTACCCACATCGGTGTGCACGGCGTAGGCAAAGTCGACCGCCGTGGAGCCTTTGGGCAGCTCCATGATCCGGCCTTTGGGTGTGAATACGTAGACCTCGTCCGGGAACAGGTCGATCTTCACGCTTTCGATGAATTCCAGGGAGTTGCCGGCCCGTTGCTGCATTTCCAGCACGCCCTTGACCCACTGGCGGGCGCGGGCATGGGTGCCTTTGGGCTGCTCGTCGCCGCTGGATTTGTAGAGCCAATGGGCAGCAATGCCGTTGTTGGCCATCTCTTCCATTTCGCGGGTGCGGATCTGGATCTCGATCGGCACCCCATGCATGCCGAACAACGTGGTGTGCAGCGACTGATAGCCGTTGGCCTTGGGGATCGCGATGTAATCCTTGAAGCGGCCCGGCAAAGGTTTGTACAAATTATGTACAGCGCCCAGCACGCGATAACAGGTGTCCACCTTGTCGACGATGATCCGGAACGCATACACGTCCATGATCTCGTTGAAGGCCCGGCGCTTGCCGCGCATCTTTTTATAGATGCCGTAGATATGCTTCTGCCGCCCGCTGACCTCGCCCTCGATCTCGTCGATCGCCAGGCAGTGGCTCAGCGACTCTTCGATCTTGTTGACGATTTCCTTGCGGTTGCCACGCGCGCGCTTGACCGCCTGGTAGATGCGCGCCGAACGCATCGGGTGCATGGCCTTGAAACCGAGGTCTTCGAATTCGATACGAATGGCGTGCATGCCCAGCCGGTTGGCGATGGGGGCGTAGATTTCCAGGGTTTCTTTGGCGATGCGCCGGCGTTTTTCGCCGGACAGCACTTCCAGCGTGCGCATGTTGTGCAGCCGGTCGGCCAACTTGACCAGGATCACCCGGATATCGCGGGCCATGGCCATGGCCATCTTCTGGAAGTTTTCCGCCTGGGCTTCGGCTTTGGTTTCGAAGTTCATCTGGGTCAGTTTGCTGACCCCGTCGACCAGTTCGGCCACGGTTTCGCCAAATTGCGCGCTGAGCGCTTCCTTGGCAATACCGGTGTCTTCGATCACGTCATGCAGCATCGCAGCCATCAGGCTCTGATGGTCCATGTGCATGTCGGCAAGAATATTTGCCACCGCAAGAGGATGGGTGACATACGCCTCGCCACTGCGGCGGCGCTGACCGTCGTGGGCTTGTTCGGCGTAGAAATACGCTCGGCGGACCAGGTTGACCTGGTCTGGGCCGAGGTAGGCCGATAAGCGATCGGCGAGGGCGTCTATGCTCGGCAAAGTGTGAACTCCTGCCGTTGGCTGTGACCCCGCGCCGTGCTACGTCGACCAGGCATAGGCTTAGACGGCCTCGTTGGACTCGTCCTCGAACGCTGCAAACAGCGGTTCGTCTTCAACGATTTCAGCGTTGGCGATGAACTCGTAGCTCATCAGGCCTTCAGCGATTTCACGCAGGGCTACAACAGTAGGCTTGTCGTTTTCCCACTGGACCAGGGGCTCTTTGCCGCCAGTGGCCAGTTGACGGGCACGCTTGGTAGAGAGCATGACCAGCTCAAAGCGGTTATCCACGTGTTCTAGGCAGTCTTCAACGGTTACGCGGGCCATGGTATTCCTCGGAGCGAATGCAAGATGCGCGCTGCCCGGTTGGGCGAGCGGACTGAACAGTTTAAAAAATCACCAGCGTTTAGGGAAGCGCTGATTTCTCGCAGGCCCTCGCAAAACCGCTACAAGTGCCAATGTAAAGCCCTTGCAGCGGTTTTGGGAAGAGCCAATCAACCGAGCAGTTCGGCCAGTAATTTGCCGAAACGCTGTTGCTGACGCTTTTGCTGGAGTTGATTGGTGCGGAAAATCGCCTTCAAATCATCCAGTGCGTGGGCAAAATCGTCGTTGATGATCAGGTAGTCGTAGTCGACGTAGTGGCTCATTTCACTGACGGCTTCGCGCATGCGGCCTTCGATGATCTCGTCACTGTCCTGGCCACGATTGGTCAGGCGCTGGTGCAAGGCTTCCAGCGACGGCGGCAAAATGAAGATCGAGCGCGCCTGGGGCATCAGCCGGCGCACTTGTTCGGCGCCTTGCCAGTCGATTTCCAGGATCAGGTCGTGGCCTTCGTCCAGGGTCTGCTGCAAGTGGCTCTGCGAGGTGCCGTAGAGATTGCCGAACACTTCGGCGCGTTCCAGGAAGTCGCCGTGTTCGATCATCTTGACGAACTCGGTGCGCTCGACGAAGTGATAGTGCACGCCGTTCACCTCACCTGGGCGCATGGCACGGGTGGTGTGGGAGACCGAGATGCGGATCTGCTCGTCAGCGTCGGTCAAGGCCTTGACCAGGCTGCTTTTGCCCGCGCCCGACGGGGCGGAAATGATGTAAAGGGTGCCGGTGCTGTGGGTCATGGAGGTTGCCTTACTCAATATTCTGTACTTGTTCGCGCATCTGCTCGATCAACACTTTGAGGTTGACCGCCGCGGTAGTGCTGCGCGGATCGAATGCCTTGGAGCCCAGTGTATTGGCTTCGCGGTTGAGTTCCTGCATCAGGAAGTCCAGGCGCCGACCGGCGGCACCGCCGGACTTGAGCACTCGGCGCACTTCGAGGATGTGGGTGCTCAGGCGATCCAGCTCTTCGGCGACATCACTTTTTTGCGCAAGCAGGACCATTTCCTGTTCCAGTCGCGTCGGGTCGAGGTCGGCCTTCATGTCGGTGAAGCGGTCGAGCACCTTCTGGCGCTGGGTGGCGAGCATTTGCGGCACCAGTTCGCGCAAGGTGACAACATCTTCTTCGATGGAGGTCAGGCGCTCGTTGATCAAGCGGGCCAGTTCGGCACCTTCGCGCTCGCGGCCGGCTTTCAGCTCCTTCAAACCCTGGTTAAACAGGGCGAGGGCTTCAGCGTTGAGGGCTTGCGGGTCGGTGGCGTCGGCCACCAGCACGCCGGGCCAGGCCAGCACTTCCAGCGGGTTGAGCGCGGCGGGCTGCTTGATCAGTCCGGCGATGGTTTCGGCGGCGGCGACCAGTTGCGCTGCACGGTCGCGGTCAATCTGCAAGGCTTTGCCGGTGGTTTCTTCGGTGAAGCGCAGGGTGCATTCCAGCTTGCCACGGGAAATACCCTGGCGCAGCGCTTCACGCACGGCGCCTTCGAGGTCGCGGAACGATTCCGGCAGGCGCAGGTGCGGCTCCAGGTAACGGCTGTTGACCGAGCGCAGCTCCCAGCTCAGGGTGCCTTGGACGCCGGCTTTCTCGACGCGCGCGAAGGCGGTCATGCTGTGCACCATGGAGGTACCTCGCGTTGCAGCCCGAAAACACGGGCTGATGATTAAGAAGGCGCAGGATTGTAGCGCAGTGGGGCGGACACGCCCAAACCCGAGCATTCGTAACCGAATTTTTTAGCAGTGCCCCGAATCGGCTCGCGGCTCTATAATGCTCGGCAGTTTTTCGTCCTCAGTACAGGTGTCTCCCTATGAAACGTCCAAGTGGTCGCGCTGCCGATCAGCTCCGCTCGATCCGCATCACCCGCAACTACACCAAACACGCCGAGGGGTCTGTACTGGTCGAGTTTGGCGATACCAAGGTCATCTGCACCGTCAGCGTTGAAAACGGCGTGCCGCGCTTCCTTAAAGGCCAGGGCCAGGGTTGGCTGACCGCCGAGTACGGCATGCTGCCGCGCGCCACCGGCGAGCGTAACCAGCGTGAGGCCAGCCGTGGCAAGCAGGGCGGTCGTACCCTGGAAATCCAGCGCCTGATCGGCCGCTCCCTGCGCGCAGCCCTGGACATGTCCAAGCTGGGCGACGTGACCCTGTACGTCGACTGCGACGTGATCCAGGCCGACGGCGGCACCCGTACCGCGTCCATCACCGGCGCCATGGTGGCCCTGGTTGACGCACTGAAAGTGATCAAGAAGCGCGGCGGCCTGAAGGCGGGCGACCCGCTCAAGCAAATGATCGCCGCTGTGTCGGTAGGCATGTATCAGGGCGAGCCCGTGCTGGACCTGGACTACCTGGAAGACTCGGCCGCCGAAACCGACCTGAACGTGGTCATGACCAGCACCGGTGGTTTCATCGAAGTGCAGGGCACCGCCGAAGGCGCGCCATTCCAGCCGGCCGACCTGAATGCCATGCTGGCCCTGGCCCAGAAAGGCATGACCGAAATCTTCGAGTTGCAGAACGCCGCCCTGGCTGACTGAGCCCGCCTCAAGGAGAAACGCCATGAATGACAACAGCCAAGTGCCGGTGCCGACGCCTTCCTACGAAGTGCGCCAGGGGGCAATGTTGTGCCATCTCGCGGCGTTTCTGGGGTTTGTGTTCCCCTTCGGCAGTGTCGTGGGGCCATTGATCCTTTGGCAGATGAAGAAGGAAAAGGATGCGTTCATTGATGATCAAGGCAAGGAAGCCTTGAACTTCCAGATCACCGTGGCCATCGCCTGGATGGCTTGCATCGTGCTGGCCTTCGCGGTGGTTGGGTTTTTCCTGATGTTTGCCCTGGCGGTCGCCACGATCGTGCTGACCATCATCGGCAGCATCAAGGCCAACAAAGGGATTCCCTATCGCTACCCGTTGACCTGGCGTGTGATCAAATAATGAGCGCCCACAAAAAAACCGACAGCGATGTCGGTTTTTTTGTGGCTGGAAAAAGACCTCAGATGGTCAGTGTCCAGTCGTAGTCCACGATCAGCGGCGCATGCTGCGAGAAGCGTGGCTGGCGTGGCAGGCGTGCACTGCGGACGAACCGGCGCAGACCTGGGGTCAGCAACTGGTAGTCGAAACGCCAGCCCAGGTTGAGCATCTCAGCCTGTTCGTTATCCGGCCACCAGCTGTACTGGTCGCCTTCGCGGCTGACTTCGCGCAGGGCATCCACATAGCCCATGTTGCCGACAATCTCGTCCATCCAGGCACGTTCCGGCGCCAGGAAGCCCGGGGATTGCTGGCTGTCGCGCCAGTTCTTGATATCCAGCTTCTGTTGCGCCACGTACAGCGAGCCACAATAAATGTACTCGCGACGCTTGCGTCGCTGTTTATCCAGGTAACGGGCGAAATCGTCCATTAGCTTGAACTTCTGGTTCAAGTCTTCATCGCCGTTCTGCCCCGAAGGGAGCAGCAAGGTCGCGATGCTGACCTTGTCGAAATCGGCTTGCAGGTAGCGCCCGTAGCGGTCGGCTGTCTCGAAGCCGAGGCCGCTGATGACCGCCTTGGGTTGCAACCGCGAATACAAAGCCACGCCACCTTGGGTGGGCACTTCGGCATCGCAGGCATAAAGGAAGTAGCCATCCAGTTGGAAGGCTGGGTCGTCCAGTTCAAAGGCGGAGGCGCGGGTATCCTGCAGGCAGATGACGTCGGCATTCTGGGCTTGCAGCCAACTGAGCAAACCACGCTCGACTGCAGCCTGAATACCATTAACGTTCACACTGATGATCCGCATAAATGGCCCCAAAAATCGCGTGCGTGTATGATACACGCCGTCTACCTAATTAGCTAAATCCGTGGTATCTGAGGCTTTTTTCATGCAGGCGTATCAACGCGATTTCATTCGTTTTGCCATCGATCGCGGGGTTTTGCGCTTCGGTGAGTTCACCCTCAAGTCCGGGCGCACCAGCCCGTACTTCTTCAATGCGGGCTTGTTCAACTCGGGTTCGGCCCTGGCTCAGTTGGGGCGTTTCTACGCGGCAGCCATTGTTGAAAGCGGTATTTCCTTCGACGTGCTGTTTGGCCCGGCCTACAAGGGTATCCCCCTGGCAGCTGCAACGGCCGTGGCCCTGGCGGAACATCATGGGCGCGATCTGCCGTGGTGCTTCAACCGCAAGGAAGCCAAGGCTCATGGCGAAGGCGGCAGCCTGGTGGGTGCGCCGCTGACCGGCGATGTATTGATCATCGATGACGTGATCACGGCCGGTACGGCTATCCGTGAAGTGATGCAGATCATCGCGTCCCAGGACGGCGCCAAGGCCGCCGGTGTGCTGATCGCGCTGAACCGCCAGGAGCGTGGCAACGGTGAGTTGTCGGCGATCCAGGAAGTGGAGCGTGATTTTGGCATTCCCGTGGTGAGCATCGTGTCGTTGAACCAGGTGTTGCAGTTCCTGGAGGATGATCCGCAGCTCAAGCAGCACCTGCCGGCGGTGCGTGCGTACCGCGAGCAATTCGGCGTCTGACACAGTAAAACCTGTGGAGTGGGCTTGTGTGGGAGCGGGCTTGCTCGCGAAGGCGGTCTTTCAGTGATACAGGTGCTGACTGATCCACCGCTTTCGCGAGCAAGCCCGCTCCCACAGGGGATCTCCGCACTGCTGCAAAATCAGCGTCCATAAAAAAGCCCCGCTCAATCGGATTGTGCGGGGCTTTTTAGTTTTTGGCGTTTAAGGACGCTTGCGGTTACTGATCAACGTGCCCATGCCGGTATCCGTGAAGATCTCCAGCAGTACCGCATTCGGCACCCGGCCATCGATGATCAGCGAGCTGCCGACGCCGCCTTGCACCGCTTCCAGCGCGCAACGGATCTTCGGCAGCATGCCGCCGTAGATGGTGCCGTCGGCGATCAGGTCGTCCACCTGTTGGGTGGTCAGGCCGGTCAGCACTTTGCCTTGCTTGTCCATCAGGCCGGCGATGTTGGTCAGCAGCATCAGCTTTTCAGCTTTCAGTGCTTCGGCCACCTTGCCGGCCACCAGGTCGGCGTTGATGTTGTAGGACTCGCCATTGGCACCCACACCGATCGGCGCGATCACCGGAATGAAGTCGCCCTTGACCAGCAGGTTCAGCAGGTCGGTGTTGATGCCGATCACTTCGCCCACTTGGCCGATGTCGATGATTTCCGGCTGGGTCATTTCCGGCGTCTGACGGGTCACGGTCAGTTTTTTCGCCCGGATCAGCTCCGCGTCCTTGCCGGTCAGGCCGATGGCACTGCCGCCGTGACGGTTGATCAGGTTGACGATGTCTTTGTTGACCTGGCCACCGAGGACCATCTCCACCACGTCCATGGTCTGCGCGTCAGTGACGCGCATGCCATCAATGAAGTGACTCTCGATCGACAAGCGCTTGAGCAGGTCGCCGATTTGCGGGCCGCCACCGTGGACCACCACCGGGTTGATCCCCACGGCTTTCATCAACACGATGTCGCGGGCAAAGCCGGTTTTCAGTTCGTCGCTTTCCATGGCATTGCCGCCGTACTTGATCACCAGCGTCTTGCCGACGTAGCGTCGGATGTACGGCAACGCTTCGGACAGGACCTTGGCAGTGTTGGCAGCGGCTTCGCGTTCGAGGGTCATTCAGGGCTCCGGTAAAAAATCAGAACGGTAATTGGAGATCAGGGGCAACACGTTTCAACTGGGCGTGGAACACGTCCTTGATGCGCTGCAACTCAGCCTCGGTATCCGCCTCGAAACGCAGGACCAGCACCGGTGTGGTGTTGGACGCGCGAACCAGGCCCCAGCCTTTGGCGTAATCGACTCGCACACCATCAATGGTGGTCAGGTTGGCGCCTTCGCCCCATTGCGCATCGTGCAGTGCGTCAATGATGCTGAATTTGCTCTCCTCGGTCACATGGATATTGATCTCTGGCGTAGAAATATCGTTCGGGAAGGTCTGGAACAGCTCTTCGGCGGTGGATTTTTCCTTGCTGAGGATCTCCAGCAGGCGTGCGGCGCTGTAAATACCGTCATCAAAGCCGAACCAGCGCTCCTTGAAGAACACGTGGCCGCTCATTTCGCCGGCCAACAGCGCGCCGGTTTCCTTCATTTTCTTTTTGATCAACGAGTGACCGGTCTTCCACATTAGCGGGCGGCCGCCATATTCCTTGATCAGCGGAGTGAGGCGGCGGGTGCACTTCACGTCAAAGATGATCTCGGCGTTGGCGTTGCGCGCTACCACATCGCGGGCAAACAGCATCAGCAGGCGATCCGGGAATACGATTTCGCCGGTTTCAGTCACCACGCCCACACGGTCGCCGTCACCGTCAAAGGCCAGGCCGACATCAGCCCCGGTTTCCTTGACCTTGGCGATCAGGTCCACCAGGTTTTCAGGCTTGCCTGGGTCCGGGTGGTGGTTGGGGAAGTTGCCGTCGACCTCGCAGAACAACGGGATCACTTCGCAGTTCAGGGCTTCGAGCAGCTGCGGGGCGATCACGCCGGCCGCACCATTACCGCAATCCACCACCACTTTGAGGCGGCGCGCGAGTTTGACGTCACGGGTGATTTCATCAGAGTAGCGTTGCAGGATGTCAACTTTGGTGACGGTGCCCTTGCCGCTGGTCAGGTCGTTGTTTTTCAGGCGGTCGTGCAGCGCCTGGATCTGTTCGTTGGCCAGGGTGTCGCCAGCGATGACGATCTTGAAGCCGTTGTAGTCCGACGGGTTATGGCTGCCGGTGAGCATCACTCCGGATTTGCCGGCCAGTACGTTGGCTGCGTAGTACAGCGCAGGTGTTGGCACCAGGCCAACGTCACTCACATGGCAACCGCTGTCGGCCAGGCCCTGGATCAGTTGCTCCACCAGTTCCGGGCCGGACAGGCGACCGTCACGGCCGACCGAAACATTGGGCTCATCCTGGGCCAGGCTCTGGGAGCCGATGGCGCGGCCAATCCAGTAGGCGGTTTCGGCAGTCAGGGTCTTGGGCACCACGCCACGAATGTCATAGGCGCGAAAGATGCTGTCGGGGAATGTCGGGACTACTCGGGCTGCGGTACTCATCGCGGGGGGGAACTCCATCTGAAGGGGGCAAGGCTGGCCTTAATGTGGCTGACCGGCAGGCTCAAACTGAAGGGTATGACGGTGTTTTCGGCAGAGAGTTCGTGGTGCAAAAATGCCATCGGAGCGCTGGTTTCGTCTGGATTGTCGCGTAATTCGTTGATTTCTATGGAGAAATCTCGCTGATAAGGTCCGCGCATTCTTCGTCCTGAAAAGCCTTGCGGTGGCGTTTGGCCGGGCAATGGCGCCCGGCCAGATTCAGCTTAGTCAGTGACTTCCGGAATGCCCAAAACCGCCTGCGCCGCGTTGGGTTTCATCGAACTCCTCGACCAGCTCGAAGTGCGCCTGCACCACCGGCACCAGTACCAACTGGGCAATGCGCTCGCCGACGGCGATGTTGAACGCGGTCTGGCCACGGTTCCAGCACGACACCATCAGCTCGCCCTGGTAGTCCGAGTCGATCAGGCCCACCAGGTTGCCCAGTACGATGCCGTGTTTGTGGCCCAGGCCGGAGCGGGGCAGGATCAGCGCCGCCAGGCCAGGGTCGCCGACGTAGATCGACAGGCCGGTGGGAATCAGGATGGTCTGGCCCGGCTCAAGGACGGTGTCCTCCTTGAGCATGGCGCGCAGGTCGAGGCCGGCGGAGCCTGGAGTGGCGTAGGCCGGCAGTGGGAATTCGTTACCGATGCGTGGGTCGAGGATCTTGGCTTGCAAAGCGTGCATGGACATTAAACCTGGTTCAGCCGTTGGGCGATAAAAGAGATCAGTTGGCGGGCAATCTTGCCCTTGCTGGTCTGGGCGAAAACGGTGGCGTGCAACTCGCGGTCGATCACGCTGATGGCATTTTCCTCGCTGTTGAAGCCGATGCTCGGGTTGGCGACATCGTTGGCAACGATCAGATCGAGGTTTTTGTCTTTCAATTTGCGTGCTGCGTAGTCCAGCAGGTGTTCGGTCTCGGCGGCAAAGCCGACACTGAACGGACGGTCCGCACGGGTGGCGATGGTCGCCAGGATGTCCGGGTTGCGCACCATTTGCAGGAGCAGGCCGTCACCGCTTGTAGGGTCTTTCTTCAGTTTTTGCGGGGCGACGACTTCCGGGCGGTAGTCCGCCACCGCCGCCGAGGCGATGAACAGGTCGCACGGAATGGCTGCCTCACAGGCCGCCAGCATGTCGCGGGCGCTGACTACGTCGATTCGCGTGACCCGGTCAGGGGTTGGCAAATGCACCGGGCCGGTGATCAAGGTGACGCGTGCGCCTGCCTCGACCGCCGCTTCAGCCAAGGCAAAGCCCATTTTTCCTGAGCTATGGTTGGTGATGTAGCGCACCGGGTCGATGTTTTCCTGGGTCGGCCCCGCCGTGATAAGCACGTGCTTTCCGGTCAGGGCCAGGTGCTGGAAACACTCGGCGGCGCACAGCGCCAGGTCGGTCGCTTCAAGCATACGGCCCATGCCGACGTCGCCACAGGCCTGGCTGCCGGAGGCCGGGCCGAACACTTTGAGGCCACGGCTTTGCAGGAGTTGGGTGTTGGCCTGGGTGGCCGGGTCGCGCCACATGGCCTGGTTCATGGCCGGGGCGATGGCGACGGTGGCGTCGGTGGCCAGTACCAGGGTGGTCAGCAGGTCATCGGCGATGCCCTGGGCCAGGCGTGCGATCAGGTCGGCGGTGGCCGGCGCGATCAGCACCAGATCGGCCCATTTGGCCAGCTCGATATGGCCCATGGCGGCTTCAGCTGCCGGGTCGAGCAGGTCCAGGTGAACCGGGTGGCCGGACAGCGCTTGCATGGTCAGTGGGGTAATGAACTCACTGCCACCGCGGGTCATGACCACGCGCACTTCGGCGCCTTGGTCCAGGAGCCTGCGAACCAGTTCTGCGCTCTTGTAGGCGGCAATGCCGCCGCCAACGCCGAGAACGATGCGTTTCCGATACAGACGCTGCATTGGTTTGCCTTTCCAGTTCAGTGATGCCAGTTCAGTGACGCCTGCGATGCCCCCTCCCCAGGGGAAATCACATGCAAAAAAGAGGGCCTACGATAACACAGCGTCCGCGAGGCAACAGCGGCGCACGCGCAGGGAGGTGGGATGAGTATTCGTGATTGGCCGGTGGCAGAACGGCCCCGGGAAAAGCTTTTGGAGTGGGGCGCGGCGAGTCTGTCGGATGCCGAACTGTTGGCGATCTTCCTGCGTACCGGGGTTTCCGGCAGGAGTGCGGTGGACCTGGCGCGCCATCTGTTGGCGCAATTCGGTGGCCTGCGCCCACTGCTGGAGGCCAGCCAGACGTTGTTCAACCAGCAACTGGGCCTGGGGCCGGCGAAGTTTGCCCAGTTGCAGGCGGTGCTTGAAATGGCCAAGCGGCACATGGCCGAGCGCCTGCGAAGCGAATCGGTGCTGGAAAGCCCCGTGGCCGTGCGGGACTACCTGAAGGCCATGCTGCGCCATGAGCCTCATGAGATCTTCGGCTGCCTGTTCCTTGATTCAAGGCACAGGGTGCTGGGCTTTGAGGCGTTGTCCCAAGGCACCATCGACGCGGCGATGGTGTATCCCCGGCAGGTGGTCAAGCGCGCTTTGGCCTACAACGCGGCGGCGTTGATCCTGTGCCATAACCATCCTTCCGGCAGCCTTGAGCCGAGCGCAGCTGATCGAAAATTGACCAGGTTGCTGCAGAAAGCCCTGGAAGTGGTGGATGTGCGGGTGCTGGATCACATCATCGTGGGGGATGGCGATCCGTTGTCGATGGCGGAATATGGGTGGATTTAGCCCGCCCCATCGGGACGGGCCTGGTGCTCAGGGCTTGACGCTGACGTTCGAGAAATCCTGGCGACCGAACGGACTCACCTGGTAGCCCTCAACATTCTTGCGAGCCAGGGCAAACGCCGTCGGGTGCGCGAGCGGCAACCACAGCGCCTGTTGCTGGATCTGCGCCTGGGCCTGCTGGTACAGCTTACTGCGTACGCCTTGCTCGCTGGTGGTCTTGCCGGCGCTGATCAGTTTGTCCAGCGCAGGGTCGCAGTAGCGCGCGAAGTTAGTGCCGGATTTTACCGCTGCGCAGGAAAACTGCGGGGTCAGGAAGTTATCCGGGTCGCCGTTGTCGCCGGCCCAGCCCATGAACAGCAGGTCGTGTTCGCCGGCCTTGGCGCGACGAATCAGCTCGCCCCATTCGATCACGCGGATCTCGGCCTGGATGCCGACCTTGGCCAGGTCAGCCTGCAGCAGCTGTGCGCCGAGGTTTGGGTTGGGGTTCAGCAGGCTACCGGTAGGGCGGGTCCAGATGGTGGTCTTGAAACCGTCCTTGAGCCCGGCGCGGTCCAGCAGTGCCTTGGCTTTGGCGAGGTCCTGTGGATAACCGGGCAGATCCTTGGCGTAGCTCCAGGTGTTGGGCGGGTAGGGGCCGTTGGCGGCTTCGGCGGTGCCTTCAAACACGGCCTTGAGGTAGCTGCCCTTGTCGAACGCCAGGTTGATCGCCTGGCGCACTTCTGGCTTGTCGAGAGGCGGGTGCTGGCTGTTGATGGCCAAGAAGGCGGTCATGAAGGCCGCCGTTTTCTCCACCTTGAGCGCCGGGTCTTTTTCGGCTTCGCCCACATCCAGCGGCTTGGGTGACAGGGCGATCTGGCATTCGTCGCGATGCAGTTTCTGCAGGCGCACATTGGCGTCCGGGGTGATGGCGAAGATCAAGTTATCCACAGGCGGTTTGCCGGCGAAGTAGTTCGGGTTGGCCTTGTAGCGCACCACGGCATCTTTCTGGAAGCGGCTGAAGATGAACGGCCCGGTGCCGATCGGCTGGCTGTTGAGCTTCTCCGGGGTGCCGGCCTTGAGCAGTTTGTCGGCGTATTCCGCCGGGTAGATCGAGGCAAAGCCCATGCTCAGGGCGGCGAGGAAGGTGGAGTCGGCGTGATCCAAAGTGAAGCGCACGGTCAGCGGGTCGAGGGCGTCGATTTTCTTGACCAGCGTCGGCAGTTGCAGCGACTGCGCGTGGGGGAAGCCGCTCTGGGCGATCTTGTGCCATGGGTTCGCGGGGTCAAGCATGCGCTCGAAGCTGAAGCGCACATCTTCGGCGGTCAGGGTGCGGCTTGGTGTGAAGTACTCGGTGCGATGGAATTTCACATCCGGGTGCAGCTTGAAGGTATAGGTCAGGCCATCCGGCGAAACTTCCCAGCTGTCCGCCAGGCTGGGCACCAGTTTGCCGCTCGCCGCATCGTAGTCCACCAGGCGGTTCATCAGCACGTCGGCCGAGGCGTTGGTGGTGGTCAGCGAGTTGTATTGCACCACATCGAACCCTTCGGGGCTGGCCTCGGTGCAGACGCTCAAGTTGCTGGCGGCAGAGGCCAGCGGCGCGATAAAGAGAGGGGCGAGCAATAGCGGTAGGGCAGCGAGGCGCATGTTCGGTTTCCTTTGCAGATCGAAGGCCCATCTGCGAGTGCAGTCTGGAAAAGTCCTACCGTAGTGGTCTGATTGGTAAATGACTAGCCCATTTTTGCCTGTGCTTTTGCCCCAAATACTGTTTTGATGGCACCTCAGCGCGTTTTGTCGTGCACTTCACCGTGCCCGCGAGCGCTGTAAATCATTCTGTGCGACGAGCGGTCGGCTGTGACAGCGGCCCCTCCTGGCAACGGTTCAGGCGTCTGCCGCCAAGATTTACGCCAGTAAAAACACTCGGGCTGTTGTTGCACTGGGGTCTTTCTGGTATAAAGCAGCGCTCTTTTCTAGGGGCCCGGTTCCTTCGCTTGTAGGTGTAGCCGGTAAGACCCTAAAGAAACGCGGCGCCTGGCGCCAAATGACTGAGAGATTAAGCGGCCAACCCATGCCGGGTTGGGCATGTGGTTTTAGAGGGCTGAGGCATGTCGAGAGTCTGTCAAGTTACCGGTAAGGGTCCGGTGACTGGGAATAACATTTCCCACGCAAATAACAAAACCCGTCGTCGTTTCCTGCCGAACCTGCAGCATCACCGCTTCTGGGTTGAAGAAGAGAAACGTTTCGTCCGTCTGCGCGTATCTGCTAAAGGCATGCGCATCATCGACAAGCGTGGCATCACTGTCGTGCTGGCTGAATTGCGCCGCGCTGGCACAATCTAAGGAGCTATATCATGCGTGAATTGATTCGAATGATCTCTAGCGCCGGTACTGGTCACTTCTACACTACCGACAAGAACAAGCGTACTACCCCGGACAAGCTCGAAAAGAAAATGTTCGACCCGCGCGTTCGCAAGCACGTGATCTACAAAGAAGGCAAAATCAAGTAATTGATTTTCCTCCTTGTGAAAAAAAGCCCGTATCTCACGATTCGGGCTTTTTTTTGCCTGCGATTTGCCGGTCAGGCTTTCTGTTCGAACACCACGTAGATCTTGCGGCAAGGCTCCAGCACTTCCCAGGTACCGCTGAAGCCGGCGGGGATCACGAAACGGTCGCCGGCGCGCAAGGTCTTGGCATTGCCGTCGGCATCACGTAGCACGGACACGCCCTGCACAATCTCGCAGTATTCGTGTTCGGTGTAGTTGACCTTCCACTGCCCGACTTCACCTTCCCACACGCCGGCACTCATCTGTCCGCACGGGCTGTTGTAGTGGTTATAGATCGTTTGCTCGGGATCGCCCTTGAGGATTTTTTCGGCAGCGGGGCGGTAGCGTTCTGGGGCGGTGCTGGCTTGGCTGAAGTCGACGATGTCCTGGATGCTCATGTGCGTGTCCCGTCTGGCCTGCGGTTGGAGAACCCAAAGTCTATGTTTATTAAAATGAACATCGCAAGGGCGTTTGCCGGGGTTATGTCAAATATATTGAAACATCCCCAGCCGCTGGTTTAGGGTGGCAGCTGCCTTGAGCCGAACAGCAGGCTGGCCGGGCAAGAATTCTTTGAGGCTGCCGGGGGACACCGCCCGGCCCTTGTATTCAATAAGAGGAGGACACTCGCATGACCACCCTGACCCGTGCCGACTGGGAACAACGCGCCAAGGATCTGAAGATCGAGGGCCGTGCCTATATCAATGGCGAGTACACCGCCGCCGTATCCGGTGACACCTTCGAATGTATCAGCCCGGTCGATGGCCGCCTGCTGGCCACTGTTGCCAGCTGTGACGCGGCCGACGCCCAGCGCGCCGTGGAAAACGCCCGCGCCACCTTCAATTCCGGTGTGTGGTCGCGCCTGGCGCCGGCCAAACGCAAGTCCGCCATGCTCCGTTTCGCCGCGTTGCTCAAGGCCAATGCCGAAGAGCTGGCGCTGCTCGAAACCCTGGACATGGGCAAGCCGATCAGCGACTCCCTGAACATCGACGTACCCGGCGCGGCCAATGCCCTGAGCTGGAGCGGAGAGGCCATCGACAAGATCTACGACGAAGTCGCCGCGACCCCACATGACCAATTGGGCCTAGTGACCCGCGAACCCGTTGGCGTGGTTGGCGCCATCGTGCCGTGGAACTTCCCGTTGATGATGGCCTGCTGGAAACTCGGCCCGGCGCTGTCCACTGGTAACTCGGTGATCCTCAAGCCGTCCGAAAAATCCCCGCTGACGGCCATCCGTATCGCGGCCCTGGCCGTTGAAGCCGGTATTCCAAAAGGCGTGTTCAACGTGCTGCCGGGCTACGGTCACACCGTCGGCAACGCGCTGGCGCTGCACATGGACGTCGACACCCTGGTGTTCACCGGTTCCACCAAGATCGCCAAGCAACTGTTGATCCGCTCCGGTGAATCGAACATGAAGCGTGTGTGGCTGGAAGCTGGCGGCAAGAGCCCGAACATCGTGTTTGCCGACGCGCCTGACCTGCAAGCCGCCGCCGAATCCGCCGCCGGTGCCATTGCCTTCAACCAGGGCGAGGTCTGCACCGCAGGTTCCCGCCTGCTGGTGGAACGCTCCATCAAGGATAAATTCCTGCCATTGGTGATCGAGGCCCTCAAGGGCTGGAAGCCCGGCAACCCACTGGACCCGGCAACCAATGTGGGCGCGCTGGTGGACACCCAGCAAATGAACACCGTGCTCTCGTACATCGAAGCCGGCCATGCCGATGGCGCCAAGTTGGTCGCCGGTGGCAAGCGCACCCTGGAAGAAACCGGTGGCACTTATGTCGAACCGACGATTTTCGATGGTGTGACCAACGCCATGAAGATCGCCAAGGAAGAGATTTTTGGCCCCGTCCTGTCGGTGATCACCTTCGACAGCGCCGAAGAAGCTGTCGCCATCGCCAACGACACCATCTACGGCCTGGCCGCAGCCGTGTGGACAGCCGATATCTCCAAGGCGCACCTCACCGCCAAGGCCCTGCGCGCCGGTAGTGTGTGGGTCAACCAGTATGACGGCGGCGACATGACCGCGCCGTTCGGTGGCTTCAAGCAATCGGGCAACGGTCGCGACAAGTCGTTGCATGCGTTCGACAAGTACACCGAGCTGAAGGCGACCTGGATCAAGCTCTAAGCAACACCGCAGTCCAAATGTGGGAGCGGGCTTGCTCGCGAAAGCGGTATGACAGTCGACATCAATGTTGAATGTGCAACCGTTTTCGCGAGCAAGCCCGCTCCCACACTGTTTTGCATGACCTCAAGAATTATCCACAGGAGCGTGGAAATGCGTTGGGCGACTTATTTCGCAGTCCTGGCTTCGGTGCTCAGTGTCGGCCTGGCCCTGGGCGTCAGCATGCCGCTGGTGTCCCTGCGCCTCGAAAGCTGGGGCTACGGCAGTTTCGCAATCGGCGTGATGGCAGCGATGCCGGCCTTTGGCGTACTGCTGGGCGCGAAGGTCTCCAGTCGCATGGCCTCATGGCTCGGCACCGCCAACCTCATGCGCCTGTGCCTGTGGGCGGGCGCGGTGTCCATCGGCTTGCTGGCGATCCTGCCCAGCTACCCGGTGTGGTTGGTATTGCGCCTGATGATCGGCGTGATCCTGACCATCGTATTCATCTTGGGCGAAAGCTGGATCAACCAGTTGGTGGTGGAGCAGTGGCGCGGACGGCTGGTGGCGCTGTATGGCTGCAGCTATGCCTTGAGCCAGCTGTCGGGTCCGTTGCTGCTGGGCCTGATCGGCACAGGCCATGACTACGGCTTCTGGGTCGGCGTGGGCTTGTTGGTAGTGGCGCCATTCCTGTTGCTGGGCCGCTCCGGCGCGCCCACCGCCGAGTCCTTCAGCGTGACCTTCGCCGACCTCTGGCGCTTCTGCCTGAGCCTGCCCGCGATTGCCTGGGCGGTGGCGTTGTTTGCCGCGTTCGAGGCGATGATTCTGACGCTGTTACCGGTGTATTGCCTGCAGCAGGGCTTCACCGCCGAGATGGCCCTGGCCATGGTCAGCACCGTAGTGGTCGGCGATGCGCTGCTGCAATTGCCTATTGGCGCATTGGCCGACTACCTGCCGCGACGTACGCTGTTCCTGAGTTGTGCGGTGCTGTTGCTGGTGTCGAGCCTGGCGATTCCACTGCTGATGCACACGCCGCTGATCTGGCCGGTCTGGGTGGTGTTCGGCGCGAGTGCCGGAGGGTTGTTCACCCTGTCGTTGATCCTGATCGGCGAGCGCTACCGTGACGATGCACTGGTACGCGCCAATGCCCATGTGGCGCAGTTGTGGGGGATCGGTTGCCTGATCGGTCCGCTGGTGGCCGGCGCTGGCAGCCAGTGGATCAGCGGGCATGCGTTGCCGTTGCTGATGGCGGCCGGTGCGCTGGGCCTGGTGCTGTTGTTGCTGCGCCAAGGCGCATTCGGAGCGGCACAACCGGTGTAGGAGCGAGTTTGCTCGCGAAGAACTCAAGGACGCCGCGTTAAACCAGGCGGCACGCGTTATCGTTAACGTTTTTCGCGAGCAAGCTCGCTCCTACAGCAAGCGTTCCAGGCCTACTGAGGTGGCAAACCAGGCATTGAACCGTCGCCACCAACTGCCAGGCTCGCGGGTCAAGGTGTGCAGTTGGCCGTTATCTTCGGTCACCCACACGACTTGGCCGTCCTGCAGCTTCGCCTCGTAGCTCAAGGGCGGCGCCATGCCTTGCAGCGCCAGGTTGCGCACATGTTCTGCCAGCTCAGGGCTGTCGACCAGCACACCCACTTCGGTATTCCACAGCACCGAGCGCGGGTCGAAGTTGAATGAACCAATAAACGACTTCTCGCGATCAAAGATCATCGCCTTGCTGTGCAGGCTCGAATCGGAGCCCCTGAAGGTGCCTCGGCGAAACAGGTGTGGGCCGCTGCCGCCACTGGGGTCGCCCGGTTGGCGGCGCAGCTCGTAGAGTTTCACGCCGTGCTCCAGCAGCGCCTTGCGATAGGGCGCATAACCGCCGTGCACGGCAGGCACGTCGGTGGCTTCCAGGGAGTTGGTCAGCAGGCTCACCGACACACCGGCATCGGCGCGCCCGGTCAGGTACACCAGGCCGGGTTGCCCTGGCACGAAGTACGCCGAGATCATTATCAGCTCATGATTGACCCCTTCCAGCTCCGGTGCCAGTTGGGTGGTGAGCAACAACCGAGGATCCGGGTCGGCCTTGGCCAGCACCTTGCTCGGCGCGTCCCACAATGCCTGGTTCCAGGCCCAGATCAGCTCGCGGCGCCAGGTGTCCATGCGCGGTTGGGTCTGGTAGGTGCGCAAGCGGTTGTACAACGCGTGGTTCTGCTGGCGCGATTCGGCCAGGGACGCTTCCAGGCGCACACGCGCGGCGGCCAGGTCGCTTTTGGAGGGCATATTGGCGACAAAGTCATCGATCGGCTTGCTCAGGGCGCTGTTCCAGTATTGGTCGAAACTATGACCAAGCTGCTCGGCGACGGGTCCCACGCTGAGCATGTCGATATCGGTGAAGTTCAGGTTGGGCTCAGCGTCGAAATACTCATCCCCCAGATTGCGTCCGCCGACGATCGCCACGCTGTTGTCCGCCAGCCACAGCTTGTTGTGCATGCGCCGATGCTGCAGCGACAGGTTGAACAGCCGTCCCATGGCCCGTGTGGCACCCGTGCTGCGGCCCAGGTGCAAGGGGTTGAACAGGCGGATCTCGATCTTGGGATGGGCGGCGAGGGTGGCGATGATCTGGTCGAGGCCGTCGCTGGTGGTGTCGTCCAGCAGGATGCGCACGCGCACGCCACGGTCAGCAGCCTTGAGCAGTTCGTCCACCAACATGCGCGTACTGATGCCGTCATGCACAATGTAGTACTGCAGATCGAGGCTGATCTGGGCGTTGCGGATCAGTTCGGCGCGGGCCATGAAAGCCTCGCTGCTATTGGGCAGCAGGCGAAAGCCGGAGCGGCCTTGATACGGCGCCGCCTGCGCTTGGATCGAGCGGCCGAACGATGATTGTGCGGCGGGCAGGGCGTCGCTGGAGATGCGCGGTGTGCTCACCGTTGCGCAGCCGCCCAGGGCCAGGGCTCCCAGCAGGAAAAACGGTAATAGCCGTTGAATCATCAAGGGAGTTGCTTCCAGATCAGGGCGGTTGTCGGCATGTGACGGCAAATTCCTGCAAAAGGTCAGTCAGCCGCCTCGGCCAGCATCTTGATTGCGGCAGCACCCACCTTGCGTACGGCTTCTTCAATCTGCGGCGTTGGCTTGGCAGCGTAGTTCATGCGCAGGCAGTTCCGGTATTTGCCCGACGCCGAAAAGATGCTGCCGACGGCCACCTGCACGCCTTGCTCTACCAACACACGGTTGAGCTTGAGCGTATCAAAGCCTTCCGGCAGCTCGATCCAGAGCATGAAACTACCCTGGGGCCTGCTGGCGCGGGTGCCGGTAGGGAAGTAGCGGCTGACCCAGTCGATCATCAAGTCACGATTACGCTGGTATTGGGTACGCATCCGCCGCAAATGCGGTTCGAAGTGACCACCTTTCAGGAATTCGGCAATCGCGATCTGCGGTTGCGTTGCGGTGCAGCCGGTGCTGATGTATTTCATGTGCAGCACCCGTTCCAGGTATCGGCCCGGTGCGACCCAACCGATGCGCAAACCCGGCGCCAGGGTTTTCGAGAATGAACTGCACAGCAATACACGGCCGTCTTCGTCGAAGGACTTGATGGTGCGCGGACGCGGGTAGCTGTAGGCCAGCTCGCCATACACATCGTCTTCGATGATCGCCACGTCAAAGCGCTGCGCCAGGGTCAGCAGCGCCTTTTTGCGCGCCTCGGGCATGATGTAGCCCAAGGGGTTGTTGCAGTTGGGGGTCAGCTGGATGACCTTGATCGGCCACTGTTCCAGCGCCAATTCCAGGGCTTCAAGGCTGATGCCGGTGATCGGGTCGGTGGGGATTTCCAGGGCTTTCATGCCCAGGCCCTTGAGGGTCTGCATGGCACCGTGAAAGCTCGGCGAATCCACCGCGACAATGTCGCCTGGCTCGCAGATCGCATGGATGCTGGCGGACAGCGCCTCATGGCAACCGGTGGTGATCACGATGTCCTCGGCCGTCAGCTGGCAGCCGGAATCCAAGGAGAGACGGGCGATTTGCTCGCGCAATTCCACACAGCCGAGGATGTTGTCGTAATACAGGCCCGGTAGATCCTGGCGGCGACTCACGCGGGCCAGGCTGCGCAGCAGGGGCTTGATGGTCGGCGACAATACATCCGGCATGCCTCGGCCCATCTGTATGACATCCTTGCGCGGAACTGCGCGAATCAACTCCAGCACCTGATCCCACTGGGAGATTTCCACGGGCCGCTGTGCCGGACGGCCGACCTCGGGCAGGGCCGGCAGCTCGCGACCTACCGGCACGAAATAGCCGGATTTTGGCTTGGGCATCGCCAGGCCGTTGTCTTCCAGCAATCGATAGGCCTGCTGCACGGTGCTCAGGCTGACCCCATGTTCCACGCTCAAGGCCCGTACAGAAGGCAAACGATCACCGGGGCGATAGAAGCCCTGTTCGATGCGGGTGCCCAGCAACTCGGCGAGGTTCATGTACAGGGTCATGGCGTTTGCTCCCGATAAACCATTACAGATAGGCAGAAAATACAGGATTCAGCCAACCATAGGCAGTATCTGTATGTATTTAATAAAGGTGGGTTGAATCTGTAATGGTTTCTGCCGTACGCCCATGCTTGTCACTCAAGGCAACAATGCAAATGAGGGGCAGCAAAATGAACGGCATGAGCGATGTGCGGCTGGCGTTACACAGTCAGGAACTGGAGGCAGAGCAGGAGCGGGCTACGGCGCCGCGCGACATCGGCCGCTGGAGTCTGTTCTGGCACCGTCGTCACACGCGCAAGGCTCTGCTGCATCTGACGAGCGAACAGCTGCGCGATGTCGGATTGACCGCCGAACAAGCGCGCCAGGAAGGTCTGAAATCCTTCTGGCGCGATTGAATCACATCCGCTCTTTGAGGCGGTGCCAGAGCATCCCCAATGCCAGCAGCGGCGAGCGCAGGTGCTTGCCGCCGGGGAAGGTGATGTGCGGCACCTGGGCGAACAGGTCAAAGCGCCCCTGTTGCTGGCCACTGATGGCTTCGGCCAGCAACTTGCCCGCCAGGTGGGTGGCGTTGAGGCCATGGCCGGCGTAGGCCTGGGCGTAATACACGTTGGGTTGGTCGGTCAGGCGGCCAATCTGCGGCAAGCGGTTGGCACCGATACCGATCATGCCACCCCATTGATAATCGATTTTCACGTCGGCCAATTGCGGGAACACCTGCAGCATTTTCGGGCGCATGTAGGCGCCGATGTCCTTGGGATCGCGACCGGAGTAATGGCAGGCGCCGCCGAACAGCAGGCGACGGTCGGCGGACAGCCGGAAGTAATCCACCGTGACACGCTGGTCGCACACCGCCATGTTCTGCGGCAGCAAATCGACAGCTTGGGCTTCGCTCAACGGTTCGGTGGCGATGATGTAGCTGCCGGCGGGCAACACTTTGCCGCTCAGGCGTGGGTTGAGGCCATTGAGGTAGGCATTGCAGGCCAGCACCAGGGTTTTGGCGCGTACGTTGCCCTGGGCGGTGTGTACGTTGACTTCGGGGCCGTAGTCGATGCGCGTGACTTCGGACTGCTCGAACAGCTTCACGCCCAGCTGCTGCGCGGCGGCGGCCTCACCAAGGGCCAGGTTCAGCGGGTGCAAGTGGCCGGACCCCATGTCAATCATGCCGCCTACATAACGGTCCGAGCCGATCACGCTGCTCATTTGGTCAGCGTGCAGCAGGCGCACTTCATGGCGATAGCCGAGGCCGCGGAGCTCTTCGGCGTCTTCGGCCAGGCCTTGCAGGTCGCGGGACTTGTTGGCCAGGTCGCAGTAGCCCCACGTCAAGTCGCAGGGGATCTGGAAGCGTTCGACGCGCTCACGCACGATCTCCACCGCTTCCAGGCCCATCAGCTTCATCTGGCGCACGCCCTCGGTGCCGATCACGTTGGCGAACTGGTCCAAGCCATGCCCGACGCCACGAATCAATTGGCCGCCGTTGCGTCCGCTGGCGCCCCAGGCGATCTTGCGTGCCTCCAGCAACACCACGCTGAAACCCCGTTCGGCCAGCTCCAGCGCCGTGTTCAGCCCGGAAAAGCCCCCGCCGACCACGCATACATCGGCCGTCATGTCGCCCGTCAACACCGGGTAATCGGGTTGCGCCACACTGCTGGCGGCATAATAGGACGGAGTGTGCCGGGCGCTGGCAGTCATGGGGAGCATCCCTGTTTGGAAAATTTGACGCAGGATACAGCGGTCGGACAAAACTGTCTGCGCAGGGCGTTTTGCGTCAGAATCCACGTCTATTCGCCGTTCGGTATGTGTTTCGATGAGTTGCAACAGTCAGAAAATCAGCGCGCTGCGTCGGCAGATTCCTTCGTTCGAGTGCGTTCCCGGTTGCCACGACTGCTGTGGCCCGGTGACCACCTCGCCGGAGGAAATGTCGCGCCTGCCGCGCAAGACCGCCGCCGAGCAGGACGCGGCCATGGATGAACTGAACTGCGTGCACCTGGGCCCCCACGGCTGCACGGTGTACGACGAGCGACCGTTGATCTGCCGGCTGTTCGGCACGACCAAGACGTTGCCGTGCCCCAACGGGCGCAGGCCGGTGGAGCTGATTCACCCGCGGGTGGAAAAACAGATCCACGAATACATGGCGAGTACCCGGCAGGTACTGGTTTAACTCGGTTACTGTGTTGTGTCAGTCCGGGATCGGAAGGTTCAGGCTCTCCTTCACTTCTTCCATCACGATATAGCTCTTTGACTCCCGCACATGGGGCAACTTGAGCAGGATATCGCCCAGCAGTTTGCGGTACGACGCCATCTCGGAAATTCGCGCCTTCACCAGGTAGTCGAAGTCGCCCGACACCAAGTGACACTCCAGCACATGGGGCAGTTTCAACACGGCGCGGCGGAACTCCTCAAAGGTGTCGCCGGACTTGTAATCGAGGCTGATCTCGACAAATACCAGCAAACTGCCTTTCAAATGCTGCGGGTTGAGCCGCGCGTTGTAGCCCATGATGATCCCTTCACGCTCTAGCCGGCGCACGCGCTCGGTACAGGGCGTGGTCGACAGCCCGACCTTTTCACCCAGCTCCGTAAACGAAATGCGCCCGTCGGTTTGCAGGATGCGCAGGATGTTGCGGTCGATCTTGTCCAGCTCCCGCTTGGTCTGGGTGTTGGTACGCATAGGGGATACGCCTCTGTGAAAAGGGTTTTTGCCGAGAATTGTCGCCAAATATAGGCAGTTATATAGTGAAATGCACTGGCAATTGTTTTTTACACTGCGCTCATCATTGCTCGAATAACACACGTCAGCGGCCATGCCCGCGATGAGGATATAAAAATGCGCGTTCTGGTCTTGGGTAGCGGCGTCATTGGTGTGACCAGTGCCTACTATTTGGCGCGGGCCGGCTTTGAAGTGGTTGTCGTCGACCGTCAGCCTGCTGCTGCCATGGAAACCAGTTTCGCCAACGCCGGCCAGGTGTCGCCAGGCTATGCATCGCCCTGGGCCGCACCGGGTGTGCCACTCAAGGCCATCAAGTGGCTGCTGCAACGCCACGCGCCGCTGGCGATCAAGGCCACCGCCGATATCGACCAATACCTGTGGATGGCGCAGATGCTGCGCAACTGCACCGCGAGCCGTTATGCGGTGAACAAGGAGCGCATGGTGCGCCTGTCCGAGTACAGCCGCGACTGCCTCGACGAACTGCGCGCGGAAACCGGCATTGCCTACGAAGGCCGTAGCCTGGGGACTACCCAACTGTTCCGCACCCAGGCGCAGCTGGATGGCGCAGCCAAGGACATCGCCGTGTTGAAAGAGTCCGGCGTGCCGTTCGAAGTGCTCGACCGCGCCGGCATTGCCCGCGTCGAGCCGGCCCTGGCGAGCGTCACCGATATCCTCGCCGGCGCCTTGCGCCTGCCTAACGACCAGACCGGTGACTGCCAGATGTTCACCACCCGCCTGGTCGACATGTGCAAGCAGCTCGGCGTGGAATTCCGCTTCGAGCAAGACATCCAGCGCCTCGATTACGCCGGTGACCGTATCAACGGCGTGTGGGTCGACGGCAAGCTGGAAACCGCCGACCGCTACGTGCTGGCCCTCGGCAGCTACTCGCCGAAATTGCTCAAGCCGCTGGGGATCAAGGCGCCGGTGTACCCGCTCAAGGGCTACTCGCTGACCGTGCCGATCACCAACCCGGCGATGGCGCCGACTTCGACCATTCTCGACGAGACCTACAAGGTCGCGATCACCCGTTTCGACAACCGCATCCGCGTCGGCGGCATGGCTGAAATAGCCGGTTTTGACCTGTCGCTTAACCCGCGTCGGCGCGAAACCCTGGAGATGATCGTCAACGACCTTTATCCTCAGGGCGGCGATTTGACCGAAGCCACGTTCTGGACCGGCCTGCGCCCGACCACCCCCGACGGCACGCCGATTGTCGGTGCTACCCCGTTCAAGAACCTGTTCCTGAATACCGGCCACGGCACCCTCGGTTGGACCATGGCTTGTGGCTCCGGTCGCTTGCTGGCCGACCTGATGGCCAAGAAAACGCCGCAGATCAGTGCGGAAGGCCTCGATATTTCCCGTTACGGCAACCACCAGGAGTCCGCACAACATGTCAATCCAGCGCCAGCTCACCAATGAGCGCATGAGCCAGATCGTTGTCCACAACGGTACCGTGTACCTGGCCGGGCAAGTCGGCGACGACATGAATGCCGGAATTGAACAGCAGACCCGTGAAACCCTGGCCAATATCGAGCGCTTGCTGGACCTGGCCGGCACTGACAAGACCAAGTTGCTGTCGGTGACGATCTACCTGAAAGACATCGACGCGGATTTCGCCGGCATGAACGCGGTATGGGACAAGTGGCTGCCCAAAGGTGTTGCGCCGGCCCGTGCCACGGTTGAAGCCAAGCTGTGCGAACCGGAAATCCTGGTAGAGCTGTCCGTCGTGGCTGCCCTGCCTTAAACAACGATCCCTCTCCCGGTGCCGAGGTTGCCTGTCGGTGCCGGTTTTTCTTCACTCTGCCGCCTAGAAGCCTGCCACCATGCGTCCTGCCCGTGCCCTGATTGACCTCCAAGCCCTGCGCCACAACTACCAATTGGCCCGTGAAGTCACGGGGGCCAAGGCCCTTGCCGTGATCAAGGCCGATGCCTACGGACATGGCGCCGTGCGTGTGGCCCAGGCGCTGGAAGCCGAGGCCGATGGGTTCGCCGTCGCCTGTATCGAAGAGGCGTTGGAGCTGCGCGCCGCCGGGATTCGTGCGCCGGTGCTGCTGCTGGAAGGTTTCTTCGAGGCTGATGAGCTGCCACTGATCATCGAGCATGATTTCTGGTGCGTGGTGCATTCGCTGTGGCAGTTGGAGGCCATCGAACAGGCCAAGCTGAGCAAACCGCTGACTATCTGGCTCAAGCTCGATTCCGGCATGCACCGTGTTGGCTTGCACCCCAAGGATTATCACGAGGCTTATCAGCGCTTGCTGGCCAGCGGCAAGGTGGCCAAGATCGTACTGATGAGCCACTTTGCCCGCGCCGATGAACTCGACTGCGTACGCAGTGATGAACAGGTGGCGGTGTTTGACGCGGCGCGCCAGGGCTTGTCGGCCGAGGTGAGCCTGCGCAACTCGCCATCGGTGATGGGCTGGCCGAATGTGTCCAGCGATTGGGTCCGTCCCGGCATCATGCTCTACGGTGCGACGCCTTTTGGCGAAGACCAGGCCGTAGCCTCGCGCTTGCAGCCAGTAATGACCCTGGAGTCCAAGGTTATCTGCGTACGTGAGCTGCCGGCCGGGGAGCCGGTGGGCTACGGCGCCAAGTTCATTACGCCGAAACCCATGCGTATCGGCGTGGTTGCCATGGGATATGCCGATGGCTATCCGCGCCACGCGCCGACCGGTACGCCGGTACTGGTGGCCGGGCAGCGCAGCCAGTTGCTGGGCCGTGTGTCCATGGACATGCTGTGCATCGACCTGACTGACCTGCCTCAGGCCGGGCTCGGTTCCACGGTGGAGTTGTGGGGCAAAAACATCCTGGCCAGTGATGTGGCGGTCGCCGCCGAGACCATTCCTTACCAACTGTTCTGCAACCTGCGCCGCGTGCCAAGGCTCTATTCCGAGGCTTGACCGCCAGTCACGAACACAAGCGCCCGGGATTTAGGCCCAAGTGTTGTAAATACTGAACGCTGTCGCCATGATAACGCTCAATTACAACAAAGCCTGAATCCTAGGAGGCTCCTGCATTGGACGTCGGCGAACGACTGCAATCCATCCGTAAACTGAAGGGTCTTTCCCAGCGCGAGCTCGCCAAGCGCGCGGGTGTCACCAACAGCACCATTTCGATGATCGAAAAAAACAGCGTCAGCCCCTCGATCAGCTCCTTGCGCAAGGTGCTGGGCGGCATCCCTATGTCCATGGTCGAGTTCTTTTCCGAGGAGATCCTCCAGGAAATACCGACGCAGATCGTCTATAAAGCCAATGAGCTCATTGATATCTCTGACGGCGCCGTCACCATGAAACTGGTAGGCCGGGCTCACCCCAGCCGGGCGATTGCGTTTCTCAACGAAATCTACCCGCCGGGCGCCGACACGGGCGAAGAAATGCTCACCCACGAAGGCGAAGAAACCGGGATTCTGGTGGAAGGTCGTCTGGAGTTGGTGGTCGGTCTTGAAACTTTTGTGCTCGAAGCGGGCGATAGCTACTACTTTGAAAGCACCAAGCCTCATCGTTTTCGCAATCCGTTCGACGTGCCGGCGCGACTAATCAGCGCAGCCACACCCGCGAACTTTTAAGAAAAGAGGCGTCCTGCCTGCGTGGCAGAGACTCCCGTAGCTGTATCCGTGAAGCTGAATCTCCCTTTATTTAATAGGGTTGTTTCGGCAGGGCGGGCTAACCGTTATACTTTCGCCGCCTGCGAAACCGTGGCCGCAGGCGTGAATAGCCACCATTGAGGGTGAACGCGTGAACCTAATTATGAAAATGCTGGCTGCACCAGCAACCGTACTGGCCCTATGGGCTGTCAGCGCTCAAGCTGCGACCAATGATGACATTGCCAAGCGCCTGGAGCCTGTCGGCCAGGTTTGCGTCCAGGGCCAGGAATGCAAAGGCATGGAAGTGGCGGTCGCCGCAGGCGGCGGCGCTGCGAAGACGCCGGATGAAATCATCGCCAAGCATTGCAACGCTTGCCACGGCACTGGCCTGTTGGGCGCGCCGAAAATCGGTGACACCGCTGCCTGGAAAGAACGCGCTGACCACCAGGGCGGCCTGGATGGCATCCTCGCCAAGGCCATTACCGGTATCAATGCCATGCCGCCAAAGGGCACCTGCGCCGATTGCTCGGATGATGACCTCAAAGGTGCGATCGAGAAGATGTCCGGTTTGAAATAAACCGATCTTCGCCAAAAAGCCGCTTACAAGCGGCTTTTTTGTACCCGTGATTTGTGTTTCAGCGCTGTTCTTTGCAGCAAAGACCCGGCAAGCTCGGTCCAACCCCTAATCATGGAATGTTCAGGAGGGTCGGATGGTGCAGTTGTGTTCAATCGAGCAAGCAGTTGACGATGTGCTGGAGCGGTTGCCGGCGCATATCCACATGGGCATGCCGCTTGGCCTGGGCAAGCCGAACCTGTTTGCCAACGCGCTGTACCGGCGCATTGCCAAATTGCCGGAGCGGTCGCTGACGATCTATACCGCCTTGAGCCTGGGCCGGCCAACACTGGGCGATGGCTTGCAGAAACGCTTTCTCGAACCCTTTATCGAGCGAGTGTTTGGCGATTATCCCGAACTGGATTTCCTCGCCGCCCTGCACAAGGACAACCTCCCGAAAAATATCCACGTGCAGCAGTTCTTCATGCAGCCCGGCAGCTTGCTCCACAGCGAGTCGGCCCAGCAGGATTACGTCAGCAGCAATTACAGCCACGCCGCCCGCGACATCAACGCCGCCGGCCTGAACCTGGTCGCTCAACTGGTTGCCAGCAGCAGCGAACACCCTGATCGTCTGAGCCTGAGCTGCAACCCGGATATCACCCTCGACCTGTTACCAATGATCGCCAAGCGCCGTGATGCCGGTGAAACCGTGCTGATCGTCGGCCAGGTCCACAGCGATTTACCCTACATGCCGGGTGATGCGGAGCTGGGCATGGACGCCTTCGATTACCTGATCGATGAAAAAGACAGCACCACGCTGTTCTCCACACCGAACATGCCGGTGGGCTTCCAGGACCACTTTATCGGCCTGCATGCCAGCACCTTGGTGCGCGATGGTGGCACTCTGCAGATCGGCATCGGCTCCATGGGGGATGCGCTGACTGCCGCGCTGCTGGCGCGCCAGGCGGACAATGAGGCCTACCGATTGCTGCTGACTGACCTGGACGTCTATCAGTGGGCGCCGTTGATCAGCCACGAAGGCGGTGTCGATCCGTTCGCGCGTGGCCTCTACGGGTGTAGCGAAATGTTCGTCAACGGGCTGCTGGTGCTGGCGGACGCGGGGATTATCCGCCGCAAGGTCTACCCGGATGTGGCGACGCAGCAGCAGGCTAACGCAGGCACGCTCGACGACGCCGCGCAGCCCGACGGGATCTCGATCCACGGTGGATTCTTCCTCGGCCCGCGAAGTTTTTACCAGCGCCTGCAGGAAATGACCCACGCCAAGCGCCTCGAATTCAACATGACCCGCATCAGTTACATCAATGAGCTGTACGGCCAGGAAGAACTCAAACGACTGCAACGGCGGGATGCTCGCTTTATCAACAGTGCGATCATGGTGACCTTGTTGGGCGCGGGGGTAGCGGACCAGTTGGAAGACGGGCGCGTGCTCAGCGGCGTGGGCGGGCAGTACAACTTCGTTGCCCAGGGTCATGCGCTGGAGGGCGCGCGCTCGATTTTGATCCTGCGCAGCTGGCGCGAATCGGCGGGGGAGGTCAGTTCCAATATCGTCTGGGACTATGGCCACTGCACGATTCCCCGGCACCTGAGGGATATCGTCATCACTGAGTATGGAATCGCCGATTTGCGCGGCCAGACGGATGCCAAGGTGATCGAAGCGCTGCTCAACGTAACCGACTCGCGCTTCCAGGATGACTTGATCGAAAAGGCGCAGAAGGCCGGCAAGTTGCCGAAGGATTTCCAGTTGGATCCGCGCTTTGCCGATAACACGCCGGAGCGGCTCCAAGGTATTCAGGCGCGGCATCGCCGGTTGTTCCCGGAGTATCCGCTGGGCAGCGATTTTACGGATGAAGAGCGGGATCTGTTGCGGGCGTTGAACTGGCTCAAGAGCAAATTCAAGCTGACGGAGATTCTGGAACTGGGTAAGGCGGCGTTGGATGCGCCGGAGCCGGAGGCGTATCCCGAGCATTTGAAACGGATGCGGTTGGATAACCCGGAGGGGCTGAAAGAGGATTTGTATCAACGTTTATTGCTCGCCGGCCTGCAGGCCACCGTGCACTGACAGCCCAACGCAAAACCAAATGTGGGAGCGGGCTTGCTCGCGAAAGTGGTGTATCAGTCGACGTCTACATTGACTGTCACAGCGCATTCGCGAGCAAGCCCGCTCCCACAGGGTTAATTGCATTCAGGCAGCGATTACTCGATGAAAGTGACCACGCCACCCGCCAGCGACTTCACCCGTGCCAGCGACTCAACCCGATAACCCTGCGCATCCAGCTCGGCACGACCACCCTGGAACGACTTCTCGATCACGATCCCCAAACCGGCGACGGTCGCGCCGGCCTGCTTGATGATCGAGATCAGCGCCTGGGACGCCTTGCCGTTGGCCAAAAAGTCATCGATCACCAGCACGCGGTCGCTGCTGGTCAGGTGGCGCGGGGAGATCGCCACAGTGCTTTCGACTTTCTTGGTGAAGGAATACACCGTCGCCGACAGCAGGTTTTCCGTCAGGGTCAGGGACTGTTGCTTGCGGGCGAAGATCACCGGCACGCCGAGGTTCAGGCCGGTCATGATCGCCGGGGCGATGCCCGAGGCTTCGATGGTGACGATCTTGGTGATGCCCGAATCCTTGAACAAGGCGGCGAATTCGTCGCCGATCAGCTTCATCAGTGCCGGGTCGATCTGGTGGTTCAGAAAGGCGTCGACCTTGAGTACCTGATCGGAAAGCACGATGCCTTCTTCGCGAATTTTCTTGTGCAGTGCTTCCACGGAAAGCTTCCTCTAATGGCGCGATGCGCGCCGAAAGTAGATTAAAAAGTAGTCGATTCTAGCGCTTTAACATCGCGCGTATGTCCGCCAAGGCGGTGTTGCCGCGAACGGCCTTTACCTCGGTCGGGGTGTCGTCATTGCCTTCCCAGGCCAGGTCGTCCGGCGGCAGCTCGTCCAGGAACCGGCTGGGGGCACAATCGATGATTTCGCCGTATTGCTTGCGCTTGGCGGCAAAGGTGAAGGCCAAAGTCTGACGCGCGCGGGTAATACCCACGTAGGCCAGGCGCCGTTCTTCTTCGATGGTGTCGGCTTCGATGCTGGAGCGGTGCGGGAGGATTTCCTCTTCCATGCCCATGATGAACACGTAGGGGAATTCCAGGCCCTTGGACGCATGCAAGGTCATCATCTGCACACCCTCGGCGCCGTCTTCCTCTTCCTGTTGGCGCTCAAGCATGTCGCGCAGTACCAGCTTGCCGATGGCGTCTTCGACGGTCATCTCGCCGTCTTCGTCTTTTTCCAGGGTGTTCTTCAGCGCTTCGATCAGGAACCAGACATTGCTCATGCGGTAATCCGCGGCCTTGTCGCTGGAGCTGTTGGTGCGCAGCCAGTTCTCGTAGTCGATGTCCATGACCATGCTGCGCAGGGCGCTGATCGGGTCTTCGCCGGCGCACTGCTCGCGGACCTTGTCCATGAAGCGCTTGAAGCGCGCCAGTCGATCGGTGAAGCGCGAGTCCAGGTGCTCGCCCAGGCCGATTTCGTCGGTGGCGGCGTACATCGAGATCTTGCGTTCAGTGGCGTAGTTGCCGAGTTTTTCCAGGGTGGTGGAGCCGATCTCGCGGCGCGGCACATTGATCACGCGCAGGAAGGCGTTGTCGTCGTCCGGGTTCACGATCAGCCGGAAGTAGGCCATCAGGTCTTTGACTTCCTGGCGTCCGAAAAAGCTGTTGCCGCCCGACAGGCGATACGGCACCTGGTGATGCTGCAATTTCAGCTCGATCAGCTTGGCCTGGTAGTTGCCGCGGTACAGGATTGCGAAATCGCTGTAGGGCCGGTCGGTGCGCAAGTGCAGGCTGAGGATTTCCACGGCCACGCGCTCGGCTTCGGCGTCTTCGTTACGGCAGCGGATCACGCGGATTTCGTCGCCGTGGCCCATCTCACTCCACAGTTGTTTTTCAAACTCGTGGGGGTTGTTCGAGATCAGCACGTTGGCGCAACGCAGGATGCGGCTGGTGGAGCGATAGTTCTGCTCCAGCATCACCACTTTCAGGGACGGGTAGTCGTCCTTGAGCAACATCAGGTTTTCCGGGCGCGCGCCGCGCCAGGCGTAGATGGACTGGTCGTCGTCGCCTACCACGGTGAACTGGTTGCGCTTGCCGATCAGCATTTTCACCAGCAGGTATTGGCTGGCGTTGGTGTCTTGGTATTCATCTACCAGCAGGTAGCGCACCTTGTTCTGCCATTTTTCGAGGATGTCGGCGTGTTCCTCGAACAGCTTCACCGGCAGCAGGATCAGGTCATCGAAGTCCACTGCGTTGAACGCCTTGAGCGTGCGCTGGTAGTGGGTGTAGACGATGGCGGCGGTCTGTTCCTTGGGGTTGCGTGCGTTTTCCAGGGCCTGGGCGGGCAGGATCAGGTCGTTTTTCCAGGCGCCGATCATGTTCTTGATCTCGTCCACGCCGTCGTCGCCTGCGTACTCCTTTTGCATGATGTCGGTCATCAGCGACTTCACGTCGGTCTCGTCGAAGATCGAGAAGCCCGGCTTGTAGCCCAGCCGCGCATGCTCCTTGCGGATGATGTTCAGGCCCAGGTTGTGGAAGGTGCACACGGTGAGGCCACGGCCCTCGCCACCCTTGAGCAGGGTGCCGACACGCTCTTTCATTTCTCGCGCCGCCTTGTTGGTAAAGGTCATGGCGACGATGTACTGGGCGCGGATGCCGCACTGCTGGATCAGGTGCGCGATCTTGCGGGTGATCACGCTGGTCTTGCCGGAGCCTGCACCGGCGAGCACCAATAGAGGGCCGCCGACGTAGTTCACGGCTTCTTGCTGCCGGGGATTGAGTCGGGACATACAGAATTCAGGGAGTCGTTGTTCAAAAGGGCGGGCATTTTAACAGGCTCGCAGGATTCTGCTCTGTCAGAACGACAGTGTGACGTACCACTCGATCTAAATTTGCCGGTTTTGATACTTTGCCGCAGGATGTCGGGGTTATTTGCGACTAATCTTTACAGTTCGCGTGTTTGGTAACCCCTATCATTGGTGATCATCTGGCCGCACGTCATAATGCCCGCTGTCACGAAATTTTGCAGAGTCTAGGGAGCTAGCTTGTCTACGCCTGTCGAACCCTTGCGTTTGCTGCTGCTGGCCGATGAGCCCGCGTGGGCAGCGTTGTTGCGCGAGTGCCTGGCGCCGATGGGCGATGGGGCTGTGCTGATCAGCGCACCAAACTGGGAGTCCGTGAGCCGTCTGTTCGATGACGACCACAGCGCCGTGCTGTTGACCACGCCCAGCTTGCAGCCCGGCCCTGGCCGCTGCAGCCTGCCGTGCGTATTGCTGCTGGAGCAGGAGCCGCTGGTTTCGCCGCTGGGCGTCAGCGATTGGCTGGTGCGCGATGTATTGGATGCCGATACAGTGCGCCGCTGCCTGCGCCACGTCCGCGAGCGTGGCGTACTGGAAAACACCCTGCAGCGCCTGGCCGAACAGGACCCGCTCACCGGTATCGCCAACCGCCAGGGCTTCCAGACCTTGCTCGCCGCACGACTGGTCGAGAATGAAGGCCGTGGCCTGGCCCTCGGCCACCTGGACCTCGACAATTTCCGCCACGCCAACGACGCCCTCGGCCACCAGGCCGGCGACCGGCTGATCCTGCAAGTGGTCTCGCGGCTCAAGAGCCAACTTGAGGTCGGGGACCAACTGGCGCGCCTGGGCAGTGACGAGTTTGCCCTCTTGATCGACACCCGCCGCGCGCCCCAGCGTGCCGAGTGGATGGCCGAGCGCATCACCGAAGTCATGGCCGAACCGTACTGGGTGGATGGCGAAAGCCTGCTGATCGGCTGCAGCCTGGGGGTGGCCCATGCCCGTGCCCGCGCCGGCGCCGACCCGCTGATGTGGCACGCCCATATCGCCATGCAGCAGGCCAAAAGCACCCAAGGCTGCACCTTTCATATCTTCAACGAACGCATCAACCGCAACGCGCGCAGCCTGGCCGACCTGGAAAGTGAGCTGCGCCGCGCCTTGCGTCGTGACGAACTGGAGCTGCACTACCAACCGCGCCTGGACCTCGACGACGGGCATATCGTCGGCCTTGAAGCCTTGGTGCGCTGGCGCCACGACGAGCGTGGCCTGTTGCCGCCGAGTGAGTTCGTGCCCCTGGCCGAACAAAGCGGCCTGATCGTGCCGTTGGGTTACTGGGTGATCTCCCGCGCGCTGCGCGACATGCAGGACCTGCGCGAACGTGGCCTGCCGCCGCTGCACATGGCGGTCAACCTGTCATTCCGTCAGTTCCAGGACAGCCAGTTGCTCTCCACCCTCAGCCGGCTGATTGCCGAGCGGGGCGTTGAGGCACAGTGGCTGGAGTTCGAACTCACCGAAACCGCCGTGATGCGCCGCAGTGACCTGGTCAAGCAGACCATGGACGCCCTCGGCCGCCTCGGTGTTCGGTTCTCCCTGGACGATTTCGGCACGGGCTTTTCATCGTTCGTGCACCTCAACAGCCTGCCGATCGCCTTGTTGAAGATCGACAAGAGTTTTGTCGGCGGTATGGAAGAGCGCGAAGAGAACCGCAAACTGGTGCACGCCATGATCAACCTGGCCCACAATCTCAACCTTGAAGTGGTCGCCGAAGGCGTGGAAACGCCGGAGCAACTTGCACTGTTGCGCTTGTTTGGCTGCGACCAGGCCCAGGGTTACCTGATCAGCAAGCCGCTGCCGTTGGCGGAGCTTGTGGAGTACCTGACCTTCGGGAAAAGCCAGCAGGCCTTGCTGGGTTGATTGGGTGCCCACCCAATCAACTGTGGGAGCAGGCAAGCCAGCTCCCACACTGACCGATTACAGCCTTCAATCCGGCTGAGCTGCTTGCAACGTGCTGTAGGTTTCAGGCTCTCGCCGAATCATGCGCTTCATCTTCGCTTCAAATGCCCAAGTCAGGCTGACTGCCGCGCACGCCAGGCCCAGCGCCAAGCCCCACCATACGCCGGTCGGTCCCCAGCCCAGGGTGAAGGCCATCAGCCAGGCCGACGGTGCCCCGATCAACCAATAGCAACCCGCGCCGATCAGGAAGGTGGTCTTGGCGTCCTTGAGCCCGCGAATGCAGCCCATGGCGATGGTTTGCACACCGTCGAACAGCTCGAACCAGGCGGCGACAGCGAGCAGGCTGACGGCCAGGACGATCACGTCATGGAAGGCCGGGTCGTTATGGTCGATAAGCAATCCGATCAAAGGATCGGAATAAAGCCACAGCACGGCGGCAAATCCCAACATCACCGCTGCGCCAAATCCGATGCCGACGCGCCCGGCCAGGCGTGCCTGCAGCAACTGCCCAGCGCCGTAATGTTGGCCGATACGCATGGTCACCGCGTAAGACATCCCCGCCGGCACCATGAACGCCACCGAGACAATTTGCAGCGCGATCTGGTGCGCCGCCAACTGCGTGCTGCCCATGGTGCCCATGCACAGCGCCGCAAACGCGAACAACCCGACTTCCACCGCATAAGTGCCGCCAATCGGCAGGCCCAGGCGCCACAGCTCGCGCAGGTACTGGGTATTGAGGCGCAGCAGGCCGGTGCTCAACGGGTACGCCGCATAGGTACGGTTGCGGTGGATGTACCACATCAGCGCCAACGCCATGCCATTGGCGACGACGGCCGTGACCAGTCCGATGCCCATCAGGCCCAGTTTCGGCAGGCCGAACATGCCTTCGATCAACGCATGGTTGAGCAGGTAGTTGGCCACCGCGCCACCGAGGCTGATCACCATCACCGGCTGGGCCTTGCCAATCGCGCTGGTGAAGCCGCGCAAGGCCATGAAGCTCAGGAAACCCGGGAGGGCGAACGGCAGGATCGTCAGGAATTGCCCCGCCGAGTGCACGTTGGTCTCGGTCTGGCCGAACAGCAGCAGCAGCGGCTTGAGGTTCCACAACAGCAAGCCGGCCGCCAAGGCCATCAGCCAGGCGAGCCACAGTCCGGCCTGGGTCAGGCGGGTGGCGCCTTCGATATCCCCCGCGCCGTGACGGATTGCCACCAAGGTGCCCACGGCGGCAATCACGCCGATGCAGAAAATCGACACGAACGAATAGCTTGCCGCGCCCAGGCCGCCACCGGCCAGGGCTTCGGGGCTCAGGCGCGCCATCATCAGGGTGTCGGTCAGCACCATCAGCATGTGCGCCAACTGTGAGGCAATCAACGGCCCTGACAGCCGCAGAATGGCCCAGAGTTCGGTACGTGCCGGATGCTGCATGATCATCACGCTCGAATAGTCGAAGGGTTGAGGGAGGGTTGATTCTCGGCGCTCTCAGCGCATTGCACAAAGGGATAAATGCGATCGTTCACATGACTAAAACTCATGCCTGATGAATCTGGTACGTTACGGCATTGCTTGTAGGAGCTTGCCAAATGTCACGTCGCCTTCCTCCCCTTTATGCCCTTCGCGCGTTTGAGGCGGCATCGCGGCACAATTCCTTCACCCGTGCGGCGGAGGAACTGTCTATAACGCAAAGTGCGGTGAGCCGACACATCCGCACATTGGAAGAGCACTTCGCCTGCCGCCTGTTCCAGCGCAGCGGCCGCACCTTGCAGCTCACCGAGGCGGCGCGTCTGTTGTTGCCTGGTGTGCGCGAAGGTTTCGCCGCGCTGGAGCGGGCCTGCCATACCTTGAATGCCGAAGACGACATCCTGCGCATGAAGGCACCGTCCACCCTGACCATGCGCTGGCTGTTGGCGCGGCTCAGCCGGTTCCGTGCGTTGCAGCCCGGCAATGAGGTGCAACTGACCAGCGCCTGGATGAGTGTGGACGAGGTGGACTTCAACCAGGAACCCTTCGACTGCGCCGTGCTGCTGAGCTACGGCCATTTTCCGGCGGATTGGGAGGCCAGTTATCTATTCCCGGAATTGCTGATTCCGGTGGGCGCCCCCAACCTGCTGGAGGATGGACCCTGGGATGTCGAGCGCCTGGCCACCGCCGAGTTGCTGCACCCCACGCCTGACCGTCGTGATTGGCGCAACTGGCTGGAGCGCATGGGCTTGTCATCCCAGGTGTCGCTCAAGGGCGGGCAGGTGTTCGATACCCTCGAACTGGGCATGATCGCCGCTGCGCGGGGTTACGGCGTATCCATGGGTGACCTGCTGATGGTGGCCGAAGACGTGGCCCAGGGCCGATTGAGCCTGCCCTGGCCAACAGCCGTAGCCAGTGGTGAAAGTTATTACCTGGTGTGGCCGAAGACCCGCCCCGGCGGTGAGCGGCTGCGGCGCTTGGCGGAGTTTCTCCAGGCGGAGGTCAAGGCGATGGCGTTGCCTTCAGTCGAACGTCTCGATTGAGTGGTTGCAGAGCGTTCGTGCAATCGTTTGCGTGATACCCCTGTGATTCGCTCAAGTATTGCTTCGCCCAGCCGAAGAAGGTGTGTTGGAACAATCGTGCACCAACGTTTCCCACCAGATAATTTGCCGAGCAACGCTATGAGATCAGGATGATCCTGGCCTCGGCCAGGAGCCTTCATGACTCAACCTCGCGCTCGGATAGCCTCACAGCTAGGCCTCGCACTCGCCGTGATTCTGGCTGTCGTCATCAGCGGCAGTACTGTGTTTGCTCTGCGTTCCCTCGACTCCGCCAACCTCGCCACCCGCGAGGAACACCTGGCCAGCGAGGCGCGCTTGCTTGCCGATCAACTCAACACCTTCCACGGCACCTTGCGCGAGAGTACCCAGCGGTTGAGCGGGCTGTTCGAAAAGCGTTTTGGTGCCGGTTTGAGTGTGCGTGCAGACCAACCAGTGACCGTGGCCGGTGTGCAGACCCCGAGCCTGTATCTGGGCAGCGAGGTGTTGAACAACAACTTCGAGGATGTGGATGAGTTCAAGCAGATGTCCGGCGGCGTGGCCACGGTGTTTGTACGCAGCGGCGAAGACTTCATCCGCATCAGCACGTCGTTGACCAAACAGGATGGTAACCGCGCCATCGGTACGGTCCTGGATCGCCAAGGCCCGGCTTATCAGCGTGTGCTCAGCGGGCAGACCTACATCGGCCGGGCGGTATTGTTCGACCGCTCCTACATGACCCAATACAGCCCCGTGCGTGATAGCAGCGGCCAGGTCATCGCCGTGCTGTTCATCGGTTTTGACTACACCGATGCGCAGAATGCCCAGTTCGAGAATCTCAAGCGCTTCCGTATCGGCCAGACCGGCTCCCTGGCCCTGCTGGACGAGCAGAAGCGCTGGCTGGTGCCCCCGGCTGGCGTGCAGGCGCTGGACCAGGCGGTTCCAGTGATGTTGGACCTGGCCAAAACACCAGGCAAAGGTCGCTTCTGGGCGGACAAGAACGAAGAATTCTACAGCGTCTCTGTGCCCTTCGACGGCGGGCCGTGGGCAGTTGTCGCGAGCATGCCCAAGGCCGAGATTCGCTCGGTGACCTGGGACGTCGGCATCCGCCTGGTGATCGGCAGCGTGCTTGCCATGCTGCTGGCGGTCGGCGCAACGGTCTGGTTGCTGCGTAGCAAGTTGGCGCCGTTGGGCGACCTGGTGCGCCAGGCCGAAGCCTTGGGTGCGGGGGACTTGAGCGTACGCCTGAATGTGTCCAGCCATGACGAAATCGGCCAGTTGGCGCGCAGCTTCAACCAGATGGGTGAAGCGCTGTCGACCATGGTCTCGCATATCCGCAAGGCAGCCGAAGAGGTCAACAGCCGTGCCCAGGCGTTGTCTGGGTTATCCGGTGGTGCTTATGAGGGCATGGAGCAGCAGTCCGGTGAGATCACTAGCATGGCTGGTGCAGTGGAAGAGTTCAGCGCCACGTCGCTGAACATCGCCGATAACATGGGCAGCACCGAACGCCTCGCCCAGGAAAACGCCCAGCAAACCCGTATCGGGCGCAACTCGATGCAAGAAGCGTCGTCGTCCCTGGAACACATCGCCGCCGCGCTCAACAGCACGGCTACGGTGATCAACACCCTGGGCCAGCGTTCCCAGGAAATTGGCGGGATCGTCGGCGTGATCACCTCGATCGCCGAACAAACCAACCTGCTGGCACTCAACGCCGCCATCGAAGCCGCACGGGCGGGTGAGCAGGGTCGTGGGTTTGCCGTGGTCGCTGATGAGGTGCGTAACCTGGCGTCGCGTACCCGTGAGGCCACCGACGAAATTTCCGGGATGATCCAGAGCATCCAGCAGGAAACCGGCAACGCCATCAGCACCATGGAGCGCGGCAACGTATTGATGCAGGAAGGCCTGTCGCGCAACGCCGATGTGGCGTCGGCCCTGGCGCGTATCGACGAGCAAAGCCGCTCGGCCGGTCAGCAGTTCGCTGCGATCACCACCGCCACCCAGGAACAGAGCAGCACCGCGACTTTGCTCAGCAGCAACCTGCAGAGCATTGCGCTGGCCAACAGCGAGCAGCGCGAGGTGGTGTCGAACCTGGCGATCACGGCCAAGGAACTGGAGACCCTGGCGGCGGGCCTGCGGCATGAAGTGGATCGGTTTCGTTGAGACCTAGCGGTCGCCCAGCCCTGGGTCCACGCGCTTGCCGATGTCTTTGAGGCGCGCCAGTTGGTCGACCATGCCAGGGGCTTCGTCCATGCTGGTGACGAAGGTCCACAGGTAGGTCATGACCGCATACACATGACCGGCCTTGACTGCGGGGGACAAGGCCAACTGGCTGATGGCGACCACGAAGAGCAAGGCAGCCAGTGTGCCGAGAAACAGGTACGCAGCGGCCTCGCGGTCTGACAGCCAGATCCGCAGGCGAGACAGCACCTGGTAGTGGCGTCGCAGGGTCGGCGCACCGACTTTTTCCACCAGGCCGATTTCCTTTTCCAAGCGATTATTCAGGCGCTCATGCAGCGCTTGGTTACGTTGGGCAAAGCGCGGCAACAGCGTGATACACAGCACCAGTGCGCCCAGGCACGCGAGACCGACCCAGGGCTCGATCACGATCAGCATCACCGCCGCACCAATAATCGATACCAGCGCCGTGGCGATGATCGGCACGTGTTTCTCAAAGAAGTCGACGAACTCTCGTGCGAGCACCACCCGTGCCGCTGACTTGGAGGTGCTGTGATTCTGCAGGCGCTGGTTCAGAATCACCGGCACCGCCAGGTCGGCGTAGATCCGGGTGAAGGTTCGGGTGTCCAGCGCCCGGCGTGCCGCGCCGACGACCCAGAACGCCAGGACCACGGCGGCGTAGAACAGAGCGTTGCTGGCATCGCCCCGAATGATTGCATCCACCGCAAACCCGGCAAACAACGGGTATGCCAGCAGCAGGGCATTTTCCAATGCAACCAATGACAGCGTGCCGAACAGCTTGCCGGGATAGGCTTTGGCGATCGCTTTGAGGGTCTGGCCGGCGGATTGCTGGCCGATTTTCTTGCTTTCTTCGATCAGGATTTGAGGCGTGACGGATGTCATGGGTGCACCAAAGGGATGATAGACGCTATTATTGAGCGACTGCTCAAGTATCCTTGAGCGATCGCTCAAAAAGCAAGCGCCGCTTATCTGCCGGTGCCGAAAGGAATTGCCATGTCGCGTATCGACCGTAAAGACCAGATCATCGCCGCCGCCCTGGAGTTGTTTCGCAGCAAGGGGTTTGCCGATGTGTCCACCCGCGACCTGGCCGAACATGCCGGGCTGTCCCGTAGCCACGTTTATCACTACTTCAGTGATTGGAAGGAGCTGCGCCGCGAAGCCTTCGTGCGGTTTGCCAATGAGCAGTTGGACGAAGTACGGGCGCCTCTGGCAGAAGCCCCCCCGCTGGATGCCTTTGTGGGTTTTTTGCGTGACTGCCTTCCGAGCACCGCCGATGCAGGCTGGGCGCTGTGGCTGGATGCCTGGGACGAAGCGATGCAAGACCCGCAAATGGCCCAGGCTTACCTGGTGATCAATGCTCAATGGCAAGGCATGCTCGCCGAAGTGATCGAGCGAGGTGTCGCTGCCAATGTCCTGCGTTGTGACTCGCCACAACGCGCTGCCCGCCAAATCTTTGCAGTGGCGATGGGCTACGCCGACGACCTGATGCTCCAGCCCTCCACGGAGTCGGCCGAAGCGGCCTTGGATGAAGTGATGGAAGTGGCGCGGTTGCTGCTGGACTTTCCACAGTCACCCTAGCCAACAGCCGCGGGCCGATACTGCAACGCTTCCGCCAGATGCGCCCGGTTGATGCTATCGGTGTGCTCAAGGTCGGCTAGGGTGCGTGCCACTTTGAGCAGTCGATGGGCTGCGCGCAGGGAAAGCGTCAGCCGTTCACAGGCGTTTTCCAGCCAGCATTCGTCGACCTTCGCCAGCTTGCAGTGCTTGCGTAGCTCCGGCAGATCAAGGAAAGCATTCGCACAGCCTTGGCGTTGCTGTTGGCGATCGCGGGCCTGGGCGACCCGTGCCGACGCCTCGGCTGTGTTATCGCCTGCCTGCTGGGTAGGATTCAACGCAGTGGTTTCTCGCGCCACAGTGAGGTGCAAGTCGATGCGGTCCAGCAGCGGCCCGGAGAGCTTGTTGCGATAGCGCTGGATCTGCTCCGGCGTACAGCGACAACGTCCGCTGGGTTCGCCGAGGTACCCGCAAGGGCAGGGGTTCATGGCGGCGACCAGTTGGAAACGGGCCGGGAAGCTCACGCGGTCGCGGGCACGGGAAATCACGATGTGCCCTGATTCGAACGGGGGTCAGTATAATCACATTTTTTCGATTTAGGATTTTGCCATGGCCAGAGCCTATGCCTACGTGCGTTATTCGTCGATGAAGCAGCGTGAGGGGGATACCGTCGAGCGACAGGTGACGCCGTTGGAAGCATTCACCGAAGATACTGGGGTTGTCATTGCCGAAACATTCTTTGACGAAGGTGTATCTTCCTTTCGTGGTAATAACGCTAAGTTTGGTGAGCTAAAAGTTATTCTTGACAGAATAAAAAGCGGAGAACTTCGTCATGGTGACTATCTGGTTGTGGAGTCCATTGATCGGATAACACGGCAAAAGGTTTTTGATGGTGTGGAATTGTTAAGTTCAATTCTGAAGTCTGGAGTTAGAATTTACACAACTACTGATAAGAAAACCTATTCACTGGATGATTCGGCTAAGCATTTTGAAACACTGATGATGATCTCCCTTATTGCACAGCGTGCGAACGAAGAATCGGAGACAAAGTCGGATCGGCGGAAGAAGAAATGGCGATCAGCTAAACGCTTAGCCGTGGAAGAAGGAAAGGTTTTCAACAAGCATAATCCACCATATGGGATACGTTATTGTGAAGATTCACAAAGGTTTGTACTTGATGAAAAACAAGCGGAAGAAGTAAGGCAAATCTTTGAGCTTTTGAAAGTTACAGGTGTTTCTAATGTTATTAGAATAGTAAATCAGACGTCTGAGCGTAGGTGGACAAATAAAGCAATTAACGTATTACTTCGAAGCCAGTACCCTCGTGGTGTAATGATGTCACAGAAGCGGGGTGATGGTCAGAAAAAAGTATTCATTGAATTCATTGAAGGTTATTACCCCGCAATAGTCACGAATACACAGTTCAATGAGGCCATCGCTGCAATGCAGTCTAGGAGGACTAGAAAGGAATACGGCAATAGTACGATTGGGAACTTGAATGTTTTTCGTCACGTTGTTAAATGTGGTTCGTGTGGCGAAAGCTTTGTGTTTGAGAAGCAGCGTAACCAAAAAGGCGAGTTGTATTACTATTTCAATTGCAAAACAAGAAAGGAGCATAAAGGTGACTGTGTGCAACGGTTTCGATATGACCTGGCAATCGGTATGTTATTGCGAGCAGTTTCGCTATTAAGTCCGGCCAAGAAAATAATGACAAAGCCTATGGCCATCAATCTGCCAGAAGAAATAGAAAGATTGATTAGAAAGGATGGTGATAACCGTTTGAAGGCTATGCCAGAAGTAAGCAAAAACCGGGGATTTATAGCTGGTACCATTGCGGAAAGCCCAGAGCAAAAGCAAATCAGGCTGAGGATGAGAAAATTCGGTGATGATTTATTTTCTAAGATAATGAATCATGCCGGTGCAACATCAAAGTTGGAAAACAAGCTTGATAATGCCAAGGAAAAACTTGCTAGGTTGCAAATGACCCTTGATAATTTGAATGAAAATATGAATGCAGTGGTTGACGAGAATGTCGGGCGTATACCCCGTGCGTTGCTCGATAAAATTGGCTCAGTTGAGCAAGAACGTGATGATCAACAAGAAATTGTCGATGCTTTGGGCGTGGAGGTTTCTGAGATGTCTGTCACGATTCCTATTGCATCGGCAAAGGACTTGATAGAGAAGTTTCAAACCGAGGAAGGGCGATTGGAGTTGAACGGATTTTTCAAGAAACAGAAGGTGGTATTCAGTTTTGAATTTGATCCAGAAGTTCGCAGGCTTGATATGACGGTATTTCAAAATAGTGAAGTAGTCTGGAAGGACCAAAGTTATTTTGGGCTTCACAAGCCGTTATCCCAATTTGGGATTTCCAAACTTGAGGATGTGATGTCATCAGAATGATTGATGTGTGGTTTTTCAGGCGCCCTACTTCATCATTCCCAGCGCGGTTACCTTGGACCCTTTGCCCCTTTACACCGAAAATAGGGGGGTCCAATTTGGTCTACCCCCCCCTTCACAGGGCTAGGGGGGTATTCCAGTGGCGTTTAATGGTTGCAATGCCCATGTCTAATTTTCCGGCCACCTGTGCTTGGGTCAAGCCTTGGGCTTTCAAGTGTTGAACTTGTTTCGCAGTTTGAATCGCAGGTGGGCGCCCAAGCTTCTTACCTTCTGCCTTGGCACGCATCAAACCTTGTTGTGTACGTTCAATCAACAGGTCGCGTTCGAATTCAGCAACTGCGTTCAATACCTGCATGGTCATCTTCCCGGCTGGGCTGGTAAGGTCCACCCCGCCCAGCGCAAGACAATGAACACGAATACCGTTATTCGATAGGTGTTCAACGGTCGCACGCACATCCATCGCGTTTCGACCCAGACGATCAAGCTTGGTAACGATCAGTACATCCCCGCTTTCCATCCGATCCAACAGCTTCTGGAATCCTGGCCGTTCAATGGCGGCGATGCTGCCGGACACCACTTCTTCAACTACACGAGCGGGTTGTACGTCGAACCCGGCTGTTCTCACTTCCTGTACTTGGTTGAATGTGAACTGGTTGGCTGTGGAAACGCGGCAATAGAGAAAGGTACGTGACATGATAGTAGCTCTGGTATCGTTTATGGTGGTATCAGTGTATTGTGGTATCACAAACAAAACAACAATATTTTTATGATACCGGTAGGGTCGAGTTTTATGGGTGTCGCAAAACGGTCGTTTAACGATACGTTTTCATATGCGCGAAATGTACCTTATGCGCCAGCATGGAGCGTTGTGCCGGTGCTGTTTGTAGGTGAGTGGCGTTGAACGTCTATAACCCCGGTCTTCCCTACCGTGTCCTGCTATCACGGAATCTGCGTTGAAAGACCGGGGCTGTAAACTTGCAATTAGCAGTTAGTCACGTCCCCAGCGCTCTAGGGCCATTTCAGCTAACAGCTTCCCACGAGTCTCGATCTGTTGTGCGCCCCACTTGTCCTGTTGGTTAATCCACCTTGTTAGTTCAAAATGAGTATTTGCCAACAAAGTTTTCTTTACGTGGAACGCCGAATTTGCCAATTCTGAGTTGTAACTAGTTAGGGTTAGATTGCCAATAGTATCTAACCAGCGCTCGTGAACTGATTCATGGTCCGTGCCAAGTTCTGCACGCCATTCGTTGGTTAAAGTTTGTGGCATCACGTGTTCTATAGTGGCAGATGCAGTATCTACTAGCTCTTTGTGTTTGTGTGCTTCTTCCAATGCTACAAGAACGTATCTAGCGATGCGTGGGCGTTCATAAATCCGCTGGTTAATCATGGCATCTGCGAACTCTTCGTTCGTTGGCCAGCGACGATTCCCTTGCCAATCAAGCAGAGTTCTTCTCAACCAAGCGTGCGGGGCACTTGGCGGCAGTTCTTGACAAAGTTCTAATAAAAGCTTATTCAAGCTGTTTGTAGGGACGGCGCATATTGATCGACGAACAAAAAACGACTCCAGTAAATCTAAGCACTCCACCAGATCAGTATCGCAAATGAACTGTTGTTCCCAGTTGCGGTAAAGTCGTAGCAAAAGGGGATATGCCGCTTTTTGATCTAGGCTTTGAATGCCGTCAAGTCGCCTGCTTATTTTTGTGTTGTTTTCTTCACTAGGGTTAAGGAACTTTCGATAAGCTACCGAAGATTGTTTCATTTCTAACAGTTTTGAACGAACTTCGTCTGATGAGTTTAGTCCTAGAAATTCTTTCTTGGATGATATGTAGATTTCCCCTTTACGGACATTTTCACCGTTGCGCATCAAGAAGTGACGAAGGAAATCTGCCATCGACTCGTCAAGATTAGACTCCATCGGTTGCCAATAATCATTGTAAACAGCTTCTTGTTCTCCGCCGATATCGGTTGAGTGCTTGAATTGCATCAACACATAGTTGCGAACAAGGTCGGCTTGGCTTAGTGGCTTGCCTTTATGGTTTAGGCTTTCGAAGATTAAGTATGGGTCATCGCTTTCGCTTAGGTTGATCATTACAACTTGTAAGGTTTGTTGTATGGTTTGCAGTATTCTTACTGGTGATATCTCGTTGCCTTCGTCATCTTTGCCGCGTAGTTTCTTCAAGAAAAACCGGTAAGCTTGAATTATCTTGGATTCTTCATGGTTGGTCTTGTCTTTTTGGTTGACCAAGGCGTTGTATGCCGCCCGGTCAGCTTGAGTGGGGACTAGCTTCAAATCGTCAGGGTCTTTGTAATGTCGATTTGTTAGTAAGTCACCTACAATGCCTTCAGTTGAAAAATCACCGGAATTCGCGGCTTGCTCCCGTATAGCGGCCAGCAAAATGGAAATTGTAGTAAGTCGCTGCTGGCCGTCAATGACAAGATGTTTTGCTACTCCTACAGGGACGGACTTTACTGGGACAGTGACTACCGCACCCATGAAGTGGGCGTATGGTTCTTTATCGTCATATTGGGCCATGACGTCATCCCATAGTGCCCCCCAGTTACCCTGATCCCAAGAATATGGGCGCTGGAATAAGGGGATTACACCCTGTTTTGATCCATCAAAGTATTGAATGATGTGTACCGGTCCAGCGTCCATTTTGACCCCTTTTTAGTAAGTTGTAATCGCCTGTCGTTGGCAGTATTATTCGTGTACCGTTTCAGTTGGTATATAACTTGCTACAATGGTGCGTAGTAGCAAGTCATACTGGTTTATATCACTCCTTCACTTTGAAGGAAAGCGCATGAGAGGAACCAAAAATAGCGGGCTCGTTGATTGTGAAACCGAGTCTGTTCTTTGGATGGCCCTCAGGGGCTCTATACGTCGATGTAAGCGGTGTTTGTTGACGTGGCAATACCCTGGGTGCACCCGTGCGTCAAAATGCACTGTAGAGCGTTATTGGTCGATCTGGGCGTGGGTGGATACTTCGTCTGACGCAGGTCAGGTTTTCCACTCTCTCGCCAAAGTGTAAGGTCGGACTCTACAGCTTTGCACTTGCTGACGTATTGAGCCTCAAGTACCTTGGTTCGCGTTTTGGCCAAATATGATAACCACTTAAAAAAACGATCACGGTTGCATTCACTATTCAATGACAATCCGTAAGGATGGTCTTCTTCATTGATGATGCTGTAATCGGCCAAATAGTTATTTCTTTTGAGTTTGGCAAAAAAAGCGTTCAAACTTAGCGGGGTGTTATACTTCCCTTCGATAACTATGGCTGCATGATAATGGACGCCATTGTCGTCAGGGTCGTCTTCCTTCACCGTAACTCTGATTGGGTTGTAGCCGTACTTTTTATAGTTCTTGTTTAATCTCGAAGAAAAAGATCGAAGGTCCATCTTGGGTGTGAGTCTTACCCTGATATGTACCCCGATGGGGCGGTTGAATTTCTGTGATGTTCTATATGTCATCACGTAAATTGATTCCAAAACGTTTGTAGTCGTTTTTCGGTTAGTACTGCAGTTTATTGCTTTTCCCATGAAATCATGCTGGATGTATTCTCTGTCCACTGATTGATACCATTATTCTAGCTTAATGCTGTTCTTTTGATGTAAATATCCCCTTAAGCGCTTTTCATGACTTTGGCATGGCTGCAAATTAACTCTGTCGATCATGGTCGACTAGACTGTTACCTAAGAGAAGTAACAGTCCCACGGCTGAATTGGTACGAAGCCCACGCCCCGTCGGGCATAGGCCGTAGTGGGTTTGTCAGCAAGTGTACATGGCTGTCGAGCAAGCATTGAAGTGAGATGGTGGATTGCAAATGGTTACGCTGATGCGGGTAACGTTGCTCAGTCATCGTATCCCACAGTTTGCCGATTTTAAACATTCTAAAAAATTTATTTCGCAGTTCTGTGATGGCCTAGGAGATTGATACAATTGCGATTGCTGCAAATAGCCAGATGGGTATGGCTGACCATATAAAACTGCTGATACGCGATATTAGGCGTTATTAACACGACCTTATTAAGGTGAGGTGAGACACCATTTCGTGGTGCTATCGGTCGACTTGTGTGGGTAAATGTGAGTATTAGGGCTACCATTCTCCAGTGGCTCGCGCAGCACCTCCAATACTTTGCGGTCGAACTCCGGCAGCTCATCCAGAAACAGCACGCCGTGATGGGCCAGGGTGATTTCTCCCGGTTGCGGCTTTGACCCGCCTCCCACCAGCGCCGGGCCCGACGCCGAATGATGCGGCTGGCGAAACGGTCGGTGGGGCCAATGACTGAGTGGCGCCACGCTGACGACCGATTGAATCGCCGCCACTTCCAGGGCTTCCTGCTCACTCAGCGGTGGCAACAAACCCGGTAGGCGACTGGCGAGCAATGTCTTGCCGGTGCCGGGCGGGCCGCTTAACAGCAGGTTATGCGCCCCCGCCGCCGCGATCAGCAGTGCGCGCTTGGCGGCGAGCTGGCCCTGTACTTCGCTCAGGTCCGGGTAAGGTTTGTTCAGATACAGCAATCCGTCGGATTTGTAGGGCTCGATGGGCTGATGCCCATTCAGGTGCGCTACCACCTGCAGCAAATGATCCACGGCGAGCACTTTCAACCCCGACGCCAGGCAGGCTTCTTCCGCATTCGCCCGCGGCACGATTACGGTGCGCCCCGCCTTGCGCGCCGCCAATGCTGCCGGCAACACGCCTTTCACTGCCCGCACTTCGCCGGACAGGGCCAATTCTCCCAGGCATTCCACCTCATCGAGCATCGACGCCGGCACCTGCACGCTGGCCGCGAGGATTCCCAAGGCAATCGCCAGGTCAAAACGCCCGCCGTCCTTGGGCAGGTCGGCAGGTGCCAGGTTCAGGGTGATGCGGCGGGCCGGGTATTGCAGGGCAGAATTGAGAATGGCGCTGCGCACCCGGTCCTTGCTTTCCTTGACCGCCGTTTCCGGCAAACCCACCAGTGTCAGGGACGGCAGACCATTGGCCATGTGCACCTCGACGGTGACGGCGGGAGCTTCGACGCCAATTTGGGCACGGCTGTGGACGATGGCGAGGGACATACTCGTTCCTTGAAGAATTGAGGCCGCTTCCTGCGGTTTCTTAAAGGTAGTCGAGGGAACGCATGGGCAACGAATCAGACTTTTACAGGACGTATCAACGTGCAAAGGCGTTGGGATACTTATCCAGATAGGCGCCGTTGAGTTGGGTGTCTGGGGCACGCATGAAGGTGCGGAAATCGGGGATCAGGAACACCAGCAGTGACAACCCCAGCACCATCGCCCCCAGCGACGTGATGGTCAGGGTGACACCGAGGTTGGCGATCAGGCCATTCATGGCGAAACTGCCCAGCGGGCTGGCTGCCGCGGACAGAAAGGACACGGTGGCGAAGATCCGGTTGCGGTGCTGCTTGGGGGTCGCCAGTAATCTCACGGCAGAGGTCGGAATGTTGATCAGCATCAGGCCCACCCCGCCACAGAAAAACGCCAGGGGCACGACGACTATCGATGAGAGCGCGCCAGCCAGCCACATATTGCCCCCCAACAGTGCAAAGCCTGCCGCGACACACAGGTCGCGGGGCACCCGTTGGGTCAACCAGCCGGTGATCGTGTAGCTGCCCGCCAGGATGCCCAGGCCGAAGCACGCATCCAGCAGGCCGAGGTAGGTGATCGGGTAGTGGATAACTGTCTTCACGTACAGCGGCAGCAGGATGGTAAAAAATGGAAACAGGGCAAAGTTGACGAGCATCGCCACAAGAGCCAGGTAGAACTCGACCTTCACCCCATAGACCGCCTTGAAACCCGAGTAAATCATGCGCCAGCCGCTGGAGGTCGGTTCAGGTTCATCTGGGGCGCTGGCGCCGAGGTGGAGTGGAATGGATGCGATCAACACTGCCGCGCCAAGCATCGCAATGAAGTCGACGGCAAACGCCAGCGGGGTACCGAAGCTGAAAATCAACGCGCTGGCCATGGCTGGCCCGAGCAGGTTGGAAATGGACGACAGCATGCTTTTGGTGCGCACGGCCAGTGAGACCTGATCGTCACGCGCAAACAATGGAATGATCGACGACTGCAGCGGCTCGCGCACACCGGCGACGGCACTGCTGACGAGCATCAGGGCGCCGACGCTCCAGGGGTTGAACAGCTGCGTCGCAGATAGAAGAAACATCAACAGCGCGGTCAACACGCTGGTCAGGGAAACCAGCCTGAGGATCAGGATCTTGTTGTACTTGTCGCCCAGCCATCCCAGCAGAGGGCGGGCCAGCACCTGCGCCGCGATGGAGCAGGCGATCATGTTGGCGAAGACGACGGCGGAACCGGTTTCCTGCAAGGCCCACCACGCCACGGCGAGTTGGTTGCAGCGGCCACCGAGCACCACCAGCAAAAAGCTGAATTGTATTTTCAGCAGGCGCCGGTCGAGGGCCGGCAAGCCCCACAGGGACCGGTTGATGCCGGTTATTCGCCCGCTGGCGTCAATCGCGCTTCCAGTTCCGCGACTTTTGCCTCCAGGCTCTCCAGCCGCGCACGCGTGCGGGCAAGTACCACCATCTGGCTATCAAATTCTTCGCGGCTCACCAAGTCGAGCTTGCTGAAACCACTTTGCAGCAAGGCCTTGAATTGGCTTTCGATTTCATTGCGGGGCAATGGGGTGTCACCGCTGAACAGGCGAGAGGCGTGGCCGCTCAGGGCGTCGAGGAGGTCTTTGGGCGCGAGCATGGGAAATATTCCGGAAAACTGTTGGCCGGCAGTGTATCACGCAGCGTCTATAGTCTTTTTCACGACGGCGGGCGCACGCTTTTCGCGCAGAGGGTCGGGCGGCTACGCACTGTTTTTGTGCGCATTGCCGTCGCCCAAAAGCCTCGCAGGTGGGGATAAGTGGGCAAAGGACTGATTTCAGTGATTTTTACGGAGCTGGCAAGGTTTCTGCTTAGACGAACATGACCCATGCACTGATGCAGTCGCTGTGACGAATGCAGTGCGCCGACGGATCAGGGGTACAGGTTTCGTCACCAGTGGTTCGCTGGCGTCGCAAAGGCAAATGCCGAGGCGACGACGCGTTACAAAGCCAGGCACTGCGCTTAGACTTGAGACGGGTTTGTTTTCCTGGGGCAAGTCCACCAATTCGGGAGAGAGTTTTCATGAAGCTAGTCACTGCCATCATCAAGCCGTTCAAGTTGGACGATGTACGCGAGTCGTTGTCCGAGATCGGCGTGCAGGGCATTACCGTTACTGAGGTCAAAGGCTTCGGTCGGCAGAAGGGTCATACCGAGCTGTATCGCGGCGCGGAATACGTGGTCGATTTCCTGCCGAAGGTGAAGATTGATGTCGCCATTGACGACAAGGATCTTGACCGGGTTATCGAGGCGATAACCAAGGCCGCCAACACCGGCAAGATCGGTGACGGCAAGATCTTCGTGGTCAATCTGGAACAGGCTATTCGCATCCGTACCGGCGAAACCGATACCGACGCAATCTAAGCCGCCAAACCCCAACGCCCCAGGAGAAAACAATATGACTCTGCGTAAATTCGCAGGGCTCGGAGCCCTGTTGTCCATCGTAATGCCAAGCCTGGCCATGGCGGCAGACGAAGTGGCTGCTCCAGTCCTCAATTCCGGCGACACCGCCTGGATGTTGACCGCCACCGCTTTGGTGCTGTTCATGACCATCCCTGGCCTGGCGCTGTTCTACGGCGGCATGGTCCGCTCCAAGAATATTCTGTCGGTGATGATGCAGTGTTTCGCGATCACCGGCCTCATCAGCATCCTCTGGGTCGTATACGGCTACAGCATCGCGTTCGATACCACCGGTATGGAACAGGGTGTGGTCAACTTCAACTCCTTCTTCGGCGGCATGGGCAAGGCGTTCCTGGCGGGCGTGACCCCGGCCAGCATCACCGGCCCTGCAGCGCTGTTCCCGGAAGCGGTGTTCATCACCTTCCAGATGACCTTCGCGATCATCACCCCGGCGCTGATCGTCGGTGCCTTCGCTGAGCGTATGAAGTTCTCCGCGATGCTGATCTTCATGGCTATCTGGTTCACCCTGGTCTATGCGCCGATCGCGCACATGGTCTGGAGCGGCAACGGTGGCCTGATGTGGGACTGGGGCGTGCTGGACTTCGCCGGCGGCACCGTGGTGCATATCAACGCGGGTGTGGCTGGCCTGGTGGCGTGCATCGTGCTCGGCAAGCGTAAAGGCTTCCCGACTACTCCAATGGCGCCGCACAACCTGGGTTACACCCTGATCGGCGCAGCCATGCTGTGGATCGGCTGGTTCGGCTTCAACGCTGGTTCCGCGGCTGCGGCCAACGGCACTGCCGGCATGGCGATGCTGGTTACCCAGATCGCTACCGCTGCTGCAGCGCTGGGCTGGATGTTCGCCGAGTGGATCACCCACGGTAAGCCAAGCGCACTCGGCATCGCCTCGGGTGTGGTGGCGGGCCTGGTAGCCATCACCCCAGCCGCTGGCACCGTGGGCCCGATGGGCGCCCTGGTGATCGGCCTGGTTGCCGGTGTGATCTGCTTCTTCTGCGCCACCAGCCTCAAGCGCAAGCTGGGCTACGACGACTCCCTGGACGCGTTCGGCGTGCACGGTATCGGCGGTATCGTCGGTGCGATTCTCACCGGTGTGTTCGCAGCCCCTGCGCTGGGCGGCTTCGGCACCGTGACTGACGTTGCCGCGCAGGTTTGGATCCAGTGCAAAGGCGTTGGCTTCACTGTGATCTACACGGCGATCGTGACCTACGTCATCCTCAAGGTGCTGGACATGGTCATGGGCCTGCGGGTGACCGAAGAAGAGGAGGCCGTCGGCCTCGACCTGGCGCAACACAACGAGCGCGGCTACAACTTGTAAGTACGCATAAAAAAGATGCCCGGCTTGCCGGGCATTTTTTTGCCTGGCGTTTGTCAGTCATAACACGCTGTGTCGGTTTTTTCGTCGAGTTTGTGATGAGGTTCACCCGGCACTTTTCCGCGTGCCAATGTCTTACAGGCATGTAGGCGTATTCGGCACTTTGTTTTTTCCCAGAGCGCGCTAGAATGCGCGCCGATGGGCGGAGAACTGTATGTGGCAACAGACCTTGATTACCCTGCGGGCCAAGCCCCGGGGCTTTCACCTGGTGACCGATGAGTTGCTGGCCGGCTTGCCTGAGTTGAAGGCCTGTCGCGTGGGCTTGTTGCATCTGTGGTTGCAACACACTTCGGCCTCGTTGACCGTGAACGAGAATGCCGACCCGGCGGTTCTCCGTGACTTCGAACGTTATTTCAACGCGCTGGTGCCGCAAGGCCTTGCCGGGTTTGAACACAACGACGAAGGTCCGGATGACCTGCCGGCGCACTTCAAGGCCAGTCTCCTGGGCTGCCAGCTGAGTTTGCCGGTGAAGGCCGGCCGCTTGGCGATGGGGACCTGGCAAGGTGTTTATCTGGGCGAGCACCGTGATCATGGCGGTGCTCGTAAAGTCCTCGCCACCTTGCAGGGTGATGGGGCATAAGCCACTGGTTATCCCGTGGATGTTGATTTTTTTCCGGCAGCCGTCGACAGAAGGTGAAGCTGGGCTATAACTAATCTGCTTTTCGCAAGTCATGAGGTAGAACATGAGCGACGATGATCTGGAAAACGACGACCTGGAAGTAGGTGACGACGACGACACCGAAGAAGGTCTGGAAGCGGCGGCGGAAGACGTGGCTGACGACGACGGTGGCGATGACGCACCTGCCCCGGCTGCCAAGGGCAAAGCCAAGGCTGCTGTGTCGGTAGATGAATTGCCGAGCGTTGAAGCCAAGAACAAAGAGCGTGATGCCCTTGCCCGTGCGATGGAAGAATTCCTCGCTAAAGGCGGCAAAGTGCAGGAAGTCGAGGCCAACGTGGTGGCAGATCCACCGAAGAAGCCTGATAACAAGTACGGCAGCCGACCTATCTGAGGTCAGTCACCAGCTTGTAGGGAAAAGCCCGCCGTCGCTGCGGGCTTTTTCATGGGCGTTATTTCCAGCCAGCCAGCAAAGGCGCTAATTCGGCCAAGCTGCGAACCTCTGCATCCGGGCGCTTATCGGCTTCCCAAACCTTACCCGTCGGGTTGAACCACACCGCCCGAAGCCCCGCCTGCTGCGCCCCGGCAATATCATCCCCTGGATGATCGCCAATATGCACCGCTGCGCTGGCATCCACGCCACCGCGTTGCAACGCTTCTTGAAACAGTCGCGCATCCGGCTTGGCGATGCCGATGTCTTCAGCGCGCAGGGCAAAGTGAAAGTAGTCCGCCAGGCCCACGCGCTGCACGTCGGCATTGCCGTTGGTGATCACCCCCAGCAAGAAGTGTTGGCGCAAGGCTTTGAGCATGGGCTCCGCTTCGGGGAAGGGGGCGAGTTGGTGGCGCGCGTGTATGAACGCCTCGAAGCATACATCCGCCATTTCCGTGGCCTCAGGCTGTGGATAACCAGCCTCTTCAAACGCATGCATCAACACCCTGTGACGCAAAAGGCTGATCCGGTGTTTCAGCTCGGGATGGCGCTCCAGCACCTGTTGGCGAAGACTGGCGAAGTGCTCCAGCGGCAAATCGCCGACCTTCGCAGCGTTGACCGTCAGCCATTCGCGCATCGACGCTTCGGCGCTGATGATGACGGGTACGTTGTCCCAGAGCGTGTCGTCCAGGTCGAAAGTGATCAGCTTGATACTCATGAGTCGCCGCCCTTGATGCGTTTGGCCCGTGGATGGGCGCTGTCGTACACCGTTGCCAGGTGTTGGAAATCCAGATGGGTGTAGATCTGCGTGGTCTTGATGTCGGAGTGGCCGAGCAGCTCTTGAACCGCGCGCAGGTCCTGGGACGATTCCAGCATATGGCTGGCAAAGGAGTGTCGCAGCATGTGTGGGTGCAGGTTCTGACCCAGCTCGCGCTCACCGGCGGCCTTGACCCGCACTTGAATCGCCCGTGGCCCCAGGCGCCGGCCTTGCTGGCTGACAAACACCGCGTCATCCGCGGGATTGGTCAGCAGGCGCAGCGGTAGCCACAGTTGCAAGGCTTCCCGGGCTTTGCGGCCCACCGGTAGCACGCGGGTCTTGCTGCCCTTGCCGAGTACTTGCACCAGGCCGTCCGCCAGGTCCAATTGGTCGAGATTCAGGCCAGTCAGCTCCGACAGACGCAGGCCAGATGAATAGAACAGCTCCAGGATGGCCTGGTCGCGATGGGCCAGGAAGTCATCCTCGACGGCGCCATCCAGCAATTGCAGGGCGCGGTCGGTGTCCAGGGTTTTGGGCAGACGTCGTTCGCCCTTGGGCGGCGACAGGCCGTTGGCCGGGTCGTGATCGCACAGGCCTTCGCGGTTCAAATAGTGATAGAGCCCGCGTACCGCCGAGAGCAGGCGCGACAGGCTGCGCGAGGATTGACCCGCCTGGTGCAGGCGCGCGATCAGGCTGCGCAGGCTCTGGATATCCAGAGCCTTCCAGCTGCTGATCTGTTGTTTCTCACAGTAGGCCAAGACCTTGTTCAAGTCCCGCCGGTAGGCTTCCAGCGTATGGGGCGACACCTGGCGCTCGTTGCGCAGGTGAGCGCAGTAAGCGTCCAGTTGCCGTTCCATGGTTAGCGCACCGCGCGCAGGGCGGTGGTGAAGCGCGGCAGGACGCGGCCCAGTACTTCGGCAATGTAGGTCAGGAACAGCGTGCCCACTGAGCTCTTATAGTGCTGGGGATCGCGGCTGGCGATGGCCAGTACACCGTGCAGGCCTTGATGGCTGAGAGCGACCACCGCAGTGGAACCGATCTGCTTGCGCTGCTCGGCACCAAACAGGAAGTCCAGCTCATGCTCGCGCAAGGTGCCGCTGATGGTCTTGCCTTCGGACAACAGGCCGCCGATGGCTGTTTGTGCGTCGCTGCCGCTGACCCAGCGACCCACCGGCATCGGGTTGTCGCTGAATAGGATCAAGCTGACAAAGGGCACCTGGAAGTCCTGGCGAAGGCTGTCTTCGACGGCGATCACCGTTTCTTCCAGGCTGGTCGCATCCATCAGGGTCAGGATCAGGCGACGGGTTTTTTCGAACAGGCGGTCGTTGTCGCGTGCGACGTCCATCAAGTGCGAGAGCTTGTGGCGCATTTCGATATTGCGCTCGCGCAGGATCTTCATCTGCCGCTCCACCAGCGACACAGTATCGCCGCGTTGGTGGGGGATGCGCAGCGCCGGCAGCAGTTCTTCGTGCTCGACGAAGAAGTCCGGATTAGCCTCAAGGTACGCCGCGACGGCAGCGGCCTCCAGACTGTCGCTCGGGGTAGCGTGTGCGGGTACTTGAGGCTTATCGGTCATTAGATTGGCTCACTCATAGACGGACCTGTCCTTCGTATACGCGCGAGGCCGGCCCGGTCATCATCACCGGGTGGCCAGGGCCTGCCCACTCAATGGACAAGCGTCCACCGGGCAGGTCGATCAGCAGCGGCGAATCCATCCACCCCTGGCTGATCGCGGCCACGGCAGCGGCGCAAGCACCGGTGCCGCAGGCCTGGGTTTCGCCGGCGCCGCGTTCCCACACACGCAATTGCGCGCGGGTACGGTCGATCACCTGCAGGAAGCCCACGTTGACCCGTGCCGGAAAGCGCGGGTGGTGTTCGATCTTCGGCCCCAATTCATGCACGGGCGCGTTGTTGATGTCGTTGACCCGCAGCACGGCATGGGGGTTGCCCATGGACACGGCGGCGATCTCGACGGTCTTGCCGTCAACATCCAGTGCATAGCTGGCAGCTTGCTCGGGGGCCTGGAACGGAATGTCCGCCGGCACCAGGCGTGGCGCACCCATGTTGACGCTGATCTGGCCGTCACTGCGGATATCCAGTTCGATCACGCCGCTCTTGGTCTCGACACGGATCTGCCGCTTGGCGGTCAGGCGCTTGTCCAGCACAAAGCGCGCGAAGCAGCGCGCACCGTTACCGCACTGTTCCACTTCGGAACCGTCGGCGTTGAAGATCCGGTAACGGAAATCCACCTCCGGGTTGCTGGGAGCCTCGACGATCAGTAACTGGTCGAAACCAATGCCGGTGTGACGGTCGCCCCACTGTTTGGCGTGCTTGGGCAGGATGTGCGCGTGCTGGCTGACCAGGTCGAGGACCATGAAATCATTGCCCAGCCCGTGCATCTTGGTAAAACGCAGCAGCATGGCTTACTCCGGCAGCAGGCTTTCGCCAGCATACAACTCGGCTACCGTCTCGCGGCGACGCACTTCAAACGCTTGATCACCGTCCACCAGCACCTCGGCGGTACGCCCGCGGGTGTTGTAGTTGGAACTCATGACAAACCCGTAGGCACCGGCCGAATGAATGGCCAGCAGATCGCCTTCCTCCAGCGCGAGCTGACGATCCTTGGCCAGGAAGTCACCGGTCTCGCAGATCGGGCCGACGATGTCATAGGCGCGGGCTTTGCTTGCGCGAGGCGTCACGGCGGTGACATTCATCCAGGCCTGGTACAGCGCCGGGCGGATCAGGTCGTTCATCGCCGCATCGACGATGGCGAAATCCTTGTGCTCGGTGTGCTTGAGGTACTCGACCTGGGTCAGCAGCACGCCAGCGTTGGCGACGATGTAGCGGCCAGGCTCGAACATCAGCGTCAGGTCGCGGCCTTCGATACGCTCGCGCACAGCCTTGATGTAGTCGGCAATCAGCGGCGGCTCTTCATCGCGATAACGCACGCCCACGCCGCCACCGAGGTCGATGTGGTGCAGGTAGATGCCGCATTCGCCGAGACGGTCGATCAGCGCCAGCAGGTGATCGAGCGCATCCAGGAATGGCGGCAGCGTGGTCAGTTGCGAGCCGATATGGCAGTCGACGCCCAGTACTTCCAGGTTCGGCAGTTGGGCGGCGCGGATGTACACATCCTCGGCGTCGGCAATAGCGATGCCGAACTTGTTCTCTTTGAGACCGGTGGAGATGTATGGGTGGGTCCCGGCATCGACGTCCGGATTGACGCGCAGGGAGATCGGCGCACGCACGCCCATCTCGGCGGCCACGACCTGCAGGCGCTCCAGCTCGTCGGTGGATTCGATATTGAAGCAGTGCACGCCGACTTCCAGGGCGCGACGCATGTCTTCGCGGGTCTTGCCGACGCCGGAGAACACGATCTTTTCAGCCTTGCCGCCAGCGGCCAGCACACGTTCCAGCTCGCCACGGGAGACGATGTCGAAACCAGCGCCCAATCGCGCCAGGACATTCAGTACGCCGAGGTTGGAGTTGGCCTTGACCGCGTAGCACACCAGGTGCGACACGCCGTCGAGGGCGTCGGTGAACGAGCGGTACTGGGCTTCGATATGCGCACGCGAATACACATAGGTCGGGGTGCCAAAGCGCTGGGCTATCGCGGACAACGCCACGCCTTCCGCGAACAGCTCGCCGTCCCGGTAGTTAAAAGCGTCCATGGAGTACCCTTATTCGTAGGTGTCGTGCTTATGCGCTTTGGATGGTTTTTGCGACGATTGCGCCTGTTCATTCGGGTCTTTGCTGTCATCGGGCAGGTACAGCGGGCCTTTTTGACCACAGGCACTAACGAGGCAAGCGACCGCGACGAGCGCAGCAAGGGAAGAGATCAGGCGCTTCATGGCGAAATCCTTGAATATGCATTAATTGCGCCCGAGTATACCGACCACCCGCCAGCTTGCCTATGCGCTGGAATACCCGTCCGGCGGGGGTTTGCCGAGAGAGTCAGGAAGCGGACTACGCTGCTTGAGGATTTTTCACACCGTCAATCGTGTTGAAATCGGTATCCTTTGCAATCGGCGGGGCTCGCCCGTATCGTGCGGCGCTTGAGCAAAACCAGACACTTTTGAGGTTGCCACAATGAGTTTGACCGAAGCCCGTTTTCACGACCTGGTGGATTCGACCCAGCAGGCGTTGGAGGATATTTTCGACGACAGCGGCCTGGACGTGGACCTGGAAAACTCGGCCGGCGTGCTGACCGTCAAGTTCGAGAATGGCACTCAACTGATCTTCAGTCGCCAGGAGCCTTTGCGTCAGCTGTGGCTGGCTGCACGTTCCGGTGGTTTTCACTTCGATTACAACGAAGAAGACAACAATTGGCAGTGCGACACCAGCGATGAGCTGCTCAGTGAAATGCTCGCGCGGCTGGTTCTGGAACAAGCCGGCGCCGAGCTGGATTTTGACGAGATCTGACCGTGACCCAGCCTGCACCTGTCCGCCCGCCGAAACCGTTGTTCAGTAATGTCAGCCCGGCGGTGCCGTCACCTTGTATCAGTTTGTGTCGTCTGGACGAGCAGAAAGTCTGCCTCGGGTGCTTCCGGCACGTGGAAGATATCCGCGAATGGCGCTCTGCCGACGACGCGCGGCGCCGACTGATCTGCGCGGAAGCCGAGCAGCGCAGGGCGCGCGCCTGAGGCCGTCTTGTTTATTTGTGACGCTGTGGTAGTGTCCGGGTACGCCTCAACTCATCGAGGCCCGTGAGAACCCCGCCTTTTCCTGGCGGGGTTTTGCTTTTTTGTGCAGAAAAAAGGAGTCTGCCTGAATCATGACCACCGCACCGTCCATCATCCTCACCCGTCTTGACGTGCAGCGTCTGGAGCAACTGATCGACCGCCTGGGCGACGAATCTCCCGGCGTCGAAGCGTTGCAAGCCGAACTCGACCGCGCCGAAGACGTGGTTGGTCACGATGAAGTGCCTGCGGGTGTCGTGACCATGAACTCCAGTGTGCATTGCCGAGAGCAAGGCAGCGGCAAGGACTACCACCTGACCCTGGTCTACCCGAAAGACGCGAACGCCGACGAAGGCAAGATTTCGATCCTGGCACCCGTGGGCAGCGCGTTGCTCGGCCTGCAAGTTGGCCAGCACATCGACTGGCCGGCACCGGGTGGCAAGACCCTCAAGCTGGAATTGCTCAGTGTTGAAGGGCAGCCTAAAGACGGCGGCGCCTTCCCTCTCTAAATCTGGCTCAGTGCCTCGTTGAGCGACAGCTCAAGTTCGGCCTTGTAACGCAGGTACAGGTTGCTTGGGCTTTGCACATCGCCGAGCAGGCCGGACAGATCCAGGTCCGTTATGTAGCAGCGGTAACGCTCGGTCTCCCGGCGTTGCCCGACGATTTCCTGGGCGACCACTGCAAACAGCTGGTCGCCAAATTCCAGTTCGGAAAACTCCCGCTGATTGCAGTACAGCGTGATACCTACCTGGCCCTGCGCTGCCTTGCCGATAATTGCCTGCACGTCATAAAACGGTTTGTTCGTCGGGTTCAACGGCGCTGGCCGAGGTTCGATGCTGCGTGCGCGACCACTGACCGACGGCAATAGCTGGTAATACAAGACCTGTACCGCGCCCAGCGGCTCTTGCGGATCCAGCGGGGACAATGCGTCCCGGCGATAAATGATCGACTGCAAGAAACGCTGCAACGGCGCCAACAGACTCTGTTCATCGTGAAACGGCAAGCGCTGCTGCCAAAGCGCGTTGAATTCATCCAGCACATACAGCTCGGCAAAACCCTCGTTGACGCGGTAGAACACCTGCACGCAATCGGCCATGCCCATCGGCAGCAACACTGCCAGATCGTGGTCTTCCAAGGCCATGGCGTCCAGGTGCAAAGGGCTGTAGCTGGCCAGTTCTTCGCTGAGGTAGGCGACCAGCGCATCCTGGGTCGCCAGTGATACATGGTTGGCTTGGCCCGGCATCAGCTCCATGACGTGATAGTGCTGCTGCACCTGGAGCACATAGCGGTGATTACCCTGGCTGAGCAGCAGGTTCTGCGCGGTGTCGAAGATCTCTTCCACGCGCTGGGCAATGAATTGCGCGCGGTTGTGACAGAAGCAGCGCACTCGCATGCGTGGCAGATGGTCGGGAGGCAACTGGTTGAGGTAGTCGCGCAGGCAGTCGAGCAACGCGTGGGGGCCGTCGTAGCGGCTGACCATCACCTCGTTCCAGCTGTTGAGCGTGACCTGGTCCAGGGTCAGCACCAGGTTGTCGCGCACACCGGCGTAACTCAGGGAGTCGGTGCGCTCGGTGGTCATCAGGATATTCAGGTCGCGATGGTGCTTGAGCGGGTCGACGCCGACGTTGATCAGCAACAACACTTCTTCGGGCACTGCCGAGCGCAGCAGGCGTTGTTCATCCACGCTGGTCAAGGGCAGGTCGATGGTCTGTTGCAGGCTGCCCAGCAGGTTGAACAGCTCGAATTCAGTCATGTCACTGGTGCCAGGGTGCAAGGCCAGGCGCGTGCTGCTGTCGATCACGCCGTTGCGATGGCACCAGGTGAGCATCTCCAGCAGGTCGCGACTGCGCTTGATCGGCGCGAAGTGCTCCCATTCCAGGGCCGTCAGGTTACCGTTGTACAGGCCCCAATGATGCTGGCCCGGCTCCTTGCGGTTGGGCGATTGCACCAGGGTCAGGGTGTCTTCGGCCAGGTCCGGGGCGATGCCGGGGTTGATGAACTCGACTTTGCCGGCCTTGCGCTCGAACGCGGCGTACAAGCGCCGCCCCAGTACGTTGAGGTCGCGCTTGTTGATCAGGCTAACGGTCTGTTCGGTGCGGGCGAACTGGGTCAGGAAGCGATAACTGTAATTGAGCTCGCTGACCAGCGCCCGCCGCTCGGAAGCGACCTGGCGTACCTTCCATTGGCTGCGACTGTCCAGCAGCGCCAATTGGCGCTGGTCCCAGCCCCATTCGTGGGCCAGGCGCTCCAGCAGCAGCCGTTGCCAGCTGGTGGTGCGCTGGCTGGCGCTGAGCTTGCGGTTGACCTTCAGGTACAGCGCGCGCCGCACCAGCTCCAGGCGCTCGGGTTCGTTGCGGGCCTTGAGGTATTCCTCGATGCGGCGGTACACCACGATGTACGGGTCCAGCTCATCCAGGTCCATTTGGTTGGCGAACACTGCACGCTTGAAGCGCAGGCTCAAGCAATGCACGTTCGGGTGTTCGCTGGCGTAGACCTCGGTCAGCAGCAGCTTGAGCACGGATTTGTAAGGCGACTCGATGCCCTTGAACAGCTGCCACAGCCCGGCGCCGATGAATTCGCCTGGGGGGATGCGCGCCAGGTGGCCGAGGTCGAGGGTTTCATCGGCGCGGATGAAACGTTTGGAAATCAGCGTGTGGGTGAACTCGGCATACCGGGTCTCTTCATACACCGGTACCAGCCACCAGATCGGCGTGCGCCCGGCCAGCCAGATGGCGGTGCGGTAGAACTCATCCAGCAACAGGTAATGCTGGGTGGTGCCGCAGTCGTCGGAGCTCAGCTGCGTGTCGCGCTCACCGAGGACAAAGCGCGTCGGCTCGATCAGAAAGAAGTGTGCCTCGGCGCCCATGGTCAGGGCCCAGGCTTCCAGCAACTGGCATTTCTTGCGCAGTTCGGCCAGTTCAGTCTCGCTCAGGTCCGCGGCGTGACACACCCACACGTCCATGTCGCTCTGGTCGGCCTGGGCCAGGGTACCCAGGCTGCCCATCAGGAACAGGCCGAGGATCGGTCGCGGCGGGTTGCCATGGCGTGGCTTGTAGGAGAACGAGCGGGTCAGGCGCTGGGCTTCGGTGAGGGCTTGGGCGTCCGGTTCGTAATTCGACAGGCCTGCCGGCGTACTGCCCGACACATAGCCAGGCAGCAGCGGATGGTTAACGTGGAAAAACAGCGGCAACAGGTTCAGCACGCTTTGCTGGCGCGGCGTCAGCCCCTCGATGGCCCGGGCCATGCGGCCTTCATTGAGGGCCATGAACCGCGCGCGCAGCTGGGCCAGCACCTTGCGGTCGATGCCTTCGTCCAGGTCGGGGCGGATTTCATGGGTGCGGGTCATGTCGAACTCGGTGGCTCGCAGGGCCCGACGTGGGCGGCCGTGTAGGAGTTTACAGCCAGTAGCGTAGGAGGTTTAGAGGGAAATGGATTTTGACGTCAGAATTTTCGCACTTGCACAGCAACGCCCTCGGAATCCGCACATAGCGGACTCCATGGGCGGTATCCGGTATCAGGCGGCTTCTTTGGTCGTGGCAGTGGTCAAGATCGTCAGCAGGGTCTGGGCCTGCTCTGCGGCGTCCCGGCCAAGGCTGGTCAGGTAGCCTCCGTCCGGCTGGTCGATCAGCCCTTTCGCGTGGAGGCGCTTGGCAGCGGCGATGGCGGTAGGCGCGGCGGTCTGGTGGACTTTCAGACCTTCTTTGGTGCTGTCCAATGGGAAGAGTACAAGGATTTCCAGTTCGGCAACCAACTCAGGGGTATACGACATAAGGACTCCAGACTTTCTAAGAATTTATTAGAGGCTAGCAGGCCATAAGGTGAACGCACTTTGCCGAACTGTCCAGTGTGTTGCCGCGTGTTGGATTTATTGCTTTTCGGGCGGCAACTCCGGCAGGGCGCGCAGTGCAGTTTCATACCATTCGGTATTGAAGGCGCGGTCTTCTTCCAGCAGCGCATCGATCTCGACAGCCAGCACGTGGGCCATCAGCTGGAGGATCTCTTCACGCTCGTAACCGACCAGGGTCAGCTTGTTGAAGGTGGCCTTGGCAGCCGGTGGGTTTTCGCTTTCGATCTGGTTCTCGATCGCTTCGATCAAGGTGGTTTCGGCGAATTCTTCTTCGTCGTTGTCGATATCGGTCGGCTCGCTCATGGCAGGCTCCTCAAGGAAAGGGCGTCAGTCTACCCCCATTCAGGCAGGTGATGCTGCTGGTCAGGGCGGGCGCCGGGATCTATAACAGTTGCAGCCAACCCCTTTCCCGGCCTGGAGGCACAGACATGCTCAAGCTCTACGGATTCTCGGTCAGTAACTACTACAACATGGTCAAGCTGGCGCTGTTGGAGAAAGGGCTGCCTTTCGAAGAGGTGCCTTTTTACGCCGGCCAAACCCCTCAAGCCCTGGCCGTGAGCCCGCGAGGCAAGGTGCCGGTGCTGGGCGTCAAGCAGGGTTTTATCAACGAAACCAGCGTGATCCTCGAGTACATCGAGCATACCCAGGAAGGGCCCGCACTGCTGCCGGCCGAGCCGTTCCAGCGTGCTCAGGTATTGGCGTTGTGCCGGGAAATCGAGCTGTACATCGAACTGCCTGCTCGCGCCTGTTTCGCCGAGGCATTTTTTTGCATGCCGGTGCCGGATGCGATCAAAGAGAAGTCCAAGGCCGAGTTGCTGTTGGGTTTCGGGTCGTTGGGCAGGCACGGCAAGTTCGCACCCTATGTGGCGGGTGAGAGTTTCACCATTGCCGATCTGTATTTCATGTACAGCGTGAACCTCGCCTGCGCGGTGGGCGAGAAGCTGTTTGGCCTGGATCTACTGGCTGAAATGCCGGCGGCCAAGGCGTTGCTGGAAAGGTTGCACGCCATGCCCAACGCTCAGAAAGTGGCGGCGGACAGGGAGGCAGCGATGCCGGCCTTTATGGCGATGCTAGCGGCAAAAAAATAATCACGACGAGCGCCGCTCAAAATGTGGGAGCGGGCTTGCTCGCGAAGGCGGTGGATCAGTCAACACATTGATGACTAGTCCACCGCTTTCGCGAGCAAGCCCGCTCCCGCAGGGTTGACCGCGTTGCAGCAGAAACCGCGGTCTAGCGGCTGGCGAGCAGGGCCTGGCCGCGCGCGACGGCTGCCTTCACCTGCGCCGGCGCAGTACCGCCCACGTGGTTACGGGCATTCACCGAGCCTTCCAGGGTCAGCACGGCAAACACGTCCTGTTCGATCTGGTCGCTGAACTGGCGCAGTTCTTCCAGGCTCATTTCCGCCAGGTCCTTGCCAGTGTCCACGCCGTACTTAACCGCGTGGCCGACGATTTCGTGGCAGTCGCGGAACGGCAGGCCACGGCGTACCAGGTAGTCCGCCAGGTCAGTCGCAGTAGAGAACCCGCGCAGCGCCGCTTCACGCATGATCGCGTGCTTGGGCTTGATCGCCGGAATCATGTCGGCAAAGGCGCGCAGTGAGTCGCGCAGGGTGTCGGCGGCGTCGAACAGCGGTTCCTTGTCTTCCTGATTGTCCTTGTTGTAGGCCAGGGGTTGGCCTTTCATCAGGGTCAGCAGGCCCATCAAGGCGCCGAACACGCGGCCGCTCTTGCCACGCACCAGCTCGGGTACGTCGGGGTTTTTCTTTTGCGGCATGATCGAGCTGCCGGTGCAGAAACGGTCTGGCAGGTCGATGAACTGGAATTGCGCGCTGGTCCACAGCACCAGCTCTTCGGAGAAGCGCGACAGGTGCATCATCGCGATGCTGGCAGCGGCGCAGAACTCGATAGCGAAGTCACGGTCCGACACGCCATCCAGGGAGTTGCCGCCCACGGCGTCGAAGCCCAGCAACTGCGCGGTGTATTCGCGGTCGATCGGGTAAGTGGTGCCGGCCAGCGCGGCGCTGCCCAATGGCATGCGGTTGGCGCGCTTGCGGCAATCGACCAGGCGCTCGTAATCGCGGCTGAGCATTTCGAACCAGGCCAGCAGGTGGTGGCCGAAGGTCACAGGCTGCGCGGTCTGCAGGTGAGTGAAGCCCGGCATGATGGTGTCGGATTCACGCTCGGCCTGTTCCAGCAGGCCTTTTTGCAGGCGGGTGATTTCGCCCAGTATCAGGTCGATTTCATCACGCAGCCACAGGCGGATATCCGTGGCCACCTGGTCGTTACGGCTACGGCCGGTGTGCAACTTCTTGCCGGTCACACCGATGCGGTCGGTGAGGCGGGCCTCAATGTTCATGTGCACATCTTCCAGGTCGACGCGCCAGTCGAACGTGCCGGCTTCGATCTCGCCACGAATGGTGGTCAGGCCGTCGACGATGCTGTCGCGCTCGGCGTCGGTCAGCACGCCGACCTTGGCCAGCATCGTCGCGTGGGCGATGGAGCCCATGATGTCGTGGCGGTACAGGCGCTGGTCGAAGGTGACGGAGGCGGTGAAGCGGGCGACGAAGGCGTCGACGGGTTCACTGAAGCGGCCGCCCCAGGACTGGTTGGTCTTGTCGGTGCTCATGGATTCGCTCGTGATCTGCTTAGTAAAGAGGCATGGAAGTGTGCCGGCGATAATAACAGGGTTGCCCGTGGACGCGGTGCTGCGGGTTGTCGGCATTTTTATTTGTGCAAAGGATGGCTAAGTGCCTTGCCGCCGAACGCGTCCAGGACGAGACTGGGTACAGGTACTTGTTGAAACGATATTTGACGATTGAGCAATGTCGTCTCAGTGAGCGTCTACAGTTGGACTGATAGTGTGTGAATGCACCAAAGTCGGGTGATGCGGTCAGAGCCCAGACTATCCATTTAAAAAGGGGGGTATTCGGATTGTGTATCAGCAAACCCTACGACGATGCCCGAAGGCAGCAGGTCTTGGGCGCTATTGAACAGGTCCGGGTAAATATGGGTGCCACTCTCAGGGCACTTTTTGCCGCTCGCGCTAGTCTTAGCGTGGATCGCTGTGACGCAAGTCACCGCACCTGTCTACGCTATCCTTGTGCGAGACTCACGCAGGAATCCAGCGCAATATGAATGTCCTGATCGTTGATGACGAACCCCAAGCCCGCGAGCGACTGAGCCGTTTGGTCAGTGATCTCGAGGGTTATGCAGTACTAGAGCCGAGCGCCACCACGGGCGAAGAGGCGTTGACGCTGATCGACAGCCTCAAGCCGGATGTGGTGTTGCTCGATATCCGTATGCCGGGCCTCGATGGCCTGCAAGTGGCCGCCCGGCTGAGCGAGCGAGAGTCGCCACCCGCCTTGGTATTTTGCGCAGCAGGCGATGAGTTTTCTGCGGAGACGCTGGAAGCCAGCGGAGTCAGCTTCCTCACCAAACCGGTGGCTGGCGAAGCGTTGCTCAAGGCGTTGAAAAAGGCTGAGCGCCCAACCCGCGTCCAACTCGCTGCCCTGACTCAGCCTGCTGCCCAGAGTGGTAATGGGCCGCGCAGCCATATCAGCGCCCGTACCCGCAAAGGTATCGAGCTGATCCCCTTGGGCGAGGTGGTCTATTTTATCGCCGATCACAAGTATGTGACCCTGCGCCACCAGGGCGGCGAAGTGCTGCTCGATGAACCGCTCAAGGCGCTTGAGGATGAATTTGGCGACCGCTTCGTGCGTATCCACCGCAATGCGCTGGTGGCTCGCGAGCGGATCGAACGCCTCCAACGCACGCCGCTTGGGCACTTTCAGCTGTTCCTCAAAGGCCTTAATGGCGACGCGCTGATCGTCAGCCGACGGCATGTGGCCGGTGTGCGCAAGATGATGCAGCAGCTTTAGCCCGAGGGCTGTGGCCAGGCCTGTAACCCATATCCCGGTGCGACGCGGCCAGGGAGGCCCCGCACTTGCTGATTCAAATCAAAGCGTATTTGCCTGAGCTGTTATTATCTGCCGTATCTATTCAGTACGGATTGATCCATGTCCTCTCGCGAAATCCGCATCGCCACCCGTAAAAGCGCCTTGGCCTTGTGGCAGGCCGAATACGTCAAAGCTCGCCTGGAACAGGCTCACCCTGGCCTCAAGGTGTCCCTGGTGCCTATGGTCAGTCGCGGCGACAAGCTGCTCGACTCGCCACTGTCGAAGATCGGCGGCAAGGGTTTGTTCGTCAAGGAGCTGGAAACCGCGCTGTTGGAAAACGAAGCCGACATCGCTGTGCATTCGATGAAAGACGTGCCCATGGACTTCCCTGAAGGCCTGGGCCTGTTTTGCATCTGCGAGCGCGAAGACCCGCGTGATGCCTTTGTTTCCAACACCTACGCCTCCTTGGACGCATTGCCTTTGGGCAGTATCGTCGGTACGTCGAGCCTGCGTCGCCAGGCTCAGCTGCTGACTCGCCGGCCGGACTTGCAGATCCGCTTTCTACGCGGCAACGTCAACACTCGCCTGGCCAAGCTGGATGCCGGTGAATATGACGCGATCATCCTCGCAGCGGCCGGCCTGATTCGCCTGGGTTTCGAAGACCGCATCACTTCGGCCATCAGCGTCGAGGACAGCCTGCCAGCCGGAGGGCAGGGCGCCGTTGGCATTGAATGCCGCACCGCCGACAGTGAAATCCACGCCCTGCTCAAACCCCTGGATCACCCTGACACCGAAATACGCGTGACGGCTGAACGAGCCTTGAACAAGCACCTCAACGGTGGCTGCCAGGTGCCGATCGCCTGCTACGCCGTGCTCGAAGGTGAACACTTGTGGTTGCGTGGCCTGGTGGGCGACCCGGAAGGCGGCACACTGCTGACCGCCGAGGCGCGTGGACCACAGCGTGACGCCACGGCCTTGGGTATCCAGGTGGCCGAGGAGCTGTTGGACAAGGGTGCGGGTGCCATCCTGCAAAAGGTCTACGGCGAGGCTGGCGCGCAGTGACCGAATGGCGCGTGCTGCTGACGCGGCCTGCCGAGGAGTCGAGGGCGCTGGCGGCCTCGTTGGCCGACGCCGGTATTTTCAGCAGCAGCCTGCCTTTACTGGATATCGAGCCGCTCCCCGTTACGCCTGAACAGCAAGCCGTCTTCCATGACCTGGGTCGCTACTGTGCGGTGATCGTGGTCAGCAAGCCTGCAGCGCGCCTTGCAGTTGCGCAGCTGGATCGAACATGGCCGCAGTTGCCATGGTTCAGTGTCGGCGCTGCCACCGCGCAGGTATTGGCCGCACAGGGGCTGAATGTTAAGTATCCGCCTACTGGCGACGACAGTGAGGCCTTGCTTCAATTGCCTGCGTTGCGCGAGGCTATCGCCCGCCCGGATGCCCGGGTGTTGATCCTGCGCGGCGAGGGCGGTCGGGAGCTGCTGGCGGAGCGCTTGCGCGAACAAGGTGCTAGTGTCGACTATCTGGAGTTGTATCGCCGTTTCCTACCGGCCTACAAGGCCGGGGCATTGATACAACGCATCCAGTTGGAACGCTTGAACGGCCTGGTGGTCAGCAGTGGGCAGGGTTTTTTACACCTGCAAGCCCTGGCCGGAGCCGATTGGCCCCAGGTGGCCCAGCTGCCGTTGTTCGTGCCAAGCCCCCGTGTCCAAGAGATGGCGCGGGTCGCTGGCGCAGAAAAAGTTGTGGATTGTCGCGGTGCGAGTGCCGCGGCTTTGTTAGTGGCGATACGGAGTTATCCCGTTCCCACTCTCTGAAACGCAAAGGACGGATACGTGAGCGAAACAGCCTTGCCTAAAGATGAAACCCAACCCGCACTTGATGCGCCGGTTGAGTCACCGGTTACCGCGCCGCGTCGCGGCAATGGCCTGGCAATCGTCGCCCTGCTGCTCGGCGTAGCGGGTGTTGCCGCCGGCGGTTGGGGCGTCTGGCAGGTCCGCGCGCTGCAAGCCAGCAGCCAGCAGCAGCTGGGCCAGGTGCAGACCCTCGATGACCGATCCCAGTCCCTCAAGCAAAGCCAGCAACAACTGGCTGCGCGGCTGGCGCAGTTGCCGGGTGCTGATGAGCTGGAGGAGCGCCGTCGCCTGGTGGCCCAGTTGCAGGGTGACCAACAGCGTTTGAGTCAGCGCCTGGAAACCGTGCTGGGGTCCAGTCGTAAAGACTGGCGCCTGGCTGAGGCGGAACACCTGATTCGCCTGGCGAGCCTGCGCCTTTCTGCCCTGCAAGACATCAACAGCGCCCAGGCGTTGGTCCAGGGGGCCGACGAGATTCTTCGCGAGCAAAGCGATCCGGGCGCCTACGCTGCTCGCGAGCAATTGGCCAAGAGCCTTGCCGCGCTGCGCAGCACCGAGCAGCCGGACCGTACCGGGCTGTACCTGCAATTGGCGGCCTTGCGCGACCAGGTCGTGCAACTGGCCGCCATTGCCCCTGAGTATCAACTCACCGAACCTGCTTCCGATGGACGCCCGACTACCGATACGGAAAGCCGCTGGAGCCAGTGGTGGGAGCAGATTTCCCGTTACTTCCGCATTGACTTCAACCCGGATGACAACATCCGTCCGCTGCTGGCTGGGCAAGGCTTGAATCAGGTGCGCCTGGCCCTGAGCCTGGCGCTGGAGCAGGCGCAATGGGCAGCGCTCAACGGTGAGTCGGCGGTCTACAGCCGCTCCCTGGGCGAGGCGCGCAGCGTGTTGCAAGATAATTTCAACCAGGACAACCCGCAAAGCCAGGCGATGCTGGCGCGCATCGCCGAGCTTGAGCCCAAGGCGGTGTCGGTGGTGACGCCGGACCTGGCCGCGAGCCTCGCTGCCGTGCAGGCATACCTTGAGCGTCGTCACTTGTCTGCCGACGAAGCCAAGGCGGCGGCCACGCCGGCGAAGCAGGAGTAGAGCCGATGAAACGTTTCTATGTGATCCTGGTTCTGGCGATTGCAATCGCGCTGGCACTGGCAGTGGGCATTTCGAAACACACCGGCTACGTGCTGATTACTTATCCTCATGTGCTGCATTACGAGTCGAGCCTCTGGGCAACCTTGGTTGCGGTATTTGCCATCGGCCTGGCGATCTACCTGATCCGTGTGTTGTTGAGCCTGGTCACCGCTTCCGGTGGCGTGGTCAACCCCTGGTCGCGGCGTAACCGCAGCCGTCGCGTACAGATTGCAATCGAGCAAGGTCAGATGGACCTCGCCGAGGGCCGCTGGGCCAGCGCTGAGCGCCACTTGCACCGTGCCGCCGAAGCCGAGCGTCAGCCGCTGCTGTATTACCTCGGCGCAGCCCGTGCCGCGAATGAGCAGGGACGTTACGAAGAGTCCGACGGCTTGCTGGAACGCGCCCTGGAGCGTCAGCCCCAGGCCGAGCTGGCGGTTGCCTTGAGCCATGCGCAACTGCAGCTTGACCGCGGTGATACTGACGGCGCACTGACCACTTTGCAGACCATGCATGAACGTCATCCTCATAACGCCCAAGTCCTGCGTCAACTGCAGCGCTTGCATCAGCAGCGGGGCGATTGGTCTTCGGTGATCCGTCTTTTGCCTGAGCTGCGCAAGGATAAAGTGCTGCCCGCCAGTGAACTGGCCGAGCTTGAGCGACGGGCGTGGGGCGAGAACCTGAGCCTCGCGGCCCAGCGTGAAGAGCAGGGCGAGGCCGGTTTGCAGTCCCTTGAGCGGGCCTGGCAGCAACTCACGTCCGCCCAGCGCCAGGAGCCGCAACTGGTCCTGGCTTATGCCGAGCAACTGCGCCAATTGGGCGCCGATGCCAAGGCCGAAGAAGCACTGCGCGGCGCAATCAAGCGTGGCTACGACAGTCATTTGATTCGACTCTACGGCTTGCTGCGCGGCGGTGACCCGGCCAAGCAATTGAAGTTTGCCGAAGGTTGGCTCAAGGACCATCCAGGGGATGCCAGCCTGCTGCTGACGCTGGGCCGCCTGTGCCTGCAAAACAGCCTGTGGGGCAAAGCGCGGGATTATCTGGAAAGCAGCCTTCAGGTGCAGCGCAATCCCGAGGCCTGTGCCGAATTGGCGCGTTTGTTGGCGCAACTGGGTGACACCGACCGCAGCAACCAGTTGTTCCAAGAAGGGCTGGGGCTCCTGGATAACCGTTTGCTGGCGTCCCCGCTGCCTGTCCCAGTTCGGGCCTGATGTAGGAAGGTAGATGAGGGTTGGCTCGGACATGTCTGGCGGCCAACCCCTTTCGACCTTGAAAAACTGTTTGTAGAGCGTTTGTGGGCAGCGTCCGACGCTGAACAATCCAACGTCCTCCATCTTCTGGCGGTAAGTCCTTACCCTCTCGCGGAATCGTCTGCTCTGGCACGTATTGAAAGGGGTCAGGCCTTTCCTCTACCGTAGCGACCTATCTTTCGCTGTGCGGATAAAGCATGTCTTTGGCCCCTTCACGCTCCTTGTTTTTCCTTGCGTTCCTGGCAGGTGCGCTGACATTGGGCGCGTCCTTTTACCTCGAGTTCGGTGTCTCCCTGCGCCCTTGCTTCCTGTGTCAGATGCAAAGGGGGTTCCTGGCGGCTTTCACATTGATCAATCTGGTCGCCGCGATCCATAACCCCAGGCGTCTGGTGAGTTGCCTGTATGGGCTGGCAGGCATGGTCTTCGCGTTGCTCGGCGCCATTACCGCCGTGCGCCAGGTGTTGCTACAAAACGCCGCACCGGACCAGGCGGCTGATTGCTGGCCCAGCCTGCACTACATGATCGAAAACCTGTCGGTTTGGCAGGCCCTGCAATTGACGGTCAAAGGCACCGTCGACTGCATGGATATCAGTTGGACGCTGTTTGACTTGAGCCTGCCGGAGTGGAGCTTGTTGTTCTTCGTCGGGATGTTGATCCTGGGTGCCATACAGTTTTCACCGCTGCTTTCAAGCCATCGTTTGCGCCCGGCGAGACGCTGAAGGCCACTCACAGTTCGTAAGACGGGATTAAACACTTGTATGAACTTTCTCTCCTGCGTACCTTGAAGCCACAGTCATGCGGGCATAATCTGGCCCGCACGTGTCATTGAAACCGTTTGTCAGATGCGGCCTTGTCCCGCTGTTGCTTTATCCTTGAAGTGTTGCGCGGGCACCAGGCGGCAGCGCCCCTATAGGGAAGAGAGATCACCATGCTGGAAAGTTGTCAGAATGCTCAGGAACGCTGGGGTGGGGTGCACAAGCTGATCGACAGCTGGCTGAAGGCACGTCACGAACTGGTTCGGGCCTTTGATGCACTCGGCGCCAAGCCCGAGGCACTGGCGGAGAACCGTGAACCGTTGCAGGATTTCTGCGGTGTGTTGGTGGACTACGTGTCAGCCGGCCATTTCGGCGTCTACGAACAGCTGACCAAGGAGGCGGAAGCCTTCGACGATCAGCGTGGCTTGGAATTGGCTGAGACCATTTACCCACGCATCGATGTCATCACCGAAAAGCTATTGGCCTTCACCGACCTGTGTGATGCCGGAAACTGTGTTGCTGCAAAATTCAAAGAATTGGGCGCACTGTTGCATGAGCGATTCGAGCTGGAAGATTGCTTGATCGAAGTGCTGCACAACGCTCATAAGGAAGAGCCTGCTACCCAGGCTTGACCCTCGACAGCCCTACAAAAAACGGTGCGCATGACGCACCGTTTTTTATGGCCTCAGTGTCGGGTGCCGAGTAACTCGATCTCGAACACCAGGGGGGAATAGGGCGGAATCAATTCGCCGGCACCGTCAGCGCCATAGGCCTGGGCTGATGGGATCACCAGGCGCCATTTCGCACCCACCGGCATCTGTTGCAATGCACTGCTCCAGCCGTTGATCACGCTGTCCAGGCGAAACCACTGGGGTTGCGTGCTTTGGTCGAACACCGTCCCATCGGGTAACCGCCCCACGTACTTCACTTGAACTTGATCGCTGGCCGTTGGCTTGTCGCCAGTGCCGGGGGTGAGCTCGGTGAGCAAGATTCCATCCGCTAATTCGCGCACGCCTTTTACGGCTTTTTCCTTGTTCAGGAATTGGTGTTCGGCCGCGAGTGCTTTTTCGCTTTGCGATGCCTGCGAGTCGGTTTCGGTCTGTGCTTCGTGCTGGGCAAGAATCTGCTCGATGCGTGCGTTGTCCAGTGCCAACGGCTTGCCTTGATACGCTTGCTTTAGACCGTCGATCAACGCCTGCAGCTGCAGGTCGGGAACCTCCTGGCGCAAGCGTTCGCCGAGGCTTGCGCCAAGGCTGTAGGCGAGGTCGTGCTGGTTTGGTTCAGTGGTTTTTGCGGGCGATTGCTCGCTCGCATTGGCCCCTGATATCGCCAAGCCAAGCACAAGGAAAAGATAACGCGACATGGGGATTCTCCCGCCGAAAGTGCGACGGATTATGCCAGTGTGAACGGGTAAAAAGAGCCGTGTATTTTCGTTATATCGATAAGAATTTCCGCACGGTGCAACGCAAGTCAAACGATACTGTCAACATGCCCTAGCGGCGGTAAGAGCAGAGGGCTAGTATGAGCCGCACCCACGTCAGCCAGGAGGTAAACCATGTCGGCCAAACAGAAGCCTGTTAATACCCCGTTGCATTTACTCCAACAACTTTCGGGCAGCTTGCTCGAACATCTGGAAAGCGCCTGTTCCCAAGCGTTGGCCGATGCAGAAAAACTGCTCGCCAAGCTGGAAAAACAACGCGGTAAAGCGCAAGAAAAGCTGCACAAATCCCGCACCAAACTGCAAGACGCCGCGACTGCCGGCAAGGCCAAGGCTCAAGCCAAAGCCAAAGACGCTGTCAAAGAACTTGAGGATCTGCTGGACGCCCTCAAGGATCGCCAAGCTGAAACCCGCGCCTACATTTCCCAACTCAAAAAAGATGCTCAGGAAAGCCTGAAACTGGCCCAGGGCGTTGGTCGTGTGAAAGAAGCTGTGGCTAAAGTGCTGGGCGCTCGTACCCCTGCAAAAGTTGTTGCTGCGAGCTCGGCGAAAAAGCCGGCGAGCAAAGCTGTTGCTGCCAAGGCACCGGTTAAAGCCGCCGCAAAACCTGCTGCCAAAACCGCTGCTGCAAAACCAGCCGCAAAACCTGTTGCCAAAACCGCTGCTGCAAAACCAGCCGCCAAGCCAGCTGCCAAAACCGCTGCTGCGAAACCGGCCGCCAAGCCAGCTGCCAAAACCGCTGCTGCAAAACCGGCCGCCAAGCCAGCTGCAAAAACTGCTGCTGCGAAACCAGCCGCCAAGCCAGTTGCAAAAACTGCTGCTGCAAAACCAGCCGCCAAGCCAGCTGCCAAAACTGCTGCTGCAAAACCAGCCGCCAAGCCAGTTGCTAAAACCGCTGCTGCGAAACCAGCCGCCAAGCCAGCTGCCAAAACCGCTGCTGCAAAACCAGCCGCCAAGCCAGCTGCTAAAACCGCTGCTGCAAAACCGGCTGCCAAGCCAGCTGCCAAACCCGCAGCTGCAAAACCAGCCGCCAAGCCAGCTGCCAAACCTGCAGCTGCAAAACCAGCCGCTAAACCTGCTGCTGCAAAACCCGCTGCAAAGCCAGCCGCTGCCAAGCCAGCTGCCGCAAAACCAGCAGCGGCCAAGCCAGCAACACCTGCTGCTGCCCCGGTAGCATCCACCGCCCCAACTGCACCGGCCAGCAGCACCCCTGCTCCGGTAGCGCCAAGCACCAACCCAACCAGCGCTTCCTAAGTGCTGGTGGCCACGGGGCGCAGCTGATGCAGCGCGCCGTGGTCAAGGTTGGCGGCATCCTCAGCCGCCAGTCCTTCCAGCCACAGTTGCGGGTCCATCGTATCGCCTGCCGGCCACGATTGTGCCAGTGCTTCCAGTCGCGCCAGCAACTGCCGTTCGGCGTCCAGCTCCAGGGCCTTTACCCGCTCGCGCAACCCCGCCAGATCTTCATCCTGCTGCGCCATGCCACGCCATTGTGTGCGTACTCGACGTAACGGTTCGATCACTTGTGTCCGCCACGGCCTGGCAATCTGTCTCAGCGCTTGCAGGCGCTCGGTGGTTACTGCCACAGCGCGCTGCTCCAACCACGCACCACACAGCAACAGGCACACATCTGCGCCTTGCTCCTGCAAACGCAGGCATGCTGCTTCGACACCCGGACGGGCGTAGGTCGTGAGGGCAAAGCTCCACAGGTCAGCGTTCATATTCACACCCAAGCCAGCGGCCAACGAAGCTGGTAGACTCCGCCGCCATTATGATCCGACTTCAAAGCCTAACATTACAGCGTGGCCCGCAACGTCTTCTCGAAGACGCCGAGCTGACCCTGCACGCCGGTCACAAAGCCGGCCTGATCGGTGCCAACGGCGCCGGCAAATCCACGTTGTTCGCCCTGCTGCTGGGTGAGCTGACCCCGGATTCCGGGGACTGCTTGCTGCCCGCCGACTGGCGCATCGCCCATATGCGCCAGGAGATCGACACCCTGGACCGCATCGCGATCGACTACGTGCTCGATGGCGACCTGCGCCTGCGCCAGGTGCAACACGACCTGGCCGAGGCCGAGAAAGCCCAGGACGGCGCCGCCCAGGCTCGCCTGCATTCCGAGTTGGACAGCGCCGACGGCTACACCGCCGACGCCCGCGCCCGCAAGATGCTCGCCGGCCTTGGTTTTACCAACGAACAGATGGACCGCCCGGTCGCCGACTTCTCTGGCGGCTGGCGCATGCGCTTGAACCTTGCACAGGCGCTGATGTGCCCTTCGGACCTGTTGCTGCTCGACGAACCGACCAACCACTTGGACCTCGATGCGATCCTGTGGCTGGAAGACTTCCTCAAGAATTATCAGGGCACCTTGCTGCTGATCTCCCACGACCGGGATTTTCTCGACGCCGTGGTCGACAACATTGCCCACGTCGAACAAAAGAAAATCACGCTCTACCGTGGCGGCTACACCGCGTTCGAACGTGCTCGCGCCGAACGCTTGGCCCAGCAACAACAGGCCTACGAGAAGCAGCAGGCGCAGCGCGCGCACATGGAAAGCTACATCGCCCGCTTCAAGGCCCAGGCCACCAAGGCCCGCCAGGCCCAGAGCCGGATCAAGGCGCTGGAGCGCATGGAGGAACTGTCGGCGGCGCACGTCGATTCGCCGTTCGACTTCGTGTTCCGCGAGTCGGTGAAGATCTCCAGCCCGCTGCTGGATCTTTCCGATGCACGCCTGGGTTATGGCGACAAAACCATCCTGGAAAAAGTGAAGCTGCAGCTCACGCCGGGTGCGCGCATCGGTTTGCTCGGCCCCAACGGTGCGGGTAAATCGACACTGATCAAGAACCTGTCGGGCGAGCTTTCGCCTCTGGCCGGCCGCCTGACCCGTGGCGAGAATACGGTGGTGGGCTACTTCGCCCAGCATCAGCTGGATTCTCTCGATTCCAAGGCTAGCCCGTTGCTGCACCTGCAGCGTCTGGCGCCGACCGAGCGCGAGCAGACGCTGCGCGATTTCCTCGGGGGGTTCGACTTCCGTGGTGCGCGCATCGACGAACCAGTGCTGAACTTCTCCGGCGGCGAAAAAGCCCGCCTGGCCCTGGCATTGATCGCCTGGGACCGTCCGAACCTGTTGCTGCTCGACGAACCGACCAACCACCTGGACCTGGAAATGCGCCTGGCGCTGACCATGGCCCTCCAGGAATTCAGCGGTGCGGTACTGGTGGTGTCTCACGATCGCCACTTGCTCAAGAGCACCACGGACAACTTCCTGCTGGTGGCGGACGGTAAAGTCGAAGAGTTCGACGGTGACCTGGACGACTACGCGCGCTGGCTGACGGATTACCGCCTGCGCAACGCGCCGGTCAGCAATACCCCGGTCAACCCCGACAAGACCGACAAGAAAGCCCAACGTCAGGCTGCCGCTGCGTTACGCCAACAATTGGCGCCGCACAAGCGTGAAGCCGACAAGCTGGAAGCCGAGTTGGGCAAGGTGCACGAGCGCCTGGCCAAGATCGAGACCAGCCTGGGCGACAGCGCCGTCTACGAGGCTGCCCGCAAGGACGAGTTGCGCGACCTGCTGGCTGAACAGGCCAAGCTCAAGGTACGCGAAGGGCAACTGGAGGAAACCTGGATGGAAGCCCTCGAACTGCTCGAAACCCTGCAAGCGGAGCTGGAGGCGCTGTCCTGATGGAAGCGTTGCAACTGCCAATACCGACGCAGTGGGTCGAACCCGTCTGGGTCGGCGTGCAAATCCTGCTGATCCTGCTGGCCGGCTACCTCGCCCAGCGCTTTGTCGCCAAGGGCCTCACTCGCTTGGGTGAGCGCTACCCGTTTCCGCCGCAACTGCTGATGCCGCTGCGCGGGGGCCTGCGCTGGCTGATCATGGGCAGTGCGTTGATTTTTGTGCTGGGCCGCCTGGGTGTGTCTGCCACGGTGTTGTGGACGGCGCTGTCGGGGTTTGTCGCGGTCGCCGCGGTGGCGTTCTTCGCCATGTGGTCGGTACTGTCCAACCTGCTGTGCGCCATTCTGATCTTCACTGTCGGGCCGTTTCGCCTGGGCGATATCGTCGAATTGGTGGATACCGTCGACAAACCGGGGGTGAAGGGTCGTGTCGTGGCGATCAATCTGCTCTACACCACGTTGATCGAAGTGGCAGAGGCGGGTACTGACAGCGCGATGGTGCAAGTGCCCAACAGTCTGTTTTTCCAGCGTTCTGTTCGGCGGTGGCCAGGTACCCACGTGTTTCCGGGCGACCGCTAGCATTCACACCTTGTAAAAATCTATAGCCAGCCTTTGGTCGGCGGAGTTAGCTTAAGGCACAACAGCGAACTCCCTTCCGAGGTGTGCAATGGCACTCGATACGTGGCTGGCCTTTTTCCTGGCCAGTTGGATCATCTCCCTTTCTCCTGGCGCTGGCGCCATCGCCTCGATGTCCAGCGGCCTGCAATACGGTTTCCTGCGTGGTTACTGGAACGCCATCGGCCTGCAACTGGGCCTGGCGATGCAGATTGCCGTCGTTGCTTGCGGCCTGGGTGCCATTCTGGCGACGTCTTCCACCGCCTTCTATGCGATCAAATGGTTTGGCGTGGCGTACCTGGTGTACTTGGCCATCAAGCAATGGCGCGCTTTGCCCATGGACATGACCGATGAAGCGGCCGTGCGCCCGATCGGCAAGCCGATGGCGATGATGTTCCGCGGCTTTCTGGTGAATGCCAGCAACCCCAAGGCCCTGGTGTTCATGCTGGCGGTACTGCCGCAGTTCGTGAACCCGCAGGCGCCGCTGCTGATCCAGTACCTGATCCTGGGGGCGACGATGATCTGCGTCGATATGGTGGTGATGGCGGGTTATACGGGGTTGGCGTCGAAGGTGTTGCGCCTGCTGCGTACGCCTAAGCAACAGAAACGTCTGAACCGTACGTTTGCGGGGTTGTTTGTGGGGGCGGCGGGCTTTCTCGCCAGCCTGCACCGCGCAACGGCATAACTGACGAAACCGGATCAAACATGTGGGCGCTGGCTTGCCGGCGATAGCATCACCTCGGTGTTTCTGAAACACGGGGGTGTCTGCATCGCAGGCGAGCCAGCGCCCACATTTGATTTGTGTTGCGTGCGGTAAACGCCGAGATCATCTCCTGTCGCCTGCCACTCGATGTGATAGTGCCCATCTCTAAAAACGCCAAATCACTTACGCCTTGAGTCAAACCCGTTAAAGCCTAACAATGTGTTACTTCGTATTTCCATTTGAGATTCGTTCATGACTGCCCCCTTCCGTTTTCTCGTCTGGCTACTGTTGCCGGCGTTGATGTCGTGCAGCTTCAACCTGTTGGCCGCGACTGCCGAGGGCGCCCCACAAGCCCTGCATTTGCTGGACTACATTGGCGCTGACTATCCACCGACGGTGGAGGCGGGCAAGGTGATCGATGAATCCGAATACCGCGAACAGCTTGAGTTTCTCGGGGTGCTGCAAGGCCTGGTGGCAGAACTCCCTCAGCGGCCGGAGCGCGCTGCGTTGGTCAAAGGCGTCGATGAACTGTTAGCGGCTGTCACTGCCCGTCAGGACGGTGCGACAGTCGCCCGGCAAGCCCGTCAATTGGGCGCTCAACTGGCCGTGGCTTATGAGGTCAGCCAAGCCCCGGCGATCACCCCTGATCCAACGCGCGGCGAGCCGCTCTACGCCCAGCATTGCTCGGTGTGCCACGGCACGACGGGGGCCGGTGATGGCCCGGCCAGCGTCGGTATGACGCCGCCACCGGCCAATCTGCGTGACCCTGTGCGCCTGGACCGCCTGAGCCTCTATGCGGTCTACAACACCCTCGGTCTGGGCGTTGAAGGCACCGACATGCCGTCCTTCTCCGACCAACTGGACGACCGCCAGCGCTGGGACCTGGCCACGTATATCGCCGGCTTCACCGCAGACCCGGCCGCCGCGAAAAGCGAGCAACCGTTCAACCTTGCGGACCTGGCACGCCAGACCCCCAATGAAGTACTGGCCGCGAGTGGCCCTGCTGCTGCCGCGACGTTCCGCGCCCAGCGTGCGCAACCGCCGCAGGTCAAGCGTGGCCCGGCGCAGTTGCTCGATTACACCGCCACCACCCTGGACAAGAGCCTGGCCGCATTCCGCAACGGCGACCACGAACAAGCCTACGACCTGTCGGTAGCCGCGTACCTGGAAGGCTTTGAGCTGGTGGAAAGCTCGCTGGATAACGTCGACGCCAACGTGCGCAAGGACACCGAAAAGGCGCTGATGGCCTACCGGCAGTCGTTGCAGGACGGTTTGCCGGTGGAGCAGGTGCAGCAACGCCTGGATGTGGCCAAGGGCAAACTCACCGAGTCCGCCGGCTTGCTGGGCAGTGATGGCCTGAGTTGGTCGCTGAGCTACATCTCCGGCTTGCTGATCCTGCTGCGCGAAGGCCTGGAAGCCATTCTGGTGCTGGCGGCGATCCTCGCGTTCCTGCGTAACACCGGCCAGCAGTCGGCGGTGCGCAGCGTCAACGTGGGTTGGGGGCTGGCGCTGTTGGCGGGTCTGGCGACCTGGGCATTGGCCGCGTATGTGATTGACGTGAGTGGCGCCCAGCGCGAGTTGCTTGAAGGCTGCACGGCGCTGTTTGCCAGTGTGATGGTGCTGTGGCTCGGCGTGTGGATGCACGACCGCCGCCACGCCGCCGCCTGGCAGGACTACATCAAGAGCAGCCTGGTAGGCGGCGGCGGGCGTTTCGGCTTCGCGATGCTGGCGTTCTTCTCGGTGTACCGCGAGCTGTTCGAAGTGATCCTGTTCTACGAAACCCTGTGGCTGCAAGCCGGCCCGGCTGGACACAACGCCGTGCTGGCGGGTGGTGCGACGGCGCTGGTGCTGCTGGTGGGCCTGGCGTGGGTGATCCTGCGTGGTTCGGCGAAGTTGCCGCTGGCGCTGTTCTTCGGCATCAACGCGGCGTTGCTGTGCGCGCTGTCGGTAGTATTTGCGGGGCATGGCGTGAAGGCGTTGCAGGAAGCCGGCATCTTCGGTACTCGCCCGGTGGCGTTCTTTGACTTCGACTGGCTGGGCATCCACGCCGATGCATACTCGCTGAGTGCGCAGGCTGTGGCGATCCTGGCGATCGTGGTGTTGTATGGCCGCAGCCGAGTGGCCGAGAAGCGCCGAGTGGCGGCCTGACATGCGGGTGTGGATCGATGCCGATGCCTGCCCTCGTGCAGCCAAGGACCAGGTAGTGAAGTTCGCCCTCAAGCGCCAGTTCGAGGTCGTGCTGGTGGCCGGTCAGAGCCAGATCAAGCCGAGCTTTTCGTGTGTGAAGCTGATCGTAGTGCCCAGCGGCCCGGATGCAGCGGATGACTACCTTGTAGAGCACGCGGTGCCTGGCGAGTTGGTGATCTGCAGCGACGTGCCGCTGGCCGACCGCCTGGTGAAAAAGGGCGTCACCGCCCTCGATCCACGGGGTAAGGAGTTCAGCCCGGCGAACATGAGCGAACGCCTGGCGGTGCGTAACCTGTTCACTGACCTGCGTGAACAGGGCCAAATGGGCGGTGGTCCACCGCCCCATGGCGAGAAGGAAAAGCAGGCCTTTGCCAATGCTCTGGACCGCATTCTCACTAAGTTGATGCGTCCGGCTTGACCTCGGTAGGGGAGCCCGCGCACCACAGTTGAATGATTGGCTGCTCGTCAGTCGTTTTCGTGGGTGAGTTCCAACACCCGGTCCACCAGCTTGTTGATCCCCGAAGCGACCTCACTGATGTTTTTGCCGAGCATATAGGCCGGCGTGCTCACCAGCTTGCGCGCCTTGTCCTCGACGATATCTTCCACCGTGCACTCCTGGTGGGTGGCGCCCATTTTGTCCAGTGCGGCAGCCGTGTCGGCACAGTTGCCGATGGTGCAGGTCACGCCCGGGCCATAGATCTTCGCCGCCAGGGCCGGTGAGATACAGATCAGCCCCACAGGCTTGCCGGCTTCGGCAAAGGCCTCGGCCAGCTCCAACACCTGCGGGTTGACGCTGCAGCCGGCGCCTTCCACGGCGAAGTTCGACAGGTTCTTCGCCGCACCAAACCCGCCGGGCACGATCAGCGCGTCGAAGTCTTCGGCATTGGCTTCGCGGATGTCTTTCACATCACCGCGGGCAATTCGGGCCGACTCCACCAGTACGTTGCGTGACTCGGGCATTTCTTCGCCGGTGAGGTGGTTGATCACGTGCAGTTGCGCGATGTTCGGGGCAAAACATTGGACTTGAGCGCCGCGCTGGTCCAGGCGCAGCAAGGTGATCACGCTTTCTTGGATCTCTGCGCCGTCATACACGCCGCAGCCGGAAAGGATCACTGCAATCTTTTTGCTCATGGGCATTTCTCCTGGGGTCTTGGCGTTAAATGTCTACTAATTTGTCATCTGTTGCCAATGGGATCTCGCGTCGCTGCACCTAATCTTGATGTAACAAAAATAGACCGGACCAGACCATGGACTTCGTGCCTTACGCGGTACCGTTTTTCATCGCCTTGATCGTGGTAGAGCTGCTTGCCGACCGCTGGCGCGGCGAGCGCAACTACCGGGTGGCGGATGCCATCAATAGCCTCAGCACCGGCGTGCTCTCGACCACCACGGGGCTGCTGACCAAGGGCGTGGGGCTGTTGACCTACGCGTTCGCCCTCAAGCACCTCGCCGTGATCGATCTGCCGGCCCAGAGTGTCTGGACCTGGGTGTTCGCCTTCGTGTTCTACGACTTCTGCTACTACTGGCTGCATCGCATGGGCCACGAACGCAACATCCTGTGGGCCGCGCACTCGGTGCATCACCAGAGCGAGGACTACAACCTCAGCACCGCCCTGCGCCAGACCAGCACCGGTTTCCTGCTGAGCTGGGTCTTCTACCTGCCCCTGGCCGTACTCGGCGTGCCATTGGTGGTGTTTATCAGCGTGGCATCGCTCAATTTGCTCTATCAATTCTGGGTACACACCCGGCATGTGCCGAAGCTCGGCTGGTATGAGTGGTTTTTCGTCACGCCGTCCAATCATCGGGCCCACCATGCACAGAACGCTCTCTACATGGATCGCAACTACGGCGGGGTGTTCATTTTTTGGGACCGGCTGTTCGGCACCTTCCAGGAAGAAGACGACAACGAACCGGTGATCTTCGGCGTGACCACGCCCTTGGCCAGCTGGAATCCACTGTGGGCCAACCTGCAGTTTTATGCGCAGTTGTGGAGTGATGCGCGGCGTACCGAGCGTGGGTGGGACAAGTTGCGTATCTGGTTCATGCGCACTGGCTGGCGCCCGGCGGACGTGAAGGCCAAGTACCCGTTGGCCAAGCATGACCTGGCGCAGTTCCGTAAATTCGAGGTGCCGCTGGATGGACGTCAGCAGATCTATATCGCCCTGCAATTTGCGGCGTATGTGGGCTTTGGCAGCTATTTGATGAACGTCGGCGAAGGGCTGCCCACGGCTGCGCTGGTCCTGGGCTGGAGTGCCATGGCGCTGGGGTTGTTTACCTTGGGCGTGGCCCTGGAGAATCGCCCATGGGCGCTGAAGGCCGAGCTTTTACGGCTGGTGCTGAATGTGCCGCTGGTCTGGCTGGCGCCGCTGGTCGGGCTATGGCCAGCCAGCCACCTGGGCTGGCTGGGCCTGCTGAGCTACAGCCTGCTCAGCGTGATTGGCCTCTACTGCTGCAGAAGCCGGTTTACTCGACTGGTGTCTTAGGCGTTTCGACTGGGACCGGCTCGGCGGCGAGCCGGGCCTTGGCACAGGCCTCGCGGGCAATGCGCGCATTCTTGATACGGCGGCGCAGCCACAGGCCGAAGCCCAGTAGCAGCAACGCGCCCAATACCCACAGCTCGTATTTCTTGATGCTGCCCAGCATGCCTTCCAGCACTGCCCCGAAGTGATAGGCCGCAGCGCCTAAGGCCAAAGCCCAGATCGCGGCGCCAATACCGTTGAGGATCAGGTAGCGCAATGGCGGATAGCCAGAAAGGCCGATCGCCACCGGCATGACCGTGCGCAATCCGTAGACGAAGCGGAAGCTCAACACCCAGATATCCGGGTGCCGGCGGATGTGCTCCAGAGCCTTGTCACCCATCAATTGCCAGCGCGGCTTGCGCGCCAACAGCTTACGGCCGTGCTTGCGGCCCATGTAATACCAAAGCTGATCGCCGGCGTAGCTGCCGAAAAAGGCAACCACCACCACCAGGTTGATATCCATGTAGCCACGGAACGCCAGGAAGCCCGCGAGAACCAGAATGGTCTCGCCTTCAAAGAAGGTGCCCAGGAAGAGCGCAAAGTAGCCGAAGTCATGCAGAAATTGTTGAAGCATGGTCTGGGGTGCTGGCGAAATGAACGCGCAGCCTACGCCTTCACGAAGATTCATGAAAGTATCGAGATGTGTCACGAAGTGAACAATTCCTACAGAAGTGACGAATGCGACTTCAGGTCGCATCCTTAAGCACAACTGTCATACCTTCGTCATAATGGCCGCTTATAACTGCAACGCTCGCCCGTAAACCCGGGCTCAGGAGTCTGTCGTGAGCTTTACCCCTGCCAATCGCCTGTTCCCCGCCACCCGTCTGCGTCGCAATCGTCGTGATGATTTCTCTCGCCGCCTGGTGCGGGAAAACGTACTGACGAGCAACGATCTGATCCTGCCGGTCTTTGTACTGGACGGAGAAAATCGTCGGGAAGCGGTGGCATCGATGCCCGGTGTGGAGCGTTTGACCATTGATCTGCTGCTTGAAGAGGCCGCCGGTTGGGTCGAGCTGGGAATTCCTGCATTGGCGCTGTTCCCGGTCACGCCTTCTGAACTCAAGTCCCTGGATGCTGCCGAAGCCTGGAACCCGGAAGGGATCGCCCAGCGTGCCACCCGCGCCTTGCGCGAGCGTTTCCCGGAGCTTGGGGTGATCACTGACGTGGCGCTGGACCCGTTCACCACCCACGGTCAGGATGGCATTCTTGACGAAGACGGCTATGTTCAGAACGACATCACCGTCGATGCACTGGTCAAGCAGGCCTTGTCCCACGCAGCGGCAGGTGCCCAGGTGGTTGCGCCGTCGGACATGATGGACGGTCGCATCCAGGCGATTCGCGAAGCCCTGGAGCTGGCGGGTCACGTCAATGTGCGGATCATGGCCTACTCGGCCAAGTACGCCAGCGCCTATTACGGCCCGTTCCGCGACGCGGTGGGTTCGGCGCTGAACCTGGGCAAGGCCAACAAGGCTTCGTACCAGATGGACCCGGCCAACAGCCATGAAGCCCTGCACGAAGTAGCGGCCGACCTGGCCGAAGGCGCTGACATGGTGATGGTCAAGCCGGGGATGCCGTACCTGGACATCCTTTATCGGGTCAAAGAAGAATTCAAGGTGCCGACGTTTGTCTATCAGGTCAGCGGCGAGTACGCGATGCACATGGCTGCAATACAGAATGGATGGCTGAGTGAAGGGGTGATCCTTGAATCCCTGACAGCCTTTAAACGCGCCGGGGCTGATGGCATTCTGACCTACTTCGCCGCCCGCGCCGCCCAATTGCTTAGAGAGCAACAATAGCCCTCACAGGAACATTCGATGAATACCGAAGGACTCTCAGAAGTTGCCGTAAAAGACGCTCACCCGGTGGTTGAACAAGTCACCGAGACCCCGCCGGAGCATGAGCCCGCCGCGCCTGCCGTGGTGGCCGAACCGCCCGTGCCGGCCCCGGTGGTCGCCGTGACCAACCTGGATGACAGCAGCCTGTACATCCACCGTGAGCTGTCACAACTGCAATTCAACATCCGCGTGCTGGAGCAGGCGCTGGACGAGTCCTATCCGCTGCTGGAGCGGCTCAAATTCCTGCTGATCTTCTCCAGCAACCTGGATGAATTCTTCGAAATCCGTGTCGCCGGCCTCAAGAAGCAGATCACCTTCGCCCGCGAGCAAGCCGGCGCCGACGGCCTGCAGCCGCATCAGGCCCTGGCACGTATCAGCGAGTTGGTGCACGGTCATGTGGACCGCCAATATGCGATCCTCAACGATATCCTATTGCCGGAACTGGAAAAACATCAGGTCCGCTTCATCCGTCGTCGTCACTGGACCACCAAGATCAAGACCTGGGTGCGCCGTTACTTCCGTGACGAGATCTCGCCGATCATCACCCCGATCGGCCTCGACCCGACGCACCCGTTCCCATTGCTGGTGAACAAGAGCCTCAACTTCATCGTCGAGCTGGAAGGTATCGACGCCTTCGGTCGCGATTCTGGCCTTGCCATCATCCCGGCCCCTCGCCTGTTGCCACGCATCATCAAGGTACCGGAAGAGGTGGGGGGGGCTGGCGATAACTATGTATTCCTCTCGTCGATGATCCATGCCCACGCCGATGACCTGTTCCAGGGCATGAAGGTCAAGGGCTGCTACCAGTTCCGCCTGACCCGTAACGCCGACCTGGCACTGGACTCCGAAGATGTCGAAGACTTGGCCCGTGCCCTGCGCGGCGAGTTGTTCTCGCGGCGCTACGGTGATGCGGTGCGGCTTGAAGTAGCGGATACCTGCCCGAAACACCTGTCGGACTACCTGCTCAAACAGTTCAACCTGGCCGAATCCGAGCTGTACCAGGTCAATGGTCCGGTCAACCTGACGCGCCTGTTCAGCATCACTGGCCTGGACAGCCACCCGGAGCTGCAATACACGCCGTTCACCCCGCAGATCCCGAAACTGCTGCAGAACAGCGAGAACATTTTCAGTGTGGTGAGCAAGCAGGACATCCTGTTGCTGCACCCGTTCGAGTCCTTCACACCGGTGGTCGACCTGCTGCGCCAGGCCGCCAAGGACCCGCATGTCCTGGCCGTACGCCAGACCCTGTACCGCTCCGGCGCCAACTCGGAAATCGTCGATGCCCTGGTCGACGCCGCGCGTAACGGCAAGGAAGTCACGGCGGTGATTGAGCTGCGTGCGCGCTTCGATGAGGAATCCAACCTGCAGCTGGCCAGTCGTCTGCAAGCGGCGGGTGCGGTGGTGATCTACGGCGTGGTGGGTTTCAAGACCCACGCCAAGATGATGCTGATCCTGCGCCGTGAGGCCGGTGAGATCGTGCGCTACGCCCACTTGGGCACCGGTAACTACCACGCCGGCAACGCCAAGCTCTACACCGACTACAGCCTGCTGACCTCCGACGATGCCTTGTGCGAAGACGTCGGCAAACTGTTCAGCCAGTTGATCGGCATGGGCAAGACCTTGCGCATGAAGAAGCTGCTGCACGCGCCGTTCACCCTCAAGAAGGGCATGCTCGACATGATTGCCCGCGAGACCCAGTTCGCCCTCGACGGCAAGCCGGCGCACATTATCGCCAAGTTCAACTCGCTGACGGATCCGAAGATCATCCGCGCGCTGTACAAGGCCAGCCAGTCCGGCGTGCGCATCGACCTGGTGGTGCGTGGCATGTGTTGCCTGCGCCCTGGCATTGTCGGGGTGTCGCACAACATTCATGTGCGCTCGATCATCGGCCGCTTCCTGGAGCACACGCGGGTGTTCTACTTCCTCAACGGCGGTGAAGAGCAGATGTTCCTCTCCAGTGCCGATTGGATGGAGCGCAACCTCGATAAGCGTGTCGAGACGTGCTTCCCGGTGGAAGGCAAGAAGCTGATCATGCGGGTCAAGAAAGAGCTGGAAAGCTACCTCACCGACAACACCCACAGCTGGAGCCTGCAGTCGGACGGCCGCTATGTGCGCAACACGCCGACCGGCAACCAGAACCCGCGCAGTGCGCAGGCGACGTTGTTGGAGAAGTTGGGTAGCCCGATTCTCACCGTGAATTAAAACCCAACGCGGTCAAAAAAATGTGGGAGGGGGTTTGCTCCCACATTGGTTTTCGATGTGTTTCGGTTAAGGCATTAGCAATAAATCTTTGTTATTACATCGCCAGGACTCACGCGCCCCCATCGGTAGCCACCTTTGCAAACGGCAGGATTAGGGGCATTTTTCTCTGCAGGGGACCCGGCTCCTGTTCGCTCGGTGGGTTTTTCTTTGCGTTCGAATAACTCTTCCAAAAGCCTCCAATTATTTGGATATGAACCTCCTAGGTAATAAGTTCCGTTTACCCAAGTTCCAGCCTCAGCGGGTTTTGGCATCATTACTTGGCTAACGGCCCACATACACAGGAACCCACTGACAACCATTTTGAATTTCATGAGTGCAACTCCTTCCTTAGTACAAGCAGCGGCATAACCATTACCCAGGTCAGTTTTCACGGACTGCCGCCAATACGCAGCAGTGCTGGCGTCATAGCGCTAACCCTGTTCAGTCTTTACACGCCATGCATCCCCCGCTTTTCACGGAAGCGTCGCCGTTACAGCAATAGCGGTTTGCGTGGCATCCATGACCACACCGGCCATATGCGCGCCGTTTTTGGAGATAGCCGTCACCCGGTTGTTTTTGCCTCCGCCAATCGACGGCAGGCACACGCTTCCCGTCGTCTGCGTCCAGGTGCAACCCAGTGAGTATTGGTCGTTGGTGAGGATATTCAGCCCAACGACATTACCGCCGACGATTGCACCGGCTTCGCCCCATACGCTTCCACTCGGAAAAAGAATGAATGTGATGATCGGGATGGGAAGTGTTGAGGGTAGCCAGGTCATGTACTGGTTTCGTCCATCGGCGGTGTTCTGGGAGACCAATACCTGGCCTATCTCGTTGATATTGATAACCATGTTTTTAGACCCCGAGGATAAGGTCAGCACCAAGGGGGTGGCAGTTTTGCTGCTCCAGAATGCACTTTTCGCCACATTCACCGCCGAGTTTGGATAGAGGCATGTGCCGACGAAGCTTGAGGCCTTAGTGGCACTGTTGACTATGCAGTTAGTGGCGCCAGGGGGCAGGGGCAGGTTGGTCAGGGTATAGAACGATCCGGTTTTTTCCGCGACTCGTGCGGTGGTGTTACCGGCATTGTTCGGGCAATTGAGCGCGATTTGGGGGGTGCCGGTGGCGGGCAGGTTGAGGTCCGCGACGGTGCAATTATCGCCCCAGTCGGACACGCGTTCCGGGGTGCTGCTACCGGTCGCATAAAACACCACGGTACCCCGGCTATCGGCGTTATAGCTTGACCCCGCCACGTCGCCTTGGTCATTGATCGCAACGCCTTCGGTGGCGACATCTTGGGGGCGTAGCAGCGGAATTAACCACGTGGAAGGCAGCGGGTTCAGTTTGGTGGGCGCGGTACTGGGGGACGTGGCTTCCCAGGTCGTCCCGAAATGCGAGTTGCTGGCGTCCCTGCAATCGCCCACTACTTTCCCGGTGTTGGACACTGCCCAAACGCGGCACGGTTGGCCGGTCGCCAGGGGCGGGAGCGCGACCTGGGATCCGCTACCGACGGCCACCCACGGAATATCGTTGGCGGTAGTGCTGGCCGGCGTGCAGTTGCCCACGGTGATGCCGCTATCATTGATGTCGATCGGCGCGCATTGCGCACCTACGGTTACGGCGAAAGGCGTCCATGTGGCTGCATGGGCGACACTCAGGCCTGTCGCATAGAGGCCTAAGCCCAGAAGGGTGATAGCCGATAATTTCATAGTGAGTCCTTCCTTGGGGTGATGCGGTCTACGGGTGCTCTGCGTTACTGCCTGTTACGCGAGAGGGGTGAGCGGGAGTAAAGATTGATCAGCAGATATGCACAACTGTCATATCTGACAGGTCTGCATGAGTGGCTAACGGGAGGGGCAAGGTGTTTTTGCGCGGGCCAATGTGTGAAGGGGCCTGCTCCCGATTGCGGTATGTCAGTCACTGGATACGTTGACTGAACCACCGTAATCGGGAGCAAGCCCCCTTCCACATTGGTTGTATGGTGTTGTCTAGATCGGGTCAGCGCAGGTTCAGGTTGAACCCCACCCGCGTCAGCCACTCGGCTTCCTGACCAAAATCCGCCTGGGTCAGTTGGTTTTCATCCAGCCAGCCTTTCGGGAACACCACGTCCAGGCTGTCGCCGTTGGCACGCAGGGTCACTTGGGGCATTTCTTGGGTACCACGAATATGGTGGAACAGGATCGCAAAGCGCAGCAGCACGCACAGGCGGATCAGCTTGATGCCTTCGTCACCGAATTCAGCGAATTTGTCCTTGGGGATGTTACGGCGATGGCCGCGCACCAGCAGGGCGAGCATTTGCTGGTCTTCGCGGGAGAAGCCGGCCAGGTCCGAGTGCTCGATCAGGTAAGCGCCGTGCTTGTGGTAATGGTAGTGGGCGATATCCAGGCCCACTTCATGCACCTTGGCGGCCCAGCCCAGCAGCTCGCGCCATACGCCGTCTTCCAGGTCCCAGTCTTCGGCCACCTGGTCGAAGGCGTGCAGGGCTTTGCGCTCCACACGGGCGGCCTGTTGCAGGTCGACGTGATAACGCTCCATCAACGAAGTGAGCGTGCGCTCACGCACGTCTTCATGGTGGTGGCGGCCTAGCAGATCATAGAGCACACCTTCGCGCAGGGCGCCGTCACAGTGGTCCATGCGTTGCAGCTCAAGGGCGTCGAAGATCGCTTCGAGAATCGCCAGGCCGGCCGGGAAGATGGTGCGACGATCGGGCTTGATGCCGTCAAAGTCGATTTTCTCGGCATCCCCCAGCTTGAACAGCTTGCGCTTGAGCCACGCCAGGCCTTCGGCATTCACTTCGCCAGTGCCGTGGCCGCCGGCTTTCAGGGCCAGGCCGATCGCGCGGATGGTGCCGGACGAGCCGATGGCTTCATCCCAGGTCAGGCGGTGCAAGGCGTGCTCGATGCTCATGATCTCCAGCCGCGCCGCCGTATAGGCCTGGGCATAGCGCGCCGGGGTAATCTTGCCGTCCTTGAAATAGCGCTGGGTGTAGCTGACGCACCCCATTTGCAGGCTTTCGCGCAGCAACGGTTCGAAGCGTTGGCCAATGATGAATTCGGTACTGCCGCCGCCGATGTCGGCGACCAGGCGTTTGCCGGGGGTGTCGGCCAAGGTATGGGACACGCCTAGATAGATGAGACGCGCCTCTTCTCGGCCGGAGATGACTTCGACCGGATGCCCAAGGATCTCCTCGGCGCGGCGGATGAAATCGCCACGGTTGCGGGCTTCACGCAACGCGTTGGTGCCGACGATTCGCACGGCACCCAAGGGCATGCCGTTGATCAACTGGGCAAATCGCTTGAGGCAGTCGAGCCCGCGCTGCATGGATTCTTCGTTGAGCTGACGCTCGTCGTCGATGCCGGCAGCCAGTTGCACTTTCTCGCCGAGCCGCTCAAGGATGCGGATTTCGCCGTTCTGGGCCTTGGCCACGACCATGTGAAAGCTGTTGGAGCCCAGGTCGATGGCGGCGATCAGGGACAGATTCTTGGCTTGGGATTGCGGCATGGTAAGGGGGTCTCGGTCGATAACCCAGCCATCGTGCCACGATCGACCTTTGGTGCCAACGCGTACCGCTTCGGTAATTTTCCTGCAGGTGTCTGTGAGGAATTCTTGTGGGAAATGTAGGGCGGTTTTCTAAGTTCAAAGAGAACGGGGATTTATCTTTGTAGGAGTTATTAACATTTTGTTGTTTTTATACTGTTTGTGATTTTGCCTACAAGGAAGCGATTAATAGCTTGTTGGTTTTGTATTTGCGCCTACTTAGTCATTCGGCTTGGCTCACTATTTGTTTTTACAGTTCCCACAATGACTGATGCCTAATCTGATTCTTTAGTCAGGTACAAAAACGACAGACTGTCATCCGGCAATTACGCCGTGGTGTTATTTATTTAGGCTCGGAATTTTCGGCCGTCGTAAATGCACCTACTCATTAGAGATGACAGGTTGAATATGAAAAAAATGCTTGGTGTGACAGTGGGTGCTCTTTGCTTGGCCGCCAGTATCGGGGCTCATGCAACGAATGTTGCTGAACTGATTGTACGAGGGACTATCAAACCGGTGGCGTGCAACCTTAGCCTCGCCGGTGGCGGCATCGTCGATTACCAGACAATTCCCGCCTCAAGCTTGTCGCCGACGCAGTTCACGCCTCTTGCAGCAAAAACCGTGGGCTTGAACATCAGTTGCGGCCAAGCACCGGCGCAGTTTCGAGTGATGCTGAGCGACCTGCAATCCGCCAGCAAGGTGACAGGCATCCTCGGTGCCGGGTTCACCGAGGCTCAGAACTATGGCCTGGGCCTTGCCAATAGCAAGCGTACCGGTGGGTACTCCGTAACTCTCAAAAACCTGCAATCTTCCAGCGGGACCCTGACCCCTATCATGCGCAGCAGTCAGGGGGCGGCCTGGCAGAACAGTGACGGTAAAGTCGCCCAATCGCCTTCCCAGTATTCATGGCGTAGCGGCACCACTGTGGTGCCGGCATTCGTTAACAGTCTTACAGGCACGCTTGAAGTGAAAGCCGTTATCAACCGCACGCAGGATTTGGACCTGACCCGTGATGTAACGCTGGATGGTCGCACCAGTCTGTCAGTGGATTACATCTAAGTACGTCATTAATAGCCGACATAAACGCAAAGGCACTTACTTGCCTTTGTTAAGTGTCGGCTGTTTTAGCGTGTGCGTTTGTGGGTGTTCAACTTTATGGCTGTGGGGAAAATCGGTGAATGTTCTATCAATAATCGTGACGTCGTTGCTGCGCTATATAAGCTTTTGCCTTTTTTTGTGCGGTATGGCAGTCGCGGACGGAATGCAGCCCGAGACAACCGTTGTCATACTGAATGAAGAAGAAGGTGAGGCGACACTTAATGTTAAAAACACGGACCCCCGCCCTGCGTTACTTCATTCAGTCATACAAAACATACCGGAAGACCTCGAACCCTTGTTGATCGTGACGCCTCCGATTACGCGGGTGGAGGCGGGCGACACTCAACTGGTTCGCTTCATCAGTACCACGAAGAAACCGCTCAAGACCCAACGCCTGAAACGAGTTTCCTTTGAAGGCATCCCCGAGGCACGTGCGCCTGGCGGTGCGACCATTGGTATCACCCTGCGCCAGAGCCTGCCATTGATCCTGCACCCCAAAGGCTTGGCCAGGCATGACGCGCCCTGGCAGTTGCTGACATGGAAGCGTGAAGGGGATCAGTTGCGGGTCCACAACAACAGCCCTTACGTCGTGCGCTTGGGGATGGAAGTACAACTGCATCCGCAGGCAAGCGTTGCAACGTTGCCGCGAACGTACATCCTGCCGGGCGAAGTGCTGACGCTCGCGTCGGAAGGCTCGGTGGCGGGCGTGGTGGCCGTGGGGATTCAACCGGCCACGGTCTACGGGTTTACGGTGGACAGTTACCGCGCGCCCGTTACGGCTGAGGCGGATTGACGGGCCTATGAAAAAAATCAGGCATACCCGTCGCTCTGCCAATAGCGTGCCGAGCACTATTTCCCAGGCTCGCTCCAGAATTCTGCTGGGGCTTGCGACGCTGTGGAGTCTGCCAGGTAGCAGCGCAGCGGTTGGGTTGGGGGAAGGCTTTGATCTGGCCGCGCTGACCTCCCTTGGGATTGATCCGCAGGTGTCTGAATACTTCCGTAGCGCAGCGCGCTTTCGCGAAGGTGTTCATGTGGTCGGACTGCGAGTCAATGGCACGCCGCTGGGGTTGGTTGACGCCCGTTTCGATTACCAGGGGCAGTTGTGCTTCACCCCTGCGTTGCTGGCAAAAGCCGGTCTGGTTACCCCGTCCAAGGTTCTGCGCGAGGGCATCACCCCTGACCAGGCCTGCCATGATTTCGTTGGGGAATATCCGGCGACCATGGTGCGACTGCGCCCCAGCAGCGACGAGGTCACACTGGTAGTGCCGACCCAGTCCCTGCGTGCGCCGGAGTGGGAGGGCGGGAGTTTTTCCGAGGGTGGCGCGGCCGCGCTCTTCAACTACGACGTATTGGGTTTCGATACCCACGCGCGCAGTGGGTCAAGTCGTTTCGTGTCGGCCTATACTGAGGCGGGATTCAACCTGGGTAATTGGATTGTACGAAGCCGCCAGTTTTATGTGTCCGACAATGGCAAGACGCGCACCGAACAGGTGAATGCCTATGCCCAGCGTGATATCGCGGCGTTGCAGTCGACCTTCCAGGTGGGGCAGATTTCCACCAACAACCCTATATTCGGCGGGGTACAACTGACGGGCTTGCAGTTCTTCCCGGATGGCCAGCAGCGCTCCGGTGCGGGCGACAGCAATGTCGTCGTTGAAGGGCTGGCTCAAAGCCAGTCACGCGTCGAAGTCCGTCAGTCGGGCGCATTGATCCACTCCACCCTGGTGCCGGAAGGTCCGTTCAGGCTGACCGGTTTACCGTTGCTGAACAGCACCAGCGACCTCGACGTGAGCGTGATTGACGTGCGTGGGGCAAAGCGCAGCTTCGTGGTGCCCGCTGCGTCCTTTCTTGGTGGGGCTCCGGTGGAGCCGGGGTACTATTTTTCCCTCGGTAAGGTGCGTGAGACGACCCTCGACAACCAGCAATCCCCTGTGGTTGCCATGGGCAGCGGCACCTGGGGGTTGGGCCAGCGCTCGTCGTTGGGTTTCGGTTTGCTGAGTACCGACGAATATCAGTCGGCAGGCGGATCCCTGAGCAGTGTGTTTTTCCATCAGGTGACCGTGGGCGTGCGCCATAACCTGTCCCGTGATGCTCAAGATGAGGTGGGAGGTGCGCGGAGCACGCTGTCTTTGGGGATTCCGTTATTTGCCAACCTTGATATCAACCTGAGTGCCTCGGCACAGAGCCGTGGTTACCGGGAGGTACTGGACGCCGGCCAGGCGTCGAGGGGGTACGACCTCGATGCGCGTTTCAAGCGCCAGTACACGGCCGGTTTGAGCTGGGCGGACCCGTCCCTGGGTGGTTTCTCCCTCGGTTTCACCCGTAGCTCGCAATTTGACGGGCAATCCAACGATCACCTCTTTGCCTCGTGGAACAACACGTTCAACGGCGTGGGTGTCGCACTGATCGCCGACGCTCAGGTAGACGCGACCGCGCCTCGGGGCCTGGAGCCGATTCGGGGCGGCCGCCGCAACGATCGGCTGGACGAGGGCACGTCTGTCAGGCTGCAAGTCACGGTGCCCCTCGGGACTGATCGGAGTATGAGCACTTACGTCAGTCGTCGAGGTGACCGGCTGGATGCCGGTACCGCCCTCAGCGAGCGGGTCAACGACTATGTGAACTACGAGGTCGGTGTCGATCGGGACATGAAAGAGCGAGAGCAAAGCGTGCGCGGCCGTGTGGACGTCTTGCCGCTGTATACCCGCGTGAGCTTGGGCGTCGACCGTGATCCGTCGAACACCCATTATTCCGGCCAGCTGCAAGGCGGCATCGTGGCCCATGAGCACGGCGTGACCTTCTCGCCTTATGCGGTGCAGGACACGTTTGGCATTGTCTCGGTGGGCGATATCGGAGCGGCCAAGGTTTCGACACCCCAAGGGCCGGTATGGACCGATTTCAGCGGCCAGGCAGTGATCCCCGGGCTGCAGGCCTACAGCAACAACCATCTGCAGGTGCAGACCCAGTCGCTGCCCAAGCGCGTCGACTTGAAGAACGGGACCAAGGTGCTCGCTGCCGGTCGGGGCTCAGTCAATATTCTCAACTTTGACGTGGTGAAAGTCCGTCGCCTATTGCTTGAAGCCCAGGACGAAGAGGGCCGACCACTGCCTCAAGGTGCCGCAGTGTTCGGTGAAGACAACAACTTTGTGACCAGCGTAGTGGGTGAAGGCATGGTGTTCCTGAGCAATATCGATGGGCCGCAAACCCTGACAGTTTCACTGCCGGACGCCAAATCCTGCCGGCTGCAAGTCAATCCTGAGCAAGAGCCTGACGATGACACACTCTACGAAACCGCACCGGTGGTCTGCCATGTTCGCTAAGCGCAGGAGCCTGTGGCTGTTGTGGGTGGCCGTTGTGGCGAGCCAGGCGCAAGCCGACAACTGCCGGATGACCTTGAGCGAGCCCCGGGTCGACTATGGGGTGATTCGTCCTTCGCAAGCGACCTCCGGCCGGGCGACAGTGACGCTGGACACGCCACGTACGCTGCACCTGAGCGTGCTTTGCACGAATGCTTCGACGATGGCGCTGCGTTTCAGCGGTGTCGCCGCCGATGCCCAAGGCTTTCAGTTCGGGCGGCAAGGGCGTTTTACCTTGAACCTGAGGCAGGCTCAGGTCGACGGCAGGCCGGTATCGTGGCAGCCCGATGAAGCCGCCAACGGGCAGCTGTTACCGGGTCGTGCGTTGTATGCGAGCGCAGGCGGTGCGCCGGTGACGGGCCGTCGGCTGACGGCCCAGGTAGAAATAGCGGTTCAATTGCCGGCCAATGCCCTCTCGGTCCGTCGAGAGGTGCTGCTGGAGGGGCATGGCCAGTTCGAACGGGTCAGTGCGACTGTTCCGTCGAACCAATGAAGTTGGCCAGCTCGGCGGTTTGCGGGCTGGCGAACAACACTTTGGGGTCGCCTACTTCATGCACCTTGCCCTGGTGCATGAACACCAGCTTGTCGCCGACTTCACGGGCGAAGCGCATTTCGTGGGTCACCATGATCAGGGTCATGCCGTCCTTGGCCAGTTGGCGCACCACGCTGAGCACTTCGTTGACCAGTTCCGGGTCGAGGGCCGAGGTGATTTCGTCGCACAGCAGCACCTTGGGCGACATGGCCAGGGCGCGCGCAATCGCCACGCGTTGTTGCTGGCCGCCGGACAGGCGATCGGGGAAGGCGTCGAACTTTTCGCCCAGTCCGACGCGCTCCAGCATTTGCTTGGCTAATTGGGCCGCCTTGGCCTTCGGCACTTTCTGCACCACTTGCGGCGCAAGCATCACGTTTTCGCCGACGGTCAGGTGCGGGAACAGGTTGAATTGCTGGAACACCATGCCGACTTTCTGCCGCAGGCTGCGCAGGTCGGCGCGGGCGGCGTCGAGGTATTCGCCATCGACTTCGATCACCCCGTCGTTGATCGACTCCAAGCCATTGAGGGTGCGCAGCAAGGTGGATTTGCCCGAACCGCTGCGGCCGATGATCGCCACCACCTGGCCTTCTTCGACGGTCAGGTCGATGCCCTTGAGTACATGGTGATCGCCGTAATACTTATGCAGGGCGGAAATTCTAAGCAGAGGCATGCAGTCTCCTTTCCAGGTAGCGCGCACTGAGGGACAAGGGGTAACAGAGCAAAAAGTAACCAAGGGCCACCAGGCCGTAGACCATGAAGGGTTCGAAGGTAGCGTTGGCGAGCATGCCACCGGTCTTGGTCAGTTCCGTGAAGCCGATGATCGAGGTGACGGCGGTGCCTTTGACCACCTGCACCGAAAACCCCACGGTAGGCGCGACGGCAATCCGCAGCGCCTGGGGCAGGATTACGTAGCGCAGTTGCTCCAGCGGGTTAAGCGCCAGGCTGGCCGAGGCTTCCCATTGCCCGTGGGCGATGGAGTCGACGCAACCACGCCAGATTTCGGCGAGATAGGCGCTGGTGAACAATGTCAGGGCAATCGCCGCCGCCAGCCAGGGCGAGATATCCACACCGAGCAGGGCGATACCGAAAAACACCAGGAACAGTTGCATCAACAGCGGCGTGCCCTGGAACAGTTCGATATAGGTGCGCGCAAGGTTGCGCGGGAAGGCTTTGCGGCTGATGCGCATCGTCATCACCAGCAAACCGATCACACCGCCGCCGACAAAGGCCACCAATGACAGCAGCAAGGTCCATTGCAGGCCCGTGGCCAGGTTGCGCACGATGTCCCAGAAGGAAAAATCACTCATCGGCTGTTCCTCATCACGAAGCGGCGGCCGATCCAGTTGAGCAACTGGCGAATCATCAACGCCATACACAGATACACCAGCGTGGTCAGGGCATAGGTTTCAAAGGCGCGGAAGTTGCGCGACTGGATAAAGTTGGCGGCAAAACTCAGTTCTTCAGTGGCGATCTGGGAGCACACCGCCGAGCCGAGCATCACGATGATGATTTGGCTGCTCAGGGCCGGCCACACTTTGCCCAGCGCCGGCAGCAGCACGACGTGGCGGAAAGCTTCGAAGCGTGTCATGGCCAGTGCGGCGGCGGCTTCAAGTTGTCCGCGCGGAATAGCCTGAATACCGGCGCGGATGATTTCAGTGGAATAGGCGCCCAGGTTGATCACCATTGCCAGCACGGCGGCTTGCCACTCGGTGATCTTCAGCCCCAGGGACGGCAGGCCGAAGAAGATGAAGAACAACTGCACCAGGAACGGCGTGTTGCGGATCAACTCGACATACACGCCGAAGCACCACGCAAACGGCTGGATCTTCCACGCCCGCACCACGGCGCCGACGGTGCCCAGGGCTACACCGAGGATGGCGCCGATGGCCGTCAGCTCAAGGGTAAACAGCGCGCCACGCAACAGCAGATCGGTATTGGCCAGCACTGGCACGAAGTCAAATTGATACGCCATGAGTCAGCTCCGTCGCTTCAGAGATCGGCGGGCAGTGGCTCTTTCAGCCATTGCATAGCGTTCTTTTCCAGGCTGCCGTCGGCTTTGGCCGCGACCAGGATCTGGTTGACCTTCTCCAGCAGCGCCGGCTCGTTCTTGTTCACGCCCACGTACACCGGCGAGTCCTTGAGTTTCACTTTCAGCGCGGGCACGCGTTTCGGGCTGCGCTCGCTGATAGCCACCATCACTACGTTGCCGCTGGCGATCAGGTCGACTTGGCCGGCGAGGTAGGCGGCGATGGTGGAGTTGTTGTCTTCGAAGCGCTTGATGGTGGCCTCCTTGGGTGCCACGGCGGTCAGCTCGATGTCTTCAATGGCGCCACGGGTCACGCTGATGGTCTTGCCCTTGAGGTCGTCGGTGCTGCTGATGGCCGCTTCAGGCGGGCCGAACACGGCCAGGTAGAACGGTGCGTAAGCCTTGGAGAAGTCGATGACCTTTTCCCGCTCGGCGTTCTTGCCCAGGCTGGAGATCACCAGGTCGACCTTGCCCGTGGTGAGGAAGGGAATACGGTTGGTGCTGTTGACCGGGGTGAGTTCCAGCTTGACCTTGAGTTGGTCAGCCAGCAGCTTGGCGGTGTCGATGTCCAGGCCGCGGGGCTTCATGTCAGGGCCGACCGAGCCGAAGGGCGGGAAGTCCTGGGGCACGGCGACCTTGAGGGTGCCACGGGCGACGATGTCGTCCAGACCGTTGGCCTGGGCGGGTGCCTGGCTCAGCATGAGGCTGGCAAACAGGGCAGTAAGCAGGGCGCTGTAGCGCTTGGTCATGGCAACTCTCCGAGAAGGGCGAAGGAATTTTCTGGATTTGCTCAGTGCACAGCCCATGCCATCACTCTCAATAAAGCCTGCAAGCCAGGGATTTATTGCGTTGCGATGGTCGGACTGGTCTGAACAGTTCGCGGGTTTTTCGCACCCTTTTCGAGCGTCGGCAAAACCTCGCGAGCCCCTTTGGGGCGTGGCTTGCCGCCGACGGCGAATAGCTTTACAACTAGCCGCTCAGTTGACTGGAACCTTGAGTTTTCTATGAATTCCATCGCCCAAGCCGTACCGGAAGCGGCCCTGCAGGCCATTCGCAAACTGATCAAGGACCAGGGCTTCGGGCCGGGCGATGCCTTGCCGTCGCAACGGGATCTGGCGGTGCAATTGGGGGTGAGCCGAGCGTCGTTGCGCGAGGCGTTGTCGTCCTTGAGTGCCCTGGGTGTGGTCAGTGTTCAGCCTGGCAAGGGTGTGTTCGTGCAGGCGGCCGAGGAGTCGCCGGGGTTTACCTGGCCCTTTGCGGCTCAGGCCACGCCGCTGGATATCTTCCAGTTGCGCTATGCGCTGGAAGGGTTTGCGGCGGGGTTGGCGGCGGTGACGCTGACTGTCGATGAGCTGGACAGCCTGGAGGATAACGTCGAGGCCATGCGCAAGGTGCTCAAGGCCGGCGACTTTGAAGCCGCTGCCCGGCTGGACTTCGAATTCCATCAGCGCGTCCTGATGGCCAGCGGTAATCAGGCGATGGTGAGCATCCTGAGTGCCAGCGCCGAGGTGTTCCTGGAGAGCCAGAAGCTACCGTTCATCCGGCCGGAGCGGGCCATGGAAACCTGGCAGGAACATCGCAGGATCCTGCGCGCCCTGGCCCGGCGCGCCAGTGCGGCGGCGCAGAAAAGCATGCAGGAACACGTGCGCAATGCGGCGTTGCGCACGGGCATTGCCTTCGTGACTCCCGTCACGCCGTGAGTTGGGCTATACCCAAACTCATGCACCGCCATAGCAAGACTCAATCAGAGGCGGCTTCCTGAACGGTGGAAGGGCGGCTATGATGGGCCACGTTTTTTTTGCTTACAATCCGGAGACATCCATGAGCAACGATCTTATCAAGCACGTCACCGACGCGACCTTTGAGGCCGAAGTACTCAAGGCTCAAGGCCCGGTGCTGGTTGACTACTGGGCTGAATGGTGCGGCCCTTGCAAAATGATCGCTCCAGTCCTGGACGACATTGCGACCACCTACGAAGGCAAGCTGACCATTGCCAAGCTGAACATCGACGACAACCAGGAAACCCCGGCCAAGCACGGCGTGCGTGGTATCCCGACCCTGATGCTGTTCAAGGACGGTAACGTCGAAGCGACCAAAGTAGGCGCGCTGTCGAAGTCTCAGTTGCAAGCGTTCCTTGACGCGAACATCTAAGCGTCGTCAAAAAGGCCCCGCAAAATAGCGGGGCTTTTTCGTGAAACAGGGCTAGACGCTCCGAAACTCAGGTGGTACATTCGGCCCCGCACTGGTTTCTCCACTGCCCCCTGCATGCCGTCGCCGACGCACTCCTTTTCGATTAGTACGCGATCCTGTCGCCTTCTCTGCGGCGCGGCCTCATTAAGCCAAAAGCTTAATTTCCCCCCTCCATAAATGATTACGTCATTCCTATATGAATCTGACTGAACTCAAGCAAAAGCCGATTACCGACCTGCTCCAGCTGGCCGAAGAAATGGGCATAGAAAATATGGCCCGTTCGCGCAAGCAGGACGTGATTTTCTCCCTGCTGAAAAAGCACGCGAAAAGCGGCGAGGAAATCTCCGGTGATGGCGTGCTGGAGATTCTCCAGGACGGCTTCGGCTTCCTCCGCTCTGCTGACGCCTCCTATCTTGCCGGCCCAGACGATATCTACGTCTCGCCGAGCCAGATCCGTCGCTTCAACTTGCGCACCGGTGACACCATCGTTGGCAAGATCCGCCCTCCGAAGGAAGGCGAGCGTTACTTCGCCCTGCTCAAGGTCGACACGATCAACTTCGATCGTCCCGAGAACGCGAAGAACAAGATTCTCTTCGAGAACCTGACCCCGCTGTTCCCGACCGTGCGCATGAAGATGGAAGCCGGTAACGGTTCCACCGAAGACTTGACCGGTCGTGTGATCGACCTGTGCGCCCCGATCGGCAAAGGCCAGCGTGGTCTGATCGTTGCACCGCCGAAAGCCGGTAAGACCATCATGCTGCAGAACATTGCAGCGAACATCGCGCGTAACAATCCTGAAGTTCACCTGATCGTGCTGTTGATCGATGAGCGTCCGGAAGAAGTGACCGAAATGCAGCGCACCGTGCGCGGCGAAGTGGTTGCCTCCACGTTCGATGAACCGCCAACCCGTCACGTACAGGTTGCCGAAATGGTGATCGAGAAGGCCAAGCGCCTGGTCGAACACAAGAAGGACGTGGTGATCCTGCTCGACTCCATCACCCGTCTGGCCCGTGCCTACAACACCGTGATCCCGAGCTCCGGCAAGGTATTGACCGGTGGTGTCGATGCCCACGCCCTGGAAAAACCGAAGCGTTTCTTCGGCGCCGCGCGGAACATCGAAGAAGGCGGCTCGCTGACCATTATCGCCACCGCATTGGTTGAAACCGGTTCGAAGATGGACGAAGTGATCTACGAAGAGTTCAAGGGTACCGGTAACATGGAACTGCCCCTGGACCGTCGCATCGCGGAAAAACGCGTGTTCCCGGCGATCAACATCAACCGCTCCGGCACCCGCCGCGAAGAGTTGCTGACCGCCGACGACGAACTGCAGCGCATGTGGATTCTGCGCAAGCTGCTGCACCCGATGGATGAAGTGGCTGCCATCGAGTTCCTGATCGACAAGCTGAAAACCACCAAGACCAACGACGAGTTCTTCCTGTCGATGAAGCGTAAGTAATACGACGTTTCAGGTCCGAAAGAATGGCGCCCTCAGGGGCGCCATTTTTTTTGTGCCGTTTTTTAAGCATTCTCCGTAACCAAATACATCGCGATAAGCTGCCAGCCGCCGCCATAGCAGGTAGGATGTACGCCTATTTTACGGGTGGCATGGTTAATGAAATTCAAGGATCTTCGGGATTTCGTGCAGCAACTTGAGCAGCGCGGAGAGTTGAAACGTATCCAGATGCCGATTTCCCCGGTGCTGGAAATGACTGAGATTTGCGACCGTACCTTGCGTAACAAGGGCCCGGCGCTGCTGTTCGAGAACCCGACCGGCTTTGATATCCCGGTGCTCGGCAACCTGTTCGGTACGCCCGAACGCGTGGCCTTTGGCATGGGCGCCGAGTCAGTCAGCGAATTGCGCGAGATTGGCAAGTTGCTGGCCTTCCTCAAGGAGCCCGAGCCGCCCAAGGGGCTCAAGGATGCCTGGTCGAAGCTGCCGATCTTCCGCAAGATCATTGCCATGGCCCCCAAAGTGGTCAAGGACGCGGTGTGCCAGGAAGTAGTCATTGAAGGCGATGATGTCGACCTGGCCATGCTCCCGGTGCAAACCTGCTGGCCTGGCGACGTCGGCCCGCTGATCACCTGGGGCCTGACCGTCACCAAAGGTCCGAACAAGGATCGCCAGAACCTCGGTATCTACCGCCAGCAAGTGATCGGCCGCAATAAGGTGATCATGCGTTGGTTGAGCCACCGTGGCGGCGCGTTGGACTTCCGCGAATGGTGCGAAAAACACCCCGGCAAGCCGTTCCCGGTCTCCGTGGCACTGGGTGCCGACCCGGCCACCATCCTCGGCGCCGTGACCCCGGTGCCCGACAGTCTGTCCGAATATGCCTTCGCCGGCCTGTTGCGCGGTAACCGCACCGAACTGGTGAAGTGCCGCGGCAACGACCTGCAAGTACCGGCCACTGCCGAAATCATCCTGGAAGGCGTGATTCATCCGGGTGAAATGGCCGATGAAGGCCCGTACGGCGACCACACCGGCTACTACAACGAAGTCGACAGCTTCCCGGTGTTCACCGTCGAGCGCATCACCCACCGGATCAAGCCGATCTACCACAGCACCTACACCGGCCGTCCGCCGGATGAGCCGGCTATCCTGGGCGTGGCGCTCAACGAAGTGTTCGTGCCGATCCTGCAGAAGCAATTCCCGGAGATCACCGACTTCTACCTGCCGCCGGAAGGCTGCTCGTACCGCATGGCCATCGTGACCATGAAGAAGTCGTACCCAGGCCACGCCAAGCGGGTAATGCTCGGTGTGTGGTCGTTTTTGCGACAGTTCATGTACACCAAGTTCGTTATTGTCACCGATGACGACATCAATGCCCGCGACTGGAACGACGTGATCTGGGCCATCACCACGCGTATGGACCCCAAGCGCGACACGGTGATGATCGACAACACGCCGATCGACTACCTCGACTTCGCCTCGCCGGTGTCGGGCCTGGGTTCGAAGATGGGCCTGGACGCCACCCACAAGTGGCCGGGTGAAACCACCCGCGAGTGGGGCCGGGTGATCGTCAAGGATGAAGCCGTCACCGCCCGTGTCGATGCGATCTGGAAAGAATTGGGAATAGATTGATGCGAGTAACCCTGCAACCTTCCGGCGCCGTGCTGGAGCTGGTCCCTGGCGAGCGAATCCTCGAAGGCGCGCGCCGCCTGGGCTACGAATGCCCCCAGGCCTGCCGCAACGGCGTGTGCCATGTGTGCGCCGCGCTCTTGGTGGAAGGCCGGGTGCAGCAGGCCGGTGAAGTGCGTGATCACGGCGAGTTCTACACCTGTATCGCCGAGCCGCTGGAAGATTGCATTGTGTTGTGGGATGGCGTGCTGGCGCCGGGAGAGTTGCCGTTGCGCAAGTTGTCGTGCCAATTGAGTGAATGCGTCGAGGTGGGTGGCGATGTGTGGCGCGTGCGCCTGCGTGCGCCGGCCGGCAAGGCGGTGCGTTACCACGCCGGGCAATACCTGATGATCGAGCGCGAGAACGGTGAGCAGTCCGCGTTCTCCCTGGCCTCGGCACCCCATGCCGGGCGCGAGCTGGAGCTGCATGTGCTGGCCCGCGAGGACAGCGCGCGCACCTTGCTTGCGCAACTGCAACGCAACCAAATGGCTCGCGTAGAGCTGCCTTTTGGGGATACTCACCTGGCCGAGCTGCCGGACGGGCCGCTGGTGTTGATCGCCGCTGGCACCGGCATGGCGCAGATGCACAGCCTGATCGAGCATTGCCGCGCCTCCGGCTTCAAGCACCCTGTCCACCTGTACTGGGGCGTGCGCCGTCCGGAAGATTTCTATCAGATCGAACACTGGGACCAGTGGCTGCAACTGCCCAACCTGTTCCTGCACAAAGTCGTCAGCGACCTGTGCGGTTGGGAAGGGCGCTGCGGGCTGTTGCATGAAGCGGTGTGCGAAGACATTGCCGACCTCAAGTCGGTGCACGTCTACGCCAGCGGTTCACCGGCGATGATATACGGCACCCTGGATGCGCTGGTGGATGCCGGTATGGACGCGCACCAGATGCGTGCGGACGTGTTTGCTTACGCCCCTCGGCCCTGAAGCGATCACCTGCATCACGGATGTACGCTGATCAAACTGTGGGAGCGGGCTTGCTCGCGAAAGCGGTGGGTCAGTCAGTGCATGTGTCACTGAACCACCGCATTCGCGAGCAAGCCCGCTCCCACAGTGGACTGCGTCGTGTCTGTGTCAGAAGCGCACGCCTGTGGTCACCATCGCGGCATTGAACCCCAGCAACACTAATTCCGCCGCCACTGGCCCGTAATGGGTGCCCACCGACGGAATGATCACCGGCGCTACGCCAAAACGGTTCAACGGGATCTTGTCGCGGTACTTGCCGCGATAGCCCTGGATCGCCCCGCCCGTCAGCTTCACATACACCGGATAGTCGGCCATATCGTAGCGCTTGCCTGCGTACGCATAGTACGAGCGCTGCCGGAACGAGTTGCGAAACGTCGCCCCGCCATACACAAAGCCTGACGCTTCATTGCGCTCCAGGCCGATCAGGTCCTGGTTGTTGTTGTGCTCGGGGTCGGGCGCAAAATGCCGGGTGTAGACGCTCGTCTGTGCGTACCAGAAGCCTTTGTCGTCATCGGTTGCGGGTATTTCGCCCGCCAGTGCGGTGGTGGCCTGGGCCAGGAACAGCAGGCCAGGCAGTCGGAATCTTTTCATGGGTACGACCTCGATAGTCGGTGTGATGGACGGCTAGGTGGGTCGTGATGGGTGTGCACTATTTTGACGGTTTGGTGTGCTCCCAGGCTGAACCGGGGCTGAAAGTGACGGAATTGGCACGCGTAATGCTGACGAATGGCTGTCGGGCATATATCCGTACTTATTCACTTACGGTATTTAGTGTCTTATACAAATGTCCTTAAGCTATATCTGAGACAGGCGGCTTATTGCTGCAGGTTTTATTACGGTAAAGTTGCTTACAACTGGTAATACATAGGAGGCGTAACGCTCTTCGTCATGACCGCCATTGAAACTGATCTTTTGCAATTGGCTTACCCTCCGCGGCTCGATCTTGGGCCGCAACTCACTCACGAACAGTTAATGAGCTCGATGCAGGCCACCATGGCCCTGCATAAGGGTGGGCCGGTCTGGCTTTTCGCTTATGGTTCGCTGATCTGGCGCCCTGAATGCTCGTCGACCGAGCGGATGCGGGCACGGGTTCATGGTTATCACCGGGGCCTGTACCTGTGGTCCCATGAGCATCGGGGAACACCGGAAATTCCGGGGTTGGTCTTTGGGCTGGATCGCGGCGGCTCCTGCAGCGGGTTTGCCTACCGCTTGCCGGAAGATCAGCTGGAGGCCTCGCTCTACGCTTTGTGGCAGCGCGAGATGCCTTATCCCTCCTACCGGCCGCATTGGCTCAGTTGCCGTCTCGAAGATGGCAGTACGGTGCAGGCGTTGGGATTTGTCTTGGAGCGGCACTTGCCCAGCTATGCCGGCAACTTGCCCGACGTTGTGCTGAACCATGTGTTGCAGAGCGCTTGCGGGCGTTACGGCACGACTCGCGATTATGTCGAGCAGACCGTCAACGCCCTGCGTAGCCACGCCATGCCAGATAAGAACCTGGAGGCGCGGCTCAAGCGTTGTGCAAAGAGTTGCTCAGGCGGTTAGCGCGCCGAGCTGACGCTGTTGGTGTGCCACAGCGTTGGGATCAAGAAGGCGATGGCCAATAGACACGCGCCGATCAGCAGCACGAAACCACCGTCCCAGCCGAAATGGTCCACGGTGTAGCCCATGGCCGCACTGGCCGCCACCGAACCCCCCAGATAACCGAACAGACCGGTGAAACCCGCGGCGGTGCCGGCGGCTTTCTTCGGTGCCAGTTCCAGCGCCTGCAGGCCGATCAGCATCACCGGGCCATAGATCAGGAAGCCAATGGAGAACAGCGCGATCATGTCGACCATCGGGTTGCCCGGCGGGTTGAGCCAGTACACCAGGGTCGCCACGGTCACCAGTGCCATGAACACAATGCCGGTGAGGCCACGGTTGCCACGGAAGATCTTGTCCGACATCCAGCCGCACAGCAGGGTGCCCGGAATACCGGCCCACTCGTAGAAGAAGTACGCCCACGACGACTTGTCGACCGTGAAGTGCTTGGCTTCTTTCAAGTAGGTCGGCGCCCAGTCCAGCACGCCGTAGCGCAGCAGGTAGACGAATACGTTGGCGAAGGCGATGTACCACAGCATTTTGTTACGCAGCACGTATTTGACGAAGATTTCCTTGGCGCTGAATTCGTCTTCGTGGCTGGCGTCGTAACCTTCCGGGTAGTCGTTCTTGTACTTCTCGATAGGCGGCAGGCCTACCGATTGCGGGGTGTCGCGCATGGTAATGAAGGCAAACGCCGCCACCAGCAATGCCACGGTGGCCGGCACGTAGAACGCCGCATGCCAGTCGTTGAACCAAGCCATGCCCAGCAGGAACAGCGGACCGATCAGGCCGCCGCCGACGTTATGCGCCACGTTCCATACGGAAACCACGCCGCCGCGTTCTTTCTGCGACCACCAGTGCACCATGGTGCGTCCACTTGGCGGCCAGCCCATGCCTTGGGCCCAACCGTTGATGAACAGCAAAATGAACATCATGGTCACGCTGGACGTCGCCCAAGGTGCGAAACCGAAAATGAACATCACCCCGGCGGAAACCAGCAGGCCGAAGGGCAGGAAGTAGCGTGGGTTGGAGCGGTCGGACACCAGGCCCATGAGGAACTTGGACAGGCCGTAGGCAATCGCAATAGCCGACATCGCCAGGCCGAGTTCGCCTCGGGTATAACCCTCGTCGATCAGGTAGGGCATAGCCAGGGAGAAGTTCTTGCGCAGCAGGTAGTACCCGGCGTACCCGAAGAAAATGCCGGCGAAGATCTGCCAGCGCAGGCGTCGGTAGGTACTGTCTATTTTTTCTTCAGGCAGGGGCGCCTGATGTGCGGCAGGACGAAAGAAAGCAAACATTCAAGAGCTCCAAATTTCTTGTTTTGACTGCGGATGCGAATGTTACAGTTTCGTTACCGAAAATAGCATCGCCTCTTATCTGCAAACACAGGAAATGAGAGCAATTGCATGTTCTCTTATGAACATGTCGCGATTAGATAAGTGCTGGTCGTGATTGAGTTTGTGAGACGCTGGAGATCCAAAGGTGGGAGCGGGCTTGCTCGCGAAAGCGGTGGGTCAGCCAGTGCATGTGTCACTGAACCACCGCATTCGCGAGCAAGCCCGCTCCCACATTGACCGCATTTCACATCGTTTAGCGAGTTTGCACGACTACCTTGCCCACCGCCTTGCGCTGTCCCAAATCATTAATTGCCTGGGCGGCCTGTTCCAGCGGATACACCTGGGACACCAACGGCTTTAACTTGCCCTCGGCATACCACGTGAACAGCTGTTGGAAATTTGCCGCATTGTCCTGCGGCTGGCGCTGGGCAAACGAGCCCCAGAACACCCCAACCACCGCCGCGCCCTTGAGCAGCGCCAGGTTCACGGGCAGCTCCGGAATGCGCCCGCTGGCAAACCCCACCACCAGCAAACGGCCGTTCCAGGCAATGGCGCGGATCGCCTGATCAAACAGGTCGCCACCCACCGGGTCGTAGATCACATCGGCGCCGTTGCCGTCGGTGAGGCGCTTGATTTCGTCTTTCAGGCTGGCTTCGCTGTAGTTGATCAGCTCATCGGCGCCGGCGGCCTTGGCCACTTCGAGTTTATCGGCGCTACTGGCAGCAGCGATCACCCGTGCGCCCATGGCTTTGCCGATTTCCACGGCGGCCAGGCCCACGCCACCGGAGGCGCCGAGTACCAACAGGGTTTCGCCGGGTTGCAGGTTGGCCCGTTGTTTCAGCGCGTGCATGGACGTGCCGTAGGTCATGCTGAAAGCCGCTGCAGTGTTGAAGTCCATGCTCGGTGGGATCGGCAGCACGTTGTAGCTGGGCACTGCGACTTGCTCGGCAAAGCTGCCCCAGCCCGTTAGCGCCATGACGCGGTCACCGACGTTCAAGTGGCTGACCTTTTCTCCCACTTCACTGACCACGCCCGCCGCTTCGCCACCCGGCGAAAACGGGAAGGGCGGTTTGAACTGGTACTTGCCCTCGATGATCAGCGTGTCCGGGAAATTGACCCCGGCGGCATGCACGTCCAACAGGATCTCGTTCTTCTTGATCGTTGGGCTTGCGACATCTTCCAGCACCAGGGTTTCGGCAGGGCCGAAGGCTTTGCACAGCACAGCTTTCATCGGACTATTCCTTTTGGCGTCGTGGCCGATAAGTGTAGGAGGGCAGGCGCGTGGGTCAACAAGCATGCCCCGGCCTGATAAGCCGCCATAAGCTTGTGCTCAGCCTTGCTAGCGTTATGCTACCCGGCAACCGAATTTGAGGAATGAACTGTGAAAGCGTGGATCCTGTTGATGCTGGCCCTGACCTTGCCGATGGCAGCCCAGGCCGAAGAAGCCAAAGAAGGCGAGGCGCCGAAGGTCAGCTATATCAGCCTGAGCCCGCCGTTCGTGGGTAACTATGGCCTGGATGGCACGGCGAAACTCAAGGTATTCAAGGCCGACATCGCTTTGCGCGTGACGGGCGCCGAAGCGGCGGCACTGGTGAAAGCCAATGATCCATTGATCCGCAACCAGCTGGTAGCGCTGTTCACCCAGCAGACCAACGAGGCCATGAGCACCGTCGAAGGCAAGGAAAAGCTGCGCCAGGAAGCGCTCAAGCAAACCCAACAAGTGATGAGCGACGAGACGGGCAAGCCGGTGGTGGAAGACCTGTTGTTCAACAACCTGATCATCCAGTAATCCACCTAAGCCCCATGGGGCCTGGCTTCTATTGTGAGCAGGCTCCGACAGGCTACGACGCGAGGCTCTTGCGGAACCTCGCCAACGCCACTGCAAAAAACAGCAAACCAATCCCCGCCAGCGCCAGCAAGTCCGGCCACACCACGCTCACGCCTGCATCGCGAAACAGAATCGCCGCACTCAAACTCACAAAGTGCGTCGATGGCGAGCCCTGCATCACCCACTGCAACCACTCGGGCATGCTGTCCAGCGGCGTGCTGCCGCCTGAGAGCAGTAGCATCGGGATAATGACTGGAATCGCCAGCAGGCCGAACTGCGGTGTCGAGCGGGCAAGCGTCGCGAGGAAAATCCCCAGCGCCGTACTGGCAAACAGGTACAGCGCCGTCACGAACAGGAACAGCCCCAGCGACCCGGCCAGCGGCACGCCAAGCAGTCCTTTGACCACCACTTCCAGCGACAGCCAGGTGCACAGCACCACCACCAGCATATTGCTCCAGATTTTTGCCAACATGATCTCCAGCGCCGTCAGCGGCAGCACCAGCAGGTGGTCGAGGGTACCGTGCTCGCGTTCGCGCAGCAGCGCGGTGCCGGTCAGGATAATGGCGAGAATAGTGATGTTGTTGACGATCTGGATCACCGCCAGGAACCAGCCGCCTTCCAGGTTGGTGTTGAACAGCGCGCGGGTAGTGAGCAGGGCGGGCGCCTGGTTGGCGGCGGCTTGCCCGCTATAGGTCAGCAGTTCCCGCTGGAAAATCCGCCCGATATAGCCCGCGCCCATGAACGCTTGGCTCATCGCCGTGGCGTCGACATTCACCTGCACGCCCGGTTGGCGCCCTGCCAGCAGGTCTGCCTGGAAGTTCGCCGGCACATTGATCACGAAGGTGTATTCGCCGCTGTCCATGACCTTGTCCAACTGGTCATAGGCCAGAGGAATGGGCGCTTGAAACTCGGGCGGCTGCAGCGCCTCGGCCATCTGGCGGGAGAGCGAGCTGTGGTCTTCATCGACAAATGCCACGCTGGCATTGTGCACGCCGATCACTGAACCGGCGGCGGGCATATAGATGGCGACGGTGAAGGCGTAGAACAGAAACAGCAGCAACACGCCGTCGTGGCGCAGGCTGGTCAGTTCCTTTATGCCCAGACGCAGGATGTGCGCGAACTTATGCATCAGGCCTCCTGCTTCTTGAGCATGATCAGGCTCAGTCCGGTGAACCCGACGAAAAACCCGAACAGCGCCAAGCACTGTGGCCACAACTGGCGCAGGTCCAGGGCCTTGGTGAACGTGCCCACGGCGATATCCAGGAAGTGCCCTGCCGGGAACAGCATGCCCATCAATGCCGCCGCACCTTCCAGGGACGAGCGCGGCACGATCAGCCCGGAGAACTGGATGGTCGGCAGACTGGTGATGATCATGGTGCCGAGGATCGCCGCGATCTGCGTACGGGTGAACGCAGAAATCAGCAGGCCCATGCTGGTGGTCGCCAGCACGTAGAGCAGGCCGCCAAACGCCAGCGTCAGGCCGCTGCCCTTGAACGGCACGCCGAACAGCCAGCGGTTCATTGCCACCAATACCGCCAGGTTGACCAGGCTCACGGCCAGGTACGGCGCTTGTTTGCCGAGCAGGAATTCCAGACGGGTCAGCGGCGTGGCGTAGAAGTTGGTGATAGAGCCCAACTCCTTCTCGCGCACGATGCCGAGGGCGGTGAGCATCGCCGGGATGAACGCCAGGATCAGCGCCATCACACCGGGGCCGATGGCGTTGACGCTGACCACGTCCTGGTTATAGCGAAAGCGCGTTTCCAGCTTGGCGGCCGCTGGGTGGTTGCGGGGCAGGCTGCTCAGTTCGGCCAGTTGCTGCAGGTTCTCCTGGTGCACGGCCTCTACATAGTTACGGCTGGTTTCCGCGCGAAACGGCATGCCGCCATCGAGCCATGCGGCTACGCTGGGCTGGCGACCGGCGTAGAGGTCGCGACCAAAACCGGGAGGGATCTCCAGGGCCAGTTTGATTTCCGAGCGTTGCAGGCGCCGGTGCAGTTCATTCGAGTCCCGGATGGGCGGCTGCTCGGCGAAATAGCGTGAACTGCGAAACCCCTCCAGGTAGGCACGGCTTTGCGGCGTCTGGTCCTGGTCGTAGATGGCGAAGGCGAGGTTTTCCACATCCAGGGAAATGCCGTAGCCGAAGATCACCATCATGAACATCGCGCCCAGCAGCGCGAAGGCCATGCGTACTTTGTCGCGCAGCAGTTCCTTGCCTTCGCGGCTGGCCACGGCTAACAGGCGAGCCAGGCTGAAACCGCGTTTGCTCACGGGCGGCGCGCCGGTTTCGCTGACGGTTGCGGTGGGGGCATCGGATTTGGCTTCGCCTTGAGCCTGTTCCAGGCAGGTGACGAACGCTGCTTCCAGCGTATCGCCGTGGAATTGCCGTTGCAGCGCATCCGGCGTATCGCAGGCCAGCACCTCGCCCGCGTGCATCAGGGAGATGCGGTCGCAGCGCTGGGCTTCGTTCATAAAGTGGGTGGACAGGAAGATGGTCACACCTTGTTCGCGGGACAGCTCGATCAGCAACCGCCAGAAGTCATCCCGTGCGGCCGGGTCGACGCCCGACGTGGGTTCGTCGAGGATCAGCACTTCCGGGCGATGCAGCACCGCCACCGCCAATGACAAGCGCTGGCGCAGGCCGAGGGGCAGTTCACCGGACGGTTGTTCGGCGACGTCACCGAGATCGAAGCGCTGGATCAGCTCATCAATGCGCGGGCCACTCTCGGCCTTGGGTAAGTCGAACAGTTGCGCATGCAGCACCAGGTTCTGGCGCACGCTGAGCTCGCCATACAGTGAGAAGCTTTGCGACATGAAACCCACGCGCTTGCGGGTCGCCAGGTCCTTGGCGTTGACCGGGTTGCCCAGCAGGGTCGCGCTGCCTTCGGTGGCGGGCATCAGCCCGGTGAGCACCTTCATGGTGGTGGTCTTGCCGCAGCCGTTGGAGCCGAGGAAGCCGAAGATCTCGCCTCGGCCGATGGCGAAGCTGACCTTGTTTACCGCCGTGAAATCGCCGAAACGCAGGGTCAGGTCGTGGGCTTCGATGGCGATGTCGGTGGTGTCGCTTTCTCGCGGTGGGATCAGCAGCGGCTGGTTGCTGTGGGCGCTGTTGCCCTGGAAGTGGGTGAAGGCCTCGTCCAGTTTGCCGCTGGGTGTTGCGTCAGCCAATTCACTGCTCAGCCCGTCCGCAATCAGCTTGCCGCGATCGAGCATCAGGCAATGTTCGAATTGCTCGGCTTCCTCCATGTAGGCCGTGGCCACCAGCAGTGTCAGTTGCGGGCGTTCGCCGCGTACGCTTTCGACTAGCTCCCAGAAGCGTCTGCGTGAAAGCGGGTCGACGCCGGTGGTGGGCTCGTCGAGGATCAACAAGTCCGGGTCGTGGATCAGCGCGCAACACAGGCCGAGCTTTTGTTTCATTCCTCCGGAGAGTTTGCCGGCCGGGCGGTCGGCGAAGCGCGCAAGGTCGGTGGACAGCAGCAGGTTGTGCATGCGCTGTTCGCAGTCGGCTTTCGACAGGCCAAACAGTGTGGCAAAGAAACGGATGTTTTCGCTGATGGACAACTCGGGATACAAGTTGCCGCCCAGCCCTTGAGGCATGAAGGCGATGCGCGGGTACAGGCTATTGCGGTGGCGGCGATCTTCAATCGCACCGCCAAGCACGTTCAACTGACCGTCCTGAAGCTTTTTAACCCCGGCGATCAAGCCCAGCAGGCTCGACTTGCCCGCGCCATCCGGGCCGATCAACCCGCAGCGCGTACCGGCCGGCAGGTTGAAAGTGATGTCGACCAGGGCCTGTTGCTGGCCGTAGCGGTGGTTGATCCCCGTCGCCTGCAGCGCCAGGGCGCTCATCGCAGGTTGGCCGGCCAGTCGATGTCAGCCGTGCGCACGTAGCCTGCGCCGGGCATGCCGGGTTTGGCTTGCGGCACGGCGCTGGGTTGGGTCAGGCGCAGTTTGACGCGAAACACCAGTTTCTGGCGTTCGTCGCGGGTTTCCACTTCTTTGGGCGTGAACTGCGATTTGGCGGCTACAAAGCTGATCTTGGCCGGCAGTGGTTGGTCGGGCAGGGCATCGAGCAGGATGCGTGCGTCGCTGCCAACGGTGAGGCGGCCGGTGACGGAGGCGGGCAGGTAGAGGTTCATGTATTGATCGTTGGGATCGATCAGCAACAGTACGCGTCCTCCCGCGCCCAGCACTTCGCCAGGCTCGGCCAGACGCAATTGGATAATCCCGTCGATGGGCGCGCGCAGGCTGCTGTCATCGATCTCGCTGGTGAGTTGGGCCACCTGGGCTTGGGCTGCGCCGATGGCGGCTTTCACCGAGGCTACCTGGGCTTGTGCGGCAACCACCGCCGCATTGCCGGTGTTCTGACGCGCTTGCTGCTGGTCGATCAGTTGGCTGCTGGCGAAGCCGCGCTTGTACAACTCTTGGGTGCGCCTGAGTTCCTGGTTCGCCAGCAGTTGTTCGCTTTGTCGCAATTGCACATTGGCTTCGGCAGCGGCGAAGTTTTCCTTGGCGCGCAGTACTTCGGCTTCGGCCTGTGCGCGTTGGGCTTCCAGCGTGCGGGTGTCCATGCGTGCAAGTAGCTGGCCCTTGAGCACCTTGTCGCTTTCGTCCACCCGCACTTCGGCGAGGCGCCCGGGGATCTTGGCGGCAATCTGCACTTCGGTGGATTCCAGGCGGCCATTGCCCATGCTCAGGCCCTCGGGCAGGCGGTCCTGGGTGGAGCGCCAGTAGCCGAAGCCACCGGCACCCAACAACAGGGCGATGAGGGCGATGGCGAAAAGACGGGAGGTGTGGTGATTCGTCGACATGGCTGCTTCCTGCGGCATTAGCGTCCTAGTTTGAACGGTTTGCCCCGGCGGGGCCTTGATACCGATCAGTTAAAGCAAATTGATCACGGCAGCCCATTGCTCGGGCGTGACGGCCATCACCGATAACCGGCTGCCTTTTTGTACCAGGGGCAGTTCGGCCAGGGCGGTTTGCTGCTTCAGGTAACCAAGGCCCAACACGTTGGGAAAAGTCTGGACATGGGCGACGGTGATCGCGCTCCACGGATTTTTTTCCGGGGTGGCTTTGGCGTCGAAGTAGTGGCTTTCGGGCTCCAGCGCGGTCGGGTCCGGGTAGGCCGCTTCAACGATTTTACCGATGCCGGCAATGCCTGGCTCCGGGCAGCTGGAGTGGTAGAAGAAAAACAGGTCACCCACCGCCATGGCACGCAGGAAGTTGCGCGCCTGGTAATTGCGCACCCCGTCCCAGCGGGCTTCGCCGAGCTTTTCCAGGCCTTTGATAGAGAGTTCGTCGGGCTCGGATTTCATCAGCCAATAGGCCATTTTTGGGCTCCTGAAAAAAGCAGTGGGCAAGTTGTCAGGCAATTTGATGACAAACCGACAGTCGGTTGGCGTCAAGGTTTGCGTGTTGGTTCACGTTACCGCAGAATGCCGGCTTTTAAAGCTTGACGCAGCTGCAACGGACTACTTTGGAACGTTGTTGTCATCGTGTACGAGGTGCCTGCAGGGGGGCAATCGATGCAACGTAAACCGGATTTACTATGGATTTTGGTGATTTTGTTTGGTCTGGGCGTCGTGACCACCGGGTATGCCCAAAGCTTATGGTCGAACAAGACCGATGCACCCGTTGAACTGGCTCAGCAGCAGCCGCAACCGTTCAAACGCTGACCCCTCTTCTAAGGCGCCGCTGACTCCAGTGGCGTCTTCGCAATATACCAACGCTTATCGGTGACGGTGCCCGCCAGCGGCACATCCCAGTTTGCCTGTGCCAATCGATCGACCTTCTGACATTCGTGGGCCAGGCCCAGCAGCGTCGGCTTGCGCCAGCTCTGACGGCGCGCCAGGTAGGCCAGGCTGCGATCGTAGAACCCGCCGCCCATGCCCAGGCGTCCTCCTGCATCATCGAAACCCACCAACGGCAGCAGCACCAGGTCCAGCGCCCAGACCTTGCGTTGGCGGCTGATATTCACCCGTGGTTCCAGGATACGAAAGCGATTGGGCAGCAGCTTTTCCCCGGGCCTTACGCGCTGGAACACCATCTTGGTCCGTGGCCAGGCGCTGAGCACCGGCAGGTAGGTGGCCTTGCCCCGGCGCTGGGCCGCGCGCAACAGCAGGCGCGGATCGATTTCACCGTCCGTCGGTAGATACAAGGAAATATGTTTGGCCCGACGAAACAGCGGGTGCTGTGCCAGTTGCCGATACAGGCCGTGGGCGGCCTTGCGCTGCTCGCTCGGCGTGAGGGCGCGGCGGGCTTTGCGCAACATGCGTCGAAGTTGCGGACGGGAAAGCGGCGCAGGTTCGGTCATGGTTTCGGCTCATAAAACAATGCCAGTCCGAGGACTGGCATTGAGTTTGGGAATTCAGGCTCCCCGACAGAGCCGCTGTCGACTTAGCCCTTGAACCCGAAAGTTCAAGGTGGAAGATGCAGTAGGCTTTAAGGCTTTCCGTCTAGCGGACATGCACACCAGCCCAACGTGCAACTTCCAGGGTAGTGCGAATCGGCTCAGGGACATCGCCGACTGGCAAACACGCCAGGGAGTGGGGCGAGTATACCTTAAACAGTCGCCGCAATCAGCCCTTGGGTGCGTCTGAATCGCTGGAAAGCACCAGATCGACACGCTCCAGCAGGTCACGCACCTGCTCACGCGTCGAGCCGCTGGCCTGCACGTCAGGGCGTTCCTGCTTATGCAGTAAATCGTGGGTGATATTCAGGGCGGCCATCACGGCGATGCGGTCGGCGCCGATGACTTTGCCGCTGCTGCGGATCTCACGCATCTTGCCATCCAGGTAGCGGGCGGCGCTCACCAGGTTGCTGCGCTCCTCCTGGGGGCAAATGATCGAATACTCTTTGTCGAGGATCTGCACGGTGACGCTATTGCTTGAACTCATGAGTCTTGCTCCAGGGCCTTCAGGCGCGAAATCATCGATTCGACCTTACGCCGGGCGATTTCGTTTTTTTCAATGAGGTGAGCGCGTTCCTCGCGCCAGGTCTTTTCCTGAGCTAATAGGAGTCCGTTTTGACTCTTAAGTTGCTCGACCCGAGTAATTAGCAATTCGAGTCTGGCCATCAGCGCTTGCAGGTCGGTGTCTTCCATTGGGTTCCACTGGATTTGTCTGATGAATGGCAACTGCAGGATAAACGATCTGACGCCCTTGATAGTCTTGGTACGTCTGCCGGTGCTAGGATACAGCGCTCCATTCTAGACATTGCGCCGTCTGGCGCCTAGCTCACCATGCCTATTCAGAACTCCCCGTACGACGCTTTTTCCAAACTGCTGAGCACCAGCGGCCACCCATGCTCGCCTGCCGAACTGCACGGCGTGTTGCTGGGCCGCAGTTGCACCGGCGTTGGCTTTGATGCCGACAACTGGCTGGCAGACGTGGCCGAGCTGCTGGAAACCGAACCGACCGACAACGTGCGCAACGCGCTGATCGGCCTGCAAGAGATGGTCAAGGGCGAGCTGACCGGTGATGACGTCACCGTGGTCCTGCTGCTGCCGACCGACGACGCGCCGCTCGCCGAGCGCGCCGCCGCCCTGGGCCAATGGTGCCAAGGCTTCCTCCACGGTTTCGGCGTCAACGCCGGCGGCCTGGAACTGAGCACCGACGCCAAGGAAGTGTTGCAGGACCTGGCCGCCATCTCCCAGGTGCAAGATGCCCTGGAAGAATCCGAAGACGGTGAAGGCGACTACATGGAAGTCATGGAATACCTGCGCGTCGCGCCGTTGCTGCTGTTCACCGAGACCAAGAAGTCCGCTGAGCCTGCTGCACCCAAGCCGTCGCTGCACTAAAAAGGAAGCCCATCTGCCCATGATCCATATCCCCCGAGCGGAATACACCCGACGCCGCAAGGCGCTCATGGCGCAGATGGAACCCAACAGCATCGCGATCCTGCCGGCCGCTGCCGTGGCGATCCGCAACCGTGATGTCGAGCACGTGTACCGCCAGGACAGTGACTTCCAGTACCTGAGTGGCTTCCCCGAGCCGGAAGCGGTGATCGTGCTGATGCCGGGTCGCCAGCACGGCGAGTACGTGCTGTTCTGCCGTGAGCGCAATGCCGAACGCGAACTGTGGGACGGCCTGCGCGCCGGCACCGAAGGCGCGATCCGTGACTTTGGCGCGGACGACGCGTTCCCCATCACCGATATCGACGACATCCTGCCCGGCCTTATCGAAGGCCGCGACCGGGTGTATTCGGCCATGGGCAGCAACGCCGAGTTCGATCGGCACCTGATGGACTGGATCAATGTGATCCGCTCCAAAGCCCATCTGGGCGCCCAACCGCCGAACGAATTCGTTGCCCTGGATCATCTGCTCCACGACATGCGCCTGTATAAATCGGCGGCAGAAGTGAAGGTGATGCGCGAGGCCGCGCGAATCTCCTGCGCGGCCCACGTGAAGGCGATGCAGGCCAGCCGGGCCGGCTTGCATGAGTTCAGCCTGGAAGCCGAGCTGGATTATGAATTTCGCAAAGGCGGCGCGAAGATGCCAGCCTATGGCTCCATCGTCGCCGCCGGGCGCAACAGCTGCATCCTGCATTACCAGCAGAATGACGCGGTGCTCAAGGACGGCGACCTGGTGCTGATCGACGCCGGTTGTGAGATCGACTGCTACGCCAGTGACATCACCCGCACCTGGCCGGTCAATGGCAAGTTTTCGCCGGAACAGAAGGCGATCTACGAAATAGTACTGGCTTCCCAGGAAGCCGCGTTTGCCGAGATCGCTCCGGACAAGCATTGGAACCAGGCCCACGAGGCGACGGTGCAGGTCATCACCGCCGGGCTGGTGAAGCTGGGATTGTTGCAAGGTGACGTTGACGAGCTGATCGCCAACGAAGCGTATAAAGCCTTCTACATGCACCGCGCCGGCCACTGGCTGGGCATGGATGTGCATGACGTGGGCGAGTACAAAGTGGGCGGTGAATGGCGGGTGCTGGAAGTCGGCATGGCGTTGACCGTGGAGCCGGGCATCTATATTTCGCCGGACAACCAGACTGTGGCAAAGAAATGGCGTGGCATTGGCGTACGCATCGAGGACGACGTGGTAGTGACCAAGCAAGGCTGTGAAATCCTGACCGGCGGTGTGCCCAAAACCGTGGCCGACATCGAAGCGCTGATGGCGGCTGCCCGATGAGCCGGGTCAATCTGGCAATCATCGGCGGCGGCCTGGTAGGCGCCAGCCTGGCGTTGGCGTTGCAGGCCGGGGCCAAGGCGCGGGGCTGGAAGATCGTGCTGATCGAACCCTTCGCGCCGGGCGACCACTACCAGCCAAGCTACGATGCGCGCTCTTCCGCCTTGTCCTACGGCGCGCGGCAGATCTATCAGCGCCTGGGCCTGTGGCAGGACATTGCCCGTCGCGCCGAGCCGATCAAACAGATCCACGTGTCCGACCGTGGACGCTTCTCTACCGCGCGGCTGTCTGCCATGGAAGAGGGCGTGCCGGCGCTCGGTTATGTGGTGGAAAACGCTTGGCTGGGCCAATGCCTGTGGCAAGGCCTGGATAAAGACGTGGTCAGCTGGCGTTGTCCGGCGGAAGTCACGCGCATGGAGCCGCTGCCCGATGGCTACCGCCTGACGCTCAACGATGAAACCGTCCTGGAATGCGACCTCGCCGTACTGGCTGACGGTGGCCGCTCCGGCCTGCGCGAGCAATTGGGTATTGGCGTGAAAACCCGCCCGTACAACCAGAGCGCGCTGATCGCCAACATCACCCCCAGCGAATCCCATAACGGCGAAGCGTTCGAGCGTTTCACCGATGAAGGCCCGATGGCCTTGCTACCACTGCCGGACAACCGCTGCGCGCTGGTGTGGACCCGCATCGGCATGGACGCGCAACGCCTGGCCAATCTCGACGAACGCAGCTTCCTGAGTGAATTGCAGGGCGTGTTCGGCTACCGCCTGGGCACGCTGAAGCAAGTGGGCGCTCGTCATCTGTACCCGCTGACGTTGGTTGAAGCCGAGGAACAAGTGCGCTCGCACCTGGCGGTCCTTGGCAATGCCGCCCACAGCCTGCACCCGATTGCCGGACAGGGCTTCAACCTGTCCCTGCGTGATGCGAATGCGTTGGCCGATGCTTTGCTGGCCGGGCCGCAAGTGCCGGGTGACCTGGCCACCTTGCAGGGCTATCGGGACCGACAGCGCCTCGACCAGAAACTCACCGTGGGCTTCTCCGACCAGGTCACGCGCCTGTTCGGCAGCGCCCAGCCGTTGGTCGCGCTGGGTCGCAACATGGGCCTGCTGGGCCTGGATCTGTTGCCGCCGGCCAAGCGCTGGTTCGCCCGTCAGGCCATGGGCCTGGGCACGCGCCCCGATGCGTAAGTGGTTGATCGAACGCCTCGGCAAGGCGCGGTTGTTGCGTTGGATCATGACCCTGTATCCACCGTACCTGGGCGCGGGGGTCAGCGTGCGGCATATGAGCGCCGATTTTCGTCAGGTTAAAGTGCGCATGGGCCTGGGCTGGTACAACCGCAACTATGTCGGCACGCAATTCGGCGGCAGCCTGTATTCGATGGTTGATCCGTTCTACATGCTGATGCTGATGGAGAACCTGGGCCGCGACTACATCGTGTGGGACAAGGCCGCGAGCATCGACTTTGTCTCGCCGGGCAAAGGCCCGGTGTATGCCGAATTTTCCATCGACGAAGCCTTGCTGGACGAGATTCGTCGACACACCGAAGGTGGCGAGAAGTACCTGCCCCACCTCAAGGTGCAGATTCATGACGGCTCCGGCACCCTGGTGGCGCGGGTCGACAAAACCCTTTACGTGCGGCGCAAGCCGCCAGTGAGACAGGCTTAAAGCATGGACATGCGCGCAGATGTGCTGATTGTCGGGGCCGGAATGGTCGGAAGCGCCCTGGCGCTGGCGTTGCAGGGCAGTGGCCTGCAGGTGCTGCTGCTTGACGGCAGCCCGCTGAGCGTCAAGCCGTTCGACCGTGACGCGGCCTTCGAGCCACGGGTGAGCGCCTTGTCGGCCGCCAGCCAGCGCATCCTCGAGCGCCTGGGCGTGTGGGATGGCATCGTGTCTCGGCGCGCCAGTCCTTACGGCGAGATGCAGGTGTGGGACGGCAGCGGCACCGGGCAGATCCACTTCTCGGCGGCCAGCGTGCATGCCGAGGTGCTCGGGCACATCGTCGAGAACCGCGTTGTGCAGGATGCCTTGCTCGACCGCCTGCATGACTGCGACCTGGGCCTGCTGGCCAATGCACGCCTGGAACAGATGCGCCGCTCCGGCGATGACTGGTTGCTGACCCTGGCCGACGGCCGCACGTTGCGCGCGCCGCTGGTGGTGGCTGCCGATGGTGCCAACTCCGCCGTGCGCCGCCTGACCGGCACCGCGACCCGCGAATGGAACTACCTGCATAACGCCATCGTCACCAGCGTGCGCAGCAGCGAGCCGCACCAGCGCACGGCGTGGCAACGCTTTACCGACACCGGCCCGCTGGCGTTCCTGCCGCTTGTGCGGGACGGGCAGGAGGATTGGTGTTCGATCGTCTGGTCGACGACGCCGGCCGAGTCCGAGCGCTTGATGGCGCTGGATGATGAAAGCTTCTGCCGCGAACTGGAGCGGGCTTTTGAAGGTCGTCTCGGTACGGTGCTGAGCGCCGACCCGCGCGTCTGCGTGCCGTTGCGCCAGCGTCACGCCAAACGCTACGTGGCCGAAGGCCTGGCATTGATCGGCGACGCGGCCCACGTCATCCACCCATTGGCAGGGCAGGGCGTGAACCTGGGCTTTCTAGACGCAGCGACACTGGCCGAAGTGCTGCTGTCGGCGACCGAGCGCGGCGAGCGCCTGGCAGATGTGAAGGTGCTGAGCCGCTACGAACGCCGACGCATGCCGCACAATCTGGCGCTGATGGCGGCGATGGAAGGTTTCGAGCGGTTGTTCCAGGCTGACCAACTACCGCTGCGCTGGTTGCGTAATGCCGGGTTGAAGCTGGTCGACCAGATGCCCGAAGCCAAGGCCGTGTTTGTACGCCAGGCGCTGGGCCTGACCGGCGATCTCCCTGACCTGGCCAAACCCTGACATTGAAGCCCGGTCCCTGTGGGAGCGGGCTTGCCCGCGAAGAGGCCATCAGCTCCACCGCAAAATGCTGGCTATGCAACATCTGGTAACGCCTCCACCAAGCGCTACCAAATGTGAGTCCTTATCATTTGCCCTCTTTTTGCAAATGAGAGACTGCCCCCATGTTGGCACCCAAGCGCCTCCTGACTGCTCTGGCACTCACCTTGATCGGCAGCACCACCGTGCAGGCCGCCGACGAAGTGGTGGTCTACTCCTCGCGCATCGATGAACTGATCAAGCCGGTGTTCGATGCCTACACCCAGAAAACCGGCGTGCAGGTGAAGTTCATCACCGACAAGGAAGCCCCGCTGATGCAGCGCATCAAGGCCGAGGGCGAAAACGCCACCGCCGACCTGCTGCTTACCGTCGACGCCGGCAACCTCTGGCAGGCCGAGCAGATGGGCATTCTGCAACCGTTCACCTCCCCGGTGATCGACAAGAACATCCCCCTGCAATATCGCTCTTCAAAACATACCTGGACCGGCTTGAGCCTGCGCGCGCGGACCATCGCCTATTCCACCGACCGGGTAAAACCGGGCGACCTCACCACCTACGAAGCCTTGGCCGACAAGCAGTGGGAGGGCCGCCTGTGCCTGCGCACGGCGAAAAAGGTCTACAACCAGTCGCTGACCGCCACCTTGATCGAAACCCACGGTGCGGCCAAGACCGAAGAAATCGTCAAGGGCTGGGTGAACAACCTGTCCACCGACGTGTTCTCCGATGACATCGCCGTGCTGGAAGCGATCAACGCCGGGCAGTGCGACGTAGGCATCGTCAACACCTACTACTACGGCCGCCTGCACAAGCAGAAGCCGGACCTGGCGGTAAAACTGTTCTGGCCGAACCAGGGCGACCGTGGCGTGCATGTGAACCTGTCGGGCATCGGTCTGACCCAGCACGCGCCGCACCCGGAAGCCGCCAAGGCGCTGGTGGAGTGGATGACCACGCCTGAGGCGCAGAAGATCTTTGCCGACGTGAACCAGGAGTTCCCGGCCAACCCGGCCGTGGCGCCGTCGGCGGAAGTGGCGAGCTGGGGCAAGTTCGTGGCGGACACCTTGCCGGTGGAAGTGGCGGGCAAGCGCCAGGCCGAGGCGATCCGGTTGATGGATCGAGCTGGCTGGAACTAAGCTCGGCCTCAACTGCACCGCCGATCAAATGTGGGAGCTGGCTTGCCTGCGATAGCATCACCTGGGTATCACTGATACACCGAGGTGCCTGCATCGCAGGCAAGCCAGCTCCCACATGGGTTAGCGGTGACTTCAAAATCTTCATTTGCCTGAGAGCTTTTCCTTGGCCCACCCCGCCCAACGCCGCTGGTACCTGCCGGTCTTCACCGTTGCCGCCCTGGTGCTGCTGCCGCTGAGCGTACTGCTGCTGTCCTGGCAAAGTATCGACGCACAAATCTGGTCGCACCTCTGGGAAACCCAGATGCCGCGCCTGCTGGGCAACACACTGACCCTGGTGTTGGGAGTCGGTGTCGGCGTAACCGTGCTGGGTGTCAGCCTGGCGTGGCTGACCAGCCTCTGCGAATTCCCCGGCCGGCGCTGGCTTGACTGGGCGTTGATGCTGCCCTTCGCCATCCCTGCGTATGTTCTGGCGTTCGTGTTTGTGGGGCTGCTGGACTTCTCCGGGCCTGTGCAAACCCTGCTGCGCGAATGGTTCGGCACCGGGCTGCGTCTGCCACGGGTGCGCTCCACCGGCGGTGTGATCATCGTCCTCGTGCTGGTGTTCTACCCCTACGTCTACCTGCTGGCGCGCACTGCATTCCTGGCCCAGGGCAAAGGCTTGATGGAGGCTGCACGGGTGCTGGGGCAATCGCCATGGCGAGCGTTCTGGCACGTGGCCTTGCCTATGGCGCGGCCGGCGATTGGCGCCGGGGTTGCGCTGGCGTTGATGGAGACCCTGGCGGATTTCGGTGCGGTTTCGGTGTTCAACTTCGACACGTTCACCACCGCCATCTACAAGACGTGGTACGGCTTTTTCAGCCTTTCCAGCGCTGCCCAGTTGGCCAGCCTGTTGCTGTTGGTGGTGATGCTGGTGCTGTATGGCGAGCGTCGCGCTCGGGGTGCCAGCCGACCGAGCAACGAGCGACCACGGGGCAAGGCGCTGTACCGCCTGCGGGGGTTCAAGGCGGCGGCGGCCAGTGGCTGGTGCGGGCTGGTGTTCGCCTGTGCGTTTGTCATCCCGATGCTGCAACTGGTCGTCTGGTTCTGGCAGCGTGGCCGCTTCGATCTGGATGAGCGTTATTCGGGCCTGATCATCCACACCCTTTACCTGGGCGGGATCGCCGCCTTGATCACGGTCAGCGTGGCGCTGGTGCTGGCCTTTGCCAACCGGCTGGCGCCAACGCGGGCGATCCGCTCCGGCATCAGCCTGGCCAATGTCGGTTATGCCTTGCCGGGTTCGGTGCTGGCGGTATCGATCATGTTGGCGTTCAGCTATCTGGACCGTGAACTGGTGGTGCCGTTGTCCGGCTGGTTCGGCGGCGCGGGCAAGCCATTGCTGTTGGGCAGCCTGTCGGCACTGGTGCTGGCTTATCTGGTGCGATTCCTGGCGGTGGCCTATGGACCCTTGGAAAACAGCCTGGCGCGCATCCGGCCCTCCTTGCCGGAAGCCGCGCGCAGTCTTGGCGTATGCGGTCCACGACTGTTTTGCAAAGTGTATCTGCCGTTGCTGCTGCCGGGGACCTTGAGCGCAGCGCTGCTGGTCTTTGTCGATGTGCTCAAGGAAATGCCCGCGACCCTGCTGATGCGCCCGTTCGGCTGGGACACCCTGGCCGTGCGGATCTTTGAAATGACCAGTGAAGGCGAATGGGCGCGGGCTTCTTTGCCCGCGTTGACACTGGTGCTGGTAGGCCTGTTGCCGGTGATCGGGCTGATTCGGCGCTCTGCCCGCCAAATCGGTTAGGTGCCAGTCCTACAGCTTGCGGCTACAATGCGCGGCATTCGGTGCGCTTCGTCTTTCGGAGCGGGTCGCTGAACGTGCTGCAGACCTTGTAATTCAAGGTGTTCGGCACGAACAGTAGCTCCGCGCACCTTCGCCACGCCCGGAAGGAGAAACCCATGGGACAGCGTACGCCTCTGTATGACCTGCATCTCGCCCTTGGCGCGAAAATGGTCGATTTTGGCGGTTGGGATATGCCTCTGCACTACGGCTCGCAAGTTGAAGAACACCATCAGGTGCGACGCGACTGCGGGGTGTTCGATGTATCTCATATGACCGTGATCGATGTCACCGGCCCCCAGGCCAAGGAATGGCTCCAGTACCTGCTGGCCAATGATGTCGAACGTCTGCACGACTGCGGTCGTGCGTTGTACAGCGCCATGCTTAACGAAAAGGGCGGCGTGGTGGATGACATGATTGTCTACCGCACCGAGTCCGCTTATCGCCTGGTGGTCAATGCCTCCACGCGCGACCAGGACATGACGTGGATGCACGCGCAGCTGGGCAATTACCAGGTGCAGCTGCATGAACGCCCTGAGCTGGCCATGCTCGCTATCCAAGGCCCTCACGCCCGGCAGAAGATTGCCGAGCTGGTTACCCAGTCTCGCAGCACGCTGATTCACCAGCTCAAGCCCTTCGAAGGCCAGGCCGATGGCGATTGGTTTATAGCGCGCACGGGTTACACCGGTGAAGACGGCCTGGAGATTGTCCTGCCGGCCGATCAGGCACCGGGCTTTTTCAACGACCTGGTAGGTGCCGGTATTTCACCCATCGGCCTTGGCGCCCGCGATACCCTGCGCCTGGAAGCAGGCATGAACCTCTACGGTCAGGACATTCACCAGGATATTTCGCCCCTGGCGTCGAACATGGCCTGGAGCATTGCCTGGGAGCCCGCCGAGCGTAACTTCATTGGTCGTGCTGCGCTGGAAGCGGAAAAAGCGACGGGTGTCCAGTTCAAACTGGTCGGCCTGGTACTGGAAGAGCGCGGGGTTTTACGTGCTCATCAGGTGGTTCGTATCGCCAATATTGGCGAAGGGGAGATCACCAGTGGTAGTTTCTCTCCTACGCTGAGCAAATCCATTGCCCTGGCGCGTGTACCGACGGCCACTGCCGATCGGGCCGAAGTGGAAATCCGCGGCAAGTGGTACCCGGTTCGAGTGGTCAAACCGACCTTCGTGCGCCATGGCAAAACCTTGATCTAACCTATTTTCGGCAGGCCAATGGCCGCTGACATTACCTCTTGAGGACACAGATTATGAGCGATATCCCTGCCGACCTGCGTTTCGCCGAAAGCCACGAATGGGCACGCCTGGAAGCCGACGGCACCGTGACCGTCGGTATTTCCGACCATGCACAGGAAGCGTTGGGTGATGTGGTGTTCGTTGAGCTGACCGAAGTCGGCAGCGTGTTTGACGCGGCGGCCCAGGCGGGTGTGGTGGAGTCGGTGAAGGCCGCTTCGGATATCTACTCGCCGGTAGCTGGCGAAGTGATCGCGGTGAACGAGGCCTTGAGCGACGAGCCAGAGCTGTTGAACTCCGACCCGTACGGCGCGTGGATCTTCAAGCTCAAGCCAAACGACCCGGCTGATCTGGAAAAACTGCTGGATGCTGCTGGCTACAAAGCCGCCATCGGCGAGTAAACGCCAATAGCTGGACCGGCTCAAAACAATGTGGGAGCTGGCTAACCTGCGATGCGGGCACCTCGGTGTATCAGTGATACCCAGGTGATGCACTCGCAGGCTAGCCAGCTCCCACAGCTGATTATGGCTAGCCGGCTTTCAGGACCGCCTTCACTGCTGCCACCGACCGCTCCACATCCGCTTCTGTCATTGCTGTGAACATCGGCAACGACACGATCAAACGACCTACCTTTTCTGCCACCGGGAACATACCTTCCTTGAACCCCTGCGCGCGATAAAGGCTCAGCAGGTGGATCGGTGGGTAGTGATAGCCAATGCCGACGCCGTGGGCCTGCATCTGCTCCATGAAGGTGGCGCGGGCCGGCAGACCGTCCTGGCGTTCCGGCAGCACCAGTTGGAACAGGTGCCAGTTGCTGTTTTCGAAGTCGGCCGGTGGCAGTTGTGCGCCGTATTGCTCTTCAAAATCACTGCCAAAGCATTTGAAATAATGCCGCGCCAGGTTCTGACGATGCGTGGTGATCTGCTCGATATGGGCAAACTGCCCCAGGCCAATGGCGGCGGCGATGTCGGTCATATTGAATTTGCCGCCCAGCACATCCACATCCAAACCGTCGAAGCCGGTGCGGGTAACGCCCTGCAGACGATATTTTTCCGCCAGCCGCGCTTCCTCGGCGTTGTTCAAGACCAGGCAACCGCCCTCGGAAGACGTGATGTTCTTGTTGGCCTGGAAGCTGAAAGACACGAAATCACCGGTGGCGCCGATACGCTCGCCATCCCAGCTGGAACCCAGCGCCTGAGCAGCATCCTCGACGATGCGCAGGTTGTACTTGTTTGCCAGCGCATACAGCATCGGCATGTCCAGGGGCAGGCCGGCCAGGTAAACCGGGATGATCGCCTTGGTGCGCGGGGTAATCGCGGCCTCCACTTGGGCCAGGTCGATGTTGCGGGTGACCGGGTCGATATCGGCAAACACCGGCGTGGCGCCCACTTCCAGGATCACGTTGGCCGTGGCAACCCAGGAGATCGGCGTGGTAATCACTTCATCGCCCGGCCCAATCCCGGCAATGCGCAAGGCAATCTCCATGGTGCACGTCCCGGAGTTGAAGGTGCGCACCGGCCGGCCGCCAAAGTATTCCGACAACTGAGCCTCGAACGCCTGCACTTTCGGCCCACTGGTGATCCAGCCTGAGCGCAGTACATCGCCGACCGCCGAGATGGTGGCTTCATCGATGGTGGGTTTGGAGAACGGCAGGAAGGGCTGTTGGCTCATGACGACGAAGGCATCCGTTTCAGAGTGGCGTTGAGTGGGCGAGGTAGCAGTACCGGCATGGTTGCACGGCTTGACTGAATATAGCCTGTCGCCTGTGAATGAATCGTCGTCGGTTGGGCAAAAAAATGCCGCTTCAAAAGCGGCATTCTCTAATGGGACTCAGAAGGTGTACCGCGCTTCCAGGAACACGTTCTGCTCTTTGAGCTTGCCTTTGAGTTGTTCATCACGAGCGTTCACACGGTTTGCGAAGGTGTTGTAGCCGGTTTCCACGTCACCCATGGCGATGTAACGATAGCCCGCTCCCAGACTCAGTTGCTGGCTAACCTTCGCTTCCAGACCCATGCCTACGCTATAGGCGAGGTTGTGTTGGCGGTTGTTGGCGAAACGGCGGCTTTCATTGGTTTGATAGCCTTCGGCTTCAATGCGTGCGACGCCGACACCTGCCATACCGTAAAACGACAACCACTGGTTGATAGGGATATCTTTATAGCCGTTGAGCATCAAGCGTTGGCTCTGGACCTGCAAACTGTTGACGTTGGCATTAAAGGGGGCCCAGTAGGATTTGAATGTCGAGTTGTTCGGCAGCGTGTATTCCCCTTCCAGTCGCCAGCCATTGTCAAAGCTATAGCCAGCGGCGAAAGAGGCCACGAATGACTTGCTGCTATCCGGGGCGTCCACCCGTTCAGTCACGCGAGGGCTGGTGAGCAACGAACTGGAGAGGTTCTGGCGGGCATTGTTGAATTTGGCTGATCCGTACCAGCTTTCTGCCTGGGCGTAGGCGGTAGCAAATGCAGAGAGCAGCAGAGCGTAGGCAATCTTGTGCATGGGCAGTGATTCGCTTTATTCAAAAAGGAACCCTTAGCTTGTTGCCCGGCAGGAAGAGGCTCCACAGGACTTGTCCGTATTCAGCTGTGAAAGCAGGAACATTTATGTAGTGCTCAGGTGCGATGACCGTAGGAGCTGAAGACAAAAAAATGCCGCTGTTTAAAGCGGCATTTTTTATCGAACCCGAGTTATTCGGTAACTGCGTTTTTCGCGAGAATGGCGTTGGCCAGTTCCATATCCGTGGCTTGCAGGCCAGGGTTGTCGGCGCGGACTTTCTGCATGGCCGCTTCCAGGTACGGGCCGCGGATGCCGCCGTCGCTGGCAACAAAGCTGCCTGCGTCATCCTGGGCGGCGACCACCAGCTTGTGGTCCTTGAAGGTCAGGTACGTCGAGCCAGTGGTGGCGCCCGACGAGATGACATTGCGCCAGAAACTGTCGGCCATGGCTGAACCGACAGGGAGGGAAAGCACAGCGAGGGTTGCGACAGCATATTTGAGACGCATGATGGGTGACTCCGGGTGGGTTATCTGTACATTATGATTGTAGTTATCCCGACCGAGTTCCCTCACTGACTAAACAGTTTCAACCCTTAACACCACGCCTTCTTGGCCAATCACCCGGACTTGAGCACCTGCAGCGCTGTCCGGGCCGGTGACCATCCATACGCCGTCACCGACCTTTATCTTGCCTCGCCCATCCACAATTGCCTGATGCACCACGAAGGTGCGGCCGATCAGCTCCGAGCCACGCTCGTTCAGTCCCGGCTGGTCGCTGGCCTTGGCACTGCTGCGCTGGCGCCTCCACCAATACACCGCGGTCAGGATCGACAACACGGCAAACAGTAGGAGTTGCCACTCCAGCCCCAAGGGTGGCACCAGGAACTTGATCACACCCACGGCCGCCGCCGCGATGCCCATCCACAGCAGGTAACCACCGGCACCGAATACCTCAAGGATCAACAGCACCGTACCCAGTGCCAGCCAATCCCAAAACGACAGATGCTGCAGGAAATCCCACATGGCGCTGGCCTCAGCCTTTCTTGTTGTCGAACGTTGCCTTGACGATCTCGCCGATACCACCGACTGCACCGATCACCTGGCTGGCTTCCAGCGGCATCAGGATGACCTTGCTGTTGTTGGCCGATGCCAGCTTGCCCAGCGCATCAATGTATTTTTGCGCGACGAAGTAGTTCACCGCTTGCACATTGCCCGACGCGATCGCTTCCGACACGACTTGCGTCGCGCGGGCTTCTGCTTCGGCCTGACGTTCGCGGGCTTCAGACTCCAGGAACGCCGCCTGCCGGCTACCTTCGGCCTCAAGGATCTGCGCCTGTTTCTTGCCTTCGGCGGTCAGGATTGCCGATGCTCGCAGCCCTTCCGCTTCAAGGATCTGTGCACGCTTGATTCGCTCGGCTTTCATCTGGCCCGACATGGCGGCCATCAGGTCGGCGGGCGGGCTGATGTCCTTGATCTCGATACGGGTGATCTTGATGCCCCACGGCGCGGTGGCTTCGTCTACGGTCTTCAGCAGTTTTTCGTTGATGCCATCACGCTGGCTGAGCATGGCATCCAGCTCCATGGACCCGAGTACGGTACGGATGTTGGTTTGCAGCAGGTTGCGGATGGCGTGTTCGAGGTTGTTGACCTCGTACGCGGCCTGGGCGGTGTTGACCACCTGGAAGAAACACACGGCGTCGATCTGCACAGTGGCGTTGTCGGCGGTGATGACTTCCTGGGGTGGGATATCCAGCACGCTTTCCATCACGTTGATCTTGCGACCAATGCGGTCCATGACCGGGATGATGATGTTCAGGCCAGGTTTGAGGGTGTTGGTGTAGCGGCCGAAACGCTCGACCGTCCACTGGTACCCCTGTGGGACCACCTTGAAACCCATGAATAGGATGGCAATGGCCAATCCCACGAAAAGAAGCAGTACGGTTCCGATCTGCATAGCGATTCCCTATCTGAATGTTTCAGTGAAACGACGTTGAGCCGATTGTAACGGTGTTGTCACCGATAAGAACGGTTTCACTGCTTATCAAACAAAGGATTTGTTACCGAATCCCCAGGCGTTACTCGTAATACTTCTGCCATCGTGGTCAGCCCCGCCTCGACCTTTTTCACGCCGGCCATGCGCAGGCTGCACATCCCTTGGGCAATCGCTTTCTGGCGCAGGGCGTGTAGATCGGCGCCGGGTGTGATCAGGGTTTTGAGTGCTTCATTCAGCACCATGATTTCGTAAACACCGGCTCGCCCCCGATAACCGCTCTGTCGACACTCCCCGCATCCGACCGCCTCATGGGCGTCACCCAGCGTCCGCTTGCAATGAGGGCACAACACCCGCACCAGCCGCTGCGCCATCACCCCCAGCAAGGTGGCCTTGATCAAATAATGAGCAATGCCCAGTTCCTGCAAACGGCTGATGGCGCTGGGGGCGTCGTTGGTATGCAGGGTCGACAGCACCAGATGCCCAGTCAACGCGGCCTGGATCGCCATTTCGGCGGTCTCTTGGTCGCGGATCTCGCCAATCATGATGATGTCCGGGTCCTGGCGCAGCAGGGCGCGGATGCCGCTGGCGAAGGTCAGGTCGATGTTGTGCTGCACCTGCATTTGGTTGAACGTGGGCTCGACCATCTCGATCGGGTCTTCCACGGTGCACAGGTTGACCTCCCGGGTCGCCAGTTGCCTGAGTGTGGTGTAGAGCGTGCTGGTCTTGCCCGAACCGGTCGGGCCGGTCACCAGGATGATGCCGTGAGTCTGGCGCGTCATGGATTGCCAGCGTCGCTGGTCATCCGCCGACAGGCCAAGCTGGTCAAAGCCCTTGAGCAACACCTGCGGGTCGAAAATCCGCAGCACCAACTTCTCGCCAAATGCCGTGGGCAAGGTGGAAAGGCGTAGCTCAACCTCAGCGCCCGTCGGGCTTTTGGTTTTGACCCGGCCGTCCTGGGGCCTGCGTTTTTCTGCCACGTTCATGCGGCCCAGGCTTTTCAGGCGGCTGACTACCGCCATCGTTACCTGGGGCGGAAACTGGTAGACATCATGCAGCAGCCCGTCGATACGAAAGCGCACACGTCCCTGTTCACGGCACGGTTCAATGTGGATATCACTGGCGCGCTGGGCGAAAGCGTACTGCAGCAGCCAGTCGACGATATTGACGATGTGTGCGTCATTGGCATCCGGTTCCTGTTCGCGGGCGCCGAGGTTGAGCAGATCGACGTTGCCAGCTGCCACCACCTTTTGATCGGCTCCGCTGACGGACTTCGCCAGCCGGTAGAACTCACCGATACAGCGCGTAATGTCCTGGGGATTGGCGACCACGCGTTTGATCGAACGCTTGAGCACCTGCGAAAGCCCGGCTTCCCAACTGGTGACATGGGGCTGGGCGCTGGCGACGGTGACGGTTTGGGCATCCACCGCCACCGCGAGGATGGCGTGGCGTTGGGCGAACGCGTGGGACATCAGTGGCACTACCGTCGCCACGTCGATTTTCAATGGGTCGATGCGCAGATAAGGTTGCCCGGCCCGTTGGGCGAGCCATTCGGTCAGGGTTTCCAGGCACAGGCCTTGGGCTGCGATGCTCTCCAATGGGTGCAGGGTGTTGCTGGCCGGCAGCGCCGACAAGCGTTGGGCGATTTCTGGCGTGATCAGCCGCCCTTCGACCAAAGCCGGCAACAGTTGATGCAGTTCCAATCGTTGATCAACCGGCATGAAGGTTTTCCTGGGTGGCTGAGGGCGTAAGTCCCAGGCTAGACAGCCGCTGAACATCTTCCTCCCAGTGTGTATTGCAGGCTTTTACTGGGCGACCGCCACCACCGCTTGAGGCCCTACGGAATCAGCCGACCACATATCCAGAGTGCACACGCTGATCAGGTTTCGAATCTTTTCACCGATCACCTGGGCCCGGTGCCAGCTCAGGCCGTCCATCACGATGTCGATGTTCAGCAGGTCCTCTTCGCGGTTCACCATGACCTGTCGCGGCGTGAGGAATTGCAGGGCGAAATAGTTGAGGACCCGGCACAACAGGTCGGGCTCCGCCTCGGCGACGATTCGGTAATGCGCCTGGCAATGAACGCTGTTGACGGCCCACGCGTCGACGCGGGTAACGGGGTAGTTGGTTTCGACGGCGTGCATGGGAAAGCTCCAGATTCGACTGGAGAAATTTTTACATTCGCCAGCGGAGATTTCTTATCTAAGATGAGCCTGTTTTAGGAATAATCGAATTGATCAATTCAAGATAGGCACCATTGAAGGTATTTATATGCACAGCGAGTTGGACGCTTACGACCGCCGTATCCTGGCCTTGCTGCAAGAGGACGCCTCGCTGTCCAGCGCACAGATCGCCGAACAGGTGGGCCTTTCTCAGTCACCTTGCTGGCGGCGTATTCAACGTCTCAAGGAAGAGGGCGTGATTCGCGGCCAGGTGACTTTGCTGGATCGCAAGAAGATCGGCCTCAATACGCAGATCTTCGCCGAGGTCAAACTCAACGCCCACGGGCGCTCCAACTTCACCGAGTTCACCGACGCGATTCGCGGGTTTCCGGAAGTGCTGGAGTGTTATGTGCTGATGGGGGCGGTGGATTTTCTGCTGCGCATCGTTACCTCGGACATTGAGGCCTATGAGCGGTTTTTCTTCGAGAAGTTGTCGATGGTGCCGGGGATTCAGGAGGTCAATTCGATTGTGGCGTTGTCGGAGATCAAGTCCACCACCAGCCTGCCAGTGTTGCGCTGACAGGGCCGGCCTCATCGCGGGCAAGTCCACAGTGGATTGAGTTCACAGCTACCTGTCTGTGAACACAATCAGCGTGGGAGCCGGGCTTGCCCGCGATGACATCGTTACAGACGCAACAAAGTCTTCCAGGCCCGGTTCTGATACACCGCAATCGCCTGATGCATCCGCGCATCCAGCGACTCATCGGTGATCGGCTGGTTGGCCAGTTGGGCCAACTTGTTCAGCTCACCGTACAAACGGTCCAGCTCCGGAATGTCCACCACCTGACGCGCATGGTGCAGCCAGGCCTGGATGCGTTCGATACGCGGCAGTTGCTCGGCCAGGTCTTCCGGCTGTTGCTGGTAGCGCGGCAGTTGCAGGGCGACGGCGTCCTCGGCGAGCAGGCGCGGCAGCCAGTTGGTGAGTTGCGCAGCGCCCTGGCGGTTGCCACGCACGTTGCGGTCGGCAGTCCAGGTACGGGCGAGCAGCCAGCGCGAGGCGTTCAGGGAAAACAGGCCCCAGCGCACGTCTTCCAGTTCTTCGGTGAACTGTTCCGGCGCGGCTTTGCGGATGTCTTCGTCGTCGTCACCGGCTTGAACCAGTGGGCGCCAGTCTTCCAGCAGGGCATCCAGTGCGCTGCGCAGTTCGCTGGTGGATTGACGCGGTGCGGCCTGGCCGAGGCTGCCGACCAGGGCGCGCAGTTCGCCGAGGTTGTCGACCCAGTCTTGCAGCAGGCGCCAGTGGCCATTGAAGCGGTACTGCTCGGCCAGGCGCTGGCTGCTGCCCAGCAGGTGCCACATGATCGCGGCGAAGGCGTCGTCCAATGGCATTTCGGCGTGCAGCTGTGGCGCCGGCAGGCTCAGGGAATAGCTGCTGGCGTCGTACAGGCGGTAGCCGCGCTCGGCCTTGCTGATATCGCATGGCATCAGTGCCAGGGTGGCGGCCAGTTCGGCGGCCAGCTCCAGCAATGCAGCCGGTTCGCCTTCGCGCAGTTCCAGCTCCAGCTCACAGATCTCTTCTTTCTGCTTGCCGACGACCACGTGGCCCAGGTCCAGGGCGGCTTCGATGACTACCTTGGCCTTGCCGCGGCCCCAGGCGATTTCGGCGCGTTCGCGCACGAAGTCGGTGGTGAAGATCGGCTTGAGGGTCTTTTTGTCCAACTCGGCCAATTGCTCGGGCCAGCATTCGCCGTCGAGTTTTTTCACGTCGAGCTTGGCTTTGGGCAGGTCCCAGTTGTATTCGTTGCGTTCCGACAAGCCGGCGACGCTTTGGCCGCGGGTCTTGAGGGTCTGGATGATGTCGTCACCGTCCTTGCGCAGGCGCAGGGCGACTTTGGCCTGGGCCAGATCGCGCTCGGGGGTGTCGAAATACTGGTTCATCAACTCACGGCGTTCCCAGCCACTTTTGTTGCGTTTTTTCAGGAGCGGGTGCTCACGCAGCGCCGCGAGGGTCTCGCGGCTGACGCGGAGTTTGATTTCAGTTTCTTTTTGCATGGCCGGTACATCCAGGATCGGGAGCGCAGCCGGGGAAAAGAGTGGCTGCCAAGGTCGTGCAGTGTACAGGAGTGAGCCCGGCAACGTGCCGCAACGGTTTATTGTGTCGTGCAGATGGCTCTATAGTGAGGTTCATCCGGGAAGCTGAGAGACCGCGCATGCCGTTACCGTCCATGAAAGAGCAGTTCGCCGCATTGATTGCAGCGCCTTCTGTGAGTTGCACCCAGGCATCTCTCGACCAGACCAACCGCCCGGTGATCGATTTGCTTGCCAGTTGGCTGGGGGACCTGGGGTTCGCCATCGACATCCAGCAAGTCAGCCCTGGCAAGTTCAACCTGCTGGCCAGCTTCGGCAGTGGTCCCGGTGGCCTGGTGCTGGCGGGGCATAGCGACACGGTCCCCTATGACGCCGCACTGTGGAAGACCGATCCGCTCAAGCTGACGGAAGTCGACGGCCGCTGGGTGGGACTGGGCAGTTGCGACATGAAAGGCTTTTTCGCCCTGGCCATCGAAGCAGTGCTGCCCCTGCTGGACCAGACGTTCAAGCAGCCGCTGCTGATCCTCGCCACCTGCGATGAAGAAAGCTCCATGTCCGGTGCCCGTGCATTGGCCGAGGCAGGGCGTCCGCTGGGCCGTGCAGCGGTGATTGGCGAGCCGACCGGGCTCAAGCCGATCCGCTTGCACAAAGGCGTGATGATGGAACGCATCGACATTCTCGGTCAAAGCGGCCATTCGTCGGATCCCAGCCTGGGCCACAGCGCCCTCGAAGCCATGCACGACGCCATCGGCGAACTGCGTGGCCTACGCCTGGGCTGGCAGCGCGAGTATCGCAACCCACAGTTCAGCGTGCCGCAGCCGACCATGAACTTCGGCTGCATCCACGGCGGCGATAACCCCAACCGCATCTGCGGCCAGTGTTCCCTGGAGTTTGATCTGCGACCTTTGCCGGGCATGGATCCCGAGGTGCTACGCGCCGCGATCCGGCAGAAGCTTGAACCGCTCGCCGAGCGCCATCAGGTCAAGATCGACTACGCGCCACTGTTCCCCGCGGTCCCTCCCTTCGAGCAACCGGAAGACACCGAACTGGTGCGGGTGGCGGAACGATTGACCGGCCATCGTGCCGAAGCAGTAGCGTTCGGCACCGAAGCGCCTTATCTTCAGCGCCTTGGTTGTGAAACCCTGGTGCTCGGCCCCGGCGACATCGCGTGCGCCCACCAGCCGGGCGAGTACCTCGAAATGTCACGCTTGACGCCTACAGTGCGTCTATTGCGGGAACTGATCGAACATTACTGCCTGAAGCCTGCATAAATTAACCCCTGATTGTTCGTACATAGAAGGAGAGTGAGCGTGTCGCCAAGCCTGTTCCGACGATAACCATCAGCCCGCTGTGCGTTTTCACGACTCATCCTTTTTCGGCTGCTTTTTATTACAGGCCCAGGTTCCATGCCCGACTACGTAAATTGGCTTCGTCACGCTTCCCCTTACATCAACGCGCACCGCGACTGCACCTTTGTGGTCATGCTGCCCGGCGACGGTGTGGAACATCCCAACTTCGGCAACATCGTCCACGACCTGGTGTTGCTCCACAGCCTCGGCGTGCGCCTGGTATTGGTCCACGGCTCGCGCCCACAGATCGAAGCGCGCCTTGAAGCCCGTGGCCTGACCCCGGCTTACCACGAAGGCTTGCGCATCACTGATGCGGCAACGCTGGAGTGTGTGATCGACGCGGTTGGCCAACTGCGTATCGCCATTGAAGCGCGCCTGTCCATGGACATGGCGTCGTCGCCAATGCAGGGTTCGCGCCTGCGGGTAGCCAGCGGCAACCTGGTCACCGCGCGTCCTATCGGAGTATTGGAAGGCGTGGACTACCACCACACCGGCGAAGTGCGCCGCGTCGATCGCAAGGGTATCAATCGCCTGTTGGACGAGCGTTCCATCGTGCTGCTGTCGCCATTGGGGTACTCGCCTACCGGTGAGATCTTCAACCTGGCCTGCGAGGACGTCGCCACTCGCGCCGCCATCGACCTGGGTGCCGACAAGCTGCTGCTGTTTGGCGCAGACATGGGCCTGATCGATGAAAACGGTCGTCTGGTGCGCGAACTGCGTCCGCAACAAGTGCCCGCACACCTGCAGCGCCTGGGCAGCAGCAACTACCAGGCCGAGCTGTTGGATGCGGCCGCGGAGGCCTGCCGTGGCGGAGTAGGGCGCAGTCATATTGTCAGCTACGCCGAAGACGGCGCGTTGCTCACCGAACTGTTCACCCGCGACGGGGGCGGTACGCTGGTGGCCCAGGAGCAATTCGAACTGGTGCGCGAAGCGGCGATTGAAGATGTCGGTGGCTTGCTCGACCTGATCAGCCCGTTGGAAGAGCAGGGCATCCTGGTGCGCCGTTCGCGGGAAGTGCTGGAGCGCGAGATCGAGCAATTCAGCGTGGTGGAGCGCGAAGGCATGATCATCGCCTGCGCGGCGCTGTATCAGATCGCGGATTCGAATGCGGGGGAGCTGGCGTGCCTGGCGGTGAACCCGGAATATCGCCACGGCGCGCGCGGAGATGTGTTGCTGGAGCGTATCGAATCCCGTGCCCGAGCCCAGGGATTGAAGACCTTGTTTGTCCTCACCACCCGCACCGCCCACTGGTTCCGTGAGCGGGGGTTTGAGCCGAGCAGCGTGGACCGTCTGCCGTCGGCGCGGGCTTCGCTGTACAACTATCAGCGCAATTCGAAGATTTTCGAAAAGGCGCTGTAACTAAAAGCTGGGGCTGGCTTGTGTGGGAGCTGGCTTGCCAGCGATAGCATCACCTCGGTTCAACTGAGCACCGAGGCGCTTGCATCGCAGGCAAGCCAGCTCCCACAGGGAGCGCATTTATTTCGAGATAAATGTGTCGGTCACGAAGGCCGAGTAATCCGGCAATACCGTTTCAACCTTCCCTTGTTCCTTCAAGAACTTCGCCGTCTCCCCAATCGCCGTTGCTGTCCCGCCTTTAAGCAGCGCATCGGTTTGCTGTGCTTGCGCGTCTGGGAACGTCGTCCCGGCGAGCAGTTCAGGAATGTCCACAGCATTTGAGCCTGTCAGTTTCGCGATTTTCTGGACCGGCTCGGAATCCACGGTCCAGCCGTCCTTATGGGCCGCATACTCGGCAAATGAATCCAGCGTAACCTTGGCAAACTTGGCCACTATGTCAGGATGTTTTTCCGCAAAATCCTTGCGCGCCACCCACACTTCAAACGTCGGCGCGCCCCACTGACCCACCTGGGCCGCGTCTGTCAGGGTCTTGCCGGTCTTGCGGATTTCGCCCAGGGCCGGCGACCACACGAATGCACCGTCGATATCGCCGCGTTTCCACGCGGCGGCAATTTCGGCCGGTTGCAGGTTCACCACCTTGACTTGCCTGGTGTCCAGGCCCCAGTGCTTCAGTGCGCCGAGCAGGCTGTAATGCGAGGTTGAAACAAATGGCGTAGCGATGGTTTTGCCGATCAGATCCTTGGGTGCGTCAATGTGGCTGCCGTTACGCACCACCAATGCTTCAGAAGTATTGATCTGGGCCGATACGATGAACGCGACGATGGGTAGATTGCGAGAAGCCGCTGCCGCGAGGGGGCTGGAACCGAGATTGCCAATCTGCACATCGCCTGAGGCAATAGCGGTTACGACTTCCGGCCCACTGTTGAAACGGCGCCAGGCGATTTTCTCGCCGATGGCCTTCTCATAGAGGCCGTCGGCCTGTGGGACTTTGCTGGGATCGATGCCGGTTTGGTAGCCGATGGTTAAATCGGCCGCTTTGACACCAAAAGAAAGTATTAGTGACACAAAAACTGTAACAAATTGACGGGAGGATGTGCGTTTGGCCATGATGGCGTCGCCTTTTTGATCGTGGGTGACGTATGCAACTGTACGGTCACACTAATCGATCTAAAAAAGCGCTAACAAATACCCTTTAGGAATTAGCTTATGGAGCGGTTCGTCTAACCTGACAGGCCCGCATCATGGAAAGACTTATTCCCAAATCGTATGAAAAAGAATGAAATAATTCTTTTTGGGTGTATGAAAAACTCATTACCCTGCAGGGACCAAATCAACTGCGATTAGACGAAGGTAGTAGACATACAAGGTTACGATTGACTTGGTAGTCACTATCTGGCGCTAATCGCGCATCTGTGGATCGAGGGCGTCAGACCCGAGACCAAAGAAATACAAAAATTAGAAATGAGAGGAGCGGTACATGAAGAAGTCCACCTTGGCACTGGCTGTAGCCCTGGGCGCAATCGCTCAGCAAGCAGGCGCTGTCGGTTTCGTTGAAGACAGTAAAGCAACACTGGGTCTGCGTAACTTTTACATCAATACCGACAACCGTAACGGTACCGGCGCGAACAAGAACGAAGAATGGGGTCAAGGCTTCGATCTGCGTTTCATCTCCGGTTATACCCAAGGCACTGTTGGCTTCGGTGTTGATGCTATTGGCCTGCTGGGTGTTCGCCTGGATTCGGGCGGCGGCACCAACGGCGCCACCAAGCCAAGCGGCGCCAACCCAGGCTCCTACGGCGGCACCATCTTCCCTAGCGAGCATAACGGCAAGGCCGTTAATGACTACTCCAGCCTGGGTTTGACGGCCAAAGCCAAGATCTCTCAGACCGAACTGAAGCTGGGTACCTTGCAGCCTAAGTTGCCTGTGATCATCACCAACGATGGTCGTCTGTTGCCACAGACGTTCCAGGGTGGCCAGATCACTACCAACGATATCAAGGACCTGACGCTGGTCGGCGGTCAGATCGAAAAAGCCAAGGGCCGTAACTCCAGCAGCAACGAAAACCTGTCGTTGTCGGGTGCTAACAGCCGTGGCGCTACCTGGCGTGACAGCAACAAATTCATCTACGCCGGTGGTGACTACAAGATCACCAAAGACCTGACTGCCCAGTATTACTACGGCAATCTGGAAGACTTCTACAAGCAGCACTTCCTGGGTCTGACCCACAACTGGGCTATCGGCCCGGGTGTTTTGAAGTCTGATCTGCGTTACTTCAACAGCTCCGATGATGGCGCCAACGGTAACGAATCCGCTTACTTCACCACTGGCAACTACCAAGGCTTCCGCGCCGGTAAGGGCAAGGTCGACAACAATCTGTACAGCGGCCTGTTCCTGTACACCGTTGCCGGTCACACCTTCGGTGGTGGTTATCAAGTCAGCAACGGCAGCAGCGACTTCCCTTGGTTGAACCAGGGCGACGGTTCGTCGGCTTACCTGACCACTGACATGCAGATCCAGAAGTTTGCCCGTGCCGGCGAACGTACCTGGCAAGCTCGCTACGCTTATGACTTCGCCAAGGTTGGCGTTCCTGGTCTGACCGCCGGTGTTGTCTACCTCAAAGGCAGCGACATCGACACCGTAGCTAACACCGCTTCTCGTACACAGTTCAACGGTCAGTCCGAGTGGGAACGTGACATCACCGTTGCCTACGTGATTCCAGAAGGTCCGCTGAAAAACCTCGGCGTGGCGTGGAAGAACGCTATGTGGCGCACCGACATCGCTGGCGCGCGTGATCAAGACGAAAACCGTCTGATCGTCAGCTACTCGATCCCGCTGTTGTAAGCCTGTAAAACCTTGCCCGGCGCAACGCCGGGCAGGGTGTCTTGCCGTTCAAGTCGGGCTAAACCCCCGCAAGCCCTTCCTGAACCCCTCTTTGTACAGCGTCTCAAGGCCTTCTCGAACCTTGGAAACGATGTTGCTCTTCGCCTTTGCCTACGTCCAATGAACAGATTTTTAATATTCCTTTATCGTCTAGATAAATCGATATTTATTCTTTTTAAATAATCCGCAAACCATGCACAGTGGGTTCCATAAGCACTCATCAGGAGCCACACCATGAGCCTAAGACTGGGCGATATCGCCCCCGACTTCGAACAGGATTCCAGCGCCGGCAAAATTCGTTTCCACGAGTGGCTGGGCGATAGCTGGGGTGTGTTGTTTTCCCACCCGGCGGACTTTACCCCGGTGTGCACCACCGAGCTGGGTTTCACCGCCAAGCTCAAGGACGAATTCGCCAAGCGCGGCGTCAAGGCTATCGCCCTGTCGGTTGACCCGGTGGACTCGCACCACAAGTGGATCGAAGACATCAACGAAACCCAGAACACGGTCGTCAACTTTCCGATCCTGGCCGACGCCGACCGTAAAGTGTCCGACCTGTACGACCTGATCCACCCCAACGCCAGTGACACCCTCACCGTGCGTTCCTTGTTCGTGATCGACCCGAACAAGAAGATCCGCCTGACCATCACCTACCCGGCCAGCACCGGCCGCAACTTCCACGAAATCCTGCGCGTCATCGACTCGCTGCAACTGACCGACAACCACAAGGTCGCCACGCCCGCCAACTGGCAGGACGGTGATGAGGTGGTGATCGTGCCGTCGCTCAAGGATGAGGACGAGATCAAGCAGCGCTTTCCGAAGGGTTACCGGGCGGTGAAGCCGTATCTGCGGCTTACCCCTCAGCCGAATCGTTAACGCAGGCCCAATGTGGGAGCGAGCTTGCTCGCGAAGGCAGGCTGTCAGTCGATGCATCCTTTAATGACACACCGCTTTCGCGAGCAAGCCCGCTCCCACATGTAAATCGCATTTCAAGGCTCACACAGCAGGGGTTTTCAGGCCGTTTTTACGGCCTTTTTTTTCGTCCGGTGATTCATCATCTGCATATTTCTTTAAGGAATAAACAAATGAAAAAATAAGATTTATAGATATATAAATCAGCTGATAAGGTCTGTTCCATCTTGGCGCTATCGCCACACAGCGAACCGCTGACACCTGCGCAAGGAATTCCTGCATGTTGGTCGTAACACTTGGAGGCAGTCCCAGCCAGCGCTCCCGCTCAGGGGTGCTGCTGGATAAAACCCGTCAGTGGTTGCAAGAAAAAGGCGTCGAAGTGGTGAGTTACCAGATACGGGATTTCCCGGCTGAAGACCTGCTGCATGCGCGCTTCGACAGTCCCAAGGTCATCGACCTGCTGCAACAAGTGGCTAATGCAGATGGCCTGGTGATCGCCACGCCGGTGTACAAGGCTTCGTTCTCCGGCGCGCTGAAAACCGTGTTGGACCTGCTGCCCGAGCGCGCCCTGGCCCACAAGGTCGTGTTGCCGATGGCCACGGGTGGCAGCATCGCCCACATGCTGGCCGTGGACTATGCCTTGAAGCCGGTGCTGTCGGCGCTGAAGGCACAGGAGTTGCTCCACGGTATCTTTGCCGAGGACAGTCAGATCGCTTACGGCGAAGGCAGTGCCCAGGCACAACTGGTGCCGGTACTCGAACACCGTTTGCACGAGGCACTGGAGACGCTGTACGACGCCATGGCCCGTCGCCCGAAACCGCTGGACCCTCACGTGTTGAATGAACGTTTGTTGAGTGCTCGCTGGAGCATTTAAGCCACACCGAAATGTAAAACCGAAATGTAAAAAACTCACCTTACTCAGCCGCCAACGGCCAAGCAGGTGCAGCCAACCCCCTAAACGCATTATTTGGAGAGAGCGCCATGCGCACTGTCATCTTGCGTCGTGGTCTGGTCGCACTGTTTGCTGCGGCTGTGTCCTTCGGCGCCATTGTTCAAGCTCAAGCCGCCGAGACCTTGCGGATCGGTTATCAGAAGTACGGCACGCTGGTGCTGCTCAAGGCCAAGGGCACGTTGGAAAAACGTTTGGCTGCCCAAGGCGTGAACGTGCAGTGGACTGAGTTCCCTGGCGGCCCGCAATTGCTGGAAGGCTTGAACGTCGGCTCCATCGACTTCGGCGTGACCGGCGAAACCCCACCGGTCTTCGCCCAGGCAGCCGGTGCCGACTTGCTCTACGTGGCCTACGAGCCGCCTGCACCGACCAGCGAAGCGATCCTGGTGCCGAAAGATTCACCGATCAAATCCGTGGCTGAGCTCAAGGGCAAGAAAGTCGTGCTCAACAAAGGCTCCAACGTGCATTACCTGTTGGTACGTGCCTTGGAAGATGCCGGCTTGAAATACACCGACGTGCAGGCCGTGTTCCTGCCGCCCGCCGATGCCCGTGCCGCCTTCGAGCGTGGCAGCGTGGACGCCTGGGTCATCTGGGACCCGTACCAGGCCGCCGCCGAAAAACAACTGCAAGCCCGCACCCTGCGTGATGGCACCGGCATCGCCGACAATCACCAGTTCTACCTGGCGACAAAGCCATACGCCCAACAGCACCCCGAAGTGATCAAGGCGCTGGTGGAGGAGGTACGCGCCGTGGGCGAATGGTCCAAGGCCAACCCACAGGAAGTGACTGAACAAGTGGCGCCGCTGCTTGGCCTGCCGGCTGACATCACCCTGACCTCGGTGAAACGCCAAGGCTACGGTGCACTGTTCCTGACCCCTGAAGTGGTGGCTGCCCAGCAGAAGATCGCCGACAGCTTCTACCAACTCAAACTGATCCCCAAGCCCTTGAACATCAAGGACGTGATCTGGACGCCACCCGCCGCCGTGGCCACAGCGCCGTAATGCGACTTCTTCAGGAGACAACTCCATGAGCCTCACTATTTTCTGGTTCCTGCCTACCCACGGCGACGGCCATTACCTTGGCACTGCCGAAGGCGCTCGCGCCGTTGACCACGGTTACCTGCAGCAAGTGGCCCAGGCCGCTGATCGCCTGGGTTTCGGCGGGGTGCTGATCCCTACCGGGCGCTCCTGCGAAGACTCGTGGCTGGTGGCCGCCTCGCTGATCCCGGTGACCCAGCGTCTGAAATTCCTTGTCGCACTGCGCCCCGGGATCATTTCCCCGACGGTAGCGGCGCGTCAGGCAGCAACCCTGGATCGTCTGTCCGGTGGCCGTGCGTTGTTTAATCTGGTCACCGGCGGTGATCCGGAAGAACTGGCCGGTGACGGCTTGTTCCTCAGCCACGAAGAGCGCTACCAGGCCTCGGTGGAATTCACCCGTATCTGGCGCCGTGTGCTGGAAGGCGAAACCGTGGATTACGACGGCGAGCACATCCGCGTCAAAGGCGCCAAGCTGCTTTACCCGCCGATCCAGCAACCGCGCCCGCCGCTGTACTTCGGTGGTTCTTCCGAAGCGGCCCAGGACCTGGCAGCCGAGCAGGTGGAAATGGTGCTGACCTGGGGCGAGCCGCCGGCGGCCGTCGCGGAAAAAATCGAACAGGTGCGGGCCAAGGCCGCAAAACTCGGACGCACCGTGCGCTTCGGTATTCGCCTGCATGTGATCGTGCGTGAAACCAACGATGAAGCGTGGAAAGCCGCCGACAAACTGATCTCCCATCTGGACGACGACACCATCGCCCGTGCCCAGGCCTCCCTGGCGCGTTTCGATTCCGTCGGCCAGCAGCGCATGGCCGCCTTGCATGGTGGTAACCGCGACAACCTCGAAGTCAGCCCCAACCTGTGGGCCGGCGTCGGCCTGGTCCGTGGCGGTGCGGGCACCGCGCTGGTGGGCGATGGCCCAACGGTGGCGGCACGCGTGAAGGAGTACGCAGCGCTGGGCATCGACACCTTTATCTTCTCCGGTTATCCACACCTGGAAGAATCGTATCGCGTCGCGGAGCTGCTGTTTCCCCACCTGGATATCGAGCGTCCCGAGCTGCCGAAAAGCGCCGGCTACGTGAGCCCGTTTGGCGAGATGGTCGCCAACGACATCCTTCCCAAAGCTGCGTCACAGAGCTAAGGCAGCGCCATGAACTATGAAAAATTGAGCCACCGTGTGGCGCCCTGGGTACTGCCGGTTCTATTGCTGGTGGTGTGGCAGTTGTCGGTATCGGCGGGCTGGTTGTCGACCCGTATCCTGCCGGCCCCCAGCGCAGTGATTGAAGCCGGTATCAACCTGGTCGCCAGCGGCGAAATCTGGACCCACCTGGCCATCAGTGGCTGGCGTGCCGGCCTGGGTTTCCTGATCGGTGGCAGCATCGGCCTGGCCCTTGGCTTCATCACCGGCCTGTCGAAGTGGGGCGAACGCCTGCTGGACAGCTCGGTGCAGATGATCCGTAACGTGCCGCACCTGGCACTGATCCCGCTGGTGATCCTGTGGTTCGGCATTGACGAGACGGCGAAGATTTTCCTGGTCGCCCTCGGCACGCTGTTCCCGATCTACCTCAACACCTATCACGGCATCCGCAACGTTGATCCGGCACTGGTGGAAATGTCGCGCAGCTATGGCTTGTCCGGGTTCAGCCTGTTCCGCCAGGTGATCCTGCCGGGCGCGCTGCCGTCGATCCTGGTGGGCGTGCGCTTTGCCCTGGGCTTCATGTGGCTGACGCTGATCGTGGCGGAAACCATCTCGGCCAGTGCCGGTATCGGTTATCTGGCGATGAACGCCCGTGAATTCCTGCAAACCGATGTGGTGGTACTGGCCATCGTCATGTACGCCATCCTCGGCAAACTCGCGGACCTGGCGGCTCGTGGCCTGGAGCGTGTATGGCTGCGTTGGCACCCGGCGTATCAAGTGAACAAAGGCGGTGTGGCATGACAGCTCAACAACCCCCGCGCCTGCTGAAGGGCATTCCCCTGGCGGTACGCAAGTTGCGCAAGGCCTTTGGCGCGCGCGAAGTGCTCAAGGACATCGACCTGCATATTCCGGCCGGCCAATTCGTGGCGGTGGTCGGGCGCAGCGGTTGCGGCAAAAGTACCTTGCTGCGCCTGCTGGCCGGTCTGGATAAGGCCAGCGGCGGCGAGCTGCTGGCCGGTTCCGCGCCATTGAGCGAAGCGATTGAAGACACGCGGCTAATGTTCCAGGAAGCACGGCTGCTGCCGTGGAAGAAGATCATCGACAACGTGGGGCTGGGGCTTAAAGGCGACTGGCGCCCCAAAGCGCTGGAAGCCTTGGAAGCGGTCGGCCTGGCTGAACGTGCCAATGAATGGCCGGCGGCGCTGTCCGGCGGGCAGAAGCAACGCGTGGCCCTGGCCCGCGCGCTCATCCATCAACCGCGTTTGTTGCTGTTGGATGAGCCGTTGGGCGCGCTGGATGCCTTGACCCGTATCGAGATGCAGCAACTGATCGAAAACCTGTGGCAGAAGCACGGTTTCACCGTGTTGCTGGTCACCCACGATGTCAGTGAAGCCGTGGCGATTGCCGACCGGGTGATCCTGATCGAAGACGGTGAAATCGGTTTGGACCTTATCGTCGACCTGCCACGCCCACGTGCCCGGGGATCACATCGCCTGGCCGCGCTGGAAGCCGAAGTGCTCAACCGTGTGTTGTCCCTGCCGGGCTCACCGCCGGAACCCGAACCTGTTTCACCGCTGCCTACGCAATTGCGCTGGGCTCAATAACTCACTTGTCCCATGAAGAGAGAACGACATGACTATTAAAGCTATCAACGTGCGTAACCAGTTCAAAGGCACCATCAAAGAAATCGTCGAAGGCGACGTGCTGTCGGAGATCGACGTGCAGACCGCTTCCGGCATCGTCACTTCCGTGATCACCACCCGTTCGGTCAAAGAGCTGGAGCTGGTGATTGGCAGCGAAGTGATTGCCTTTGTGAAGTCCACCGAGGTGTCGATCGCCAAGTTGTGATCGAGGATCGTTGTCGCTTTCGAGATCGCCTTCGCGAGCAAGCCCGCTCCCACATTTTGATGTGTGAACGGGCTTGCTCGCGAAGAGGCCGCCCCAATCGGTACAAGACTTAGTGCGCAGCCGGCCGCTTAGGCAAATACGCCGGTAAATAAAGCCCCACATACGCATCAAACACCCGCATCCCTTCATCCGCCATGCGTGGCGTAATCAGCCCATGCTGATGCACCGAGCGCGCATACACGCGGTCGCTCAACTCCAGCGCCAAGGCAAACACGTCCACATCGCTGGGCAATGTCGGCACTTCAAAGTGACGGTTGAACACGGTGAGCATCAAGTCACCCAGTTCCAGGTCATGCTGACGGTCGGCCTGGGTCACTTCGGTAAGCCCGTGCTGCGCGAGGATCAACTGGCGCGCGGCGGCGTCATGATCATAGATAGTGAGCATGCGCTGCTCGACGATGTAGGACAGGTCGCGCCAGTGTTTGAGTGAGTCATGCTCGATGGGCGCCTGGATGGCTGCCCGGAAAGCGGCGTGCACGTCAGCGGTCAACGCCTCCAGCAATGCGGGCACGCTGGCGAAGAAGTGATACACCGACGACGGTGGGATCTGCGCCCGCTCGGCCACGCTGTAGATCGACAAACCCGCCACGCCTTCGGCAGCCAGCAAAGTGCGGGCAGCGTCGAGGATCGCGTCGATCCGGGCCTGGCTGCGAGCGCGGGGTTTGCGAGGGGCGGCGGGGCGGGTGGTCATGGAAGTCTCCAACAAGGCAGCGGGCATTGTATGAGCAGGAAGGTGTGTTGTCTGCCGGGCCGCCATCGCAGGCAAGCCAGCTCCCACATTTTGATCTGTGAATACATTCGAATGTGGGAGCTGGCTTGCCTGCGATGAAGCCAACTCGATCTAACTGAAAAAAACACAAAAAAACGCCGCAAACCCCTAAGGTCTGCGGCGTTTTTTTGCAGCAACCGTTTAAACGGTATGCAGGTACCAGTTGTACTCAAGGTCGGAGATGGAGTGTTCGAACTCCTCCAGCTCACTTTCCTTACAGGCGACGAAGATATCGATGTACTTAGGATCGATGTACTTGGCCATCACCTCGCTGTCGTCCAACTCACGCAGGGCATCGCGCAGGTTGTTCGGCAGGCTCTGTTCGTTCTGCTCGTAGCTGTTGCCTTCCACCGGTGCGTTCGGCTCGATCTTGTTGGTCAGGCCGTGGTGCACGCCTGCCAGGACCGAAGCCATCAGCAGGTAAGGGTTGGCGTCGGCGCCGGCCACGCGGTGTTCGATACGCACCGCGTCGGACGAGCCGGTCGGTACGCGGATCGCCACGGTACGGTTGTCCAGGCCCCAGCACGGCGAGTTCGGCACGTAGAATTGTGCGCCGAAACGACGGTAGGAGTTGACGTTGGGGCACAGGAACGCCATTTGGGCGGGTAGGGTCTCCAGCACACCGCCGATCGCGTGACGCAATGCGGCGTTCTGCTCGGGATCCTCGCTGGCAAAGATGTTCTTGCCGTCTTTGTCCAGGATCGAAATGTGCACGTGCAAACCGTTGCCTGCCTGGCCTGGGTAAGGCTTGGCCATGAAGGTAGTGTCCATCTCATGGTCGTAGGCGATGTTCTTGATCAGGCGCTTGAGCAGCACCGCGTAGTCGCAAGCCTTGATCGGGTCGGCCACGTGGTGCAGGTTCACTTCGAACTGCGCCGGGGCACTTTCCTTGACGATGGCGTCGGCCGGGATGCCTTGCTCTTTTGCACCTTCCAGAATGTCCTGGAGGCAGTCGACGTATTCGTCGAGGTCGTCGATCAGGTAGACCTGTGTCGAGTGCGGGCGTTTGCCGGAGATAGGCGAGCGGGGCGGTTGTGGGCGGCCGTTCACGTTCTCCTGGTCGATCAGGTAGAACTCAAGCTCGAAGGCGGCGCAGATGGTCAGACCGAGGTCGTCAAATTTGCTTACAACTTGGCGGAGCACTTCGCGCGGATCGGCGAAGAAAGGTTCACCTTCAAGTTCGTGCATGGTCATCAACAATTGCGCGGTAGGGCGCTTTTGCCAAGGTTCATTGCACAGGGTGTCGGGGATTGGATAACAGATTCGGTCAGCATCACCGATGTCCAGGCCCAGGCCGGTGCTTTCCACCGTAGAGCCGTTGATATCCAGGGCAAATAAAGAGGCAGGCAGGTTAATGCCCTTCTCGTAAACCTTGTGGAGGCTGGTGCGTTCGATGCGCTTGCCGCGCACCACACCATTCATATCCGCAATTAGAAGGTCTACGTACAGAACCTCAGGATGATCCTTAAGGAACGCGTTCGCTTCGTTAAGCTGAACGGCACGCGGGGGTACCGACATGATGCAACACCTTTGTTGTTAAAAATATCAATCATTGATCTTTTCTGGTTTCAGTCAACCCGAACGGCATGCCGAAGTCAAGCGAGGCCTTTTTTGCCCTAAAAAAGCGCCACGAAGGCTTTTTTGGGGCTTTTTGGGGCGGTTTTTTGGGTTTGAAGGGCTTGGGACTCGCAGGCTTGAGCGGGCCGTGTTGTATTTTTTACGGGGGTGTTGTGTAAAAAAATGAACAAGGCTAAGCTCGATTCAAACCCATAACAGCAATAATACCGGGGTGCTTCATGTGTCACCTGCCGCCCAACGGCGTCTTGGCCTGCTTCAGTCAGGCTGTGTCACCCGTCCAATCCTCCCGCGTGAACGCCCGCGCACCGGCCAATATTCTTGACGCCCGGCCCGACCTCTTTCTTGCCTCCTCATTTGCCACAGAACGGCATGCGCCTCGCCTGCTGCTCAAGATTGCGCACAACTTTGGCGTGAGGAATGCAACGCAGCAGCAAATGGCAGGTAAGCTCCTACCCTGAATGAAAAAACGACGCGGATGCTGCGTCAACCAACGCCTGGCCTTTAATGGATGCCAGGAAACCCAGCCCAGAGGCATTTATGAGTAACAACCTCGACCAGCTCACCGATTGGTTGAAAGACCACAAGATCACAGAAGTCGAATGCATGATTGGCGACCTCACCGGTATCACCCGGGGCAAGATCTCGCCGACCAACAAGTTCATCGCCGAAAAAGGCATGCGCCTGCCCGAGAGCGTGCTGTTGCAGACCGTGACCGGCGACTATGTCGAAGACGATATCTATTACGAATTGCTCGACCCGGCCGACATCGACATGATCTGCCGCCCCGACCAGAACGCGGTGTTCCTGGTGCCCTGGGCCATCGAGCCCACCGCCCAGGTGATCCACGACACCTACGACAAGCAAGGCAACCCGATCGAGCTGTCGCCGCGCAACGTGCTCAAGAAAGTCCTCAAGCTCTACGCCGACAAAGGCTGGCAGCCCATTGTGGCGCCGGAGATGGAGTTCTACCTGACCAAGCGCTGTGAAGACCCGGACTTCCCGCTGCAACCGCCGATTGGTCGTTCCGGCCGTCCGGAAACCGGCCGGCAGTCTTTCTCTATAGAAGCCGCCAACGAATTCGACCCATTGTTCGAAGACGTCTACGACTGGTGCGAGCTGCAGGAGCTGGACCTCGACACCCTGATCCACGAAGACGGCACCGCGCAGATGGAAATCAATTTCCGTCACGGCGATGCCCTGTCCCTGGCCGACCAGATCCTGGTGTTCAAGCGCACCATGCGAGAAGCCGCGCTCAAGCACGACGTGGCCGCCACTTTCATGGCCAAGCCGATGACTGGCGAGCCGGGCAGCGCGATGCACCTGCACCAGAGCATCATCGACATCGCTACTGGCAAGAACGTCTTCTCCAATGAAGACGGGACCATGAGCCAGCTGTTCCTCAACCACATTGGCGGCCTGCAGAAATTCATCCCTGAATTGCTGCCGCTGTTCGCCCCCAACGTGAACTCGTTCCGCCGCTTCCTGCCGGACACCTCGGCGCCGGTGAACGTGGAGTGGGGCGAAGAAAACCGCACCGTCGGCCTGCGTGTTCCGGATGCCGGCCCACAGAACCGTCGCGTGGAAAACCGCCTGCCGGGCGCTGACGCCAACCCGTACCTGGCGATCGCCGCCAGCCTGTTGTGCGGCTACATCGGCATGGTCGAAGGCCATAACCCGAGCGCGCCGGTGGTGGGTCGTGGTTACGAACGGCGCAACCTGCGCCTGCCGTTGACCATCGAAGACGCCTTGGAGCGCATGGAAAACAGCAAGACCATCGAAAAATACCTGGGTCAAAAATTCATCACGGGCTACGTCGCGGTCAAGCGGGCCGAGCATGAAAACTTCAAGCGCGTGATCAGTTCGTGGGAGCGGGAATTCCTGCTCTTCGCCGTCTGATGCGCCGGGCGCGTCCTTCACACGGCGCGCCCTCACCTGAAAAGTCTAGGAGATTGGTATGTCCAGCAACAACCCGCAAACCCGTGAATGGCAAGCCTTGAGCAGTGATCACCACCTGGCGCCGTTCAGCGACTTCAAGCAGTTGAAAGAGAAAGGCCCGCGCATCATCACCAAAGCCCACGGCGTCTACCTGTGGGACAGCGAAGGCAACAAGATCCTCGACGGCATGGCCGGCCTGTGGTGCGTGGCGATCGGTTACGGTCGCGATGAACTGGCAGACGCCGCCGCCAAGCAGATGAAAGAACTGCCGTACTACAACCTGTTCTTCCAGACCGCTCACCCGCCGGTGCTGGAGCTGGCAAAAGCCATTTCCGACATCGCGCCGGCCGGCATGAACCACGTGTTTTTCACCGGTTCCGGCTCCGAAGGCAACGACACCATGTTGCGTATGGTCCGCCACTACTGGGCGATCAAGGGCCAGCCAAACAAGAAAACCATCATCAGCCGCAAGAATGGCTACCACGGCTCCACGGTGGCCGGCGCCAGCCTCGGCGGCATGACCTATATGCATGAGCAGGGCGACTTGCCGATCCCGGGCATCACCCACATCGCACAGCCGTACTGGTTTGGCGAAGGCGGCGACATGAGCCCCGAAGAGTTCGGTGTATGGGCCGCCAACCAGTTGGAAGAAAAGATTCTGGAATTGGGCGTGGACAACGTCGGTGCCTTTATTGCCGAGCCGATCCAGGGCGCCGGTGGCGTGATCGTGCCGCCTGCGACCTACTGGCCGCGCATCAAGGAAATCCTCGCCAAGTACGACATCCTGTTCATTGCCGACGAAGTGATCTGCGGTTTCGGCCGCACCGGTGAGTGGTTCGGTAGCGATTTCTACGACCTCAAGCCGCACATGATGACCATCGCCAAGGGCCTGACGTCGGGTTACATCCCGATGGGCGGCCTGATCGTTCGCGATGAAGTGGTGGAAGTCCTCAACGAGGGCGGTGATTTCAACCACGGCTTCACTTACTCCGGTCACCCGGTTGCGGCGGCAGTGGCGCTGGAAAACATCCGCATCATGCGTGATGAAAAAATCGTTAATCGTGTGCACGACGAAACGGCACCGTATTTGCAGAAACGTCTGAGGGAATTGGCGGATCATCCGCTGGTGGGCGAAGTGCGTGGTGTGGGTATGCTCGGTGCCATTGAACTGGTACAGGACAAAGCCACGCGCAAGCGTTACGAAGGCAAGGGCGTTGGCATGATTTGCCGTACGTTCTGCTTTGAAAATGGCCTGATCATGCGCGCCGTGGGCGACACCATGATCATTTCGCCACCGCTGGTGATCAGCAAGGCAGAAATCGACGAGTTGGTGACCAAGGCTCGTCAGTGCCTGGACCTGACTTTGGCGGCACTGCAGGGCTAAGTGCTAGGCTCAGGACGCAGCGGCTTTCGGGCGCTGCGTCTGAGCAGTCAGAAATATGAGGGCCTTGGTTGAAAGCCGGCCCTTGAACTTGCCAGACTGTCGCCCTGTTTTGTTGCCCTTTGGCTGGGCCTCGAAACATATGAAGCTTGTGGCCCAAAAAAGAAAAAATTGGAGCATCACCAAATGAAGGCATTAGGTTTGAAGAACGCTGGCAAGACCCTCCTCGCGTTGTCCCTGATGGGCGCAATGGCGGGCGCGGCCCAGGCAGACGACAAAGTGCTGCACGTCTACAACTGGTCCGACTACATTGCACCGGACACCATCGCCAACTTTGAAAAAGAGTCCGGCATCAAAGTGGTGTACGACGTGTTCGACAGCAACGAAACCCTGGAGGCCAAGTTGCTGGCAGGCAAGTCCGGTTACGACATCGTCGTACCGTCGAACAACTTCCTCGCCAAGCAGATCAAGGCCGGTGTCTACCAGGAGCTGGACAAGTCCAAGCTGTCCAACTACGACAACCTGAACAAGTCCCTGCTTAAAGCCGTGTCGGTCAGCGACCCGGACAACAAGCACGCCTTCCCGTACATGTGGGGCTCGATCGGCATCGGCTACAACCCGGAGAAGGTCAAGGCCGCGCTGGGCGTGGACAAGATCGATTCGTGGGACGTGCTGCTCAAGCCAGAGAACATCGCCAAGCTGAAAAGCTGCGGCGTGAGCTTCCTCGATTCGCCGACCGAAATGCTGCCGGTGGCACTGCATTACCTGGGCCTGCCAACCGACACGCAGAAGAAAGCTGATCTGAAACAGGCCGAAGATCTGTTCCTGAAAATCCGTCCTTCGATCGGCTACTTCCACTCGTCCAAGTACATCTCCGACCTGGCCAACGGCAATATCTGCGTGGCCGTGGGTTACTCGGGTGACATCGAACAGGCCAAGTCCCGTGCGGCTGAAGCCGGTGGCAAGGTCAAAGTGGCCTACGACATTCCGAAAGAAGGTGCTGGCAGCTTCTTCGACATGGTCGCCATCCCCAAGGATGCCGAGAACGTCGACGCCGCCTACAAGTTCATGAACTACCTGCTCAAGCCGCAAGTCATGGCTGAAATCACCAACAGCGTGCATTTCCCGAACGGTAACGAGAAAGCCACCGCACTGGTCGACAAGGAAATCACCAGCGACCCGGGCATCTACCCACCAGCGGACGTACAGGCCAAGCTCTACGCCATTGCTGACCTGCCGGCTGCGACCCAGCGTGAAATGACACGCAGCTGGACCAAGATCAAGTCCGGTAAATAACCGGTCTTTGCTAACCACCGCGCCTGGCGCGGTGGTTATCGAAACAATTAAATGACAGAAAGTTTTGCCGGATCGGTTTATCGAGGGTAAGTTGCGCGCCGGTTTTGTTGCCGGGCAACAACTTTGGGCCCAACTATTTAAGAGGACCTCCACTTGCCAATTTCTTTATTTCGCAAAGCCATGCTGGTGGGTGCAGGTATCACGCTGACGTTGAGCGTGCAGGCCGCACCGACTGTGCATATTTATAACTGGTCGGATTACATCGGCACCGACACCCTGGCCAACTTCGAAAAGGCCAGCGGCATCAAGCCTGTGTATGACGTGTTTGATTCCAACGAAACCCTGGAAGGCAAGCTGCTGGCCGGGCGTACCGGTTACGACGTGGTGGTGCCGTCCAACCACTTCCTGGGCAAGCAGATCAAGGCCGGGGCGTTCCAGAAACTCGACAAGTCATTGCTGACGAATTACGCCAACCTCGACCCGGCGCTGCTCAAACGCCTGGAAAAGAATGACCCCGGCAACCAGTACGCCGTGCCGTACCTGTGGGGCACCAATGGCATCGGCTACAACGTCGATAAAGTGAAGGAAGTGCTGGGCGTCGACCATATCGATTCCTGGGCCGTGCTGTTCGAGCCGGAGAACATGAAGAAGCTGGCGACCTGCGGTGTGTCGTTCATGGACTCGGCGGATGAAATGCTGCCGGCGGTGCTCAATTACATGGGCCTGAACCCTAACAGTACGAACCCGGACGATTACAAGAAGGCCGAAGAGAAGCTGCTGAAAGTGCGGCCGTACGTGACCTACTTCCATTCTTCCAAATACATTTCGGACCTGGCCAACGGCAACATCTGCGTGGCGGCAGGTTTCTCCGGCGATGTGTTCCAGGCCAAGGCCCGCGCGGCGGAGGCCGGCAAGGGCGTGAACATCGCCTACACGATTCCGAAAGAAGGCGGCAACCTGTGGTTCGACGTGCTGGCCATCCCCAAGGATGCCACCAACGTCAAAGAGGCCCACGCCTTCATCAACTATTTGCTGCAACCTGAGGTGATCGCCCAGGTCAGTGATTACGTCGGTTACGCCAACCCTAACCCAGGGGCGGACAAGCTGATGGAGCAATCGATACGCACGGACGAGGCGGTTTACCCACCGCAGGCGGTACTCGACAGGACATTCGTCAACTTCGAGCTACCCCCGAAAGTGCAACGTTTGATGACCCGTAGCTGGACCAAGGTCAAGACGGGCAAGTAAGGCTCAACCTATCCAAGGTTCGTCCGTATTGGACGTTCTGCACTCTTTTTTTCTGGGAGTTTCGTAAATGGCAGTTGCCTCCGGCGCCTATAAGAAAGCCCTCGAAGGGGACCAGACACCGAAGAAGGTGCTGGTCAAAATCGACCGGGTCACGAAGAAGTTCGACGAGACGATTGCCGTGGACGATGTGTCCCTGGAAATCAAGAAAGGCGAGATCTTCGCCCTGCTCGGCGGTTCGGGTTCGGGCAAGTCCACCTTGCTGCGCATGCTCGCCGGTTTCGAGCGCCCGACTGAGGGCCGTATCTACCTCGACGGCGAAGACATCACAGACATGCCGCCCTACGAGCGGCCGATCAACATGATGTTCCAGTCCTACGCCTTGTTCCCACATATGACCGTGGCTCAGAACATCGCCTTCGGCCTGCAACAGGACAAGATCCCCAAGGCCGAGATCGACGCCCGCGTGGCCGAGATGCTCAAGCTGGTGCAGATGAGCCAGTACGCCAAGCGCAAGCCGCACCAGTTGTCCGGCGGTCAGCGTCAGCGTGTGGCCCTGGCCCGTTCCCTGGCCAAGCGCCCGAAACTGTTGCTGCTCGATGAGCCCATGGGCGCTCTCGACAAGAAGCTGCGTTCGCAGATGCAGCTGGAACTGGTGGAAATCATCGAGCGCGTCGGCGTGACCTGCGTGATGGTGACCCACGACCAGGAAGAGGCCATGACCATGGCCGAGCGCATTGCGATCATGCACCTGGGCTGGATCGCCCAGATCGGCAGCCCGATCGACATCTACGAAACGCCAACCAGCCGTCTGGTGTGCGAGTTCATCGGCAACGTCAACATCTTCGACACCCAAGTGGTCGATGACGCCGAAGGCCACGCGGTGCTCAAGTGCCCGGACCTGGACCGCGACATCTACGTGGGCTACGGCATCGCCACTTCGGTGGAAGACAAGTCGGTGACCTACGCGATTCGCCCGGAAAAACTGCTGGTCACCACCGAAATGCCGACCTGCGAGCACAACTGGTCCAGCGGCAAGGTGCACGACATCGCCTACCTGGGCGGCCACTCGGTGTTCTACGTGGAGCTGCCGAGCGGCAAACTGGTGCAGTCCTTCGTTGCCAACGCCGAGCGTCGTGGGCAGCGGCCGACCTGGGGTGACCAGGTCTACGTGTGGTGGGAAGACGACAGCGGCGTGGTACTTCGCTCATGAACATGAAGAAGCTCAAGCGCCGCCTGCAACGAATAACGCCCAGTGGCCGTCATGCGGTCATTGGCATTCCCTTCCTGTGGCTGTTCCTGTTCTTCATGCTGCCGTTCTTCATCGTCCTGAAGATCAGTTTTGCCGAAGCCGACGTCGCGATTCCGCCGTACACCGAGATCTACACGTTCGTTGAGCAGAAACTGCAGTTGGTGCTCAACCTGGGCAACTACGCGATGCTCGGCGACGACGAGTTGTACATCGCCGCGTACCTGGGCTCGCTGAAAATGGCGTTCTTCAGCACGCTGCTGTGCCTGCTGATCGGTTACCCGATGGCCTACGCCATTGCCAGTGCGCGCAAAGAGATGCAGACCGTGCTGGTGCTGCTGATCATGATGCCGACCTGGACCGCGATCCTGATCCGCGTGTATGCGTGGATGGGCATTCTCAGCAATAACGGCCTGCTCAATGGCTTCCTGATGTCCATGGGGTTGATCAACGAACCGCTGCAGATCCTCAACACCAACATCGCGGTGTACATCGGCGTGGTCTATTCGTACCTGCCGTTCATGATCCTGCCGCTGTACGCCAACCTGGTGAAGCACGATCAGAGCCTGTTGGAAGCCGCATCCGACCTGGGTTCGAGCACCTTCAACAGCTTCTGGAAGATCACCGTGCCGCTGTCCAAGAATGGCATCATCGCCGGCTGCATGCTGGTGTTCATCCCGGTGGTGGGCGAGTTCGTGATCCCGGAACTGCTGGGCGGCCCGGAAACCCTGATGATCGGTAAAGTGTTGTGGCAAGAATTCTTCAACAACCGTGACTGGCCGGTGGCCTCTGCCCTGGCGGTGGTGATGCTGGCGATCCTGATCGTGCCGATCATCCTGTTCAACCGCAGCCAAGCCAAAGAGATGGAGGGCAAGATATGAAGCGCTTCAGTTTCTCGAGTTTCATGCTGGTGGCGGGGTTGTTGTTTATCTACCTGCCGATGCTGATCCTGGTGATCTACTCGTTCAACGAATCCAAGCTGGTGACGGTGTGGGGCGGTTGGTCGATCAAGTGGTACGTAGGCCTGCTGGACAATACCCAGTTGATGGGCTCGGTGGCGCGCTCCCTGGAAATTGCCTGCTACACGGCGGTGGCCGCAGTGGCGTTGGGTACGTTGGCGGCCTTCGTGCTGACGCGCATCAGCCAGTTCAAGGGCCGCACGCTGTTCGGCGGCCTGGTGACCGCGCCGTTGGTAATGCCGGAAGTGATCACCGGTCTGTCGCTGTTGCTGCTGTTCGTGGCCATGGCACAGATGATCGGTTGGCCCCAGGAGCGTGGCATCGTCACCATCTGGATCGCCCACACCACGTTCTGTGCGGCGTATGTGGCGGTGGTGGTGTCGGCGCGCCTGCGTGAGCTGGACCTGTCGATCGAAGAGGCGGCGATGGACCTGGGGGCGCGGCCGTGGAAGGTGTTCTTCCTGATCACCATCCCGATGATCGCGCCATCGTTGGCGGCGGGCGGCATGATGTCGTTCGCACTGTCCCTGGATGACCTAGTGCTGGCGAGTTTCGTGTCGGGTCCGGGGTCGACCACCCTGCCGATGGAAGTGTTCTCGGCGGTGCGCCTTGGGGTTAAGCCTGAGATCAACGCCGTGGCCAGCCTGATTCTGTTGGCAGTGTCGCTGGTGACCTTCCTGGTGTGGTTCTTCAGCCGTCGTGCCGAAGAACACCGCAAGAAAGCCATCCAGCAAGCGATTGAAGAAGCGGCGGCAGATGGCTGGAAACAGCCGGACAAGCGCCGGGCGCCTGCACCGGTCTGATCCGGATCAAACTGTGGGAGCGGGCTTGCTCGCGAATACGGTGTATCAGTCACCAGATGTATCGACTGATCCAACGCATTCGCGAGCAAGCCCGCTCCCACATTTGATTGCGTTTCAGGCTGATTAAGCCGTCCAGGGGGATGTGCGGATGACCTCGACAAAATTCATCGGCTTGAACCCCGGCTCCTGATCCACCAAGACATCCGTCTTCACGTTGCCAAACGTGGTCTGCGGGCGATGGCGCAAGCCGTCGGCAAAGGCGCAGATAATGCACTCCTTGAACCCTTCACCGCGTGGGTGCGCATGCACCACGGCTTCGCGCTGCACGGTTGAAAACGCGGCGTAGTCCATGCCCAGCACGTCCATTTCCACACCGGCCGTCACCAGCGCCACGGTCGGGCGCAGATGCTGCGGCACGCCCGGCGTGGTGTGCAGGGCGATGGATAGCCACACCTGTTCGATATCGTCATCGCTCAGCCCGTAAGGCTTGAGGAAGGCAGCGGCGGCGTTGGCACCGTCGACTTCGAAGCGCTCGTTGTCACTGCGATGACCTTCGACCAGGCCCAGGTCGTGGAACATCGCGCCGACGTAGAGCAACTCCGGGTTGTAGGCGAGTTGCTTGCGTTCGCCGCTCAAGGCGCCGAACAGAAAGACCCGGCGGGAGTGGTGGTAGAGCAGGTCCGATTCGACGTCGCGGATGTATTCGGTGGTGGCTTTGGCCAGGGCGCTGTCCGGGATCTGGATGCCGGCGATGGTGGTGCTCATGGGTGTTCTCCTCTGTAAAGTCCCCAGTCTGGTCGCGCGCCAGTCAGGGGGCTATCGCGGCGAGGGAGCGATGTCGGCCAATGTGCCGTCACATCGTGCCAGCGCCAGGCACGCTCACATGTGGGAGCTGGCTTGTCGGATCGCCGCATTGCTGCGATAGCGTCACCTCGGTATACCTGATGGACCGAGTCGCCAGCATCGCGGGCAAGCCCGGCTCCCACAGGGTTTGCGTCCGCCCGGATATAAAGGGTTACCCATGCATAAAACCGTCGCCATTCTGATCTTTCCTGGCGTCCAGTCGCTGGACGTGACCGGCCCCCTGGATGTGTTCTGCGAGGCCAATCGTTTTCTGTCGCCGCAGGATCATTACCAACTGGACGTCATCGGTCTGGGCCACGGCAGCATGGCGGCCTCCAACGGCCTGTCATTGCAGGCCCATCGGCATTACAGCGAGGCCTTGCAAGCCTATGACCTATTGCTGGTCGCCGGCGGCCCGCAGTTGCCGTTCGAAGACTTCGGTGCCGAATTTGATGACTGGCTGCGCAGCGCCACTGCTCGCGCGCAACGCTTCGGCTCGATCTGCAACGGCGCCTTCATGCTGGCGCGCGCCGGGCTGTTGGATGGCAAAACCGTCACCACCCATTGGAATGACGCGGCCGATCTGGCGCGCCTGTGCCCCACGGCCCAGGTCGACGCCGACCGCCTCTACGTGCAGGACGGCAACCTCTACACATCGGCCGGGGTCACGGCGGGCATCGATCTGTCGCTGTATCTGCTGGCTCAGGACCACGGCCCGGAAGTCGCACTGAGCGTGGCCAAGCGCCTGGTGGTGTTTACCCAGCGGTCGGGCGGGCAGTCGCAGTTCAGCCCGTTTCTCACGCCCCACGCCGAAACCACCTCGGCAGTGGCGCTGGTGCAGCTGTACGTGTTGGCGAACCTCACCGGGGATTTGACCATTGCCGACCTGGCCAAGGCGGCCAATATGAGCGCGCGCAATTTCTCTCGGGTGTTTGCCCGTGAGGCGCGGATCACACCGGCGGAATTTGTCGAACGGGCGCGGGTTGACGCGGCGCGGGTCATGCTCGAAAGCAGCCGCGCGCCGCTCAAGACCGTCGCCTATCAATGCGGCTTTCGCGACGCCCAGCACATGCGCAGTGTGTTCAACCGCAGGCTGGGCGTCACGCCGCAACAGTTCCGGCTTAATTTTGCGGCGCCGGTTTGAACGTGTCGTAGGCTTCCAGCGCGCGCAACGAGTAGATATATGCCGCACCCGCATTCAGCGAGATGGCGGTGGCCAGTGTTGCGGCGACTTCTTCACGGGTGGCACCGGCCTTGATCGCAGCATCCGCATGCACACCGATGCAGCCATCGCAGCGAGTGGTGATGGCCACGGCGATGGAAATCAGTTCACGGGTCTTGGCGTCGAGCACGTTGTTTTCCTCGGCAGCCTCGCCCAGCGCCATGTAGGCTTTGACCATCTTCGGGTTGCTCTTGCCCAGCGCGCCAAAGGCTTTCTTCACGGTAGGCAGCAAGTCGGACCAGTTATTGAACATTGCGGTAACTCCTGAACGAGGGTTGGTGTGGAACCAGTCTCTTCCGTTCGGGGGCGGCGTTATTGTTCAATCCGCTCATCTTTTTGACCGATGCTCGCAAATGAATTCGATCGACACGCTCATCGCGCTGGCCAACCTGCGCGGCAGTCTGGATTTACGGTGTCAGTTTCAAGGGGAATGGGCGCTGGACCACCCGCCGGAGAGCCTCGGCGTGGCGCCTTACCACATCGTGCTCAGCGGCACCTGTCGTGCCGAGTTGTCCGGCGGGCAGCACGTGACGCTGGAGGAGGGTGACATCCTGCTGATGCCTGGCGGTGCCACTCACTTGTTGCGCAGTCAGGGCGCGCGGATTCGGCCGGTACAACCCAAGGTGATTGAAGGCGGCGTACTCAAAGTGCACCGCCTGGGCGGTGACCGACCGGACTTGGACATGCTGTGTGGCAGCTTCCACTACAACCGCCAGTCACTGCTGCTCGGCGCGTTGCCGGAGTACCTGGTGGTGTCCAGCCGAGAGTGGCAGGGCGACGGCCAACTGGCGGCGTTGATCGCGTTATTGCGCAGCGAGGCGGACGGCCAGCAACTGGGCGCGCGCTCCTTTATCGATGCGTTGTCATCGGCGCTGTTCACCCTGATCCTGCGCACCTGGCTGGCCCGCCAGACACCTGTTGCCGGCACCTTCGCGTTGCTCGTCGACAAGCGCCTGAGCAAGGCCTGGCAAGCCATGCTGGCCGATCCGGGGCATGAGTGGACCATCGACAGCCTGGCGGCTGCCGCGACGATGTCACGCGCCACCTTCATGCGGGCGTTCGTGAAGGTGGCGGGCGTGTCGCCGTGGGGGCTGTTGACGCAGTTGCGCATGGAGCTGGCCTTCAACCTGTTGCGCCAGTCGCACCTGAGCCTGCTGGATATCGCCACCCAGGTGGGCTACCAGTCCCAGGCGGCGTTCAGCAAGAAATTCAAAGAGACCTATGGCGAGGCGCCGGGGCGCCTGCGTTCATCGGGCGGGTAGCAGCTTGAGGATGCCACGGGTGTTGGCGGTCACTTCCTCATCGGTGAAGTGCGCCTGTTCGTAGCCGCCCTCGATGTAGGTTTCCGCCTGGTCGCCATAGTGTCGGTCAAATGGCACGCCGCTTTGGCCGACCGGGTTGATGGTCAATGCGTGTGCTACATCGGCGAAATCGATCAAGCGGCGAGTCGAAGGTCCGTAGGTAACGGGCCACGGTGCCGGACCGATATTGGCCGATTGGTTGTTCGGCACTTCGTGGGTGCCTGGCGCCGGGAACGGGCCAACATTGACGATCAGGTCCAACGGTTTCTGCGAGCCCAGTGGGTGGCCGTGGGTCAGGGTATGGGCCTTGCCCCACTGCCATTGGCTCGGGTCATCGCCAAAGGTGGCCTTTAGGTGCGCGAGGCTGTTGTCCCAGGCAAGCTTGACGGTTTCGGCGCGCTTGCCGTCCCACCATGGTGAATCCGGCGCGGCGGCCAGGCGTGGGAGGGCGGCGTCGATCACGCGGGTGCCGAGCAGGGTCTTGAACAGATTGTCGCCGAGCTTCGGGTGGAAGGCAGCGTCGGCCAGGTTGAACAGGAACTGGTTGAACAGGGTGGCGCTGGTGGAGTCCAGCGGATAGTCACCCTTCCAGCTTGCAAGCTGCTCCACCAGTTTCAGTTGCGCCGGGTCCTTGACCGCCTCGCGCAGCACCGGCAACAGCGGCGCCAGCAGGCGCGGGCCGAAGGCGGTGGTGGTGCCGAGCTGCAAGGCCTGGCTGTTGTTTACATCCCACTTCACGCTCTTGTCGCTCAATTGCGCGTTCAACTGCTGACCACGGTCGGCGAGGTTGTAGTAACCGGGGATCTCCAGGCCAGTCGGCGAGACGGGCTGGGCGTTGGCCGACACCACGTAACCGCGTACCGGGTTTTCTTCCTGGGGGTTGGCGCTGAAGGGGTAGAAGCCCAGCTTGTCGGCCTGGGCGGTGCTGCCGTCGAGTATAAAACCGGCGTTGACCCCGGCTGGACGAATCGGCAACTGCGCCGCCGCCCACCAGCCGATATCGCCCTTGGTATTGGCCCACACGATGTTCAGCCCCGGCGCAGACACCTTGGCTGCTGCCGCACGGGCCTTCACCAGGGTGTCGGCGCGGTTGAGCTGGTAGAAACCTTCAAGGATCGGGTTCTGGGTATCGAGGAATGCCCACCACATGGCAATCGGTGTCTTGCCGGCGTTCTCGCCCAGCACGTCATTGATGATCGGGCCGTGGGGTGACTGGCGCAGGGTCAGCGTCACCGGCGCCTGGCCCTTCACGGCGATCTGTTGTTCGGTGCGGGTCATGTCGACCCACTGGTCGTGGTACCAGACTTGGTTGGGGTCATCGGGGTTGACCTTCTCGGCGATCAGGTCGAGGTCATCGTTCTGGAACATGGTCAGGCTCCAGCCGAAATCCAGGTTGTGCCCCAGAAACGCCACCGGCACCAGTGCGTTGTGATAGCCATACAGCTCGAAACCCGGCGCCGACAGCTGCGCCTCGTACCACACCGATGGCACCGAGAAACGGATGTGCGGGTCACCCGCCAGCAACGGTTTGCCGCTTTTGGTGCGGTTGCCGCTGATGGCCCAGGCGTTGCTGCCTTCGAACTGCGGCAGGCCGTTGTCGGCCAGGGCCTGTTCGCTCAGGGAGGCAATGGCGCCGAGGGTCTGCCAATCGCTGGCGGCGAGGTTGAGGGCGCCCTTGGGCTGCCAGTCCAGGTCGAAGACTTTCAGGTAATCGCTGCCCAGTTGGTCGCGGATGTAAGTCAGCACCGGCTCGGTACGAAACGCTGCGGCAAAGCTGTAGGCCATATACCCGGCGACGCTGATGGTGTCCTCAGCGGTAAACGGCCGCTTGGGGATGCCCAGCACGTCGAACTCCATGGGGCGGGCGTGGCCGTCCTGATATTGGTTGATCCCGTCCAGATAGGCTTGCAGGGCCTTCCAGTGCGCCGACTCATGGTCAAGTTGCGCTACATAAGTGGCCGCGCGGTCGCGAATGCGCAGGCTGCGAAACAGCTTGTCGGTGTCCAGCACCTTGGGCCCAAGCACCTCGGCCAGCTCGCCACGGGCCAGGCGCCGCATGATCTCCATCTGGAACAGCCGGTCCTGGGCGTGCACATAGCCCAGGGCGCGGTACAGGTCGGTCTCGTTCTCGGCTTGAATGTGCGGCACGCCACGGTCGTCGTAACGCACCGTGACCGAGCCTTGCAGGTTGGCCAGTGTGACCGTGCCCTGGCGGGTGGGCTGCTTGCTGTACACGTACCAACCGGCACCGAGGGCGACCAGCACGACAAGAACCGCGAGAACCCGCAAGACGCGCTTCATGAACATTCCTTACCAAGAGTGGGGGGCGATTTAAGAGCCTTTTGGCCACGAACAATAGCAGCCCACCGCCAGGGTGTGCGTGGCATTTACCTCACGTCCTGTTTCAAGGGCCTTCAAGATCGGCTCAATAAAACTGTTGCTGGAATTACACGTGAGGCCTTCGCTGTAGGGCCCGAAATACGCGAGCTTGCCGCTGCGATCCCAGATGCCTACGGCCGGGCTGGCCGGCACCTGCTCGGCGCCGGGAAGGGCGGTGAGGGTTTTCATCGTGCGCAGGTTGTCGGGCAATTGGCCGTGGCTGCCGGGTTTTTGCAGGGCGTAGAACTCGACCCCCTGGGGCGCGTATTGCTCGATCAATTCGCTCAGGTGCTGCTGGTTGCCGACGTTGCACGGGCAGGCCGGGTCCCAGAAGTGCACCAGGCGGATCGGGCCGGGGCCGGCGAGGTTGGCAGGCAACTTCAATGGGTCGCCGGAAAACACCGCCGTGTGCTCGCTGAAGGCACGCAGGTAGCGGCCCTGGAACCAGTCATACGCCGCCCACAGCATGCCGGCGCAGATAATCAGGATCAGGCTGGCAAATAAGGCGGTGCGGTAGGGCTGTCGCATTCAGATGTATCCTCGAAGGTCGCGTAGCTTGCCATGCTTGTCCTGACAGATGAATATCGCAGCTCGATATTCATCTTTGCCGCAAGTCTGGAAGCCTTTATGCCCGTTACCTTTGACCCTGATCATCTGCGCGAAAGCTTGCGACCCCTGGTGGATGCGCAACCGCTTTCAGCCGAGGCGCGGGTCTATCAGCGTTTCTACGGGCTGGACCAGGCCGTGAGCCGCCTGGGGCGCTTCGAGGTGGATGGATTTGAGGTGGTGGCGCAAGTGTGGTGGCCGCCCACGCCGGTGGCGACGATGTTCATGTTCCACGGTTTCTACGACCACATGGGGCTGTATCGCCATGTGCTGAAGTGGGCGCTTGACCAGGGCTTCGTGGTGATCGCCTGCGATTTGCCGGGGCACGGTCTGTCCAGTGGCGTGCGTGCCAGCATCGATGATTTTGCGGTGTATCAACAGGTGTTGCAGGCGCTGTTTGCCCAGGCGCAAGCCCTGCAACTGCCGCAACCCTGGCACCTGTTTGGGCAAAGTACCGGCGGTGCGGTGGTGGTGGATCATCTGCTCAACCATGGCGCCGACAGCCCTGCCCAGGGCAAGACCTTCCTGCTGTCACCCCTGGTGCGGCCACGTGCCTGGGGATGGTCGCAGGTCAGCTATTACCTGCTGCGCCCGTTCGTCAAAGGCATCGCACGGCGATTCAGCGAGAACACTAACGACCCGGCGTTCAAGCCGTTCCTGGAAGCCGACCCGCTGCAGCCGCGCCAATTGCCTACCGCCTGGGTGGGCGCCCTGGCGCGCTGGATCAAACGCATCGAAGCCGCACCGCGCAGTGCCCGGCGGCCGGTGATCGTTCAGGGTGAGGAAGACATGACGGTGGACTGGCAGCACAACCTGCAAGTGTTGCGCGGCAAGTTCGACCAGCCCGAGGTGTTGATGCTGCCGCGTGGCAGGCATCATTTGGCGAATGAGATTCCGCAGATTCGCGATGAGTACTTTAAGTACCTGACGGATCACCTGACGTCATAAGGTGTAAATGCGGGAACGGGCTACGGCGTCAGGCTTGAGGTGCTCTGGCCGACCGCCAAGCCGGCGCGAATGGCTGCAAGGGCGGCTTGGTAATACGCTTTGCCCTCCGGGGACTCGGCAAACGTCGCGAACTCTTCCAGCTCTGGGTCGGACAAATCCCGGTAGACATACAGCAGCGTGTTGTTCAGATCCTTGTCGATCTGCTGCATCAACCGCTCGCGCTGGCCGTTCAGCATGCCTTGGGCTTGTCCACCCCCCAACAGGCCGGGAATCATCTGGCTCAGGCTATCGGCCGCCACACCGGCAATCGCCAGGCTGACTTCCGCGCCTGCTTCACGGGCCGGCAGGGCCTGGGCCAGATGACCGATGATCAGGCTGCGAGTAGCGTCGGCTTCGATTTTCGGCAGGCCCTGGGCGTTCTTCGCCAGTTGGTCGCGACGGGTGGCGAGCAGCTCGGCGGCGACAATCTTGCGGCCCAGGGGCGATTGAAAAAACGCCAGGGCAGGCTTGGGGTCTGCGAGGTTCTTGCGCAATTGCGCTTCAGCGCGCTGGTCCACGGCCTGGGCGGCGAAGCGTTTATTGCTGTTGTCCACCAGCGCCTGGTACACCGCTGGCGGCAGGCTGTTGCGGTAGCGTTGCTGGGCAGCATTGAGAGCGTCATTAAAATGCGCACGTTGTTCGGCCCAGCCGGCGACCTTGTACAACTGGTCATGGCCGTCTGCCCAGGCGGGCAAAACGCAGAACATCAGCAAGGAAAAAAACAAACGACGCATATGGACTCCTGTCAGTCGGCCACTATTGTCCGTGTCGGGCGTAGGATTTGTCGAGAAGTCCTATCAGTCACCTGACTAAAGTGTATTCAGACGCCCGGCGGCTCTGTCGGATTCACAGGCGTATGGATACTATGCGCGCCATGCAAATACCCCTCGATCACCCCTTGCTGCAACGTATTGTCGACGACCTGGCCGAGAAGGGCTGGTCCCGGCAGAACGGCTTCCTGCCCCAGGCTCTGACACTGGAACTGGCGGCTGAGTGCCGTAAACGTGCGGCAGAGGGTGAGCTGGCCCCGGCGGCGGTGGGGCGTGGCCCGGCCCAGGAGATTCGCGAAGGTATTCGCGGTGATCATATCCAGTGGCTGGAGGACGGTGACGCGGCGGTCTGCGACACCTATATGGCGCTGATGGACAGCCTGCGCCTGGCGATGAACCGCAGCCTTTTCCTGGGCCTGGAAGATTTCGAAAGCCACTTCGCGATGTACCCGCCAGGGGCGTTTTACCTCAAGCACCTGGACCGCTTCCGCGACGATGACCGACGCATGGTCTCGGCGGTGATTTACTTGAACGACGCCTGGCTGCCCGAACATGGCGGCCAATTGCGCATGTACCTCAAGGACGGCGTCGAATACGATGTGGTGCCCACCGGCGGTTGCCTGGTGGTGTTCCTGTCGGGCGAGGTGCCCCATGAAGTCATGCCCGCCACGCGCGAACGCCTGTCCCTGACAGGGTGGTTTCGTCGGCGGGGCAACGAGCCGTTTTAAACATGGAAAAGATTCTGGTCAGCCGTTGCCTGCTGGGGCACAAGGTTCGCTACGACGGCGGGGCCAGCGGGCCGTTCGATCCGTTGGCCGCGTGGCAGGCCGAGGGGCGTGTGGTTGCGATCTGCCCGGAAGTATCAGGTGGTTTGCCGACGCCCCGACCCGCTGCCGAAATACCCGGCGGGCAAGGTGTGGATGTCTGGGAGGGCCGCGCCCAGGTGCTGACCGCCGAGGGCGAAGATTTCAGCGCCGCGTTCCTTGACGGTGCTCGCCAGGCCCTGGCGCTGGTGCAGTGCCACAACATCCGCATCGCCGTGCTCAAGGCCAATAGCCCGTCGTGCGGCAACCTGCACACCTACGACGGCACGTTCAGCGGCGTGAAGGTGACAGGCGAGGGCGTGACGGCGGCGTTGCTCAAGCAGCATGGTGTGCAGGTGTTCAGTGAGTTGGAGTTGCCCGAGGCGGCAGCGGCTCTGACGCAGCTAACGAAACCTGTATAGATCAAATGTGGGAGCTGACCGAATCAAATCCGAAAAATTACTGCGCCTTGGCGACGGGCTTCTCGTCTTCAAACCACTTCTGCGCCAACGCCTTCAATCGGCCATCGGCCTTCACACGCCCCAGCGCCTTATCCAAACTCGCCTTGAACGCCGGATTGCCCTTCTGGAACGGAATCGCCAGCTCAGGCTTCTCGCTGTAAGGCTCACTGAAATCGAACCGATCCTGCAACTCGGCAGTCATAGCGATATGGTTGATGGCCACGTCGTACTTGCCGGTTTCCACGCCCGGCAGCAGGTCAGCGTCATCGGTGGTAATAAATGACGGGCGCACGTCCATCTCTTTAGCCAGTTGTTCACCCAACTCCACTTCGAAGCCGGTGAGTTTGTCGCCTTCCTTGAAGTTGAACGGCGGGGTGTTGGCTTCAAGGGCAATGCGCAGTTCGCCACGGTCGAATACATCATCGATCAGTTCGGCATGAGCCAAGGGGCTCAGAAGGGGCAGCAGCAGTAACAGGCCAGGCGAAAAGCGCATGGTCACTCCTAGAGATTTTTAATGTGCGAGGCGCCGTTCAGCATCGCTTTGCTATGGTGTTGAGTGCCTTGGACAGCAATTTGTCGCGAAGTTGTCATAACCCTACAGATTTCACAGAAAAACTGGAGAAGCGAATGAAAGCCCTTTTGTCCCGTGCAACCCTGACCTCCCTGCTGTTGGGTGCTTCCATGCTGGCCACAGCCGCCGACGGTATCCCGCGCAGCGCGCCACCTGAAGGCGCCAAAGTATTTATCGTGTCGCCAAAAGACGGCGCCACCGTCGACAAGACCTTCACTGTCAAATTCGGCATGGAAGGCCTGAAACTGGCCCCGGCCACTGACCAGGAACCCGGCACCGGTCATCACCACCTGCTGGTCGACCAGAAAGCCCTGCCTGACGCCAGCGTGCCGATCCCGGCCACCGACACCGTGATCCACTACGGCAAGGCCCAGACTGAAACCGAACTGACCCTCACCCCAGGCAAACACACCTTGCAGCTGGTCGCCGGCGACAAATTGCACATGCAGTTCAACCCGACTGTAGCCTCGAAAGTGATCACGGTTAACGTTAAGTAAGATTTGTTCAGATGCAAAAAAGGGAGCCCGAGGGGCTCCCTTTTTCGTGGTGCGGTTGAAGCGTTAGAACAACACGCGGCTACGGATGGTGCCGTTGATGTGCTGCAGTTTCTCTTGCGCCAAGTCCGAGTACTCGGCATCGACGTCGATCACCACGTAGCCGACCTTCTCGTTGGTCTGCAGGAACTGACCGGAGATGTTGATGCCGTTTTCCGCGAAGACCTTGTTGATCTCCATCATCACGCCAGGGATGTTCTGGTGGATGTGCAGCAGACGGTGCTTACCAGGGTGAGCCGGCAGGGCCACTTCCGGGAAGTTCACGGACGACACCGAGGTACCGTTGTCGCTGTACTTGACCAGCTTCTCCGACACTTCCAGGCCGATGTTGGCCTGGGCTTCAGCGGTGGAGCCGCCGATGTGCGGGGTCAGGATCACGTTGTCCAGGCCACGCAGCGGGCTTTCGAAGATGTCGTCGTTGGAGCGAGGCTCCACCGGGAACACGTCGATAGCGGCGCCGATCAGGTGCTTGTCCTTGATCGCGTCGGCCAGGGCGTCCAGCTCGACCACGGTGCCACGGGCAGCGTTGATCAGGATGCCGCCTTTCTTGATGGCGCGGATTTCCTTCTCGCCGATCATCCACTGGGTCTCAGCGGTTTCCGGAACGTGCAGGGTCACGATGTCGGACATGCCCAGCAGCTCGGTCAGGCTGGCCACTTGAGTGGCGTTGCCCAATGGCAGCTTGGTCAGGGTGTCGTAGAAGAACACCTGCATGCCGAGGCCTTCAGCCAGGACCGACAGCTGAGTACCGATCGAGCCGTAACCGACGATACCCAGCTTCTTGCCGCGGATTTCGAAGGAGTTGGCTGCGCTTTTGATCCAGCCGCCACGGTGGCAGGAAGCGTTCTTCTCAGGAATGCCGCGCAACAGCAGGATGGCCTCGGCCAATACCAGCTCCGCAACGGAACGGGTGTTGGAGTACGGTGCGTTGAACACCGCGATGCCGCGCTCGCGCGCTGCGTTGAGGTCGACCTGGTTGGTGCCGATGCAGAAACAGCCGACCGCCACGAGTTTCTTGGCGTGATCGAAGATCTCTTCGGTCAGCTGAGTGCGGGAGCGAATGCCGATAAAGTGCGCGTCGGCGATCTTTTCCTTGAGTTGGGCTTCCGGCAGAGAACTGGTGATGTACTCAATGCTGGTGTACCCGGCGGCTTTCAGAACGTCGACAGCCGATGGGTGGACGCCTTCCAGAAGAAGGAACTTGATCTTGCTCTTATCGAGAGAAGTCTTGCTCATCTGCGTAAACCTGTATCCCGGAGAAAAATGGCAGGGAATCGAGCAGCACAAGCTGACCCGGACGGCAGGAAAGCCGTCACCGCAGAAACGCCCTTGGGCTCTGTCCTGCGGGGGCGGTATGCTAGCATACGCGCCCCGCTAAACACCTATTCCTGCGACGTGAAGCGTTCTCAGGATGACCATGAATTGTTCGAGAGTTCTGTCGATGACCCATCCTGCCCTGATTGATGAGCTAAAGACCCTGGTTGAGCCCGGCAAAGTGCTGACCGATGCTGACTCCCTGGAGGCTTACGGCAAGGATTGGACCAAGCACTTCGCACCCGCGCCGACCGCCATCGTGTTTCCCAAGACCACTGAGCAGGTCCAGGCCATCGTGCGTTGGGCCAATACCCACAAGGTGGCGTTGGTGCCATCGGGCGGGCGTACCGGCTTGTCGGCCGCTGCTGTGGCGGCCAATGGCGAGGTGGTCGTGTCGTTCGACTATATGAACCAGATCCTCGACGTGAACCTTACCGACCGCACCGCCGTGTGCCAGCCGGGGGTGGTTACCAAGCAATTGCAGAACGTCGCTGAAGAAAACGGCCTGTACTACCCGGTGGACTTCGCGTCGTCCGGTTCCAGCCAGATTGGCGGCAATATCGGCACCAATGCCGGCGGGATCAAGGTGATTCGCTACGGCATGACCCGCAACTGGGTAGCCGGCATGAAAGTCGTCACCGGCAAGGGCGACGTGCTGGAGTTGAACCGCGACCTGATCAAGAACGCCACCGGCTACGACATGCGCCAGCTGTTCATCGGCGCGGAAGGCACCCTGGGCTTTGTGGTCGAAGCCACTATGCGCCTGGACCGCGCGCCGAAAAACCTCACCGCGATGGTGCTGGGCACGACCGACTTCGACTCGATCATGCCGGTGTTGCACGCCTTTCAGAGCAAGCTGGACCTGACCGCCTTCGAATTCTTCTCCGACAAGGCCTTGGCCAAGGTCATGGGCCGTGGCGACGTGCCGGCGCCGTTCGAAACCGAGTGCCCGTTCTACGCGCTGCTGGAATTCGAAGCCACCACCGAAGAAGTCGCCAACCACGCGCTGGAAACCTTCGAACATTGCGTGGAGCAGGGCTGGGTGCTGGACGGCGTGATGAGCCAGAGCGAAACCCAACTGCACAACCTGTGGAAACTGCGCGAGTACATCTCCGAGACCATTTCCCACTGGACCCCGTACAAGAACGATATCTCGGTGACTGTCTCCAAAGTGCCGGCGTTTTTGAAGGAAATTGACGCGATCGTCGGTGAACACTACCCCGACTTCGAAATCGTCTGGTTTGGCCACATCGGCGACGGCAACCTGCACTTGAACATCCTCAAGCCGGAAAACCTGAGCAAGGATGAGTTCTTCGCCAAATGCGCCACCGTGAACAAGTGGGTTTTTGAAACCGTCGAAAAGTACAACGGTTCGATCTCCGCCGAACATGGTGTGGGCATGACCAAACGTGACTACCTGACTTACAGCCGCTCGCCGGTTGAAATCGAATACATGAAGGCAGTGAAAGCCGTGTTCGACCCGAACGGAATCATGAACCCTGGCAAGATCTTCGCTGTTTAATCGCCTTGAAGGAGTCGTTCCATGAACTACCAGCACAAGTATGTCGACGGCACCAACATCCACTTTCCAGTCGGCAAAGTGGTGTGTATCGGGCGTAACTACGCCGAACATGCCAAGGAACTGGACAACCCGGTCCCGACCGAGCCGCTGCTGTTCATCAAGCCAGGCAGCTGCGTGGTGCCGCTGGAAGGCGGTTTCAGCATCCCGACCGAACGCGGTTCGGTGCATTACGAAGCGGAAATCGCGGTATTGATCGGCAAGCCACTGTCGACCAAGCCCAGCCGCGAGGAAGTGCTCGACGCCATCTCCGGCTTCGCTCCAGCCTTGGACCTGACCCTGCGCGACAAGCAGGCCGAGCTGAAAGCCAAGGGCCTGCCGTGGGAAATCGCCAAGTCCTTTGACGGTGCGGCCGTTATCGCACCGTTCGTGGTGGGCAGCACCTTCCCGGACGTGACCGACATCGGCATCCGCCTGAGCATCAATGGCGAAGTGCGCCAGGATGGCAACAGCGCGCAGATGCTCAACCCGATCGTCCCGATGATCCAGCACATGGCCGGCTGCTTCTCTCTGCAGGCAGGCGATGTGATCCTCACGGGCACCCCGGCCGGTGTGGGCCCGCTGAATGTGGGCGATGAGCTGGTGTTGGAGTTGTCAGGTGTGAACCGCTTCGAAAGCAGCGTGCGTTAAACGCAGCACACCGCTCAACTGTGGGAGCTGGCTGCCTGCGATAGTATCGGCGGGGTGTCACTGACACGCCGCGTCGTCTGCATCGCGGGCAAGCTCGACGCCCACAGGGTTTATGTGCAGCCGCCCATTGCGTGCTTTTGCATTTTTTTCACACGCCATCCGGATAATCCTTCAGGCTTGAGCGCGCGGTTCCGCTGAACCTGTGCTATCACCTAACGCTGATTTCCCGGATAAAGTGCCCAATGGCCGTGCCCCTGCCTACCGTCACCCCCAAGTTGCGTTCCCGTTTTGCCCTGCGCTGGTATTCATGGCTGTTTCTCGCCGGGGCCATTGTGTATGGCATCGCCTGGGCCATGCACTGGGATGATCGCGGCGTGCTGTGGATGCTGGAGCGTTTTGAAACGCCGGCCGAACGCCAGGAAAGCGTATGGCTGCCGGACTATCACGCGGTCATCGACGCCAAGTTGCTGCCGGGCATGGAGAAGGACGAAGCCTCGGACCTGGCCTACAACCCCCAGACCAAGACCCTGTTCTCCGTCATGGGCAAAAATCCGTTCCTGGTCGAGCTGACCCTGCAAGGCGATGTGCTGCGCAAGATGCCGCTCAATGGCTGGAACAACCCCGAAGGGCTGACGGTGCTGGAAAACGGCCTGATGGCCGTGGTCGATGAGCGCCAGCACAGCCTGACCATCGTCAAGGTCGACGCCGCTACCACGGCGCTGAACAAGGCCGACTTCCAGAGCTATGACCTGGGCCCGTCCAAGGACCAGAACAAAGCCTTTGAAGCCATCACTTGGGACAAGCGCAACCAGCAGTTGGTGCTGGGTGAAGAGCGTCCACCGGCATTGTTTACCTGGAAAAGCGACGGCAGCCAGACCCTGACGGGCAACAAGGTGAAACAGGTCACCAGCGAGCTGGACATGCGTAACCTCTCCGCACTCGCTGTCGACCCGCGCACCGGGCATCTGCTGGCGTTGTCGGCCGACTCCCATCTGTTGCTGGAGCTGGACGAGAAGGGCGAGCAAGTCAGTTTCATGACGTTGCTTGGTGGCTTCAATGGCCTGAAAGACACGATTCCCCGTGCCGAAGGGGTGACCATGGACGAGGACGGCACGCTGTACATGGTCAGTGAGCCCAATCTGTTCTATCGCTTCGAAAAGCAGAAATAGCGGATCAATTACGTCGGATGTTTCTCTATGAGCGGCATTCGCCAGACATCAGGGCGTGTTTAAGTTTAAATTCAGACGGGCGTGATATTCATTCGCCACTTTTGACTTTGAGCCCGCCCGATGCGACGACTAGCCCGCCCCAAACCCCTCTTCTTCACGCTTGCATTGATCGCCCTGGTCAGCGCCGGGGTCGTTGCACAGCATTTTCGCCTGTTCGAGCGCGCCTGGTTCAACTGGCAGGCGTGGCGCCAGCCGACTAATGAGCGTTCCATCGGCCTGGCGGATTACCGGGTGGCGCTGGAGGCTCAGGTAATCGAGGGCCTTGATGACGATGTGTCGGCCTTGACCTACGATCCGGTACGCAAAAGCCTGTTCACCGTCACTAACAAAAACGCCGAGCTGATCGAGCTGTCCTTGGAGGGCAAGATTCTGCGGCGTATTCCCTTGGTGGGGTTTGGCGATGCCGAAGCCGTGGAGTTCATCAGCGACAACATTTATGTCATCAGCGATGAACGCCAGCAGCGGCTGATCAAGGTGCATGTGAACGACGACACTCAGTTCCTCGACGCCGCCGATGCCGAGCAAATGACCCTGGGCGTGCACGTCGGTGGCAACAAGGGCTTTGAAGGCCTGGCCTACGATTCGGTGGGCAAGCGCCTGTTCGTGGCCAAGGAGCGCGACCCGATGTTGATCTACGAGGTTCACGGCTTTCCCCACTTCAAACCGGAAAAAACCTACTCGGTACACGTGATCAACAACCCCAAGCGTGACGCCGGACTGTTTGTGCGCGACCTGTCGAGCCTGCAATATGACGAGCGCAGCGGCCATTTGCTGGCGCTGTCTGATGAGTCGTTTCTGGTGCTGGAACTGGATATCGACGGTCGCCCGTTGAGCAGTCTGTCACTGCTGAACGGGCGCCATGGCCTGAAGAAGCGGGTTCCGCAGGCCGAAGGGATCGCCATGGATGACGAGGGCGCGTTGTACCTCGTCAGCGAGCCGAACCTGTTCTATGTGTTCAAAAAACCGAGTTCCTGAACACACGGCTGAACCAATGTGGAGCCGGCTTGCTTAGGCCTTGAGGGTTTTCACGCCTTCGGGGGTGCCCAGCAGCAACACATCGGCCGGGCGCGCCGCGAACAAGCCGTTGGTGACCACGCCGACGATCGCGTTGATCTGAGTTTCCAGCTCGACCGGGTTGGTGATCTGCATGTTGAACACGTCGAGGATGATGTTGCCGTTGTCGGTCAAGACACCTTCGCGGTACACCGGGTCGCCGCCCAGTTTCACCAGCTCGCGGGCCACGTGGCTGCGGGCCATCGGAATCACTTCCACCGGCAGCGGGAACGCGCCGAGCACCGGCACCAGCTTGCTGGCATCGGCGATGCAGATAAAGGTCTTGGCCACGGCTGCGACGATCTTCTCGCGGGTCAGGGCCGCGCCGCCGCCCTTGATCAGGTTCAGGTGTTCGTCGCTTTCATCGGCGCCGTCGATGTAGAACTCCAGGTCGCTCACGGTGTTGAGCTCGTACACCGGAATGCCATGGCCCTTCAGGCGTGCGGCGGTGGCTTCGGAGCTGGCCACGGCGCCGTCGAATGCGCCCTTGTGCTGGGCCAGCGCATCGATAAAGCAGTTGGCGGTGGAGCCGGTGCCGACACCGACGATGCTCTTGTCGTCGAGTTTAGGAAGGATTAAATCGACAGCGGCCTGGGCCACTGCCTGTTTGAGTTGATCCTGGGTCATGCGGGCTCCGGAACGGGCGGGGAGTTATCGAGGGGCGCGAGTATAACCCAACAAAACCTCTGGATTCGTGTGGTCGCCCGCCCAAACGCTGGGTTAGACTCCTTGGCCCTGCCCAACCCGCCCAGTGATATCCGCCGATGCTTGAACAGTACGTCAAAAAGATCCTCACCTCGCGCGTTTACGACGTTGCCGTAGAAACCCCGTTGCAGACCGCCCGTCAGCTCTCCGAGCGGCTGGGCAACCAGGTCTGGCTCAAGCGTGAAGACTTGCAGCCGGTGTTCTCGTTCAAGATTCGCGGCGCCTATAACAAGCTGACCCAATTGACCGCTGAAGAGCGTGCGCGCGGCGTGGTCACAGCGTCGGCCGGCAACCATGCCCAGGGCCTCGCCCTGGCCGCCAAGGTGCTGGGGGTCAAGGCCACCATCGTGATGCCCAAGACCACGCCTGAGATCAAGGTCGAAGGCGTGCGTTCGCGTGGCGGCAAAGTGGTGCTGCATGGTGATTCCTTCCCGGAAGCCCTGGCCTACTCGCTGAAACTGGTCGACGAAAAAGGCTACGTCTACATCCACCCCTACGACGATCCACACACCATTGCCGGGCAGGGCACCGTGGCGATGGAAATCCTGCGTCAGCATCCAGGGCCTTTGGACGCGATTTTCGTCCCGGTGGGCGGTGGTGGGCTGATCGCCGGTATTGCGGCGTATGTGAAGTACCTGCGCCCGGATATCAAGATCATCGGCGTGGAGCCAGACGATTCCAATTGCCTGCAAGCCGCCCTGGCGGCGGGCGAGCGCGTGGTGTTGCCGACCGTCGGCATCTTTGCCGATGGCGTGGCGGTGGCGCAGATCGGCCAGCACACCTTCGACATCTGCAAGGACTATGTGGATGAAGTGATCACCGTGAGCACCGATGAAATCTGTGCGGCGATCAAGGACATCTACGATGACACCCGTTCGATCACCGAGCCGGCAGGGGCATTGGGCGTGGCCGGGATCAAGAAGTACGTCGAGACCCGTGGCGTCACCGGGCAGACCCTGGTGGCGATCGACTCCGGCGCCAACGTCAACTTCGACCGCTTGCGCCATGTGGCCGAGCGCGCGGAGCTGGGTGAGGGCCGCGAAGCCATCATCGCCGTGACCATTCCCGAGAGGCCCGGTAGCTTCAAGGCGTTCTGCGAGGCCGTGGGCAAGCGCCAGATCACCGAATTCAACTACCGCTTTCACTCCGGCAGCGAAGCACACATCTTTGTCGGCGTGCAGACCCACCCGGAAAACGACCCGCGCAGCGCGCTGATCGCCAGTCTCACCCGCCAGGGTTTCCCCGTGCTGGACCTGACCGAGAACGAGCTGGCCAAGTTGCACATCCGCCATATGGTCGGTGGCCATGCAGCCCACGTCAGTAATGAAGTGGTGTTTCGCTTCGAATTCCCGGAGCGTCCGGGGGCCTTGTTCAACTTTCTTAACAAATTGGGCGGGCGCTGGAACATATCGATGTTCCACTATCGCAACCACGGCGCGGCCGACGGTCGTGTGGTCGCTGGGCTGCAAGTGCCGGCGGACGAGCGTCACCTGGTGCCGGCGGCCCTGGAAGCCATCGGCTATCCGTACTGGGATGAGAGCGATAACCCGGCCTACACACTGTTCCTCGGTTGAGCGACTACGCTGATTGGGGCGGCCTTTAAGGAAGACGAGACATGGAAACGCTGACCACCCTGAAAGTTATCCACATCGCGGCCACGGTATTGCTGCTGCTCAGCGGCCTGGGCCTGGCATTGCTCGCCTGGCGCAAACGCAGCGCCGGCCCGGCAGTGACCGTGCAGCGCCCGTGGGCGTTCGTCTGGTTGTTGATGGGCGTGTGTGTGGTGAGCATGCCGTTTACCGGCTGGTGGCTGGTGCACCTGATCGGTTGGCCGCTGGGGCAGACCTGGATCCTGGGCTCCAGCATCCTCTACAGCGTGGCGGCGCTGGCCTGGTTCTGGCTGGTGGCGCGGCTCAATCGCCTGCGCAAAGGCGAGGGTGGTAGCTTGAACTTCACGCTGGTGCTGGCGGTGGTCAGCCTGGTGGGGTTCGTGGCGATTGCCGGGTTGATGGGCGCCAAACCCGTTTAGATGAGCGCTTACCTGCTGCTGAAAACCCTGCATATCCTATCGTCGACGATCCTGTTCGGGCTGGGCGCGGGCTCGGCTTACTACGCGCTGCGCGCTTGGCGCACTGGCAACGTGGAAGTGATCGCCGTGACCTTCAAGCACCTGGTATTCGCCGACTGGGCGTTTACCGCGACCACGGCGGTGTTCCAGCCGTTGAGTGGCATCGGCTTGATGTACCTGGCGGGCTGGTCGCTGCAGCAGAGCTGGCTGCAATGGACGTTCGGCTTGTATGGGTTGGCGGGGATCTGCTGGCTGCCGGTGGTGTGGTTGCAGATTCGCGTACACAAGATGGCGGAGCAGGCGTTGCGGGAGGGTACGGCAATGCCGATCAAGGCCGCGACGTACATGCGCTGGTGGTTTGGCCTGGGGTGGCCGGCGTTTCTCGCGTTTGTGGCGATTTTCTACTTGATGGTCGCCAAGCCTATGTAGGGCTTGGGACCGTGTCGACTTCATCGCAGGCACGCCAGCTCCCACACTTGACCGAGTTCCAGCATGAGAATGCGGTCAAAATGGGGGAGCGGGCTTGCTCGCGAAGGCGTCATCAGCTGCGCAGGGTAATCACCGGCCAGCCACGCTTCTCGGCCTCAGCCCGCAAATTCGGATCCGGATCCACTGCCACTGGATGAGTCACTTGCTCCAGCAGCGGTAAATCATTCATCGAGTCACTGTAGAAGTAGCTGCCTTCCAGGCTGTACCCGGTTTCTTCCAGCCAACGATTCAAGCGCGTCACCTTGCCCTCGCGAAAGCACGGCACGTCAGTGCTGCGGCCAGTGTAGCGGCCGTTTTCCATCTCGCATTCGGTGGCGATCAGGGTTTCCACGCCCAAGCGTGCGGCAATCGGCGCGGTGACGAAACGGTTGGTGGCGGTGATGATCACCAGCTTGTCACCGGCGGCGCGGTGTTTGGCCAGCAGTTCAGTGGCCAGCGGCAGCAGGATCGGCTCGATGCAGTCACGCATATAGTCGTTGTGCCACTCTTCCAACTGGGCCATCTCGGTGCGGCCGAGGATTTCCAGGCAAAAGTTCAGGTAGGCAGCGTTGTCCAGCTTGCCGGCCAGGTAATCCTGGTAGAACTCGTCGTTGCGGGCCTTGTAGGCAACCGAGTCGAGAATCCCACGTTCACAGAGGTAATCGCCCCAGGCGTGGTCGCTGTCACCGCCGAGGAGGGTGTTGTCCAAGTCGAATAAAGCCAGGCGCATTGCAGTTACTCGCTGAAAAGTCTGTAAAAAGGCGTCCAGAATACGGTCTTTTCACAAGAGTGCACATAAGGTAAGAAGCCTCGTTGCCGCTTCATCAACCTTTGTGGAACAATGCGGCGACATGCGTTTGCGAGGTTGTTGCCGTGATCGACCCCGATGGTTTCCGTCCTAATGTCGGGATCATTCTTACGAATGATGCCGGACAGGTGCTATGGGCTCGCCGAATCAACCAAGATGCCTGGCAGTTTCCTCAAGGTGGAATCAACCCCGACGAAACACCTGAGGACGCCTTGTACCGTGAGTTGAACGAAGAAGTCGGCCTTGAGCGCGAAGATGTACAAATTCTGGCCTGTACCCGTGGCTGGTTGCGCTATCGTTTGCCGCAACGCCTGGTGCGTACCCACAGCCAACCGCTGTGCATCGGCCAGAAGCAGAAGTGGTTTCTCCTGCGCCTGATCTCCAATGAGCAGCGGGTGCGGATGGATTTGACCGGTAAACCGGAGTTCGATGGTTGGCGCTGGGTCAGCTATTGGTATCCGTTGGGCCAGGTGGTGACATTCAAGCGCGAAGTTTATCGTCGCGCTCTCAAAGAGCTTGCCCCGCGCCTTTTAGCGCGCGACTGACGACGGAGTTCGACCCCGAGCCATGCTCAATACGCTGCGCAAGATCGTCCAGGAAGTTAACTCCGCCAAGGATCTCAAGGCGGCGTTGGGGATTATTGTGTTGCGCGTCAAGGAAGCCATGGGCAGCCAGGTCTGCTCGGTTTACCTGCTGGACCCCGAGACCAACCGTTTTGTGCTGATGGCCACCGAGGGCTTGAACAAGCGCTCGATCGGCAAGGTCAGCATGGCGCCCAATGAAGGTCTGGTGGGCCTGGTGGGGACGCGTGAAGAACCCCTGAACCTTGAAAACGCGGCCGATCACCCGCGTTATCGCTACTTTGCCGAAACCGGCGAAGAGCGTTACGCCTCGTTCCTCGGCGCCCCGATCATTCACCACCGCCGCGTTGTCGGCGTGTTGGTCATCCAGCAAAAAGAACGCCGCCAGTTCGACGAAGGTGAAGAAGCCTTCCTCGTGACCATGAGCGCGCAGCTCGCCGGTGTTATCGCTCACGCCGAAGCCACCGGTTCGATTCGCGGCCTGGGCCGTGAGGGCAAGGGCATCCAGGAAGCCAAATTCGTGGGCGTGCCGGGTTCACCGGGCGCTGCGGTCGGTACGGCGGTGGTCATGTTGCCGCCGGCGGATCTGGATGTGGTGCCGGACAAGACCGTCAGCGACATCGACGCTGAAATCAAACTGTTCAAGACTGCCCTGGAAGGCGTGCGCGCCGACATGCGCAACCTGTCGAACAAGCTGGCCACCCAGTTGCGCCCCGAAGAGCGCGCATTGTTCGACGTTTACCAGATGATGCTCGATGACGCGTCCCTGGGTAACGAAGTCAAGACCGTGATCAAGACCGGCCAGTGGGCCCAGGGCGCACTGCGCCAGGTGGTCACCGATCACGTCAACCGTTTCGAAATGATGGATGACGACTACCTGCGTGAGCGGGCCTCGGATGTGCGCGACCTGGGTCGCCGTCTGCTGGCCAAGCTGCAGGAAGACCGCACCACCAACCTGGTTTACCCCGACAACACCATCCTTGTCAGTGAGGAACTGACCGCCACCATGCTCGGCGAAGTGCCTGAGGGCAAGTTGGTGGGGCTGGTTTCGGTACTCGGTTCGGGCAACTCCCACGTCGCGATCCTGGCGCGTGCCATGGGCATCCCGACGGTGATGGGCCTGGTAGACCTGCCGTATGCCAAGGTCGACGGCATTGGCATGATCGTCGATGGCCATCGCGGTGAAGTGTTCACCAACCCCAGCGAAGTACTGCGCAAGCAATACGCCGAAGTGGTTGAAGAAGAGAAACAACTGGCGCTGGGCCTCGATTCCTTGCGCGAACTGCCGTGCGTGACCACCGATGGTCACCGTGTGCCGTTGCTGGTTAACACCGGCCTGCTGGCCGACGTGGCCCGGGCGCAACAGCGCGGCGCTGAAGGTGTGGGGCTGTACCGCACTGAAGTGCCGTTCATGATCAACCAGCGTTTCCCGAGCGAGAAGGAGCAGCTGGCGATTTATCGCGAGCAACTGCAGGCCTTCCACCCGTTGCCGGTGACTATGCGCAGCCTGGATATCGGCGGCGACAAGTCACTGTCCTATTTCCCGATCAAGGAAGACAACCCCTTCCTTGGCTGGCGCGGCATTCGCGTGACCCTCGACCACCCTGAAATTTTCCTCGTACAGACCCGCGCCATGCTCAAGGCCAGCGAGGGCCTGAACAACCTGCGCATCCTGCTGCCGATGATCTCCGGCACCCACGAGCTGGAAGAGGCGCTGCACCTGATCCACCGTGCGTGGGGCGAAGTGCGCGACGAAGGCGCCGACGTACCGATGCCGCCGATTGGCGTGATGATTGAAATCCCGGCAGCGGTGTACCAGGCCAAGGAGCTGGCGCGGCAGGTGGACTTCCTGTCGGTGGGCTCCAACGACCTGACCCAATACCTGTTGGCCGTGGACCGTAACAACCCGCGGGTGGCCGACCTCTACGACTACCTGCACCCGGCGGTGCTGCAAGCCCTGCAACACGTGGTGCGCGACGCTCATGCCGAAGGCAAGCCGGTGAGCATCTGCGGTGAAATGGCCGGCGATCCGGCGGCGGCGGTGCTGTTGATGGCGATGGGCTTCGATAGCTTGTCGATGAACGCCACCAACTTGCCGAAGGTGAAGTGGATGCTGCGCCAGGTTGAGTTGAGCATGGCCAAGGACCTGCTGGCGGAGTTGATGACCATCGACAACCCGCAAGTTATCCACAGTTCGCTGCAGTTGGCGCTGAAGAACCTGGGGCTGACAAGGATGATCAATCCGGCTTCCGCCAAAACCTTGTAGGCGCGAGCTTGCTCGCGAAGAACGTCAACGATAACGCGGGGTGCCTGATTACCCGCGGCGTTCTCAGGTTTTTCGCGAGCAAGAACTAGGCGTCCCCCTCGCTCCTACAGGTTGATGTCTACCTCGCCCAACCGCCCACCATGGGGTCCAAAGCTTCGCTCCACCATCCGCCGCGTGCCATCGGCGTTCACAATCAACGCCGTGCTCGCCCGTGTCCCATAACTCGGGCTGGCGATAAACACACTCGACAGCAAACTCTCCGTCGCCAACCCCACGCCGGTATCCGGCAGCTCGGCAAAAGGTGCAATCTGCGGATCGCTCAGAATCTCCAGTAGCGCTTCGGGCTGGGGATCGTTCAGCAACTCACTCAGCGCGGCTTTGGCCTTAAGCAGTTTCGGCCAAGGTGTATCCAGCCCTGCATTGGATAACCCATACACGCCCGCTTTCAACTGCGTCGGCTCTGTGTGATTAGCGTTGTAATGCCACAGCTCACCCGGTGTGCCCACCAGCAGGTTGAACCCGGCGTATTCAATCGAACGGCCGTTAACGTCGGCCAAATACTGCTCAACCGGCAGTGAACCGTTGAGAAAGCGCGCGACCAGCTCGCCACGGGACTTGCGGGCCGGCGGTTGGTGCGGATCGCGGATATTGGTCAGCGCGGCAAAGCGCCCCTCGGCGTTCACCCCCAGCCAGGTGCCGCCTGCTTCCTGATCGCGGCCGGCATAGACAGTGGGTGCATCCTCCCACTGGGCCAACGGCAGGCTGGGGCGGGCGTAGAACTCATCGCGGTTGGCCGCGACGATCAGCGGCTGGGCGTGGCCCGGTCGCCAAGCGAAAACAATCAGGCACATCAGGCGATCCCTTTTGTGTTTTTTGCCACTCTACCCACTCAAGCACAGGCGTTCCATCGTATCCAGTTGGGTCGCATGCCTTCCATCCGTTAACATGCCGGACTTGGTTCGGGGGCTCCCATGGAATTTCTGCTGTATTTGCTGCTTGGCGCCTGTGCGGGTGTACTCGCCGGGCTGTTTGGCGTGGGCGGCGGGATCATCATCGTGCCGGTGCTGGTGTTCAGCTTCACCTTGCAGGGCTTCGACCCGCAGGTGCTGACCCACTTGGCTGTGGGCACGTCCCTTGCGACCATCATCTTTACCTCGGTGAATGCCGTACGCGAGCATCACCGGCGGGGTGCGGTGCGTTGGCCGATCTTTGTGTGGATGACCGTGGGTATCCTGATCGGCGCCGGTTTTGGCGCACTGACGGCCGAGGCGATTTCCGGCCCTCACCTGCAAAAGATCATCGGCGTGTTCGCCTTGCTGGTGGCCGTTCAACTTGCACTGGACGTTAAGCCCAAGGCCAGCCGCACGGTGCCGGGCAAACTCGGCCTGACCGTCGCCGGTACGTTTATCGGCTGGGCCTCGGCGATTTTCGGCATTGGCGGCGGCTCGCTGACCGTGCCGTTCCTGACCTGGCGCAGTGTGCCGATGCAGCAGGCAGTGGCCACTTCATCCGCCTGTGGCCTGCCGATTGCGCTGGCCAGTGCGTTAAGTTTCATGATTCTGGGCTGGCATGACCCGTTGTTGCCCGCGCATAGTCTAGGGTTCGTGTATTTGCCGGCACTGCTGGGCATTGCCCTGACCAGCATGGTGTTTGCCCGCTTCGGTGCACGCTTGGCACATCGATTGTCGCCGCGTCTGCTCAAGCGGTTGTTCGCCGGGCTGTTGTTCTGTGTCGGCATAAATTTTTTGTTTTGAAAAACTTGAGTAATGCAGTCTTAATCGCGCCCGGGCATGGTCCGGACGCCATAACGAATGATTTAACGAGGAGTCGCAATGCTGCCTTACCCGCAGATCGACCCGGTGGCCCTGGCCATTGGTCCGCTGAAAATCCACTGGTACGGGTTGATGTACCTGATCGGCATCGGCGGTGCCTGGTTTCTGGCCTCTCGACGCCTGAACCGTTTCGATCCGACCTGGACCAAGGAGAAGCTCTCCGACCTGATTTTCTGGCTGTCGATGGGGGTCATTGTCGGCGGGCGCCTGGGCTATGTGCTGTTCTACGATCTCTCGGCGTACATCGCCAATCCGACGCTGATCTTTGAAGTGTGGAAAGGCGGCATGGCATTCCACGGCGGTTTTATCGGCGTGATGATTGCCGCCTGGTGGTTCGGCCGTCGTAATGGCAAGTCGTTCTTCCAACTGATGGACTTCGTTGCGCCAATGGTGCCGATCGGCCTGGGCGCCGGGCGTATCGGTAACTTCATCAACGCCGAGCTGTGGGGTAAGCCGACCGACGTGCCGTGGGCCATGGTGTTCCCGCCGTTCAGCGACCCCGCGCAACTGCCACGCCACCCGTCGCAGCTGTATCAGTTCGCGTTGGAAGGCGTGGCGCTGTTCCTTATCCTGTACATCTTCTCGCGCAAACCGCGCCCCACCATGGCGGTGTCGGGCATGTTCGCGTTGTTCTACGGGATCTTCCGCTTTATCGTCGAGTTCGTGCGCGTGCCGGATGCGCAGCTGGGCTACCTGGCGTTCGGTTGGGTGACCATGGGCCAGATCCTCAGCCTGCCGATGATCCTTGGCGGCCTGGGCTTGCTGTGGTGGGCGTACAATCGCCCGCAACCTTTGAAGAACACCGCGCTTTAAATTCGAATGCCCGGGCCGTAGGGTCCGGGCTTCAACGATACGGGTACCCAAATGAAGCAATATCTCGAACTACTGAACGACGTCGTGACCAATGGATTGACCAAGGGCGATCGCACCGGCACCGGCACCAAGGCCGTGTTTGCCCGTCAGTATCGGCATAACTTGGCCGACGGCTTCCCGCTGCTGACCACCAAGAAGCTTCACTTCAAAAGTATCGCCAACGAGCTGATCTGGATGTTGAGTGGCAACACCAACATCAAGTGGCTGAATGAGAACGGCGTGCGCATCTGGGACGAATGGGCCACCGAAGACGGCGACCTGGGCCCGGTGTACGGCGAACAGTGGACCGCCTGGCCGACCAAGGACGGCGGCACGATCAACCAGATCGACTACATGGTCCACACGCTCAAGACCAACCCCAACAGCCGCCGTATCCTGTTCCACGGCTGGAACGTCGAGTACCTGCCCGACGAGACCAAGAGCCCCCAGGAAAACGCGCGCAACGGCAAGCAAGCGTTGCCGCCGTGCCACCTGCTGTACCAAGCGTTCGTGCACGACGGCCACCTGTCGATGCAGTTGTACATCCGCAGCTCCGATGTCTTCCTCGGCCTGCCGTACAACACCGCCGCGCTGGCATTGCTCACTCATATGCTGGCCCAGCAGTGCGACTTGATCCCCCACGAGATCATCGTCACCACCGGCGATACCCACGCCTACAGCAATCACATGGAACAGATCCGCACCCAGCTGGCGCGCACGCCGAAGAAACTGCCGGAACTGGTGATCAAGCGCAAACCAGCATCGATCTACGACTACAAGTTCGAAGACTTCGAGATCGTGGGCTACGACGCCGACCCAAGCATCAAGGCTGACGTCGCGATCTAAAAACTGCCTCGGTCTAAACTGTGGGAGCTGGCTTGCCTGCGATAGCAGTACATCAGTCACCTAATCAGGTGCTGACACTCCGCTATCGCAGCAATGCGGCGATCCGACAAGCCAGCTCCCACAGTTGGTCGGTGCTCACTTGAGTTAGTGGCCGTGGCTCCTGCCCACATGCGAAGGCTCCGCCTCGCTGGCCTGCACGCTCCCACTGACCTCCAGCCGCTGCAAAATCCCGCACTGATCCCCGCCGCCACAGCGTTGGCGCAGGTCCAGCAACTGTTCCTGCAATGCCAGCAGCCCATCGATGCGCGCTTTCACGTGGTGGATATGCTCGTCGATCAACGCATTCACGTTTTCGCACTGGTCCTGGGGGCTGTCGCGCAAGCCCAGCAGGCTGCGGATTTCTTCCAGGGTCATGTCGAGGCTGCGGCAGTTGCGGATAAAGATCAGCCGCTCGGTGTGCGCCTGGGTGTACACGCGGTAGTTGGCGTCAGTGCGCGCCGGGGGCGGCAGCAGGCCTTCCTTTTCGTAGTAACGGATGGTTTCCACCGGGCAGTCGGTCAGTTTGGCCAGTTCGCCGATCTTCATCGCAGCAATCTCCAAATGGGTGCTTGACCCTATAGTGGCTACAGGGTCTTTACTTGGCAACAGGCACCTTTACGGACGCGACAGAATGAGCGACTCCATCCACACCCCGCATAAACATGATCACGACCATGGTCCGAAAAAACTGACCCCCGTGCATGACCACGGCCACGGCGGCTCCTGCTGTTCCGGCACCCCAGCCCCTGCGTTGGTGCAACTGAGCGAAGCGCCCACCGCCGGTTCGCGGCTGAGCACCTTTCGCATTGAAGCCATGGACTGCCCCACCGAGCAGACGCTGATCCAGAACAAACTGGGCAAGCTGGCCGGCGTGCAGCAACTGGAATTCAACCTGATCAACCGTATCCTCGGCGTCACCCACGACTTGCCGAGCACCGCGCCGATCATCGACGCGATCAAATCCTTGGGGATGCAGGCTGATCCTATCGAGGAAGGCACTCCGGCTGCTGAACCGCCTGCCAAGAAACACTGGTGGCCGCTGGCATTGTCCGGCGTTGGCGCGTTGGGGGCCGAAGTGCTGCATTTCGCCAATGCTGCGCCGACGTGGGTGATCGCGTTGGTGGCCTTGGTGTCGATCCTCAGCGGCGGCCTCACGACTTACAAAAAGGGCTGGATTGCCCTGAAAAACCTCAACCTGAACATCAATGCCTTGATGAGCATCGCCGTCACCGGTGCGATCCTGATCGGGCAATGGCCGGAAGCGGCCATGGTGATGTTCCTGTTCACCGTGGCCGAGTTGATCGAAGCCAAGTCCCTGGACCGTGCGCGCAATGCCATCAGTGGCTTGATGCAGATGACGCCGGAGCAGGCCACCGTGCAGCAAAGCGACGGTTCGTGGGCTGAACAGGAAGTCAAAAGCATTGAATTAGGGGCGATCGTGCGGGTAAAACCCGGCGAGCGCATCGGTTTGGACGGTGAGGTCACGGCCGGACAGTCCACCATCGATCAGGCGCCGATCACCGGTGAAAGCCTGCCGATCGAGAAGACCGTGGGCGACAAAGTCTTCGCCGGCACCATCAACCAGGCAGGTTCCCTGGAGTACACAGTCACCGCAGCGGCCAACAACTCCACCCTGGCGCGCATCATTCACGCGGTGGAACAGGCCCAAGGCGCGCGTGCGCCGACTCAGCGGTTTGTCGACAGCTTCTCGAAAATCTACACCCCAGCCGTGTTCCTGTTCGCCCTGGGCGTAGCGCTGATTCCGCCGCTGTTCATGGCCGGTGTCTGGTTCGACTGGGTGTACCGCGCCTTGGTGCTGCTGGTGGTGGCGTGCCCGTGTGCCCTGGTGATTTCCACTCCGGTGACCATCGTCAGCGGCCTCGCGGCGGCTGCGCGCAAAGGCATCCTGATCAAGGGCGGCGTGTACCTGGAAGGCGGATACAAGCTCGACTACCTGGCCCTCGACAAGACCGGCACCATCACCCATGGCAAGCCGGTGCAAACCGATTACCTGGCACTGTTCCCCAATGTCGCAGACAGCGCGCCGGCCTTGGCCGCTAGTTTGGCCGGGCGTTCCGATCACCCGGTGTCGCTGGCGATCGCCAACGCCGCGGTGGATAAAAACCTGCCGAGCCACGCTGTGGATAACTTCGAGGCCCTGGCCGGGCGAGGCGTGCGTGGCGACATCAACGGCGAAACCTATCACTTGGGCAACCACCGCCTGGTAGAAGACCTGGGCCTGTGCTCGCCTGAGCTGGAAGAAAAACTCTTCGCCCTGGAAAAACAGGGCAAGTCCGTGGTGCTGTTGCTCGACAAGTCCGGCCCGCTGGCACTGTTCGCCGTGGCCGACACGGTCAAGGACAGCAGCCGCGAAGCCATCCAGCAACTGCACGATCTGGGCATCAAGACCCTGATGCTCACCGGCGACAACACCCACACCGCCCAGGCGATTGCCGCCCAGGTCGGCATCGACCAAGCCCAGGGCGACCTGTTGCCGACCGACAAACTGCAAGCCATCGAAACCCTCTACGGCCAAGGCCACCGCGTGGGCATGGTGGGTGACGGCATCAACGACGCCCCGGCGTTGGCCCGTGCCGAGATCGGCTTTGCCATGGCCGCAGCAGGCACCGACACCGCCATCGAGACCGCGGACGTGGCGTTGATGGACGATGATTTGCGCAAGATTCCGGCATTCATTCGTCTGTCGCGGCAAACGTCGAGTATCCTCAAGCAGAACATCGCCCTGGCGTTGGTGATCAAGGCGATCTTCCTTGCGGTCACCTTCCTGGGCATGGCCACCATGTGGATGGCGGTCTTCGCCGACATGGGCGTCAGCCTGCTGGTGGTGTTCAATGGCTTGCGCCTGTTGCGCAAATAGACGATGAGAGGGTGGTGTGCTGAGTGCCGAGTTAAAGGCGTTTTTCATGGTCGCCCGCCTGGGCAGTATCACCCAGGCGGCAAAAAAACTCGGCCTGAGTCAACCCACGGTCACCACCCAGGTCCGTAACCTGGAAAGCCAATACGGCGTCGAGCTGTTCTACCGCGGCGGCCGCCGCCTCACCGTCAGCGACGAGGGCGCGCGCCTGCTGCCTATGGTCAAGGCGCTGTTGCAGCAGGAAGCGGACATCGAGTTTTTCCTGCGCAACAGTGGCCAGGTCCAGGGCGCATTGAGGATTGCCGCCACGGCGCCTTACTACATTCTCGACCTGGTCAAAGCCTTTCGCGAACGCTTGCCCCACGTGGAAGTGTCGGTAGAAATCGGCAACTCTCAACAGGTGCTCGAAGCGCTGGATGATTACCGCGTCGATCTCGCCGCCTCCTCTCAACTGCTGGAAGACCCGCGCCTGATTCGCCGTGTGCTGGGCACCGACCCTTTGGTGCTCGCGGTGCATCGTCACCATCCGTTGGCCAAGCTCGATCATGTACCGCTCACTGCATTGGCCGGGCATACCTTGTTGATGCGTGAAGCCGGCTCTACCACGCGGCGCCTGACCGAAAAAATGCTACAGGATGCAGGCGTGAGCTACGGCCCGCTGCTGGAAATCGGCAGCCGGGAATCGATTCGCGAGGCGGTGTTGCGCAATATCGGCATCAGCATCATCGCCCGCCAGGAAGTGCCGCATGATCCACAGTTGCGGGTGTTGACCATCGAGAATGCGCCGCAGATTCCCGAGTATTTGTACTGCCTCAAGGAGCGTAAAGGCGCGCGGCTGCCCGCGGCGTTTCTGGGGTTGGCGCAGGAAATGTCACCTATTTAAGGTTGTGCGGTGGCCTTTGAATCGCCATCGCAGGCAAGCCAGCTCCCACCGTTGAATGTGTCCACAGATCAACACTGTGGGAGCCGGGCTTGCCCGCGATGGGGTCAGGCCAGGCAGCAAATCCCCACCCGTCCTACCCAAATCCACCAATACCACTATCACTGCGTTTTGCCTTTCTGCCACATGAGGGACGCATTGCCTGCCTAGCATGGGCTTCATCAGTTTGATGAGGTGCCTTGCATGAACACAGCCCTGACCCAACCCGGCGCGCCTATGAAGGTGCGCGGTATCCAGAAACGCTTCGGCGCCTTTACCGCGCTGGACAACGTCTCCCTGGACGTCGCCGCCGGCGAGCTGGTGTGCCTGCTGGGCCCGTCCGGTTGCGGCAAGACCACCTTGCTGCGCTGCATCGCCGGCCTTGAGCGCCAGGACAGCGGCGAACTGTACCTGGGCAGTCGTGATGTTTCTCTGCTGCCGCCCCAGGCGCGGGACTACGGCATTCTGTTCCAGTCCTACGCGTTGTTTCCCAATCTCACCGTCGAAGCGAACATCGGCTACGGTCTCACCGGCAGCGGCCGTGAGGAAGTACGCCTGCGCGTCGGGCAGATGCTTGAACTGGTCGGCCTGGTCGGCAGTGAGAAGAAATACCCCGGTCAACTCTCCGGCGGCCAGCAACAGCGCGTCGCCTTGGCCCGCGCGTTGGCGCCTGCACCTTCGTTGTTGTTGCTGGACGAACCGATGTCTGCCCTCGACGCCCGCGTCCGTGAGCATCTGTGCACCGAGCTGCGCCAACTGCAACGCCGCCTGGGCATCACCACGTTGATGGTCACCCACAACCAGGACGAAGCCATGCTGATGGCCGACCGCATCGCCGTGATGAACAATGGCAAGGTCGAGCAATACGCCACGCCCCAGGCGATCTACGACCGTCCGGCCACTCCGTTCGTGGCGGAGTTTGTCGGCCAGGGTAATTGGCTGCCGTTCAGTCGCAACAGTGCCAGCCATGCCCAGGTCGGCGGGATGAACATGCGCTTGGCCGACGATGCTGGCATCGCCAAGTCCGGCCGTCTGTTCTGCCGCCCGGAAGCGATCAGCGTCAACCCGGCGGTGCACGAAGAAAACCTTTTCCCGGCCAAGGTCCGCGAAATCACCTTTCTCGGCAACCGCTGCCGCATGAGCTTCGAGCTGGAGCAATTGCCCGGCCATCCGCTGCTGGCCGAAGTGGCTCCGGAAGCCATGGCACGTCTGGGTGCTCAGGATATTTGGGTCGCCTTACCGCCGCGCAGCCTGCAGGTGTTTGCCTGAGATGGCCAGCGAGATGACACTGCCCATGCCGCGTGAAGTTTCCCGCGCTGAAAGGGGCGACCGCATTTTCGTGGTCGGCGGCAAACTGGTGTGGCTGTTGCTGCTAGGGATTGCCGTACTGCTGCCATTGCTGGCGATCTTCTGGCGCGGCTTCAGCAGCGAAGCCGGGCAGGGCGGTGGTCTGGTTGCGGCGCGGGAACTGCTCACCAGTGACAACTTCCACTGGCTGCTGGGCAATAGCCTGAAAGTCTCCCTCAGCGTCGCGGCCATTGTCGTACCGCTGGCTTACCTGTTTGCCTACGCTCTGCAGCGCACGTTGATCCCCGGCAAGGCGATCTGGCGCGGCATGTCGCTGCTGCCGCTGATGGCGCCGTCGATGTTACCGGGCATTGCGCTGGTTTATCTGTTCGGCAACCAAGGCATGCTGCGCGGGTTGCTCTCGGACAATATCTACGGCTTCTGGGGCATTGTGCTGGGCGAAGTGATCTACACCTTCCCACACGCCTTGATGATTCTGCTGTCGGCGCTGTCCCTGGCGGATGCGCGCTTGTTTGATGCCGCATCCAGCATGGGCGCCAGTCCGGCGCGGGCGTTTCGCAGTATTACCTGGCCGGCCACGCGTCAGGCGGTGTTCGCTGCGTTCTGCCTGGTATTCACACTGACCATTACCGACTTCGGCGTGCCCGTGGTGGTGGGCGGGGACTATCAAGTGCTGGCGCTGGAAGCCTACAAGGCGGTGGTCGGCCAGCAACAGTTTGGTCGCGGCGCGTTGATCGGCATGGTGTTGCTGCTGCCGGCGCTGTTCAGCTTTGCTGTGGATGCCTGGCTGCGCCGCCGTCACGGCGACGCCATGAGCGGTCGTGCCCAAGTGTTCCAGCCGGCGCCGTCGCGCTTGAGGGATGCCTGCTACCTGGCCATCGTCCTGCTGATCTGCGCGGTGTTGCTGCTGGTGTTCGGCATGGCGGTGTATTCGTCGCTGGTGAAGTTCTGGCCCTACAACCTGTCGTTGTCGCTCAACCATTACCAGTTCGAAGACACGGCCGGCGGCGGCTGGCTGGCCTATCGCAACAGCCTGACCATGGCGTTGTGCACGGCGTTGATCGGCAGCGTGTTGATCTTCACCGGCGCGTACCTGATGGAAAAGACCAAGGGCCAGAAGGGCCTCAACCTGGCCCTGCGCATGCTCAGCTTCGTGCCAATGGCTGTACCGGGCTTGGTGCTGGGCCTGGGCTACGTGTTCTTTTTCAACCTTAATGGCAACCCGCTGCATGTGTTCTACGGCACCATGACGTTGCTGGTGGTGTGCACCATTGCTCACTATTTGACCACCGCGCAGATGACCGCGACCACGGCGCTGCGTCAACTGGACGCCGAGTTCGAAGCCGCCGCGTTGTCGCTCAAGGCGCCGTTGTACCGCCATTACCTGAAAGTGACGGTGCCGATCTGCCTGCCGGCGCTGCTGGACATCGTGCGCTACCTGTTTGTGTCGGCGATGACCACCGTGTCCGCCGCAATCTTCCTTTACAGCCCCGACACCCTCCTCGCCGCCGTCGCCGTGTTGAACATGGACGATGCCGGCAACGTGGGCGGCGCGGCGGCCATGTCGACCCTGATCCTGTTCACCTCGGCCAGCGTCTCGCTGCTGCTGGCGTGGGCTTCACGTGGCGCGTTGCGTCGCTCCCAAGCCTGGCGCCAGAGCGCACCCGGCCAATAAACATCCCTGAAGGAGGTGCTCCATGTTCAAGCCCCTGGCGCTGGTCGCTGCCGTACTGACTGCATTCAGCCTGAATGCCTTCGCCAAGACCGAGTTGACCGTCTACACGGCCCTCGAAGCCGAGCAGTTGAAGACCTACAAAAAGGCTTTCGAACAGGCTAACCCCGACATTGAGATCAAGTGGGTGCGTGACTCTACCGGCATCATCACCGCCAAGCTGCTGGCCGAGAAAGATCGCCCGCAGGCCGACGCAGTCTGGGGCCTGGCAGCTTCCAGCCTGGCGATCCTCGACCAGCAGGGCATGCTGGACAGTTACGCGCCGAAGGACCTGGAGAAGATCGGCAAGAACTACCGCGACGCCGCCAACCCGCCGGCGTGGGTCGGCATGGACGTGTGGGCCGCGACCATCTGCTTCAACACCGTCGAAGCCGAAAAGCAGGGCCTGACCAAGCCGGTGAGCTGGCAGGACCTGACCAAGCCTGAGTACAAGGGCAAGATCGTCATGCCCAACCCGGCCTCGTCCGGCACCGGTTTCCTGGATGTCAGCGCCTGGTTGCAGACCTACGGGGAGAAGCAAGGCTGGCAGTACATGGACGACCTGCATCAGAACATCGGCCAGTACGTTCACTCCGGCTCCAAGCCCTGCAAGCTGGCGGCTTCGGGTGAATTCCCGATCGGCATTTCCTTCGAATACCCGGCTGTGCAGTTGAAGCGCCAGGGGGCGCCACTGGATATCATCCTGCCGAAAGAGGGCCTGGGTTGGGACATCGAAGCCACTGCCGTCATGAAAGGCACGCCTCACGCCGACGCCGCAAAAAAACTCGCTGATTTCTCCGCCAGTTCGGCCGCCATGGACCTGTACAAGGACAACTTCGCCGTCCTCGCCCAGCCGGGCATTGCCAAGCCGCAGACCGAATTGCCGGCCGACTACGAGCAGCGCCTGATCAAAAATGACTTCGCCTGGGCCTCGAAAAACCGCGACAGTATCCTGACCGAGTGGCGCAAGCGCTATGACGGCAAGTCGGAAAAACAATAATGTTCACCTCTACCTGCAGGCGCGGGCTCGCTCCTGCAGAGGACTGCGAAATCCATGACGAAGCACAGTGATCTACTGATTATTGGCGCCGGTATCCTCGGCCTGTCCCACGCCTTCGCCGCCGCCAAGCGCGGCCTCAAGGTCAAGGTGTTCGAACGCAGCGCCACCCCCTTGGGCGCCTCGGTACGCAATTTCGGCCAGGCCCTGGTCACCGGCCAACCGCCGGGGTCGATGCTGGAGCTGGCACGGGAAAGCCGTGAAATCTGGGGCCATTGGGCGCAGGTCGCCGGGCTGCAACTCAAGCGCAACGGCTCGTACCTGTTCGCCCGTACCGAAGCGGAAGAACACTTGCTGGAAGCCTTCTGTGAAGGACGTGCAGAAGAGCACGGCTACAATGTCGAGCTGCTGCAGGGCGCGGCGATGAAGGCGCTGTACGGTGGCCAGTTCCGCCATCACCGTGCCGCGCTGCACGGCAAGGAAGATCAGCAACTGTATTCCCGTGAAGCGATCCCGGCGCTGATCAACTACCTGGCGCAAGAGCTGAACGTGGAGTTTTACTTCTCCACCTTGGTGCGCGACGTCGAGCCGGGGCAGTTGCACAGTACTGCGGGGACCTTTCGCGGCGAGCAGATCATCGTGTGCTCCGGCCATGACTACCAAACCCTGCTGGCCGACGCGATGGCCGCACTCAACCCGAGCATCTGCCGCCTGCAAATGTTGCGTGCCCGGCCCGCGGTCAATCTGAACCTGCAACACGCATTGCTCACCGGTTTGAGCTGCGTGCATTACGGAGCCTTCGCCGATCTGCCGGAAGCGGCGCCGGTGCAGGCGCACATCCTGCAGGAGGCGCCGCACCTGCACGAACACGGCATTCACCTGCTGATCAGCCCGACGCCCCATGGGGAGCTGATCATCGGCGACTCCCATGACTACGGCAGCGACGCGTCGCCCTTCAATGCCGAGCAGGTGGATGACTGGATGATCGAACTGGCTGAACAGACCTTGGGCTGCAAGATCCAGGTGGTAGAGCGTTGGCAGGGTGTGTACGGCTCGCGGGGGCCGGGGCCGTTTTCATTCCTGCGGGCTGCGCCTGGGCTGAGCGCGGCGTTGATGCACACCGGCGTGGGCATGAGCGTGGGGCCGGCGATGGCCGAGCGGAATATCACAACACTGTGGGGCGCTGCGTGATGAACCCGCAACAGACCCTCGCCGAAATCTTCGGCTTGTATGAGCAACACGGCACGGCGGATTACATCGGCGAGCCGGTGTCGCAGATCGAGCACATGTCCCAGGCTGCGCAGCTGGCCATGGCCGAAGGCTTTGACGACGAAGTGGTGCTGGCGGCGTTTTTCCACGACATCGGGCATATCTGTGGCCAGGGTGGGGAAAACATGGGCGGTTTTGGCGTGGTCAGCCACGAACGGCTGGGGGCGGATTATCTGCGTCGCGCAGGGTTCAGCGAGCGCATGGCCAAGTTGGTGGAGTATCACGTGCAGGCCAAGCGTTATCTGACCTTCAGTCAGCCGGACTACTACGCCTGCCTGAGCGAAGCCAGTCGCCGTACCCTGGCGTACCAGGGCGGGGCGATGAGCGCCGATGAGGCTCATGCCTTCGAGCAGGACCCGTTGTGTGCTGTCAGTTTGCGCATGCGTCATTGGGACGAACAGGCCAAGCAGATGCATGTGCCGGTGCTTGACCTGCAGGTGCTCAAGGCCATGGCTGCGCGGCTACTGGCTGCGTAGACAGGCCTTACACCTAACGCAGACTCGCCGTCTGGAGGCGGGTGCAACGCGTCATTAAGGTGTGTGTTTCTTATCTTAAGGAGCAACACTGATGCGTTACTTGAAAGCCAATGCTCAGGACATGAGTGGTAATGGCCGCGCCGATACGGTCATCCTGCATTTTTATGAGCATCAGGTGGGTTGCCCGGATGAACTGGTTCACGAGATCTTCGCGGTGGACATGAGTGCCGATGGCCGTGTCGATCTGCATTGGGCTGAGGATCTGAACCCCGCCAGCCGGTCGCGCATGCTGGATACCGAGCGGGTGGATAGCTTTGCCGACAGTTTCCTGAAACTGGGCTGGTTCAATCAGCGCAGCCATTGGCAGCGTACGTTGACGATGTACGTCGATCACTTCGGTAAAACCGGGATGCCCAACGCGATCAAACTCGACTTCCATGAGCGCACGACGTCTGGGTGCACGTCGTCGCTGGTTTACCAAGCGGCTGCTTATGACGGCGACAGTGACGGGGTGTTGGAGTCTTTCACCAATAGCGACATCGACCGCAACGGAATAGCCAATACAGCCGATAAAGAGCTGATTCGCTCGCTCTGCACGGCCTTCCTGGCGTTTGGGTGGTTTAAGCAATAACCCGATCAGGTCTCATCAAGCCGAGCGGCCAGGGCTTCGACCTGATCCTGCCGTTCGGCCTGGCTCAACCTGGCGTGAGGGTTGAGGGACGACCATTGCGGGTGGGCGCGGGCTTTGTGCAGTGCGTCCGGCAACTTGCCTTCGCGCCACGTCTTGTCTTGGGGCGTGTCGACCTTGATGCTGTGCATCGCCGCATGGCCGCGCAGGTTAAGGGCCTTGAGCAGCTGTCGCTGACGCAGGGCGAGCAGGCGCAACACGCTGTCGTCGACGGTCAGTTCGCGCTGGCCTTTGATCTTGCCCAGCAACCGACTGCCATAGCTGCGGGCAGTTTGCAGCGCGCCACCGGCAATCGCGCCGGCCAGGGCGGCGGCGCCCAGGGTCAGGCCGCCGACCAGCAGATCCACCCCCGCACCGGCCGCCGCGCCTGCGGCGATTCCACCGCCGACGCGCACGCCGAGTTGCTTGAGGGTTTCCGGGTTGAACAGGTCATCGCCCCACCGCCCGTCCAGCAGCGGCAAGTCACTGGCAGCGGCATCTTGCGGGCGGAAGCCGAACAGTTTGAGCAGCGCCTCCACGCATTTTTGTTCGCGTTGCCGCACGGCTTTACGCAGGTCGCCGATGGCTTGTTGCTCATCTTCAGTGACCACACTGCGGCGACAGGCGGCGCAGTCGATCAGCAACTCCGCGATCAGTCGCGCAGCGCTTTGCTGGCGGGCCTTGCGTTGAGCTTCCTGATCAAGAATCAACCGCTCCAGCTGCGGCCGCGCGTTTTCCAGCAGCAGGGCGAGGCTTTCATACAGGCGCCGTTCGCCGTCTTCCGGCGGTGCCACGCTGTCGAATCGCACCAATGCGTGCAGGCCAAGACGGGCGAGGGCTTCGCGCCAGTCCGGCTCGCGGTGGTCGCTGCTGCTGACGAAATTGAGCACGGGCAGCAACGGCTTGCCGCAACTGGCCAGTACCTGCAGCTCGTCGCGATACTTGGCCAACACCGGCTCGCGGGCGTCGATCACATAGAGGCCGGCGTCGGAGGCCAGCAGTTGGCGCAGCACCTTGGCTTCCTGTTCGAAACGCTGGCGGGCTTCGCTGCCTTCCAGGAAGCGCGCCAGGCGGGCCGGGCCGTCGAGGCGTTCGCCGGGGCGGTCCAGGCGCTCCAGGTAATCGAGCAGGGCGATGGCGTCTTCCAGGCCGGGCGTGTCGTACAGTTCCAGCAAGGCCTCGCCGTCCACCGACAGCCGCGCACCTTCCACATGCCGCGTGGTGCTGGGGCGATGGGAGACTTCGCCGAAACCCACGTCGCGTGTGAGGGTGCGCAGCAGGGAGGTCTTGCCGACATTGGTGTGGCCGACCACGGCGAGTTTCAGGGGCTTAGTCATGGCCAGTCTCCAACCAGTTCAACGGCGCGCAGTCGGCGAAAGGCAACTCAAGTTGCTGCAACGCGGTGTGCCAGTCACCCAGGCGCTCGGCGTCCAGCGCCTGGCCGGGCGGCGCTTGCAGCAGCCAGACGCGGGTGGCGGTGGCGCTGCGGGCGAGTTCGGCGATCAGCGCCAGGCTGCCGCGATCCGGCGAACGCCGTGGGTCGCAGGCGATAGCCAGGCGCGCGGGTGGGAAGCGTGTGAGTTGTTCCAGCAGTTTGTTGCGCGACTCTCGGCTGTCGAGGATGCCGGCGTTCTTCACGCTGGCGGGCAGTTTGGGGGGCCAGGGATGTTGGTCGTCCAGTTCGATGGCGACGAGCAGGGCGCCATCGCTTTCCAGTTCATTGACGCCGCCGCTGACGTGGTGCAGCTGTTCGGGCGCGGCATCGTTGACGCCAAGACGTTCGCTGCTCGGCATCAGGCGTTCGCGCAATTGGCTGTAGCCGGGCAGGTTGAGGTCCAGGCGCAGGGCGGCGCGCCCACGTTTCCAGCGCCACAGGCACAGCAGGGCGAGGATCAGGCGGGGCAGCAGGCCATAGACCAGCAACACACCCACCAGCCAGGCGGCCCAGGCTTGGCGGGCGCTTTCGATATTCAGGGCGGAGTCGCCGCTGGCGCGGATCATCTCGACGGTCGGCACGTTGAAGCCCAGCAGAGCGGGCAGCGTGCCGAGGGCCTGGGTCACAGCGACGAAAGTATCAGCGCCGAGAATGGTGGTTTCCCACACGAAGCCGTAGCGACGGGTGGCGAGCAGCGTAAGAAGAATCACCATGGCGCTGAGCAACGCCAGCAACCACAGGCTGTTGACCAGCACGCCCACGGCCCAGCGATTGAGCTTCTGCCGTTGCAGTAGCAGTAACAGTGCTGGGGCCAGTTGTGCGGCTTTGGCATCACGGGCGAGTTTCTCGCTGAGCCATAACCACAGTCGCCCAAGGCTGGCACTGTGTTCACCGGCAAACAGCAGGCCCAGGGCCCAACTGATCAACAGGATGAGATTCAACCCGAGCAGGCTGCCGAGAGCCCAGAACACGTTTACCGGGTTGATGCCGTTGCCCAATGCTGCAAACGCCAGCCCTGCGCCGCTGATCACGGCGACAATCGCCAGCAGCACCAGCGCCAGACGTGCGCCCTGCAACCAGCGGGTGAGAGCAACCGTGAGCCCATCGCGCTCGGCCAAGTGCAGGGCACGCTGCTGAATGCGCGTCGGCAGGTCGCCACCGGCCGTGCGGGCCAGACGGTTGGCTTCCAGGTCTTCCAGCGGGCCCGCGTGTTCTTCGCGCAGGCGCACGGTTTCTGTCAGCCAAAGTGTGTGCAGAGGAGTCACGCGTTGTCCTGTTGTGTTTGTGAGCCTGGAGCATAACCTCTGACTCGGGGCTCTGGTATTCTCGTCGCCATGAAAAAAACTCTCCCTTTAAGCCTGATCGCGGCCCTCGGTGAAAACCGTGTGATCGGCGTCGACAACAGCATGCCCTGGCACTTGCCGGGGGATTTCAAATATTTCAAGGCCACCACCTTGGGCAAGCCGATCATCATGGGGCGCAAGACCTGGGATTCCCTGGGCCGACCGCTGCCGGGACGCTTGAACCTTGTGGTTAGCCGTCAGACCGATCTGGTGCTGGAAGGTGCGGAAGTTTTTCCGTCACTGGACGCGGCAGTAGAGCGCGCTGAGGAATGGGCCAAGGCGCAAGGCGTTGACGAGCTGATGTTGATCGGCGGTGCGCAGTTGTATGCGCAGGGGCTGGAGCAGGCGGATCGCCTGTATTTGACGCGTGTGGCGTTGAGCCCGGAAGGGGATGCTTGGTTTCCGGAGTTTGATGTGGGCCAGTGGAAGCTGGTGTCCAATCTGGAGAATGCGGCGCAAGGGGATAAGCCGGCGTACAACTTCGAGGTCTGGGAGAAAGCCTAAGAGCTTCGCGAGCAAGCCCGCTCTCCCATTTGACCGAGTTCCAACATGAGAATGCGGTCAAAAGGCGGGAGCGGGCTTGCTCGCGAATACGGCCTATCAGGCCTGCGCCAACTCGGCATGCTCATCCGCACCCAGCAACGCCTTATCCGTCTGGCCCATGACCTGGCTGGTGATCGCACCCGCCGTCATCGAACCATTTACGTTCAGCGCCGTACGGCCCATGTCGATCAGCGGCTCTACGGAAATCAGCAGCGCCACCAGTGACACCGGCAAGCCCATGGCCGGCAGTACGATCAACGCGGCGAAGGTCGCACCGCCGCCCACGCCGGCGACGCCTGCGGAACTCAAGGTCACAATCGCCACCAGGGTCGCGATCCACAACGGGTCCAGCGGGTTGATGCCTACGGTCGGCGCGACCATCACCGCCAACATCGCAGGGTAGAGGCCGGCGCAGCCGTTCTGGCCAATGGTCGCGCCAAACGACGCGGCGAAACCGGCGATGGATTGCGGGATACCCAGGCGACGGGTCTGCGCTTCGATGCTCAGCGGGATCGCCGCCGCGCTGGAGCGGCTGGTGAAGGCGAAGGTCAGCACCGGCCACACCTTGCGGAAGAAGCGCAGCGGGTTGATCCCGGCCAGGGACAGCAGCAGGCCGTGCACCACAAACATCAGGCCCAGGGCCAGGTACGACACCACCACAAAACTGCCGAGCTTGATGATGTCCTGCAAGTTGGAACCGGCCACTACTTTGGTCATCAGCGCCAATACGCCGTAAGGCGTGAGCTTCATCACCAAGCGCACCAGGCGCATCACCCAGGCTTGCAGGGTGTCGATGGCGTTGAGGACTTTCTGGCCTTTTTCCACGTCATCCTTGAGCAGTTGCAGTGCGGCAACCCCCAGGAAGGCGGCGAAGATCACCACGCTGATGATCGAGGTTGGCTTGGCCCGGGCCAGGTCGGCGAACGGGTTGGCCGGCACGAACGACAGCAGCAGTTGCGGGATATTCAGGTCGGCGACCTTGCCTGCGTAATCACTCTGGATCACTTGCAGGCGCGCCATTTCCTGGGTGCCGGCCACCAGGCCTTCCGCGGTGAGGCCGAACAGGTTGGTCAGACCGATACCGATCAGCGCCGCAATGGCCGTGGTGAACAGCAAGGTACCGATGGTCAGGAAGCTGATCTTGCCCAGGGACGATGCGTTGTGAAGACGCGCCACTGCACTCAGGATCGAGGCAAATACCAGCGGGATCACGATCATTTGCAGCAGTTGCACATAGCCGTTACCGACCAGGTCGAACCAGCCGATGGAGGCCCTGAGCACCGGGTTACCGTCGCCGTAGATCGTGTGCAAGACAGTGCCGAACACCACGCCAAGTACGAGGGCACATAACACCTTCTTGGCGAGGCTCCAGGTTGTGCGACGGGTTTGTGCCAGGCCCAGCAGCAGGGCTACGAACACCAATAAGTTGAGAATCAGGGGCAGATTCATTGAAGCTCCGTTGAGAAGGCAGCCAATCGCGTGAGCCTGCGATTGCGAACCGAAAATCCTAACAGCTTGAAATATAATGATTTAATACCGATATGGAATGGTGACCGTCGTTTTTGGAATAAGCATTTGACGCTCAGGCACATGCCGTTGGCGCTATCACGACGCAAGCGGTCGCGCTCGGGCGGTAACTGTCACAGGGATTTGTTAGCGTCGATGTTTTTAACTCAGGGAGAAAACGCATATGAAGCTTGCTTCGAGATTGTTTGCCGCAGCGCTGTGTCTGGGCCTTGCCGGACAAACCATGGCCGCCACCGAGTTGAAACACTGGCCGGCCCCGGCCGCCGAGCAACTGAGCAAAATGATCACCGCCAACGCCAACAAGGGTAATTACGCGGTGTTTGACATGGACAACACCAGCTACCGCTACGACCTTGAAGAATCCCTGCTGCCCTACATGGAAAACAAGGGCTTGATCACCCGTGACAGCCTTGATCCGTCGCTCAAGCTTATGCCGTTCAAAGACACCGCCGACCATAAGGAAAGTCTGTTCAGTTACTACTATCGCCTCTGCGAAGTGGACGACATGGTCTGCTACCCGTGGGTCGCTCAGGTGTTCTCGGGCTTCACCCTCAAGGAACTCAAGGTGCAGGTCGATGAGCTGATGGCCTCCGGCAAACCCGTGCCCGTCAGCTATTTCGAAGGCGACGTGGTGAAGAAGTCTGAGGTGCAACCGCCGAAAGTCTTCACCGGCCAGGCAGAGTTGTACAACAAGCTGATGGAAAACGGCATCGAGGTGTATGTAATGACCGCCGCTTCGGAAGAGCTGGTGCGCATGGTCGCTGCCGATCCGAAGTACGGCTACAACGTCAAACCCGAGAACGTCATCGGCGTGACCACCCTGCTCAAGGACCGCAAGACCGGCGAGCTGACCACCGCGCGCAAACAGATCACGGCCGGCAAGTATGACGAGAAGGCCAACCTCGGCCTGGAACTCACCCCTTACCTGTGGACCCCGGCGACCTGGATGGCCGGCAAGCACGCGGCGATCCTCACCTACATCGACGAGTGGAAAAAACCGGTATTGGTAGGTGGCGACACGCCGACCAGCGATGGCTACATGCTGTTCCACGATGTGGACGTGGCCAAGGGTGGCATCCACCTGTGGATCAACCGCAAGGACAAATACATGACCCAACTGAATGGCATGATCGCCAAGCATGCGGCGGCGCAGGCCAAGGAAGGGTTGCCGGTGACGGCGGACAAGAATTGGGTGATCGTCAAGCCGGAGGAGATTCAGTAACACGATCAGTGTGGGAGCTGGCTTGCCTGCGATTGCATCGACGCGGTGTATCAGGCATAGCGAGGTGTCAGCATCGCGGGCAAGCCAGCTCCCACTGTTGATCTCCTTTGTTTGGGAAGATTATCTCCAGGCAAAAAAATGCCCCGCACATGGCGGGGCATTTTTTTGGGCGAAGCTTACAGACCGTCGAGCATCGCTTTGTTACGCACTGCGCCTTTGTCGGCACTGGTGGCCAGCAGGGCGTAAGCCTTCAACGCCGTGGTGACTTTGCGCGGACGCTTCTCCACCGGTTTCCAGCCTTTCTTGTCCTGCTCGACCCGGCGTGCGGCCAGTTCTTCATCGCTGATCAACAGGTTGATCGAACGGTTTGGAATGTCGATCAGTACCTTGTCGCCATCCTGCACCAGGCCAATGGCGCCACCCGCAGCGGCTTCCGGCGAAGCGTGGCCGATGGACAGGCCCGAGGTGCCGCCGGAGAAACGACCGTCGGTCAGCAAGGCGCAGGCTTTGCCCAGGCCTTTGGATTTCAGGTAGGAGGTCGGGTACAGCATCTCCTGCATACCCGGGCCGCCTTTCGGGCCTTCGTAGCGGATGATCACGATGTCGCCGGCCTTCACTTCGTCAGCGAGGATGCCGCGTACGGCGCTGTCCTGGCTTTCGAAGATCTTCGCGTTGCCTTCGAACACGTGGATGGATTCATCCACACCGGCGGTTTTCACCACGCAGCCGTCGAGGGCGATGTTGCCGTACAGCACGGCCAGGCCGCCTTCTTTCGAATAGGCGTGCTCGACACTGCGGATGCAGCCGTTTTCACGGTCGTCGTCCAGGGTGTCCCAGCGGGTGGACTGGCTGAACGCTGTTTGCGTCGGGATACCGGCTGGGCCAGCCTTGAAGAAGGTGTGCACGGCTTCGTCGTCGGTCTGGGTGATGTCCCACTTGGCGATGCCTTCGGCGATGGACTTGCTGTGCACGGTCGGCAGGTCGGTGTGCAGCAGGCCGCCGCGGGCCAGCGAGCCGAGGATCGAGAAGATCCCGCCGGCGCGATGCACGTCTTCCATGTGGTACTTCTGGATGTTCGGCGCGACTTTGCACAGTTGCGGCACGTGGCGGGACAGGCGGTCGATGTCGCGCAGGTCGAAATCGATCTCGGCTTCCTGGGCGGCGGCCAGCAAGTGCAGGATGGTGTTGGTGGAACCGCCCATGGCGATGTCCAGGGTCATGGCGTTTTCGAACGCCTTGAAGTTGGCGATGTTGCGCGGCAACACCGACTCGTCGTTCTCGCCGTAGTAACGCTTGCACAACTCGACGATGGTACGGCCGGCCTGCAGGAACAGCTGCTCGCGGTCGCTGTGGGTGGCAAGGGTCGAACCGTTGCCCGGCAAGGCCAGGCCCAGGGCTTCCACCAGACAGTTCATCGAGTTGGCGGTGAACATGCCGGAGCACGAACCACAGGTAGGGCAAGCGCTGCGCTCGTATTCCGCGACTTTCTCGTCAGAAGCGCTGGAATCGGCGGCGATGACCATGGCGTCGACCAGGTCGAGGCCGTGGGACGCGAGCTTGGTCTTGCCGGCTTCCATCGGACCGCCGGAGACGAAGATCACCGGGATGTTCAGGCGCAGGGCGGCCATCAGCATGCCAGGGGTGATCTTGTCGCAGTTGGAGATGCACACGATGGCGTCGGCGCAGTGGGCGTTGACCATGTATTCCACGGAGTCGGCGATGATCTCGCGGCTCGGCAGGGAATACAGCATGCCGTCATGGCCCATGGCGATGCCGTCGTCCACGGCGATGGTGTTGAATTCTTTTGCTACGCCGCCAGCGCGTTCGATCTCGCGGGCGACCAATTGGCCCAGGTCCTTGAGGTGGACGTGGCCCGGTACGAACTGGGTGAACGAGTTGGCAATCGCGATGATCGGCTTCTTGAAGTCGTCATCTTTCATCCCCGTGGCACGCCACAGTGCGCGGGCGCCGGCCATGTTGCGGCCGTGGGTGGATGTTTTCGAGCGGTAATCTGGCATGGAGCACTCCGGGCGGCTAATCACTTATTAATCAGGTGCAAAGGGGAGTGAGCTTCTAATTGACGACTGGAACACTCGAAAAATGGCCGTGTGTCCGGAAGTTGCCACTCGCGTCGCGGGATCGCCGCGTGCTTGGGCCTCGAGCTCATAAACCCGCCGGGGGATGACTGGCGATGAATAAGGCCGATTCTACACCGCTGGCGGCTGGAGGGAATGGCCGGAACCGTGAAGATAGCGGCTACAGGACGTGTGGGAGATCCACAACCCACTGTAGGAGCCGGCTCGCCGGCGATAGCGGTGGGTCAGGCGCTGATGCAGCGCCAGGCATAATGCCATCGCCGGCAAGCTGGCTCCTACAGTCGGTTAGCGTCCAGTTCTGGCATTGGTCAGCCAGCCCCACAGGCTAAAGACGATGAAGCTCAGGGCGATGGTGATCAATAGGTTGGACCCGGTCTGCGCCAGGGCGGCACTGCTGACGGCGGCGGTCAGGAACATGATGCTGTTGCCCGCCGAGGCAGCAGTACCCGCACTGCTTGAGAACAGCAGCATTGCCGCAGAAATCGCCGCCGGACGAACCAGGGTCACTGCCAGCGCGCTTATCAGCATCGGGATGAGCAACGTCACTGGGGTGATGGCATCCAGGCTGACGATCAGTGTTAACAGCACGCCCGCGACGAGCAGAAGTCCCAGGCCGATATTGATTTGCCGGGACAGCGAAATCCGCTTTTGCAGGTACGAGGCCGCAACGCCACCAAGCAAGTAGGCCACGCCATATACCATCAACACCAACGCGTACTGGTATTCGGAGAGCTTCAGCGTGTCCATGAAAATCAGCGGTGTCACGCTGATCAAGGCGAAGTAGCAGGCGAATACCAGTGCGGCGATCCACCAGTAGCGCAGGAAGTCGCGATTACGGGCGACGGCTTTCAGCGTGCCGATGATCGACACCGGCGCGCGGTGTGGGCTGGCGGATTTGGACGGTAGGATGCAGAGGGCATGGATCAACATGCCCAGTGCCATTACGGCGAACCCATAAAAGCTGCCTTGCCAGTCGAAGGTGGTTTGCAGCCAGGAGCCGATCAACGGCGACAGCGCAACGAATGAACCGCTCAGGGTCAAGTAGTAAAGGCGCACGCGAGCGCGGTCTTGCTCCTCGAACAGGTCTTCCACCAGTGCGTGGCCCAATACGAAGAACCCGCAACCCATGGCCTGGACACTGCGAAACAGCAGGAAGGTCAGGTAGTCCGTCGCCAGTGCGCAACCGATGGCACCCAGGATCGACAGCGTGATGCACCCGAGCAGGACTTCCTTGCGCCCCCATTTGTCCGACAGCGGGCCGGTGACCAGTTGAGAAATGGAAAAGACCAGGGTGAACAGGCTGATGGACAGCGCGACCTCGGCGGTGGGCGTATCGAACCTTTCAGCCAAGGCAGGGAAGGAGGGCAGCAGGATATTGATCGGGAAAAAACTGATCAGGGAGATGCAGGTGATGAGGATGAAGCGGGAGAGTTGTTGGCGTTTTATCTCGCCACTGAGCGGGGGCGAGTAGGTGGACTCAGACATTGTTTTTGTTTTCCGGAGTAATTCCAGAAACCGATACTAGTCTGCGAACAATGGAATTCAACCAATAACGCCATGAAGCCTGCAAATCCCCTGTAGGAGCCGGCAAGCCGGCTCCTACAGGGGGCGGTGTTAGTTAGCTGTTTGGCAACAACCGGCAAGTAATGCTCTTGATGTAACGCGTCTCTGCAATCGCCGGGTGCACCGGGTGATCAGGGCCCTGACCGCCGCGTTCGAGCATCTGGATATTGCGGTCCAGGTGACGGGCGCTGGTCAGCAGGATGTTTTGCAGGTCGTCTTCCGGCAGGTGCATGGAGCACGACGCGCTGACCAGGATGCCGTCCTTGCTCAGCAGGCGCATGGCTTGCTCGTTCAGGCGGCGGTAGGCGCCTTCGCCGTTTTTCATGTCTTTCTTGCGTTTGATGAAGGCCGGCGGGTCAGCGACGATCACGTCGAAGCGTTCTTCGCTGGCTTTCAGTTCTTTCAACGCTTCAAAGACGTCGCCTTCGATGCAGGTCATTTTCTCGGCAAAGCCGTTCAGTGCGGCATTGCGCTCCACGCCGTCGAGGGCGAAGGCGGAGGCGTCGACGCAGAACACTTCGCTGGCGCCGAAGGCCGCGGCTTGCACGCCCCAGCCGCCGATGTAGCTGTACAGGTCCAGCACGCGTTTGCCTTTGGCATACGGGGCCAGGCGCGCGCGGTTCATGCGGTGGTCGTAGAACCAGCCGGTCTTCTGGCCCTGGATCACCGGGGCTTCGAATTTCACGCCGTTTTCTTCCAGCGCGACCCACTCCGGTACCAGGCCGAACACGGTTTCGACGTAGCGGTTGAGGCCTTCGGCGTCGCGCGCGGCGGAGTCGTTCTTGAACAGGATGCCGATCGGCTTGAGCACTTGGGTCAGTGCAGCAATCACGTCTTCTTTATGGGCTTCCATGGTCGCCGAGGCGATCTGCACCACCAGGATGTCGCCGAAACGGTCGACCACCAGGCCCGGCAGCAGGTCGGAGTCGCCGTAGACCAGGCGGTAGAACGGCTTGTCGAACAGGCGGTCACGCAAGGACAGGGCGACGTTCAGACGGTGCACCAGCAGCGACTTGTCCAGCGGCAACTTGATGTCGCGCGACAGCAGGCGGGCGCAGATCAGGTTGTTCGGGCTCATGGCCACGATGCCCAGGGTCTTGCCGCCGGCCGCTTCGAGGATGGCCTGGTCGCCCGCCTGGAAGCCGTGGAGTGGGGTGGCGGCCACGTCGATTTCGTTGCTGTAGACCCACAGGTGGCCGTTGCGCAAACGACGATCGGCGTTGGCTTTGAGACGCAGGCTTGGCAGGGACATGACGTCGCTCCGGAAAAAAGAGCGGGAGTATACCTTGTTGTATAGGACTCTGTGACGCCGCCGGACATGTGGGAGCTGGCTTGCCTGCGATGGCATCACCTCGGTATGACCGCTATATCGAGGCGCCTGCATCGCAGGCAAGCCAGCGCCCACATTTGGTCCGGTTCCCATCGGTTTTTGAGGTGTCAGTCAGGTTCCTATAGAGGTTAGAATCCCCGCCTAGCCCAGAGTGTGTACTTATGTCCCAAGAGCTTTCCGCCGAACAGATCCAACAGGCCCTGCAAGGCATCAGCGTGCCGCCCCAACCGCAAATCATGGTGGATTTGCAGATGGAGCAGTACATGCCCGACCCGGACCTGGAAGTGATCGCGCGGTTGATCTCTCAAGACCCGGGCCTGTCCGGTGCACTGCTGAAGATCGTCAACTCGTCGTATTTCGGCCTGAGCAACAAGATCGCCTCGATCCAGCGTGCGGTGAACCTGCTGGGCAGCCGTTCGATCATCAACCTGATCAACGCGCTGTCGATCAAGGGCGAAATGAGCGACGACACCATCGTTACCCTCAACCGCTTCTGGGACACCGCTCAGGATGTGGCGATGACCTGTCTCACCCTGGCCAAGCGTACCGGCGCCCAGGCGGTGGACGAAGCCTATGCCCTGGGCCTGTTCCACGATTGCGGCGTGCCGCTGATGCTTAAGCGTTTCCCCAATTACATGTCGGTACTGGAGCAGGCTTATGCCAATGCCGGCCCCGACAGCCGCGTGGTCGACACCGAAAACAACGCGTTCAACACCAACCATGCCGTGGTCGGCTACTACACCGCCAAGTCCTGGCGTCTGCCGGAGCATGTGACCGACGCCATCGCCAATCACCACAACGCCTTGGCGGTGTTCAGCGATGAGTCATCGCGCAATTCGCAACTGAAAAACCTGCTGGCGATCCTGAAGATGGCCGAGCACATCTGCTCGTCCTATCGGGTGCTGGGCAACCAGGCGGTGGACCATGAGTGGAATGCCATCGGCCATTTGGTGCTGGACTACGTGGGCCTGTCGGACTACGACTTCGAAAGCATGAAGTTGTCGATCCGCGAACTGGGTGCCCACTGACCCTTTCTTCACGAGGTACACATGCCCGAGTTACCCGAAGTCGAAACCACCCGGCGTGGAATCGCGCCGCACCTGGAAGGCCAGCGGGTCAGCCGCGTGGTGGTGCGTGAACGACGCTTGCGCTGGCCGATCCCGGAAGACCTCGATGTGCGCCTGTCCGGGCAGCGCATCGTGCTGGTGGAACGGCGGGCCAAGTACCTGCTGATCAATGCCGAAGTGGGCACCTTGATCAGCCACTTGGGCATGTCCGGCAACTTGCGCCTGGTGGAGGTCGGCATGCCGGCGGCCAAGCATGAGCATGTGGATATCGAATTGGAGTCGGGCCTGGCCCTGCGCTACACCGACCCTCGGCGTTTCGGCGCGATGCTCTGGAGCCAGGACCCGCACAACCACGAACTGCTGATCCGCCTGGGGCCCGAGCCGCTGACTGACCTGTTTGACGGCGAGCGCCTGTTCCAACTGTCCCGTGGCAAGTCGATGGCGGTGAAGCCCTTCATCATGGATAACGCGGTGGTGGTGGGCGTGGGCAATATCTATGCGACGGAAGCGCTGTTTGCGGCAGGGATTGATCCGCGTCGGGCCGCTGGCGGCATTTCGCGCGGGCGTTACTTGAAGCTGGCCATAGAGATCAAACGTGTGCTGGCTGCTGCCATCGAACGCGGCGGTACCACGTTGCGTGACTTTATCGGCGGCGACGGACAGCCGGGGTATTTCCAGCAGGAACTGTTCGTCTATGGCCGGGGCGGTGAGGCGTGCAAGGTCTGCGGGAGCGAATTGCGCAATGTGGTGCTGGGGCAGCGGGCGAGTGTGTTTTGCCCTAAGTGCCAGCGCTGATTGATGAGTGATGGCTGATGCAGCCTTCGCGAGCAAGCCCGCTCCCACATTGACCGAGTTTCTTCAGGTTGAATGCGGTCAAGTGTGGGAGCTGGCTTGCCTGCGATGAGGCACCAACAGGCACTGAAAAAGCTCAAGCCTTACCGGTAATCTTCCGGTACTTCTCCATTAACTGCTCTTCCGTCTCCGGATGGGCTTCATCCAGAGGAATGCAATCCACCGGGCACACCTGCTGGCACTGAGGTTCGTCATAGTGGCCGACACACTGGGTGCACAGGTTAGGGTCGATCACGTAGATCTCTTCGCCTTGGGAAATCGCGGCGTTCGGGCACTCGGGTTCGCAGACGTCGCAGTTGATGCAATCGTCGGTGATGATCAAGGACATGGAAACTCCTGCCGCGGCAGTCAGCCAAGGCATCTGAAAAACTAATGCGCGCAATTGTGCCGCATTGGCGCCCGCAGTGCGAGCAGGCGCCGATTCAGCGGTCTTACTTCTTGAAGCGCAGGGTCAGCGCATCGGCCACGGCCGGGTGCACGAACTTGGTGATATCTCCGCCCAAAGCGGCAATTTCACGGACTAACGTCGAGGAAATGAACGAATAGCGCTCCGACGGCGTGAGGAAAAGGCTTTCCACATCCGGCGCCAGTTGGCGGTTCATGTTGGCCAGCTGGAACTCGTATTCGAAGTCCGACACCGCACGCAGGCCGCGCAGGAACACATTGGCGTTCTGCTCTTTGGCAAAATGCGCCAGCAGCGTCGAAAAGCCCACCACTTCCACGTTGGGCAGGTGCTTGGTGACCTCGCGCGCCAGCTCCACGCGCTGTTCCAGGGGAAACAGCGGGTTTTTCTTGGGGCTGGCTGCGACCGCGATGATCACATGGTCGAACAAGCGTGAGGCACGTTCGACCAGATCGCCATGGCCTTTGGTAATCGGGTCGAAGGTTCCTGGGTACAACACTCGGTTCATCGCGTCGTCCTGGCGGAGTCCGTTGGGGAACCGGATGGTATCGCAGCCATCCCGGTCGGGAAAGTCAACTTATGCAGAAGAAAGCACTATAGACATGACGAATACCGTGTTTTTTCACGCTGTTTTCAGACGTTCGGCCAATGCTGTCGCCAGTTGGGCGGTCAAACCGTACACCGATAATTGTGGGTTGGCCCCAATACTGGTGGGGAATAAAGAGCCGTCATGGATCGACAGGTTGCGCAGTTGGTGATGGCGCCCGAGGCTGTCGGCCACTGCGTTTTTCGGGTCTTCACCCATGGCGCAACCGCCCATCACATGAGCGCTGCCCAGGCAGGTGCGGTGCAACTCCAGGTTCAGGTCGTCAATCATCGTGCGAGCTTCGCCGAGGGTTTTGACGTAGCGCGCATCGTGATGCAGCGGCTTGACCGACTTGGCGCCGGCCGCGAACTGGATCTCGGCCATGCTGTGGAACGCACGGCGCAAGCCATCCCAGGCGTAGGCCGACACCTGGTAGTCGAGCACCGGCGTGCCATCGCCGCGCAACTCCACACTGCCGCCCGGGCTGTCGGGGTGGAAGCCGTCGCGCAGGAGCGCCAGCATCGCGTGGGTGTTGGGCAACTGGCTCATGTCCAGGGCGTTCTGGGCGCCATAGCCGCCGAGCAGGGTGCTGGCCAACGCCGGGTGCAAGGGCGGTGCCTCCAGCTTGTATGACATTTTGCCAGTGGTGCCGTCCTGCCACTGGAAGTTATCGGAATAGATCGATTGCGGCGCGCCGTAGAACGGATTGATCACCTCGTCGAACAACCCGGCGGAGAAATTCACCAGGTGCAGGAAGGTGCGTTTGCCCAGCCGCGTATGCGGGTCAGGCGCGTCCGAGCGCATCAGCAGCGCCGGGCTGTTGATGCCGCCGCCGGAGAGCACGTAGTGCTTGGCCTTCACGGTGATCTTGCGGCCAGTCGGCGCCACGCACAGGCTATCCATGGCCACACATTCCAGGCTGCTAATCGTGTCACCGCTGTAGACGAGCCGTTCGGCGCGTGCCAGGTAGAGCAGTTCGCCACCCTTTTCCAGGGTGGATGGAATCGTGGTCACCAGCATCGATTGCTTGGCATTGACCGGGCAACCCATACCGCAATACCCCAGGTTGAAGCAGCCGCGCACGTTACGTGGGATGACATGCCAGCTGTAACCGAGCTGTTCGCATCCTTTGCGGATTACGTCGTTGTTGGGGTTGGGCGGCAGAGCCCAGGGCGCGATGCCCAGGCGTTGCTCCATTTTTTCGAACCATGGCGCCATTTCGGCGCTGCTATGGCCCTTCACCGCGTATTCGCTGGCCCAGTGGCTGAGGGTGGCGTCCGGCGTACGGAAGCTCGACGTCCAGTTGATCAGCGTCGTGCCGCCTACCGCGCGACCTTGCAGGATCGTGATCGCGCCATCCTTGCTCATGCGGCCGATGCCTTCCTGATAGAGGCTGGTGTAGGCCTCGTCTTCCAGCAGCTTGAAGTCGCTGCTGGTCTTGAGCGGGCCTTCTTCGATCAGCAGCACCTTGTAACCGGCGGCACTGAGGATTTCGGCGGTGGTGCCGCCACCGGCGCCGCTGCCGATGATCACGACGTCGGCTTCCAAGGTCAGGTCGTTGTCGAGGGCGGCGCCATTGTGGGTTTTCCAGCCACGGGCCATGCCGTCGCGGAACAGATCAGGTACGGGCATAGGAATGCACTCTTATTTTTGTACGGAGTTGCGGTCAATGTGGGCGCTGGCAAGCCAGCTCCCACATTTGATTGGGTTATCAAGGCTAAATCTTCGGCGGGCCCGGATAACCGCAGTGCGCCCATGACGTCGGCTGGAAGTACCAGGCCATGATCACCAGCTTGAGCAGCGAGCCCTGGCCCATGCGCAGCAGGTTCAGGTAGCTGTTTTCCCAACGGTGCAGGAAGTTGCGGATCTGCTCGCTGCTGGCGTTTTCCCAACTGCCCCAGATCCCGGTCAAGGGCCCACGGGTGATGGCCATGCCCAACACGTCGAACAGTTGCTGGGTGAGCTTGAACATCTCTGGCGACAGATGCTGCAGGCTGAAGTCGAGTTTTTTGAGGGTGCCCTCAATGCCGCTCGCAACCGCCTGGGCGCTGGCCACGCCTTCCAGCAACACAGGGATCACCGCGCGCAGGAACGGCAGATCACTGCTACGCAACATCACGAAACCGCTGGCCGGCGTGCTGCTGGAACAACCCGTGAGACTGGCGCCCAGCCCGGCGGTAGCCAGGAAGGCGCTGGCACACAGGCCGATTTTCAGGACGCCGCGCCGCGTCAACGCGGGTGAATCAGTCAGGCTAGGGTTCATTGTTGTTGTTATCCCGTGAGTGGCGGTTTCAGCGGATGAACAGCTTTTGGATCAACGTCTGGATCGATTTTCCGTAGGGCGGGTAGATCAACTTCGCTGCGTTCAGGCGCTGTTTCACCAGCACACCCTTGGCTTTGCTGAACGTGAGGAAGCCTTCATGGCCGTGGTAGTGGCCCATGCCCGACGGGCCGATACCGCCAAACGGCATGTCGTCCTGGGCCACGTGCAGCAGGGTGTCGTTCAGGCACACACCGCCGGAATGGGTTTCGTGAAGCACGCGGTTTTGCTCGCCCTTGTTGTAGCCGAAGTAATACAGGGCCAGCGGGCGAGGGCGCTGGTTGATGTAGGCAAAGGCCTGGTCGATGCCGCGATACGGCACGATCGGCAGCACCGGGCCGAAGATTTCGTCCTGCATCACGGTCATGTCATCGCTGACGTTCAACAATAGGCTGTGGGCCATGCGCCGCGCCTGGCCTTGGTCGTACAGTGGAATCAAGGTGGCGCCTTTGTCGGTGGCGTCCTTGACGTAGGCATTGAGTCGCGCGAGCTGTCGCTCGTTAATGATGGCGGTGTAGTCCGGGTTGTCGGCCAGGGTCGGATAAAACCCGCGAACGGCCTGGGTGTAGGCCTCGACAAATCCCTCGACGCGATCTTCCGGCACCAAGACGTAGTCCGGTGCCACGCAAGTTTGGCCGGCGTTCAGCGCTTTACCGAAGGCGATGCGCTCGGCGGCGTCCTTGAGCGGTACATCGGCGGACACAATGGCGGGCGACTTGCCGCCCAGTTCCAGCGTGACGGGCGTGAGGTGTTCGGCCGCCGCACGCATCACATGCTTGCCAATGCTGGTGGCCCCGGTAAACAACAAGTGATCGAAGGGCAGCTTGGAGAACGCCATGCCGACTTCGGCCTCACCCAGCACCACGCACACCAGGTCCTCGGGGAAGATCTTCGCCAGCAGCGCCTTGAGCAGCTCGCCGGTGGCAGGCGTGGATTCGCTCAGCTTGAGCATCACCCGGTTACCCGCCGCCAATGCGCCGACCAACGGACCGATGGCCAGGTACAGCGGGTAGTTCCAGGGCACGATCACACCGACCACGCCCAAGGGTTGATAGATGACTTTGGCTGACGCGGGCTGGAAGGCAATGCCTACGGCGCGGCGGGAAGGTTTCATCCAGCCCTTGAGGTGTTTGCTGGCATAGTGAATGCCATGCAGGCTGGGCATCAGTTCGGCGAACAGGGTTTCGTCAGCGCTGCGGTGGCTGAAATCCTGGCTGATCGCATTGATCAGCGCCTGGCGCTCGTCGCTGAGCAGGTCACGCAGGGCCTTGAGCCATTGCTGGCGCTGTGCGGCTGGCGGCATCGGGTTGGCGGCGTAGGCACGGCGCTGGGTGTCGAACAGCGCCTGGAGCTGGTCCAGCACCTGGGTATCTTGCAGATAGGCAACGTTGGCAGACATGGCGGCGTTCCCGATTGTTATAGGTCTGCCTGGGTTTTTAGAGTCATTACTCTAAATTGTCAAATGTCATTACGCCCAGATGCGGATTTATCCCTGTAAGAATAGGCCGTAAGATGCCCCATCACGTGTACAGAAGCTGATCCCCTATGGCACCACGAGTAAAGACCAGCGAGCGCATTGTGCAAACCAGCCTGGAGCTTTTTAACCAGCAGGGCGAGCGCAGTGTGAGCACCAACCACATTGCCGCCCATATGGAAATTTCGCCGGGCAACCTGTACTACCACTTCCCCAACAAGCAGGCGATCATCGCCGTGCTGTTCCGCGAATACGAAGCACTGGTGGACAGTTTCCTGCGCCCGCCCCAAGGTCGCGCCGTCACCGTCGAAGACAAACGTTTCTACCTGCAGGCCGTGTTGGCCGGCATGTGGCGCTACCGTTTCCTGCACCGCGACCTCGAACACTTGCTGGAAAGCGACCCGGAGCTGGCGACCGGCTATCGGCGCTTCTCCCAGCGCTGCCTGACCCAGGGGGGCGCTATTTACCAAGGGTTTGTCGACGCCGGCATCCTCAATATGGACCCGGTGCAAACCGAAGCTCTGACCCTCAATGCCTGGATCATCCTCACCTCCTGGGTGCGTTTCTTGTGCACCACCAACGAAAACTCTGCCCACTTGAGTGCTGAGGCGATCAAGCGCGGGGTCTATCAGGTGTTGGTGCTGGAGGCTGGGTTTGTCACGCCTCAGGCCAAGGACGCCGTGGATGCATTATTCAAAGAGTTTTACGTGCCGTTGAATCAGGCATTGGAAGAAGTGAAGTAGGACCTTTCCCGAATCTGTTCATAGGAGTCCGTCATGCCGCTTGCCCAATTGATCAGCCCCCAGCAACTGGCCGAGCGCCAGAAGGCCGCCTCGGTGGTGATCCTGGATTGCCGTTTTGCCCTGGAAGACCCGGACTACGGGCGTTGCAGCTATGCCGAAGGGCATATCGAGGGCGCGCAATACGCCGACCTGAACCGACACCTCAGTGGCCCGGTGATCAAGGGCGTGACCGGGCGTCATCCATTGCCGGCGGCAGAGACGTTGGTTCAGCGATTGCGGGCGTGGGGCATCAGCGCTGACACCGATATCGTGTTGTATGACGACGGCCCCGGCGCCTATGCCGCCCGCGCCTGGTGGCTGCTGGCCTGGCTGGGTAAGCGTGATGGCGTGTTTATCCTGGATGGCGGCCTCAAGGCCTGGCACGGCGCAGGTTTCCCACTGAGTCTGGACGCGCCGCTGGTGGCGCCTGGGACATTCGCCGGTACGCCGGACAACCGACTGTTGCTGGACGCCGAACAGCTGGAAAAACGCTTGGGCCAGCCGGAACTGACACTGATCGATGCCCGCGCTCAACCACGCTTTCGCGGTGACGTGGAGCCCATCGACCCCATCGCAGGGCATATCCCTGGCGCGCAATGTGCGGCGTTCAATGAAAACCTGGACACCGACGGCCGCTTCCTGCCGGCTGCACAGCTCAAGCAGCGCTTCGCTGCCCAGTTGCAGGGACGTTCGCCGGATGAGCTGGTGGCGTATTGCGGTTCGGGCGTGACGGCGTGCCACAACCTGTTCGCCCTGAGCCTGGCGGGTTACCCGTTGGGTAAGTTGTACGCAGGTTCATGGAGCGAATGGATTACCGATCCAAAGCGCGAAATCGCTACAGGCGACTCAGTCAGTTGAGATGTAAACCCAAGCCAGCGCCCACAGGGTTAACCGTGTTGTGCCAGCAGCCATTGAGGAATACGCCGCTCCAAGTAGTAACCCGGGCGTTTCAGGGTGCCATCGACAAATCCGACATGCCCACCCTTGGCCAGCAGCTCAAACTCCGTGCACGCCGACAGTTCGCTCGCTTCAGGTAGGCTGTGGGCGAACACAAAGGGGTCATCGGCGGCCTGGATGATCAGGCTTGGGGTGCGGATATCGCCCAGGTAATAGCGGCTCGATGCACGGCGGTAATAGTCCTCGGCACTCAAAAACCCGTGCAGAGGCGCGGTGACCCGGCCGTCGAAATCCCAGAACGTGCGCATCTTTTCCAGTGGGCCCAGGTCTTCCAATGCCTTGAGCCCGTCTGTCCGGCCGTCCAGCAGGAAACGGCTCTGCTTGACGCGGATATACGCCAGCATTTCACGCATGAAATGCTTTTGATAAACCCGCGAAAAGCCCAGGCCGATGCGATCCGCACACTGGTCCAGACGAAACGGCACCGACACCGCCGCCGCGCCTTGCAGCCCTGATGCCGAGCCGGTTTCGCCCAGATGCTTGAGCAGCACATTGCCGCCCAGTGAATAACCCACGGCGTACAACGGCGCCAACGGCCGTTTGGCCCGCAGATGGGCAATCGCCGCCGCCAGGTCTTCGCTGGCACCCGAGTGATAGCTGCGCGCCAACAGATTCGGTTCGCCCGAACAACCACGCCAATTCAATGCAGCGCTGGCCCAGCCTTGCGCGGCCAGGGCTTTCTGCAGGCCGGCCACGTAGGGCGAGTTGGAGGAACCGGTCAGCCCGTGCAGCACCAGCACCAACGGCGCTTGCGCGTCGTGGGGGCCATGCCAGTCGAGGTCGAGGAAGTCGCCGTCTTCCAGCCACAGGCGTTCGCGTTGGCGTTCGATATGAGTAGTGGGGCGCCACAGCGGCCCCCACAGCGTTTGCAAGTGGGGGTTGCCGAGGCCGAAGGCGGGGGTGAATGTGTTAGCGCAAGGGTTCATGCCGATCTCTGTAGTGAGCGGTGCGACGATTCGACAAGCCCGCTCACCACAAAAGCTCGCTCGCCCGGAGGTCAGGCGGCGCTGCGGTGCCACAGCGCGTAGTACACCCGCCCGGATTTCTGTTCCCGGTGCAGGCGCCACGCTGCCGGCAGGCCCAGGGTAGAGGGCGCGGTCTCGCTTTCAGTGTAGATCCACGCATCCGGTGCCAGCCACTGACGTTCTTCCAGCAGTGCGCACACGGTTGGCAGCAGGTTCTGGTTGAACGGCGGGTCGAGGAATACCACGTCGTATTCGCTGGCCGGCTGGGTTTCCAGGTAGCGCAGGGCGTCGGCGGTCTGGACCTGACCGGTGGTGCAGCGCAGCGTGCCCAAGTGTTCCTTGAGGCTGGAGACCGCCACGTTGCTGGCGTCCAGCGCCTGGCCCAGGGCGGCCCCACGGGACAGTGCCTCCAGGAACAGCGCGCCGCTGCCGGCGAAGGGGTCGAGCACCTTGGCCCCGGCAATGTACGGCGCGAGCCAGTTGAACAGGGTTTCACGCACACGGTCCGGCGTCGGGCGCAGGCCCACCACGTCGGGGAAGCTCAGCTTGCGGCTGCGCCATTCGCCGCCAATGATGCGCAGCTGGCCCACACCGTTATGCACGTTGTGGACGGGTTTTTTCGGGCGAGATGAACTGGCCATTAATGCTCCGGAACCCCGAGCGGCTGCTCGGCGATTTTGTCAGTGGGGGGCGGTAGTGGCTTTTGCGCAATCGTCGGGCCGGCGGTCACGATGACCATCTTGTCGGCGCTCAAGTGTTTGTTCATTGCAGCCTTGACCTGCTCTACGGTCAGGGCCTGGGATTGTTTCATGAAATCTTCCAGATAGGTCAGCGGCAGGTTATAGAAACCCATGGCACCCAGCTGCCCGGCGATATCGGCGTTGCTCGCAGTCGACAGCGGGAAGCTGCCGGCCAGTTCGCGCTTGGCGTCATCGAGTTCCTTTTGCGTCGGGCCGGTCTTGAGGTAGTCGGCTACCACGTCCTCCACCAGGCGCAGGGTGCCGCCGCTCATTTCTGCACGGGTTTGCAGGTTGATCATGAACGGGCCACGCACCTGCATCGGCGAGAAGCCGGAGTACACACCGTAGGTCAGGCCGCGTTTCTCGCGCACTTCGCTCATCAAGCGGGTGCCGAAACCACCGCCGCCGAGGATCTGGTTGCCCAGGGACAGGGCTGCATAGTCCGGGTCGGCACGGTCGATACCCAGTTGGGCGAACAGCAGGTGCGTCTGCTTGGAGGGGAATTCGATGCGGTTCAGACCCGGCTTGGGGTCGGTCGGCTGGGCGATTTTCGGCAACGCCGGGCCTTTAGGCAGCGAGGCGGAAATCTTGCCCGTCATGGCTTCGGCCTCGGCGCGGGTCAGGTCACCCACCACCGCGATCACTGCGTTGCCGGCCGCATAGGCCTTGGCGTGAAACGCCTGCAACTGTGCCAGGGTGATCTTCGGAACGCTCTGCGGCGTACCTTCGCTCGGGTGCGCGTAAGGGTGGTCGCCGTACAGCCGCTTGAACAACTCAAGGCTCGCCAGCTTGCCGGGGTTCTGTTTCTGGTACTCGAAGCCGGCGAGGATCTGGTTCTTGATCCGCGCCAGAGAGTCGGCCGGGAAGGTCGGCTTGCCGATTACCTGGTCAAACAGGGTAAGGGCTGCGTCACGTTTATCGCTGGCGCTGAGGCTGCGCAGGGACACCAGGGCCATGTCGCGATAAGCGCCATTGCCAAAATCTGCGCCCAGGCCTTCGAAGTCACGGGCGATCTGGCTTACATCCTTGCCCGGCACGCCTTCGTTGAGCATGGCGTTGGTCATCAGCGCCAGGCCTGGCACGTTGCCGTCCTGGCTGCTGCCGGCGGCGAACAGGATGCGCACGTCGAACATCGGCAGTTCATGGGCTTCCACGAACAGCACCTTGGCGCCTTCGGCGGTGGTCCAGGTTTGCACGTCGAGCTTGCGGTTGGTCGGTGCCTTGTCGTCCAGTTCCGCCAGCGATTGCAGCGTGTTGCTCGATTGGGCTTTTTCCAGCGCGGGGCTGGCGACGGAGTCGCTCGGACGCAGGAAATACACGGCACTGGCGGCGATCAGGGTGACAACGATCAGGCCGGGGAAGATCAGGCGGCTGCTTTTGCGATCACTCATGAGCGGTCTCCAGAGGCAAGACATGGGCGACGCTGAGACGTTCGCGGATGAAATAGGTACGCGCGGCTTTCTGGATGTCTTCCGGGGTCACGCTTTGCAGGTCGGCAAGCTCCGTGTCCATCAGCTTCCAGGACAGGCCGACGGTCTCCAGGGAGCCAATGGCCGTAGCCTGGCTGGTAATGGAGTCACGTTGGTAGACCAGGCCGGCAATGACCTGGGCGCGGATACGTTCCAGTTCTTCGGCGGTCGGAGGCTTGGCCTTCAGTTCTTCCAGAAGGCGCCACAGGCCGGCTTCAGCTTGGGCGACGGTCTTTTTCTTCTGCTGATTGGGGGTGGCGGTCAACATGAACAGGGTGTCGCCACGGGTGTAGGCGTCGTAGTTGGTGGAGGCCGCGGAGACCAGCTCTTCACCGCGCTCCAACTGTTCGGAGATCCGTGCGCTGTAGCCGCCGTCCAGCAAGGCCGAGATCAGGCGCAGGGCCTGTACCGAGCGTTTGTCTTCGGCGGTGGCCAGGCCTGGCACGTTGAAGCCCAGGATCACGCTGGGCAGTTGGGTCTGCACCTTCATGGTCAGCAGGCGCTCGCCAGGCTCGGCCAATTCCATCGGGATCTTGGCCGGTGGCACGTCACGCTTGGGAATCGGGCCGAAGTAGCGCTGGGCCAGGTTCTTCACCTCGTCCGGGGTGACGTCGCCGACCACCACCAACGTGGCATTGTTCGGCACGTACCAGGATTGGTACCAGTGGCGCAGTTCTTCGACCTTCATGCGATCCAGGTCGGCCATCCAGCCGATGGTCGGCGTGTGGTAGCCGCTGGCCGGGAATGCCATGGCCTTGAAACGCTCGTAGGCCTTGGACATCGGGTTATCGTCGGTGCGCAGGCGGCGCTCCTCCTTGATTACCTCGATTTCGCGACTGAATTCGTCGGCCGGCAGGCGCAGGCTGGCCATGCGGTCGGCTTCCAGCTCGAAGGCGACGCCCAGGCGGTCACGGGCCAGTACCTGGTAGTAGGCGGTGTAGTCGTCGCTGGTGAAGGCGTTCTCTTCGGCACCCAGGTCGCGCAGGATCAGCGAGGCTTCGCCAGGGCCGACCTTGGCGCTGCCTTTGAACATCATGTGTTCCAGGGCGTGGGACAAACCCGTCTGGCCCGGGGTTTCGTAGCTCGAACCCACCTTGTACCAGACCTGGGAAACCACCACAGGCGCGCGATGATCTTCGCGCACGACCACCTTCAGGCCGTTATCCAGGGTGAATTCATGGGTGGGTTGTGGGTCGGCAGCCAAGGCTGAAAGAGGCAGACAAACTGTGCTGAACAGCAGGCCTGCGGCGCAGCGGGCTAGAGCATTCATTCGTTTTTAAACCTGTTGGGCTGCCCGCTTGGTCTTAGCGTCGGCGGGCGAGGAGGTGCTAGGATACTGATCCGACTTAGGGACGGCCACTGCGGCTGTCCTGTTAAGGCCCCATTTTGGCCTTACAAAATGTTGCGCATGAACGAGCTGGCTAAAAAACAGTCTGTTACGCATCGAATTTTATTTACCGACGCGCCCCGTGGCGCGTCGCTACCTTGAGATAGCCGTCTCCATGTTTGGTTCCAACGACGACAAGAAGACCCCAGCTGCGGCTGGCGAGAAAAAAGGCCTGTTCGGATGGCTGCGCAAAAAGCCGCAGGAAACCGTCGACGAACAGCCACAGGTTCAAACTGAACCGGTCCCTGAGCCTATAGTAGAAGCCGAACCGGTCGCCGAAACGCCTGCGCCGGTGGTGTTGCCGATGGCTGAGCCGGTTCTGCAGCCGCTCGCCGAGGCGGAGCCTGAACCTGAGCCGGAACCCGCGCACAAGCCGTGGCCGGAACTGCCGGTAGCGGAAGAGCCCGTGGCACTGGTTGAAGATGTGCAGGCCGCGCATGTGGTTCCGCCGATTCCGGTGGTCATTGCGCCACAGCCGGTTGTCGCTGAAGCACCCGCACCCGTGACGGTCGAGCCAGCGATTGCGGCTCCCGTCATCGTCGAAGAACCTGCCGCTCCTGCTGAAACCAGCAAGACCGGCTTCTTCGCCCGTCTCAAGCAAGGCCTGAGCAAGACCAGCGCCAGCATCGGCGAAGGCATGGCCAGCCTGTTTCTCGGCAAAAAGGTCATTGATGACGAACTGCTTGAAGACATCGAAACCCGTCTGCTCACTGCCGACGTAGGCGTAGAAGCCACCGCCGTGATCATCCAGAGCCTCACCCAGAAGGTCGCGCGCAAGCAGCTGACCGACGCTGACGCCCTGTACAAATCCCTGCAGGCTGAGTTGGCCGCCATGCTCAAGCCGGTGGAAGCACCGCTGGTGATTACCCCGAAAAAACCCTTTGTAATCCTGGTAGTCGGCGTCAATGGCGCCGGCAAGACCACCACCATTGGCAAGCTGGCCAAAAAACTGCAGTCCGAAGGCAAGAAAGTCATGCTGGCGGCGGGCGACACCTTCCGTGCCGCAGCGGTTGAACAGCTGCAGGTCTGGGGCGAGCGCAACAAAATCCCAGTGATCGCCCAGCATACTGGCGCCGATTCCGCCTCGGTGATCTTCGACGCCGTGCAAGCCGCCAAGGCCCGTAACATCGACGTGTTGATCGCCGATACCGCCGGACGCCTGCACACCAAAGACAATTTGATGGAAGAGCTGAAAAAGGTCCGCCGCGTGATCGGCAAGCTGGATGCAGACGCGCCGCATGAGGTGCTGTTGGTGCTTGACGCGGGCACCGGCCAGAACGCCATCAGCCAGGCCAAACAATTCAACCAGACGGTACAACTGACCGGCCTGGCATTGACTAAGCTCGACGGCACAGCCAAGGGCGGCGTGATCTTCGCCCTGGCCAAACAGTTCGGGTTGCCGATTCGTTATATCGGTGTCGGTGAAGGCATCGACGACCTGCGCACCTTTGAAGCCGAACCCTTTGTACAGGCACTGTTTGCCGAGCGGGAGCGTTCATGATTCGATTCGAGCAGGTCGGTAAACGCTATGCCAACGGGCATGTGGGCTTGCATGAGCTGAGCTTTCGGGTGCGTCGCGGCGAGTTTCTGTTTGTAACCGGCCACTCAGGCGCCGGCAAAAGTACCTTGTTGCGCCTGCTGCTGGCCATGGAACGCCCGACCACCGGCAAGTTGCTGCTGGCGGGCCAGGACTTGGCCACCATCAGCAATGCACAGATTCCGTTCCTGCGCCGCCAGATCGGCGTGGTGTTCCAGAATCACCAATTGCTGTTCGATCGCACCGTGTTCAACAACGTGGCACTGCCGTTGCAGATCCTCGGGCTGTCCAAGGCCGAGATCGTCAAACGTGTGGATTCGGCCCTGGAGCGCGTGGCGCTGTCGGACAAAACCGATCTCTACCCTGGCGACCTGTCCACCGGCCAGCAACAGCGCGTCGGCATCGCCCGCGCCATCGTCCACCGCCCGGCCCTGCTGCTGGCGGACGAACCCACCGGTAACCTCGACCCGCGCCTGGCGGCCGAGATCATGGGCGTGTTCGAAGACATCAACCGCCTGGGCACCAGCGTGCTGATCGCCAGTCACGACCTGGCGCTGATCGCGCGCATGCGCCATCGCATGCTCACCTTGCAACGCGGCCGCTTGATCGGTGACGGGGAGGCCGGCGTATGAGTGCGACACGCAGCCCTAAAGTTTCCGAGCGCGTGGCGCCGAAACCGGCCGACCCGCAACCGCCGAAGAAAAAACACGATCACGACGATGACGGCCCGGACTTCAGCACCTTGCTGCGCGCCTGGATCGAAAGCCATCGCGCCAGCCTGGTCGACAGTCTGCGCCGCCTGGGCAAGCAGCCGATCGGCAGCTTTTTCACCTGCCTGGTAATGGCGGTGGCCCTGAGCCTGCCGATGGGCCTGTCGCTGCTGCTCAATAATGTGGAGCGCCTGGGCGGTTCATGGCAGCGCGCAGCGCAGATTTCCCTGTACCTGAACATCGATGCCAGCGCCAAAGATGGCGAAGCGTTGCGCGACGACATCAAGAACATTCCAGGCGTGGCGGATGCCGAGTACATCAGCCGCGATCAGGCCCTTGAGGAGTTCCAGCAACAATCCGGCCTGGGCGAGGCGCTCAAGGAGCTGCCGCAGAACCCGCTGCCGGGTGTGGTGCTGGTAACGCCGAATGAAGTCGACAAGCCGGCGCTGGAAGCCCTGCGACAAAAACTCGCAGAGATGCCCAAGGTGCAACAGGCGCAACTTGATCTAGTCTGGGTAGAGCGCCTGGCGGCCATCCTCAAGCTGGGCGACCGCTTTGTGTTCGGCCTGACGGTGCTGTTGGTGTCTGCATTACTTTTGGTGATAGGTAATACCATTCGTCTTCATATTGAAAACCGTCGCACCGAGATAGAAGTGATTAAACTGGTCGGCGGCACGGACAGCTATGTGCGTCGTCCTTTTCTGTACATGGGCGCGCTTTATGGCTTCGGCGCCGGGATTTTGTCCTGGTGCGTGCTGGCATTTGGCCTGGACTGGCTGAACGACGCGGTTGTCGGGCTTGCCGGACTCTACGGCAGTGATTTCGCACTGGCCGGTGTGCCGGTAGCCGATGGTCTGAGTCTCTTGCTTGGCGCGGTATTGTTGGGGTATATCGGTGCGTGGATTGCGGTCGCTCGTCATTTACGCGAGTTGGCACCGAAGTAGTTAATGTCAGATTAATGTGGTTTCGTTTGTATTGACCGTATTGGTGGTTTAGGGAACTTGTCCTACGGTTCCCGGTCAATTTTCGCAGTGCTTCACTGCACGAGTTATGTGAGTCGGAGGTTTTTTCGTATGACCACTTCTTTGCAACCTGCCTATGCCTTGGTCCCGGGTGCGAACCTGGAAGCCTACGTGCACACGGTCAACAGCATTCCATTGCTGACGCCTGAGCAGGAGCGTGAACTGGCCGAGAGTCTCTACTATGAGCAGGATTTGGGGGCGGCTCGGCAGATGGTGCTCGCCCACCTGCGTTTTGTCGTACATATCGCCCGTAGCTACAGTGGCTACGGCCTGGCCCAGGCTGACCTGATCCAGGAAGGCAACGTCGGCCTGATGAAGGCCGTGAAACGTTTCAACCCTGAAATGGGTGTGCGTCTGGTGTCGTTTGCTGTGCACTGGATCAAGGCGGAAATCCACGAGTTCATCCTGCGCAACTGGCGCATTGTGAAAGTCGCGACCACCAAGGCCCAGCGCAAGCTGTTCTTCAATCTGCGCAGCCAGAAGAAACGTCTGGCGTGGCTGAACAACGAGGAAGTCCACCGCGTGGCCGAAAGCCTCGGTGTGGAACCCCGTGAAGTGCGTGAGATGGAAAGCCGCCTGACCGGCCATGACATGGCCTTCGACCCGGCCGCCGAAGCGGACGACGACAGCGCCTTCCAATCGCCGGCCAACTACCTGGAAGACCACCGGTACGACCCGGCGCGTCAACTGGAAGACGCCGACTGGAGCGACAACTCCAATCACAACCTGCACGAAGCGCTGGAAGTGCTGGACGACCGCAGCCGTGACATCCTCTACCAGCGTTGGCTGGCGGAAGAAAAAGCCACGCTGCACGACCTGGCGCAGAAGTACAACGTGTCGGCCGAGCGGATTCGTCAGCTTGAGAAAAGCGCGATGAACAAGCTGAAGTTGTCGATCGCCGCCTAAAACGCTGCGAAAAGCCAAAAAAATGCCCCGATCAAAAGATCGGGGCATTTTTGTTTGCATCTATTTACTGACCGTAACAGCTGTCGAGCCCTGGCGAGAGAGGTTGGGTCAGTCGGACCAAGGGGCCTTGCGGGCGTTATTCAACTCAGCCAGATATCCATCCCCACCCAACTGGCTCATCTGCTGCCGAATCCACGCCGCGCGCCTTGCCACATACGCCGTCGGATGACTGGCACTCCAGACCCGCGGGTTAGGCAATACGGCAGCCAGATAGCTGGCCTGCTGCCGTGAAAGACCCTTGGCGCTGACCCCAAAGTGATGCCGTGCAGCCGCTTCCGCACCAAACACCCCTTCATCCCATTCAACGCTGTTGAGGTAGACCTCAAGGATCCGTTGCTTGGGCCACAACACCTCGATCAACCCGGTAAACCAGGCTTCCAGCCCTTTGCGCAGATAACTGCGGCCGGCCCACAGGAACAGGTTCTTCGACACCTGCTGGCTCAACGTACTGGCGCCGCGGATCGAGCCACCTCGCTCGTTGTGCAGGATGGCCGCCTGGATCGCGCCGAAATCAAAACCCCAATGCTGCGGGAAACGCTGGTCTTCACCGGCCATCACCGCCACTTTGAGGTCATCGGAGATCTCATCCCACGGCACCCAGCTGCGCTGCAGGTCAATGGGCTCGCCGTCGAACCAGGATTCGACCTTGCGCTCTACCATCAGCGCGGTGAAGGGCGGCGGGACGACACGAAACAGCAGCACCAGCAGCACACTGCCGATGGCAAACCATTTCACGACGTTGAGAAAGCGTTTGAAAAGGAGACGCAGCATAGAGATGGCTTGGCCGAACCCGTTGAGCGGGCCATTATACAGACCCGGCCCTTTGAGTCTGACTGGAGTTCCTCATGTTGCGTGGCTTTCTGATGTTGGCTGCCTTTTTCGGCTTCACGGGTGTCGCTCTCGGCGCGTTCGCCGCCCATGGCCTGAAAAACCGCCTGAGCGCCGAGTACCTGGCGATCTTCCACACCGGCGTGACCTACCAGTTGGTGCACACCCTGGCATTGTTCGGCGTGGCGTTGCTGGCGGCACATATTCCTGGCCGATTGGTCAGCTGGGCAGGCATCTCGTTTACCCTTGGCATCCTGCTGTTCTCCGGCAGCCTGTACGTGCTGACCCTGACCGGAATCAGCAAACTCGGGATCATCACCCCGTTTGGCGGGCTGGCCTTCCTGCTGGGCTGGTTTTTCCTCGGTTTGGCAGCGTGGCGTCTACAGGCCGCCTGACCAAGGGGCTTGGGCCAGCAACCCCAATCGGGCTAGAATGCGGGCCCCTTAAAACGATGGCGGCCCGTGGCATGCGCATTCAGTTGAACGGCGAATCCTTTGAACTGCCCGACGGCGAAACCGTTGCGGCCCTGCTGACCCGCCTGGACCTGACCGGGCGTCGCGTCGCAGTGGAACTCAACCTGGATATCGTCCCGCGTAGCCTGCACGCCGACACTGCGCTCACCGAGGGTGACCAGGTCGAAGTGGTCCACGCCATCGGCGGCGGCTAATCGCGCAGCTTCCTGAATTCTGCAGAACCTCACCCCATTTCGAGGATTTCCCATGAGCATCGTTCGTAGCGACAAGCCTTTCGTCCTGGCCGGTCGTACCTACCAGTCCCGTCTGCTGGTCGGCACCGGCAAGTACCGCGACATGGAAGAAACCCGCCTGGCCATCGAAGCCTCGGGCGCCGAGATCGTGACCTTCGCCGTGCGCCGCACCAACCTCGGCCAGATCGAAGGCGAGCCAAACCTGCTCGAAGTGCTGTCGCCGGATCGCTACACCTTTCTGCCGAACACCGCCGGTTGCTACGACGCCATCGAAGCCGTGCGCACCTGCCGCCTGGCCCGTGAGCTGCTCGACGGCCACAACCTGGTGAAGCTGGAAGTGCTGGCCGACCAGAAAACCCTGTTCCCCAACGTCATCGAAACCCTCAAGGCCGCTGAAACCCTGGTCAAGGAAGGTTTCGACGTGATGGTCTACACCAGCGATGACCCCATCATCGCGCGCCAGCTGGCGGAAATCGGCTGCATTGCCGTGATGCCGCTGGCCGGTCTGATCGGCTCGGGCCTGGGTATCTGCAATCCCTACAACCTGCAGATCATCCTCGAAGAAGCCAAGATCCCGGTGCTGGTGGATGCGGGCGTGGGCACGGCCTCCGACGCAACCATCGCCATGGAACTGGGCTGCGACGCGGTGCTGATGAACTCCGCCATCGCCCATGCCCAGCAACCGGTCATGATGGCCGAAGCCATGAATCACGCCATCGTCGCGGGCCGCCTGGCCTACCTCGCCGGTCGCATGCCGAAAAAACTCTACGCCAGCGCCTCCTCGCCGCTGGATGGTCTGATCAAGTAAGAGCCATTGATGACTGAATCAAACGAAACGCCGAACACCCTGGAAACCGGTGACGAGTCCAAGCACCGCCGCATCAAGAGTTTTGTGATGCGTGCTGGTCGCATGACCGAAGGCCAGCAAAAAGGCCTGGAGCAAGGTACGCCGCTGTACGTGTTGCCCCTGGCCGACGCGCCGGTGGACTACGATCAGGTGTTCGGCCGTTCGGCCCCGCGTTCCCTGGAAATCGGCTTCGGCATGGGCCACTCCCTGCTGGAAATGGCCGCCGCTGCGCCGGACCAGGACTTCATTGGTGTGGAAGTGCACCGTCCAGGTGTTGGCGCGCTGCTCAACGGCGTGCTGACCCAAGGCCTGACTAACTTGCGGGTCTACGACTGCGACGCGATCGAAGTGCTCAACCGCTGCATCGCCGACAACAGCCTCGACCGCCTGATGCTGTTCTTCCCCGACCCATGGCACAAAGCCCGTCACCACAAGCGCCGTATCGTCCAGGCCTCCTTCGCGGAGCTGGTACGCAGCAAGCTCAAGGTCGGCGGCATTCTGCACATGGCCACCGACTGGGAACCCTACGCGGAATACATGCTGGAAGTGATGAACGTCGCCCCTGGCTACCGTAACATCGCCGAAGACGGCAAATGCGTGCCACGCCCGGCTGAGCGCCCGATCACCAAGTTCGAACGCCGCGGCGAGCGGTTGGGGCATGGGGTGTGGGATCTGAAATTCGAAAAGGTTGACTGACAGGCCACTCGCTTGGAATGCAGTCAACAATGTGGGAGCGGGCTTGCTCGCGAATGCGGTGTGTCAGTCACTGAAAATGTCGACTGATCCACCGTATTCGCGAGCAAGCCCGCTCTCACATTTGCTTCTGTGTTGTAGCGGAGGTCAGCGGCGGTCAGCGACTACGCCAATCAACACCAGCACCACCACCAACACCGGCGCCAGGCTGTAGTTATTGAACTGGCTCAACCCCCGCACAATCCACGGCGTGGCGTAGATCAGCGCCGCGCCGCTGCCGATCATGCACAGCAACGCCATTAACGGGACGCGCAATGCGCCTGCGACGCTGCCCAAACGCGCTTCCACCCAACCCTTGATATCGGCGCCAAACAGCACCAGCAGGCAGCCCACAAGGGCCAGGGAGATTTCCGACAGGTTGCTACGGCTCCAGCGGGATACGGTGGCGAGCAGGTCGAGTACCAAATCCATTCGATTTCCTTAAGAGCGATCAGCTCAAAAACTTCTGCAACAGGTCATTGAGAAAGAGTTGCCCACGGTCGGTCGCCGCCAGGCGTGACGGTTCGACCTGCATTAAGCCACTTTGTTCTGCCTCGCGACGGCCTTCATCCAGGCTGGCCAGCTCCAGGCCGGTACGCTCGGCGTAGAGCTTGGCCTCGACGCCGTCGGTGAGGCGCAAGGCGTTCATCAGGAATTCGAACGGCAGTTCTTCGTTGGTCAGTTCTTTCGCGCCGGCCTGGAAGCTTTTGGCCGGGTTGAGGTAGTCCTTCGGTGCTCGGGTCTTCCAGGTGCGCACGATGCGCCCGTCGGGGTGGCTAAGCTTGCCGTGGGCACCGGCGCCGATGCCGATAAAGTCGCCGAAGCTCCAGTAATTCAGGTTGTGCCGCGCCGGGCGACCCGGTTGTGCGTAGGCCGACACTTCATATTGCGCGTAACCGTGTTCGGCGAGCAGCGCCTGGCCGGCCTCCTGGATGTCCCACAAGGTGTCGTCTTCCGGCAGCGCAGGCGGCTGGTTCCAGAATACGGTGTTGGGCTCCAGGGTCAGTTGATACCAGGACAGGTGCGTCGGCCTCAGCGCGATGGCCTGGCGCAGGTCGCTCAGGGCGTCGTCCAGGGACTGATCGGGCAAACCGTGCATCAGGTCCAGGTTGAAGTTGTCGAATCCGGCCTGACGCGCCATGCCGGCGGCGCGCACGGCTTCGTCGCCATTGTGGATGCGGCCGAGGGCCTGGAGTTTTTCCTGCTGGAAGCTCTGGATGCCAATGGACAGGCGGTTGATCCCCAGCGTGCGATAGGCCACGAACTTCTCTTGCTCGAACGTCCCTGGGTTGGCTTCCAGGGTGATTTCGATATCACTGGCAAACGGGATACGCGCTTGCACACCCTTGAGCAGGCGGCCCAATGCGGCGGCGCTGAACAGGCTTGGCGTACCGCCGCCAAAGAAGATCGAACTCAGCTCGCGACCGTACACGGCGTGCAGGTCCTGATCGAGGTCGGCCAGCAGTGCGTCCACATACTCTTCTTCCGGCAGCACTTTACTGGCGGTGTGGGAGTTGAAGTCGCAATAAGGGCATTTGCGCACGCACCACGGAATGTGGATATACAGCGACAGGGGCGGCAGTACCGGCAAGGCCGCCCGAGGTGTTTGCGCGCCGCCGTGGATCAGCGGCTGCGCAGAGGTGTTCTGGGTCATTTCAGGCTCAAGCGTTGGCGCAGCAAATCCATTGCGCGAGCACGGTGGCTGATCTGGTTCTTGTCGACCGGGCTCAGTTCGGCGCTGGAGACATTGCGCTCCGGCACCCAGAACAGCGGGTCATAGCCAAAACCCTGTTCGCCGCTGGCCGCATGCAGGATGCGCCCGTGCCACAGGCCTTCGCACAGGATAGGCAGCGGGTCATCGGCGTGGCGCACCAAAGCCAGCACACAGACGAACTGCGCGCCACGCTCGGCGTCCGGCACGTCCTTGAGCGCATCCAGCAGTTTGGCGTTGTTGGCGGCGTCGCCCTTGCCGTCGGCATAACGCGCCGAGTAGATGCCAGGGGCGCCGCCGAGGAAGTCCACCGCCAGGCCCGAGTCATCCGCCAGCGCCGGCAGGCCGGAAATGCGTGCAGCGTTGCGTGCCTTGAGGATGGCGTTCTCGACGAAGGACAAGCCGGTCTCTTCCGGCTCCACCTGGCTGAATTCGCCAATGGAGCGCAGTTGCACGGCGTCGCCGAGCATCGCCTGCAGCTCTTTGAGTTTGCCGGCGTTATGGCTGGCCAGTACGAGTTGAGTAAGGTTCATCATTCGGCCGGGAACAGTTCTTGGTTGAATTGGAAGCTATGGGCTTTGCCGCCGGTTTCAACGTTGATGGTAAACGTCTTGTATTCCCGCTGGGTCACGGAGTAGGGCGCGAGATAGTTGACGCCGCCTTTTTCGTTGATTTGCTTGAAGGTAAGGATCTCGCTCTTGCCGCCCAGGTCCTTGATGGTGCCTGTGACCTGCGCGGCCACCGGGGTCACGCCCTTGATCACGGTCACGTTGATCAGGCCCTTTTCCTTGCTGCGTACCACGCCCACAGCCTGGGCGGTTTCCGGTTGCAGGAAGCTGGAGGTGAAGGTGTTGTAGTGCACGGTGATATCACCGAAGTCTTTCTTGCGGTTAGCGTCTATAGCGTCCGCGGCCATGGCGCTGGCGCCCAGGCAGGCGGTCAATAGAAAAATAGCCAAACGACTCATGAGCGTCCCTCTTGAAGATGATTAGACGGCAATCTTGTGGTCGGTCAGGCCAGGACTGCTGACCCGGTAAATACCAATTTCGCCCAACAAGTTGGGCCATAGCTTACTCGCCCAGCCGTGGCGGTGCTGTTGATCGACGGCAAGGCGGTTGATCACCTTGGCTTCACGCTCGCCACACAAGGCTTCGAAGTCTTCGAAGGTGCAGAAGTGGATGTTCGGCGTGTTGTACCAGGTGTAGGGCAGGAAATCCGACACCGGCATGCGGCCCTTGGTGGCCAGGTACCAGCGGCAGCGCCAGTGGCCGAAGTTGGGGAAGGTGATGATGCACTGGCGGCCGACGCGCAGCATTTCGTCGAGGATCCGGTCCGGATAGTGCACCGCCTGCAGGGCCTGGGTCATCACCACGATGTCGAAGCTGTTGCTGGCAAAGTTGCCGAGGCCCTTGTCCAGGTCCTGCTCGATTACGTTGATGCCCTTGGCCACACACTGGGCGATGTTGTCCGGGTCGTTTTCCAGGCCGTAGCCGGTGACTTGCTTGTTGTCGCGCAGCCAGCTCAGCAGTTCGCCATCGCCGCAGCCCAGGTCGAGCACGCGGCTGCCGGCGGGGATCCATTCTTGGATGATTTCCAGGTCGGCTCTCATGGCGTTCTCACACAGTAATCCGGTTCATGTAATTGCCGAACGCCTGCAAATAACGCGGGATCGGAATCAGGAAGGCGTCGTGGCCTTGCGGCGCATCGATTTCCAGGTAGCAGACGTCCTTGCGCGCGGCCATCAGCGCATCCACCAGCTCGCGGGAGCGGGCCGGCGAGAAGCGCCAGTCGGTGGTGAACGACATCACGCAGAACTTGGCGGTGGCGCCTTCGAACGTTTTCGCCAGGTCGTCATCAAAGTTGGCCGCCGGGTCGAAGTAGTCCAACGCCTTGGTCATCAGCAGGTAGGTGTTGGCGTCGAAACGCCCGGAGAACTCCTCGCCCTGATAACGCAGGTAGCTTTCCACTTGGAACTCGACGCTGTGGAAGTCGTAGTTGAGCTTCTCGCTCTTGAGGCCACGGCCGAATTTCTCGCCCATGGAGTCATCGGACAGGTAGGTGATATGCCCGACCATCCGCGCCAGCATCAGGCCGCGCTTGGGAATCACACCGGCTTCCTGGAACGAACCGCCGTGGAACTCCGGGTCGGTCAGGATCGCCTGGCGCGCCACTTCGTTGAAGGCGATGTTCTGCGCCGACAACTTGGGGGCCGAGGCGATGGCCAGGCAATGGCGCACGCGATCCGGGTAGGTGATGGTCCATTGCAGCGCCTGCATGCCGCCCAGGCTGCCACCGATCACGGCGGCCCACTGGTTGATGCCGAGCAGGTCGGCGAGGCGGGCCTGGCTGTGCACCCAGTCTTCCACGGTCAGTACCGGGAAATCGGCGCCGAACGGCTTGCCGGTTTCCGGATTGATACTGCTAGGGCCGGTGGAACCGTTGCAGCCGCCGAGGTTGTTCAGGCTGACCACGAAGAACTTGTTGGTGTCGATGGGCTTGCCGGGGCCGATGCAACTGTCCCACCAGCCGGGCTTGCGCTCGTCGACCGAATGGAAACCGGCGGCGTGATGATGGCCGGACAAGGCGTGGCAGATCAGCACGGCGTTGCTCGCCGTGGCGTTCAGTTGGCCGTAGGTTTCATAGATCAAGTCATAGGCAGGCAGCGCACGCCCGCAGGCCAGGGCCAGCGGTTCGCTGAAGTGCGCCACTTGGGGCACGACCAGTCCAACAGAATCGGGGGGGAAGGCAGTTGGCATCGACCCTGCTCTCGTTTAAATGAGGCGTAAGTCTAAAGACCGCTGCACCCAGCGGCAAGCAAAGGCCGGCCAGGATTGAATTCAATATGCAGATACAAAATGTGGGAGCTGGCTTGCCTGTGATAGCGGCGTGCCAGTCAGCCAATCCGTTGACTGATACATCGCTATCGCAGGCAAGCCAGCTCCCACACGTTATCGCGCCGATCGTTAGATCAGCAGTCGCAGGATTTCTGGCATTCCGGTCATGGCCGCCAGGTTGTTGATTACCAGCATGTCCAGCAATTTGAGCACCATGAACGCCAGGATCGGCGAAATATCCAGGCCGCCCAGGTTCGGCAGCAGGCGGCGGAATGGCGCCAGGGCCGGTTCGCAGATCTGGTTCACCAGCTCGGCGCCAGGGTTGTGGCTGCCCGGTGCGACCCAGGACAGGATCACGCTGATGATCAGGGCGAAGAAGAAGATCTTCAGGAACAGCGCGGTCACGCCGATGATGGCCCAGACCAGCAACTGGAGGAAATTACCGGTGGTGCCGTAGGTCAGCAACAGGGTCAGCGCCATCAAGGCCAGCTGTACCAGGATCGCCAGGACCAGCGACGACATGTCCAGGCCGAACAGGCTCGGGATCACCCGGCGCAGCGGCTTGAGCAGCGGCTGGGTGGCCTTCACGATGAACTGGCAGAGCGGGTTGTAGAAGTTCGCACGCACCAGTTGCAGCACGAAGCGCAACAGCACGATCAACAGGTACAGGCTGCCGAGGGTTTGCAGCACGTAGACGGCCGCGGTGTTCAAACCAATCATGTTGGCTCCTTATTTGCCCAGTTGTTCGGCGAGTTCCGCCGAGCGGTGCGCAGCGGCACCCAATGCTTTTTCCACCAGGGCTTCAAAGCCCCCGGCCTGGAACGACTCGATGGCCGCCTGTGTGGTGCCGCCAGGCGAGGTTACGCGACGGCGCAACTCGGCGGCGTCCACATCGCTGGCAACCGCCATATGCGCGGCGCCCAGGGCAGTCTGCTCGGCCAGTTGCTCGGCAACGTCCTTGGACAGGCCCAGCTTCACGCCGGCGGCGGTCATGGCCTCGATCAGCAGGAAGAAGTACGCCGGGCCGCTGCCGGACACGGCGGTGACCGCATCCAGTTGCTGCTCCTGCTCCAGCCACAGGGCGATGCCCACGGCGGACAACAACTCGTGCGCCTGGTCACGTTGTTCGGCGGTCACCGCGGCGGTGGCGTACAGCCCGCTCACGCCTTGGCTGACCAGTGCGGGGGTGTTAGGCATGCAGCGCACGATCGGCTGGGCACCGAGCCAGGTGTTCATGCTGGCGCAGGTGATACCGGCGGCGATGGACACCACCAGCTGGTGCGGCTGCAGGCTCGGACGCAGGCTCTCGCACACGGCTTTCATGGCCTGCGGCTTCACGGCCAGTACGATGACATCGACGCCCTGGATGGCCTCGGCGTTGTCGGCAAAGGTTTCAATGCCGTGCTCGGTGTTGACGCGGGCGCGGGTGTCGGCGCCTGGGTCGCTGGCGCGGATCTGCGCGGCGTCCAGGCCCTTGGCCCGCAGGCCACCGATCAGGCTGGCCGCCATGTTACCGGCGCCGATAAAGGCAATACGCGTGTTGCTCATGACAGGTCCTTACTCAGAGGGAAGTCAGCCATGTTCATGGCTGGCCGTAGTCGCGGGCGCCAAACAGGGCGGTACCGATCCGCACCCAGGTGGCGCCTTGGGCGATGGCCGACTCAAGGTCGTGGCTCATGCCCATGGAAAGTGTGTCCAGCGGCAGGTTCAGGCTGTTTTGCAGGTCGCGTACCGCGGCGAACGCTGCGTCTTGCGCGGTCCGATCTTCAGTCGGCTCAGGAATCGCCATCAAGCCACGCAGCTTCAGGCGCGGCAGGGCACTGATTGCATGGGCCAGGGCCGGCAGGTCGGCGGGCGTACAGCCGGACTTGCTGGCTTCGCCGCTGACATTGACCTGGATGCAGATATTCAGCGGTGGCAGGTCAGCCGGGCGTTGTTCGGACAAACGTTGAGCGATTTTCAGGCGATCCACGGAATGCACCCAAGCGAAGTTCTCGGCGATAGCGCGCGTCTTGTTCGATTGAATGGGGCCGATGAAGTGCCAACTCAAGGGCAGGTCAGTTAATTCGACCTGTTTGCCCAGCGCTTCCTGCAGGTAGTTCTCGCCAAAGTCGTGCATCCCGGCGGCATAGGCTTCGCGCACGGCTTGCGCGGGTTTGGTCTTGCTCACGGCCAGCAGGTGGATGCTGCTTGCGTCACGTTGCACGGCGTCGGCTGCGGCGCGGATGCGCTGGCCAACTTGGCCGATGTTGTCTGCTATCGTCGACATTCAAGATGCGCCCGTGGATATGGAGTCCGCGGCATTCTACTGGAAATGGAAAGCCCTATGGATATCACTGAACTACTCACGGCCAGCGTGCGCCGTGGCGCCTCCGACCTGCATTTGTCCGCCGGCCTGGCGCCGATGCTGCGGGTTGATGGCGAGGTCTGGCCGCTGGAGGGGCCGGTGCTTTCACCTACGCAAGTAGCGGACTTATTGAGCCCTTTGCTCAATCAGCATCAACAAAAGGATTTCGAAACATCTCTTGAAACGGATTTTGCGTTCGAGTTGCCCGACATGGCGCGTTTCCGGGCCAATGTGTTCCGGCAGGATCGCGGGCTGAGCGCGGTGTTTCGTACCATACCGTCCGAAGTCCGGAGCTTGGAAAGCCTTGGTCTCGGTGAAGTATTCCAGCGTATCGCCCAACTGCCCCGGGGCCTCGTGTTGGTCACCGGCCCGACCGGTTCAGGCAAGTCCACCACCCTGGCGGCGATGATTGATTTTCTCAATCAGCATCGGCGCCATCACATCCTCACCCTTGAAGACCCCATCGAATTTATCCACACGCCGAAAATGGCGTTGATCAACCAACGCCAGGTGCATCGCGACACCCATGGCTTTTCGGTTGCCCTGCGCTCGGCCCTGAGGGAAGACCCGGACGTGATCCTGGTGGGCGAACTGCGTGACTTGGAGACCATCCGCCTGGCGCTGACGGCGGCCGAGACCGGGCACCTGGTATTTGGCACCCTGCACACCAGTTCGGCCGCAAAGACCGTAGACCGGCTGGTGGATGTGTTCCCGGCCGGGGAAAAGGCCATGGTCCGCTCGATGTTGTCGGAGTCGTTGCAAGCGGTGGTGTCCCAGGTGCTGGTGAAGAAGATCGGCGGCGGGCGGGTGGCGGCTCACGAGATCATGCTGGGCACGCCGGCCATTCGGAATTTGATCCGCGAGGACAAGGTGGCGCAGATGGTCTCAGCGATCCAGACGGGTGGGGCGTTGGGGATGAAGACGTTGGATATGAGCTTGAAGGTGCTGGTCGGGGAGGGGCTGGTCAGCCGGGAAGACGCGCGGGAGAAGGCGAGGGTACCGACAGACATATGAGGTCTTTAGAACGATGTAAATCAAATGTGGGAGCGGGCTTGCTCGCGAAAGCGTTAGATCAGTCGATTAATCTGTTGACTGACACTCCGCTTTCGCGAGCAAGCCCGCTCCCACATTGGGTACTGCATTTCAGCCTGAAATCAGCGCTGAACGATCCGCAGGTTATTCTGCTCTTTCGGCAGCACCCGCTTGGCAATCACGTAGTTCTTGTTCCAGAACGGCTTCTTCAGCGTGTCGATGCTGACCGATTTGCCACGGCGCGGTGCGTGGATGAAGCGATCATTGCCCAGGTAAATGGCAACGTGGTTCACCTGGCGGCTCTTGAGTTTGAAGAACAGCAGGTCACCTGGTTTCAAATCCTTGCGATCAACCTTCTGCCCGTGGCCAGCGGCCATGGCATTGGAAGTACGCGGCAGGTCCACGGCGGCTACGTCGTTGAACGCGTATTTTACCAAGCCGCTGCAGTCGAACCCTTTACTTGGGCTGCTGCCGCCCCAACGATAAGGAGTACCGAGCACGTTGACGGCGCGGCTGAGGACGGTGCTGCTCTGCTTGGTGTTGACGCCGACCAGGCCTGGAACTGCTTTGCCGTTGTGGGCCTTGCTCACTTGAGTCGGGCGGTTGACGGTCAGCTTTACCGATTTGGCGGTGCTTGGCGTGCTGTGGACTTTAGGGGTGAAACCGTTAACGTTAGGAAGTCGTTGCTCACGATTGGTGGCGTGGGCGGCCAGTGGCATTAATAGGCAAATGGTTAGCCATGTCTTGAAAAATGGTCGCATTAGGCGTGGCTCTTATGGGTTTGCGCGCAACTTTATAACAGCTTTTTGTGTCGTTCTCAGGCCGTTTGTCGACTGAACCTTGACGTCAAAATCAGGAAAAACGCGACGATTCGCCGCAATTGTCCTACACAGGTCAGGTGGCATAAGGCTTTCAGGGCAGGGAAGATACCATTTGCCGTACGTCGGGCGCCTGTAAAAAAGTCACAAAGAAAGTGAAAAAATTTATCTATCGAAGCAAAAGAGGTACGCGATGAACACCTATCAGCAGATTGGTCCGCAGCAAGATACCCACAGTAAGGTGATCGGCTACCTGCTGTGGATTTTCGGTTTTACCGGGGCGCATCGCTTCTATTACGGCAAGCCGGTGACCGGCACGATCTGGTTTTTCACCTTGGGCTTGCTGGGTATCGGCTGGCTGATCGACCTGTTCCTGATCCCGGCCATGGACCGTGAAGCGGACCTGCGCTTTACCGCCGGACCCATCGAATACAACGTGGCCTGGATCCTGTTGGCGTTTCTAGGTGTGTTTGGCGTGCACCGCATGTATCAGGGCAAATGGATCACCGGCCTGATCTACCTGCTGACCGGCGGTTTGTTCCTGGTGGGGGTGCTGTATGACTTCTGGACGTTGAATACGCAGATTTCGATCCGCAATGCCGAGCGCAACGCCGGACGGTAAGTCTGCACACAATCAAATCTGGGAGCTGGCTTGTGTGGGAGCTGGCTTGCCTGCGATGCAGACACCTCGGTCTTTGAGCCAAACCGAGGTGATGCTATCGCAGGCAAGCCAGCTCCTACATGGGTCGTGCCCACATTGGATGTGTTCTATCAGGCCTGGTAGCTGATCCGCCCATCCACCAAGGTGTAACGCACCGTCGCCGGCAGGCTATGCCCGATGAACGGGCAGTTCTCACCCTTGGACAGCCACTGTTCCCCGGCAATCGTCGAGCTGGCCGGATCAAACAGCACCAGATCCGCCGCCGAACCCACCGCCAACTTACCGGCCGGCAGGCGCAAGGCCTCGGCCGGGCCGGCGCTCAGGCGGGCCAGCAGTGTCGGCAAGTCCAGCAGTCCATCTTCCACTAACGTCATCGCCAGCGGCAGCAACAGTTCGACACTGCTGATGCCAGGCTCTGTCGCGCCAAACGGTGCCAGCTTGGCATCTCGCTCATGGGGCTGGTGATGGCTGGAAATCGCCGAGACCACACCGGACTTGACCGCCGCCCGCAAACCTTCACGGTCGGCCAGGGTGCGCAGCGGCGGTTGCACGTGGTACAGGCTGGAGAAATCGATCAGCGCCTCATCCGTCAAAATCAGCTGATACAGCGCCACATCCGCTGTGACCGGCAAACCACGGGCCTGGGCCTGGGCGATCAGGGCGACGCCGCGAGCGCTGGTCAATTGGCTGAAGTGCGCGCGCACACCGCTTTGCTCCACCAGCAGCAGGTCACGGGCCAGGGCCACGGTCTCGGCGGTTTCCGGAATGCCCGGCAGGCCGAGGAAGCTGGCCACGGCGCCTTCATGGGCCAGGCCGCCTTCGGCCAGGTCGCGGTCCTGGGAATGGAAGATCACCGTCAGGTCGAAGGTCGCTGCGTATTCCAGGGCGCGTAACAGCGTGCGGGTGCTGCGAAAGCTTTCCAGGCCATTGCCGAAGGCCACGCAACCGGCGTCACGCAGGGCGATCAGTTCAGCGAGTTGTTCGCCTTCCAGGCCTTTGCTCAGGGCGCCGATGGGGAACACCTTGCAATTGCCGGCTTCGCGGGCGCGGTCGAGGATCAGCTCGGTCACGGCCGAGGTGTCGAGAACCGGTTTGGTGTGCGGCGGGCAGCACAGGCTGGTCACGCCGCCGGCTGCTGCGGCGCGGGTTTCGCTGGTGATGTTGCCCTTGCGGCTGTAGCCCGGTTCGCGCAGGGCAACGTTCAGGTCGACCAGGCCAGGTGCGGCCACCAAGCCGTTGGCGTCGATGGTTTCAGTCGCGCTGAAACCCGCGGGGGCGCCGCCGATGGCGATGAGCTTGCCGGCTTCCAGATGCAGATCGGTGACGTGATCCAGGCCGCTGGCCGGATCGATGACGCGGGCGCCGAGGATGCTGAGCTTCACTGGGCGTTCTCCTGCTCGAATTGACGTTGCGCGGTTTGCCCGCTCATGGCCATGGACAGCACGGCCATGCGGACGGCGATGCCGTAGGTGACCTGGTTCAAGATCACCGATTGAGGGCCGTCGGCCACTGCCGACTCAATCTCCACCCCACGGTTGATCGGGCCCGGGTGCATCACGATGGCATCCGGCTTGGCGCCGGCCAGGCGCGCGGTGGTCAGGCCGAACAGGCGGTAAAACTCGCCTTCGCTCGGCAACAGGCCACCGGCCATGCGCTCGCGCTGCAGGCGCAGCATGATCACCACGTCCACATCCTTGAGGCCTTCGGCCATGTCGGTGTAGACCTTCACACCGTACTGCTCGATGCCGATCGGCAGCAGGGTTTTGGGTGCGATCACGCGGATATCCGGGCAACCCAGGGCCTTGAGGGCCAGCATGTTCGAGCGCGCAACCCGCGAGTGCAGGATGTCGCCGACGATGGCCACCGAGAGGTTTTCAAAACTGCCCTTGTGCCGACGGATGGTCAGCATGTCGAGCATGCCCTGGGTCGGGTGCGCGTGACGGCCATCGCCGCCGTTGATGATCGCCACCTGCGGGCACACGTGTTCGGCAATGAAGTGCGCGGCGCCGGAATCGCCGTGGCGGACCACGAACATGTCGGCGGCCATGGCTTCCAGGTTGCGCAGGGTGTCGAGCAGGGTTTCGCCCTTGCTCGCCGACGAGGTGGACACGTTCAGCGTGATCACGTCGGCCGACAGCCGCTGGGCCGCCAGTTCAAACGTGGTGCGGGTGCGCGTGGAGTTCTCGAAGAACACATTGCAGATGGTCTTGCCGCGTAGCAGCGGGACCTTCTTCACCGCGCGGCCACCGACTTCGAGAAACGAGTCGGCGGTGTCGAGGATTTCGGTGAGCAGTTCGCGGGGCAAACCGTCGAGGGACAAGAAGTGTTGCAACTGGCCCTGAGCATTGAGCTGCAGCGGGCGCTTGGCATCTAGAGGCGTCATCGCGGGGACTCTTTACAAGGCGGTTTAAAGGGCGAGGTCTTGCAGTTCGAGTTCGAGCGGCGTGGGACCGGACAATTTTACCCGCTGGTGGGCTTGCAGCGACAGTGTGGCGCCGACCACATCCGGGCTGATCGGCAGTTCGCCGGCATCCAGGTCCAGCAGGCACACCAGGGTCACGCTGGCCGGGCGGCCGTAGTCGAACAGTTCGTTCATGGCGGCGCGGATCGTGCGGCCGCTCATCAGCACGTCGTCGATCAGCACCAGATGCTGGCCCTCGATCTCGAACGGCAGGGCCGACGGGCGCACTTGCGGGTGCAGGCCGTTCTGGCTGAAATCGTCCCGGTAAAAGGACACATCGAGGGTGCCGAGGGGCGAGTCGCTGCCCAGTGCTTCCAGCAGCGCCTGGGCCACCCACACACCGCCGGTGCGAATGCCGATGAAGCGCGGCTCGCTGATAGAGCGGTGTTGCAGATGGGCCGTGAGGCTTGTGGCCATCTGGCTGATCAGTTCGGCGGGGTTCGGCAGGCTCATGGTGGCTCCTTCAAGGCCTTGCGCGGCGGGGGCCTGCAAGGTCCGGGCTCAAACGTAAAAAGACGCGGCAAGCCGCGTCAGTCAGGATTCAAATAAAGCAGTGTTTTCATCCAGCCATCCCTGCAACAACAGGGCGGCGGCGATGGCGTCCACGGGATTGTCGCGGTAGCTGCCTTTCTGTCCGCCACGGTCACGGCGCTCGCCTTTGGCTTCAAAGGTGGTGAGGCGTTCGTCATGGGTATAGAAGGGCAGGTTGTAGCGGCCATTGAGGCGGCGGGCGAACTTTTCGGCGCGCAGGCACATGTCGCTGGGGGTGCCGTCCATGTTCAACGGCAGCCCGACCACGACCGCATCGGGTTTCCACTCTTTAATGAGGGCCTCGACCTGGTTCCAGTCCGGCACACCGTTCTGGGCTTTCAAGGTGCACAGCTCGCGGGCCTGGCCGGTGATCACCTGGCCGACCGCGACGCCGATCTGTTTGGTGCCGTAGTCAAAGCCGAGGATCAGACGTAAAGCCATCAGGCGTGCCCCGCCTGGCTGGTCAACAAACTGAGGTTGACCCGCAGCTTGGCGGCAGCCGCTTCCAGGCGCAGTTCGCTGGGGGTGTTGAACAGGATTTCCGCGTCGAAGGGGCACGTCAGCCAGGCATTGCTGGCCAGCTCGGCTTCCAATTGGCCGGCTTCCCAGCCCGCGTATCCGAGGGTGATCACACTTTGCTCGGGGCCTACACCGTCCGCGATGGCGAATAACACGTCCTGGGAGGTGGACAGCGACACACCGTCCAGATCGACCGTGGCCTGGAACTTCGGCCCCGTCGGGTGCAGCACAAAACCACGATCGGTCTGCACTGGCCCGCCGATGTAGATCGGCACACCCTGGCAACGGGCCGGTGTGTCGACTTCCGGGCGCAGTTGTTCAAGGATGTCCGCCAGGTTCAGCTCCTGCGGGCGGTTGACCACCAGCCCCATGGCACCATTGGCCGTGTGCTCGACGATGTAGGTCAAGGTCTGCGCAAAGTTCGGGTCGGCCATATGGGGCATGGCGATCAGGAATTGATGCTTGAGGTAGGTCGGGCTGACGTTTTTCATGTTCGATAGTGTGGCGGTGGAGGGGCGAACTGACAAGCTGGTGATGGGCCGCAGGTGGCAATTGTCATCAATTGCTCGACAACCGATCGCCCTTGGCGAACTTCCACGTGCGGATAATTTCCAGGCGGTCGACGTCGTTCAAATCGCCGCTGAACGGCGCGAAGGGCGCGGCCAGGCGCACGATGCGCTGGGCGGCCTGGTCCAGCAGCGGTTGGCCGGACGATTCCAGCACCTGCACTTCATATAACGTGCCGTCGCGGTTGATTGAAACCAATAGACGCAAATTGCCGTAAATCTGCTGACGCCGGGCTTCTTCCGGGTAGTTGAGGTTGCCGATGCGCTCGACCTTCTTGCGCCATTCGTCCTTATACCAGGCGCCTTTGTCGCGCATGGTCGAGGCCGCGTTCAACCGGTAGATGCGCGGGCGCTTGGCGTACAGCTGTTGTTCATTGGCCAGTTCGGCTTCGAGGCTGGAGATCTCGTCGGACAACGTCGAGCTGTCGAATGTCGGTGCCGGCTTTACGGGCTCGGGCGTGGGTTCGGTCTTGGTCTTTTCGCGCTGGGTCGGGGCTTTCTGCGGCTTGGGCGCGACGGTGGTCACCGCAGCCTTGGGCGCGGCCTGCTTGACCTCCGGCTTGGGCACCGGCGGCGGGGTGACTTTATTCACCTTGTTGTCCTGGAACGGTGCGACCTCGGTGGTCTTGGGTACCGCCTTTTTATCGAGGGTGCCGCTGCCCTGCTGGTTGTCTTGGGCGAGGAAATCAGCTTTCTCGGGCTTTTTTTCGCTCTTGAACGTGGCGAGGGTGATTTCCAGGGTTTTGCTGATCTGTTTGGGCTCGACCATGGTGAAACCCACGCCGAGGATCAGGGCCAGATGAATCAACGCTGCCAGAAACAGGGTAAAACCGAGCCGATCAGCCGGGCGCACGCCGCTGTGGGAGAGTTCGGGGGGCAGCTCGGACGGGAGTGTCATGACAAAAAAACCAACATCGCGCGTTTCACAGGTGGGGCATGATAGCGCAATGTTGGTGCGTGTCCGGCTGTTCTATATCACTTGGCTTGCAGCTTGCGCTCAATGGCGGCCATCAGCATTTCGCCGATGTTGGTGCCAAACGCATTGTCGATCTCGCGGATGCAGGTCGGGCTGGTGACGTTGATTTCAGTCAGGTGCTCACCGATCACGTCCAGGCCGACAAACAGCAAGCCCTTTTCACGCAAGGTCGGGCCGACCTGGGCTGCAATCCAACGGTCCTTGTCCGACAGAGGGCGTGCTTCACCACGACCACCGGCCGCCAGGTTGCCGCGGGTCTCGCCGGCCGCCGGGATGCGCGCCAGGCAGTAATCCACCGGCTCGCCGTCGATCATCAGGATGCGCTTGTCGCCGTCCTTGATCGCCGGCAGGTAGGCCTGCCCCATGATCTGCTGGGTGCCCAGGGCGGTCAGGGTCTCCAGGATCACTGACAGGTTCGGGTCGCCCGCGCGGTGACGGAAGATCGAGGTGCCACCCATGCCGTCCAGCGGCTTGAGGATCACATCGCCATGTTTGGCGGCGAACTCACGCAGCACGTCGGCGCGGCGGCTGACCACGGTCGGCGGCGTGCATTGTGGGAACAGGGTGGCGAACAGCTTTTCATTGCAGTCGCGCAGGCTCTGCGGCTTGTTGACGATCAGCACCCCGGCGCGCTCCGCCTGCTCCAGCAAGTAGGTGGAGTAGACGAATTCCATGTCGAACGGCGGGTCCTTGCGCATGAGGATCACGTCCAGATCGCTCAGCGGGCTGTCGATTTCATCCGCAAGCTCGAACCACTTCTGCGGGTTGGCAAACACCTGCAGCGGGCGCATGCGTGCACGGGCCTCGCCGTCGCCCTGGTAAAGATCGCGCTGTTCCATATAGAACAGGGTCCAGCCGCGGGCCTGGGCGGCCAGGAGCATGGCCAGCGAGCTGTCCTTTTTATAGGAAATGCTGGCGATAGGGTCCATGACAATGCCGACGCGAACGCTCATGGGGGATTTCCTCTAGCAAATTAGGGCGCATAAAAGTGGCGTCAGAGTGGCGCTGTGGCTGTTGTGGGTCAAGGAAAAACCACCTGGCCGGTTGCTCGATAGATTGCGTCCGGAGACTGTGCTAAAAAGACTGCCACGGCGCAGCAGCCCTTGAATTCCAAGGCTTGTGGCGCTCATCCTGTGCAACATCAGGCAGTACACACCGAAAACCGATTCGCTGTGGCGATGGCAGAGCAGATATGGAACAGCATTCCAACGCCTTGAGAGTGATGGTGATCGACGATTCGAAGACGATCCGCCGCACCGCTGAAACTTTGTTGAAGAATGTGGGATGCGATGTCATCACGGCCATCGACGGTTTCGATGCCCTGGCCCGGATTGTCGATCATCACCCGCACATTATTTTTGTCGACATCATGATGCCGCGCCTGGATGGCTATCAGACCTGCGCACTGGTGAAGAACAACCCGGCGTTCAAGTCGATCCCGGTGATCATGTTGTCCTCCAAGGACGGCCTGTTCGACAAGGCCAAGGGGCGCATTGTCGGTGTCGATCAGTTTTTGACCAAGCCTTTCAGCAAGGACGAACTGCTGGGTGCGATCAAGGCCTACGTGCCGGGGTTCGCCGCAGTAGAACAAGCACACTGACGCCGCCTCACAAGGGCCGGCGTCCACCTATGTAGTGGGGAAAACCATGGCACGTGTTCTGATCGTCGACGACTCGCCGACCGAAATGTACAAACTGACGGGCATGCTGGAAAAGCATGGCCATCAAGTCCTCAAGGCCGAAAACGGCGCGGATGGCGTGGCCCTGGCCCGCCTGGAACTGCCCGACGCCGTACTGATGGACATCGTGATGCCTGGCCTGAATGGCTTCCAGGCCACCCGCCAGCTGTCCAAGGAGCCGGAAACCAACGGCATCCCGATCATCATCATCACCACCAAGGACCAGGAAACCGACAAGATCTGGGGCGCGCGCCAGGGCGCCAAGGATTACCTGACCAAGCCGGTGGACGAAGAAACCCTGATTGCCACCCTGAACAAGGTATTGGCCGGCTGACGGTCCGCCATCATGACCGAGTCGCAAACCGCCTTCGAGCTGCTGTTGGGCATCGACCAACGTTGCCGTCTGCTGGCGGCTGACCTGCCGTCCCAGAAAACCCGCCTGCAACGCTGGAGCGGGATCGGCTTTCGCCTGGGCCAGCATTGGTATGTTGCGCCCATGGGCGAAGTCGCCGAAGTCCTGCATGAACCGCGTTGCACGCTGATGCCCGGGGTCAAGGCCTGGGTCAAGGGCGTGGCCAACCTGCGTGGGCGCTTGCTGCCGGTAATGGACCTGGGCGGCTTTCTCGGCCTTGAGCTGTCCAAGGCGGGCAAACAGCGGCGGGTGTTGGTGGTGGAATATAACGACCTGTTTGTGGGGCTGCTGGTGGACGAGGTGATGGGGATGCAGCATTTCGCACAAGACGCATGGCTGGCCAACGACGCCCCCGCCGCTCCGTTTATCCAGGGCCGGTTCGATGGCGACCCGCTGTGGCAGGTCTTCAGCCCCTTCGCTCTGGCCCAGGCCCCTGGCTTCATGGATGTTGCCGCATGACCACCGCTACCACGCCAAAACCCCAGGCCGGCTCGCGCAGTCGCTCGCAGATCGTCGTGCTATTCATTGCACTGATCGTGTTCATCATGTTGCTGTTCGCCAATTTCGCCTACCTCAACACCCAGTCCACCTATGACAAGCAGTACATTGGCCACGCCGGTGAGTTGCGCGTGCTGTCCCAGCGCATTGCCAAGAACGCCACCGAAGCCGCCGCCGGCAAGGCGGCTGCGTTCAAGTTGCTGGGGGAGGCGCGCAACGACTTCGCCCAGCGCTGGGGTTACCTGAAAAAAGGTGATCCGCAAACCGGCCTGCCTGCCGCACCCAGCGCCGTACGCGCCGAGATGCGCGCGGTACAGACCGACTGGGAAGCGCTGCTGAAGAACACCGATGCGATCCTCGCCAGTGAGCAGACCGTGCTGTCGTTGCATCAGGTGGCGGCGACCCTTGCCGAAACCGTGCCGCAACTGCAGATGGAGTCGGAAAAGGTCGTTGACATCCTCCTGCAGCGTGGCGCGCCGGCCAGCCAAGTAGCGTTGGCCCAGCGCCAATCACTGCTGGCCGAACGCATCCTTGGCGCGGTGAACACCGTGCTGGCCGGCGACGAAACCGCCGTGCAGGCCGCCGACGCCTTTGGCCGTGATGCCAACCGCTTTGGCCAGGTGCTCAGCGGCATGCTCCAGGGCAACCCCGGCCTGCGCATCACCCAGGTCGAAGACCGCGACGCCCGCGCACGCCTGACGGAAATCGCCGAGCTGTTCGAGTTTGTCTCCGGCTCCGTGGATGAAATCCTCGAAACCTCGCCGCAGTTGTTCCAGGTGCGAGCCTCGGCGAGCAATATCTTCAACCTGTCGCAAACGCTGCTTGAGGAAGCCTCGCACCTGGCCACCGGGTTTGAAAACCTCGCCAGCGGGCGCAGCTTCGACACCATCGGCGGCTATGTGCTGGGCCTTCTGGCGCTGACCTCGATCATCCTGATCGGCCTGGTGATGGTGCGCGAGACCAACCGCCAATTGCACGAAACTGCCGAGAAGAACGAACGCAACCAGAACGCGATCATGCGTCTGTTGGATGAAATCGAAGACCTGGCCGACGGCGACCTCACAGTGACCGCCTCGGTGACCGAAGACTTCACCGGCACCATCGCCGACTCCATCAACTATTCCGTCGACCAACTGCGCGACCTGGTCGCCACCATCAACCTGACCGCCGGGCAAGTCGCTGGTGCGGTGCAGGACACCCAGGCCACCGCCATGCACCTGGCCCAGGCGTCGGAGCATCAGGCCCAGCAGATCGCTGAAGCTTCCACCGCAATCAACCAGATGGCCCAGTCCATCGATCAGGTTTCGGCCAACGCCGCCGAGTCCTCGGCGGTAGCGGAGCGCTCGGTGGAAATCGCCAACAAGGGCAACGAGGTGGTGCACAACACCATCCACGGCATGGACAACATTCGCGAGCAGATCCAGGACACCGCCAAGCGCATCAAACGCTTGGGCGAGTCGTCCCAGGAGATTGGCGACATCGTCAGCCTGATCGACGACATTGCCGACCAGACCAACATCCTCGCCCTCAACGCCGCGATCCAGGCGAGCATGGCGGGGGATGCCGGGCGCGGTTTTGCGGTGGTCGCCGATGAAGTGCAGCGCCTGGCCGAGCGCTCATCGGCGGCCACCCGGCAGATCGAAACCCTGGTACGGGCGATCCAGGCCGACACCAACGAAGCGGTTATTTCCATGGAGCAGACCACTACCGAGGTGGTGCGCGGTGCGCGGCTGGCCCAGGACGCCGGGGTGGCGCTGGAAGAGATCGAAGGCGTGTCGAAAACCCTGGCGGCGCTGATCCAGAGCATCTCCAACGCGGCGCAGCAACAGACCTCGTCGGCGGGGCAGATTTCCCTGACGATGAATGTGATCCAGCAGATCACCACCCAGACCTCGTCGGGCTCCACGGCGACGGCTGAAAGCATTGGCAACCTGGCGAAAATGGCTAGCCAGTTGCGCCGGTCGGTGTCGGGGTTCACCCTCCCGCCGCCCAAGCAGGTCAATGATTGAAATGCTATCTGAAGAACACCACAGTCCAACTGTGGGAGCTGGCTTGCCTGCGATAGCGGTCTGTCAGATACAGATGTGTTGCTGACCCACCGCTATCGCAGGCAAGCCAGCTCCCACATTTGATCTCCACCAGTCGGGAGATCTTGGCAACACCAGCAACCCACGAATTCTAAGCGGAGCAGTTATGGTTGATCGGCACGACTACGTGGCCCTCGAATGGGTCAAGGGCGACATTGCCGAAACCCTGAAACAGGCCCGTTCGGCGCTGGACGCGTATGTCGAAACCAGCGACGGCGACGCCATCAGCGAGTGCCTGGCCGCTGTCCACCAAGTGCATGGCGCGTTGCAAATGGTCGAGTTCTACGGCGCAGCCTTGCTCGCCGAGGAAATCGAAGCGCTGGCCCTGGCCCTGCAAGCCGCAGGCGTGAGCCAGCGCGATGAAAGCATCCGCCTGCTGCAACAGGCCCTCAACCAGTTGCCGCTGTACCTGGACCGTGTGCACAGCGCCCGCCGCGACCTGCCGCTGGTGGTGTTGCCGCTGCTCAATGACCTGCGCAGCGCGCGCGGCGAAAGCCTGCTGTCGGAGACCAGCCTGTTCAGCCCGCAACTGCTGACGATAGCGCCGCTGCCCGACGAGGCCCTGGCCCAACGCGCGGTGCCCGACCTGAAAGAGCAACTGCGCCAGTGGCATCAACTGCTGCAACAGGCCCTTGCCGGGCTGCTGCGCGAAGATCATGGGCCCAGCAACCTGGAAGACATGGCGCGGGTGTTCGCGCGCCTTGAAACGCTGTGCCAAGGCGCGCCGCTGTTGCCGCTGTGGCAAGTCACCTCGGCCCTGGTCGAAGGCATGCTCACTGGCGTGATCGCCAACAGCCCGGCGCTGCGCAGCCTGCTCAAGGCCAGCGACAAACAACTCAAGCGCCTGCTGGCCCAGGGCATCGGCGGGATCAACCAGCCGGCACCGGATGAGCTGCTCAAGAGCCTGCTGTTCTATGTCGCCAAGGTCACCCGGCCGACGCCGCGCATGCAAAGCCTGAAAGAGCGCTACGGCCTGGATGAAGCCTTGCCCGACAGTGCGTTAGTCGACGCCGAACGCGCCCGCCTGGCCGGGCCGGACCGCAACGCCATGGGCTCGGTGCTGGGGGCCTTGTGTGAAGAGCTGGTGCGGGTCAAGGAACGCCTCGATTTGTTCGTACGCAGTGACCGCCAGCACACCAGCGACCTCGATGCGTTGCTCGCGCCGCTGCGGCAGATCGCCGATACCCTGGCGGTGCTGGGCTTCGGCCAGCCGCGTAAAGTCATCATCGACCAACTCGCCGTGGTGTTGAGCCTGGTTCAAGGCCAACGCGAACCCAACGACGCAGTGCTGGTGGACGTCGCCGGCGCGTTGCTCTACGTCGAAGCCACACTGGCAGGCATGGTCGGTACCGTCGAGCCGGAAAGCCGCGAAGAAAACCGCCTGCCCACCACCGACCTGACCCAGATCCATCAGTTGGTGATCCGTGAATCCTGCCAGTGCCTCAAGCAAGCCAAGGAGCTGGTGATCGACTGCATTGAAGCCGACTGGGACCGCCAACGCCTTGAGTCCCTGCCGGAGCTGCTGAGCCAGGTGCGCGGCGCTTTGGCGATGATTCCGCTGCCCCGCGCGGCAAGCCTGATGCGCGGCTGCACGGATTATGTTGATGAACAGTTGATGGGTAACGACGCACCACCCTCCGAGGGGCAACTGGCGCATTTCGCCGATGTGATCAGCAGCCTGGAATACTACCTCGAACGGATGCTCCAAGACCCCGATGCCGCAGGGGAACGGGTGCTGGAGCTGGCCACGCACGGCCTGGCGGCGCTGGGTTACCTGCCTGCCGAGAAACCCTGGCGCCAAGCCCTGGTTGCACCGGACGGAGCACGTGCGGTGGAGGTTACGCCGAGCCAGTCGCAGTTCGACGCGCTGGCCAGTCCCACGTCGCGCCTTAACCCGCCCGCCCTCCAGCGCCCCGGCAGCCTGCTGCCGCCGCCGGCCGATGAAGAACCCATCGACGATGAACTGCGCGAGGTCTTCCTTGAAGAGACCGACGAAGTGCTTGAGGTGCTGCACCGCAATCTACCCAACAGCGCGGACAAAATCGCCCAGGGCGAAATGCGCCGTGCCTTCCACACGCTCAAGGGCAGCGGCCGCATGGTCCGCGCCCTGGTCTTGGCCGAGCTGGCCTGGGCGGTGGAGAACCTGCTGAACCGTGTGCTCGAGCGTAGCGTGACCCTTGGCCCCGACGTGCAGCAGGTACTGGATGAAGCGGTGGCCTTGCTGCCTGAGTTGATCGCTGACTTTGCCATCGACGACCAGCGCCAAAGGGATGAGGTCGACGCCCTGGCCGCCCGCGCCCACGCCTTGGCCAGCGGCATGCCGGTGCCGGCCGCCGAGCCTCATGACCCGATGCTGCTGGAGATCTTCCGCAACGAAGCCCAGAGCCATCTGGACAGCCTCAATCACTTCCTGCACCAGGCCGCCGAGCACGTGCCATTGCAAGTCAGCGATGAACTGCAACGCGCCCTGCATACCCTCAAGGGCAGCGCCTACATGGCGGGCGTGTTGCCGATCGCCGAGCTGGCCCGCCCGCTCGACCACCTGACCCGTGAATACAAGGCCCACCGCCTGCCGCTGGACCTGGACGAGGTGGAGTTGCTGTTGGAAGCCGAAGGTCTGTTTCAACGGGGTTTACGCGATCTGGACAGCGATCCCCTGGCGCCGATCAAAGGTGCAGAGGACTTGATCAACCGTACCCAAAGCCTACTGGATCATCAGCTTGAAGCGCTGCTCGACGTGCGCATCAAGCGCGACCCTCAGCTGATCGCCAACTTCCTCGCGCAGGGCATGGACATCCTGCTCGATGCCGAAAACCTGCTGCGTCGCTGGCAGCAACACCCCGGCGAGCGCCAGGAACTCACCGCGCTGCTGGACGAACTGACCACCTTGGGGGAGGGCGCACACGTCGCTGACCTGCACGCCATCGATGCACTCTGTGAAGCCTTGCTCGACCTGTATGGCGCTGTTGAGGAAAGCAGCCTGGCCGTCAGTGAGCGGTTTTTCCATGAGGCCGAACAGGCCCATGAAGCGCTGATCAGCATGCTCGACCAACTGGCCGCCGGCCAGGAAATCAGCCCGGCGCCAGCCCGCGTCGAAGCCCTGCGCGAGCTGCTGGATGAAGCCCTCGACCCGTCCGCCACCGGCCTGATCAAAAGCGACGGCAGCCGGGTGTTGAGTGTTTCCGAACTGGGCGCCGCCACACAGCAGTTGGGTCACGAAACGGAGAGGGACGACGAGATCGTCGAGATCTTCCTCGAAGAAGCCGTGGACATCCTCGACAGCGCCGGGCAGTCGCTCAAGCGCTGGTTGCTGGAGCCCGACAACGCCGCACCGCTGTCGTCGCTGCAACGCGACCTGCACACCCTCAAGGGCGGTGCGCGCATGGCTGAAATCGAGGCCATTGGCGATCTGGCCCATGAGTTGGAATGCCTGTACGAAGGGCTGGTGGACCGCCGCTACAGCTACACTGCCGAACTGTCCCACGTGCTGATGGCGAGCCATGAACGCCTCGCCTTGCAGCTTGAAGAACTGCACCATCACCAGCCGCTGAGCGACAGTGCCGAGCTGATCGCCAGGGTGCGGGCGTTGCGCCAGGGCAGCGCGCCAGCGGCACCGGCCGCCGCACCGCCAGCGTCCGGCGCCGACCCTGAGCTGCTGGATATCTTCCTCGAAGAAGCCGCCGACATCCTCGACAGTTCCAGTGCTGCGCTGTCGCGCTGGCAGGCAGAGCCGGGCAATCGCCAAGAAGTGGAAACCCTGCTGCGCGACCTGCATACCCTCAAGGGCGGCGCACGTATGGTCGAGATCGCGCCCATCGGCGACCTGGCCCATGAGCTGGAGTTTCTCTACGAAGGCCTGTCCGCTGGTTTGCTCGCGCCGTCCCCGGAGCTGTTCGCGTTGCTGCAAGGCTGCCACGACCGTTTGGCGCAGATGATCGACGCGGTGGCGGATGGTTTGCCGGTCGGTTCGGTGGACAAGCTCATCGAGCGCATCAAAACCCTGGTACATCCGAGCGACGAACCGGTGACGCCGGTGGCGCTGCCTGCAGGCAAGGCGGAGGCCGTCGTCGACCCGATGGCCGATATGGTGAAGATCTCTGCCGAGCTGCTCGACGACCTGGTCAACCTGGCCGGTGAAACCTCGATCTTCCGTGGCCGCATCGAACAACAAGTCAACGACGCACGCATCGCCCTCACCGAAGTGGAAACCACCATCGAGCGCATGCGCGACCAACTGCGACGCCTCGACACTGAAACCCAGGGCCGCATCCTCAGCCGCCAGCAAGCCGAAGCCGAGCGCCTGGGCTATGAAGACTTTGATCCGCTGGAAATGGACCGTCATTCGCAGTTGCAGCAACTGTCTCGCGCGCTGTCCGAGTCCGCCTCCGACCTGCTCGACCTCAAGGACACCCTTGAGCGCCGCAACGAGGACGCCCACGACCTGTTGCAGCAACAGGCGCGCATCAACACTGAGTTGCAGGAAGGCCTGATGCGCACGCGCATGGTGCCGTTCGAACGCATGTTGCCGCGCCTCAAGCGCATCGTGCGTCAGGTGGCGGAGGAGTTGGGCAAAGACGTGGAGTTTATCGTCGGCAACGCCGAGGGGGAGATGGACCGCAACGTGCTGGAGCGCATGGCCGCGCCGCTGGAACACATGCTGCGCAACGCCGTGGATCATGGCTTGGAATCCCGCGACGCAAGGCTGTTGGCTGGTAAACCGGAAAAAGGTCGCATCACCCTGGACCTGACCCACGAAGGCGGCGACATCGTCTTCGACATGCGTGACGACGGCGCCGGTGTTCCGCTGGAGGCCGTACGGCGCAAGGCGATCAAGCGTGGGTTGCTCGACCCGAATCAAGACATCAGCGACCGCGACGTGTTGCAGTTCATCCTGCAACCGGGGTTTTCCACGGCGGAAAAGATCACGCAGATTTCCGGTCGCGGCGTGGGCATGGACGTGGTGCATGAGGAAGTGCGTCAGTTGGGCGGCTCGATGGTCATCGATTCGACGCCGGGCGAAGGCGTGCACTTCCGCATTCGCTTGCCGTTCACCGTGTCGGTCAACCGCGCATTGATGGTGCAGTGTGCAGACGACCAATACGCGATTCCGCTCAACACCATCGAAGGCCTGGTGCGCGTGCTGCCCCATGAGCTGGCCGGGCACTATCAGCAAGACCCGCCGCGATATGAATACGCCGGGCAGCGCTACGAGCTGTTTTACTTGGGCGACCTGCTGCACACCGTCAGCCGCCCGAAACTGCTGGGCCACTATCAACCGGTCCCGGTGCTATTGGTGCAGTGCAACGAGCGGCGCGTGGCCATCCATGTGGACGCCATGGCCGGTACGCGGGAGATTGTGGTCAAAGGCCTGGGCCCGCAGTTTGCTGGTGTGCAGGGTTTGTCGGGTGCGACGATCCTGGGTGATGGCCGCGTGGTGCTGATTATCGACTTGCTGGCGCATATCCGTGCGCGGCAACCCGCGTTGCCGGCGCAAACGGCTGACCTGCCATTGATTCTCAACGACCCGCTGAAAAAGCGCCCGTTGCTGGTGCTGGTAGTGGATGATTCCGTCACCGTGCGCAAAGTCACCAGCCGTCTGCTGGAGCGCAACGGCATGAACGTCCTCACCGCCAAAGACGGCATCGACGCGCTCGCTGTGCTCGAAGAACACACCCCGGACCTGATGCTGCTCGACATCGAAATGCCGCGCATGGACGGTTTTGAAGTCGCCACCCAAGTGCGCAACGACCCCCGGTTGATGCGCCTGCCGATCATCATGATCACCTCGCGCACCGGCCAGAAACACCGCGACCGCGCCATGGCCATCGGCGTCAACGACTACCTCGGCAAGCCGTACCAAGAGTCGGTGCTGCTCGAAAGCATCGCCTACTGGAGCAAGTCCCATGCTTGACCACCGCACCAGCCAACTCACCGGCCTGCTGCTGCCCCTGGCCGACCGCCACCTGGTGTTGCCTAACGTCGCCATTGCCGAATTGATCGACTTCCAGCGCGGCGAACCGGCCAGCGATGCCCCCCCGTGGTATTTGCGGCAAGTGACCTGGCGCGATCGGCAAATACCACTGATCAGCTTTGAAGCGGTGTGCGGCGAAGCGAGCGTAACCGGCGAACGCTCGCGGATCGTGGTGTTGAATGCGTTGGGTGGGCGGCCGACGTTGAAGTTTATTGCGCTGGTGATCCAGGGCATTCCACGCTCGTACAAGCTCGACAGTGAGTTGAGTTACGTGGACGTGCCGCTGTGCTCGCTGGAGTTGGCGGCGGTGCAGGTGGGGGAGCATGTGGCGAGGGTGCCGGATCTCATGGGCATCGAAGCGCTCTTGGTTGAATCCGGCTTGGCTTGATTGCCCACCTATTCAAATCCCAATGAAGTTCCAAATGTGGGAGCGGGCTTGCTCGCGAATGCAGGGTGTCAGTCAATACCTCTACATCTGATGCACCGCATTCGCGAGCAAGCCCGCTCCCACGGTTTGAACCTCATTCGGTTCACAACCCGTATCCATTACTCCAACCGTAACGATCCGCCGCTGAGCTTGATTGATGCCCCCCAGATTCACTCCTAAGGTACAGCCCACGACAGCAAACCCGTGGAGCGACCATGACAACAACAATAACCCCCGACTCGCGCTGGACGCGGCGGCGCGACGAGAAGCAGCGGCGGCTCGCGCTGGTCAAGCAGTATGCGGACGGGGCGGTGTTGCCCAGTGACAAGATCGTCGAGGCGCTTGAGGCGCTGATCCTCCCCGGCGACCGTGTTGTACTGGAAGGCAACAACCAGAAACAGGCCGACTTCCTCTCGCGCTCCCTCGCAAAAGCCGACCCCGCCAAGCTTCACGACTTGCACATGATCATGCCCAGTGTCGGCCGTTCCGAGCACTTGGACCTGTTTGAAAAGGGGATCGCCCGCAAACTCGACTTCTCCTTCGCCGGCACCCAGTCCCTGCGCATCAGTCAGTTGCTGGAGGACGGCCTGCTGGAAATCGGCGCGATTCATACCTATATCGAACTCTATGCACGGCTGGTGGTGGACCTGATCCCCAACGTCGTGCTTTCCGCCGGTTTCATGGCTGACCGCGCCGGCAATATCTACACCGGCGCCAGCACCGAAGACACCCCGGCGCTGATCGAACCCGCCGCGTTCAGCGATGGCATCGTCATCGTGCAGGTCAATCAACTGGTGGATGACGTCACCGATCTGCCCCGTGTGGATATTCCGGCGAGCTGGGTGGATTTTGTGGTGGTGGCTGACAAGCCGTTCTACATCGAGCCGCTGTTCACTCGCGACCCGCGCCATATCAAGCCGGTGCACGTGTTGATGGCGATGATGGCGATCCGTGGCATCTACGAAAAACACAATGTGCAGTCGCTCAACCATGGCATTGGCTTCAATACCGCCGCCATCGAGTTAATCCTGCCCACCTACGGCGAATCCCTTGGCCTCAAGGGCAAGATCTGCCGCAACTGGACCCTCAATCCGCACCCAACCCTGATCCCTGCGATTGAAAGCGGCTGGGTGGAAAGTGTGCACTGCTTCGGCACCGAGCTGGGCATGGAGAACTACATTGCCGCCCGGCCGGATGTGTTCTTCACGGGCCGTGATGGCTCGATGCGCTCCAACCGGATGTTCTGCCAACTCGCCGGCCAATATGCGGTGGACCTGTTTATCGGCGCCACCCTGCAGGTCGATGGCGACGGCCATTCCTCCACCGTGACCCGTGGCCGCCTTGCCGGGTTTGGCGGCGCACCCAACATGGGCCACGACCCGCGCGGCCGTCGCCATGGCACGCCCGCCTGGCTGGACATGCGCCACGACGATGCCCCGGAAGCCCTGCTGGAACGCGGCAAGAAACTCGTGGTGCAAATGGTCGAGACCTTCCAGGAAGGCGGCAAACCCACTTTCGTCGACACCCTCGACGCCGTGGAAGTTGCCCGCAAAAGCGGCATGCCCTTGGCGCCGATCATGATCTACGGCGATGACGTTACCCACCTGCTTACCGAAGAGGGCATCGCCTACCTGTATAAGGCGCGTTCCCTCGAAGAGCGCCAGGCGATGATCGCCGCTGTCGCAGGTGTCACGGCCATCGGCATGCGCCACAACCCCAAGGACACCGCGCGCATGCGCCGCGAAGGCCTGATCGCCTTGCCCGAAGACTTGGGTATCCGCCGTACCGACGCCACCCGCGAGCTGTTGGCCGCCAAAAGTGTGGCCGACCTGGTGGACTGGTCCGGTGGTTTGTACAACCCGCCCGCCAAATTCAGGAGCTGGTAAATGCGCGCACTCAAACTGCATGAACTGACCCTTGCTGAACGCCTGGCGGACATGGCCGTCGATGCGCTGATCGATGAAGCTGACTTGTCGCCCAAACCCGCTCTGGTGGACCGTCGTGGAAACGGCGCCCACCACGATCTGCATCTGGGCCTGATGCACGCCTCGGCGCTGTCGCTGTGGCCGATGTTCAAGGAGATGGCTGAAGCGGCGATTGAATGGGGTGAAGTTGGCGTGCCCTTGCGCGAAGCTCTCGGTCGTATCGGCCGTGAAGGTGAGCAAGCAATGCTCGTCACCACCAACGGCGTGAATACCCATCGCGGCGCGATCTGGGCCCTGGGCTTGCTGACCGCAGCGGCGGCGCTGGAACCCCGCGCCGTCACCCTGAACGCAGCCAGATTAGCCCTGCTCAACGACCGCTACGCCCCACAACCCATGAGCCACGGTGCCCAGGTCGCGCAACGCTACGGCGCTCGCGGTGCCCGTGAAGAAGCCCAGCTCGGCTTCCCCTCGGTTGTGCAACGCGGCTTGCCGCAACTGTATAAAAGCCGCCAGCAAAATGCAGGCGAACAGAACGCACGCCTGGATGCCCTGCTGGCGATCATGACCGAGCTGGCCGACACCTGCGTGCTCTACCGCGCCGGTCCCGAAGGGATCAGCACCATGCAACGCGGTGCGCGCGCCGTGCTGGACGCGGGGGGCAGCGCCACTCTGGCCGGTCGTCGTCAATTACATGAACTCGATCAACACCTGCTGGCCCTGAATGCCTCCCCCGGCGGCGCCGCCGACCTGCTGGCCGCCTGCCTGTTTATCGACCGCCTCGACGGAGCGTTGTGATGGAAACCTTATCCTTTGAATTCCCCGCCGGGCAGCCGCCAACAGGCCGAGCGCTGGTAGGTTGCGTTGGCTCGGGCGACCTGGAGGTGCTGCTGGAACCGGGTACCCCGGGCAGGCTGACCATCCAGGTGCAGACCTCGGTGAATGGCGCCGAACAACGCTGGCAGCGTCTGTTCGAACGCATCTTCCAGGAACAGACGCCACCGGCCTTGAAGATTGATATCCACGATTTCGGTGCCACCCCCGGCGTGGTGCGTTTGCGCCTGGAGCAGGGTTTCGAGGAGATCGGCCATGACTGACTTACTCGCCAAACACAGCTTCGTTGAGTTGGGCGCTCGGCAGCGGGCCAAGGCTCTGCTGGACGCCGGCTCCTACCGCGAATTGATCGACCCGTTCCAGCGCGTCATGTCACCGTGGCTCGGCCGCCAAGGCGTGGTGCCCCAGGCCGATGACGGCGTGGTGATCGCCAAGGGCAGCGTCGATGGCAAGCCTGTCGTCATTGCTGCCATCGAAGGCAACTTCCAGGGCGGTAGCCTCGGTGAAGTGGGTGGCGCGAAAATCGCCGGCGCCTTGGAGCTGGCAGCCGAAGACAATCGCAAGGGCATTCCCACTCGCGCCGTGTTGCTGCTGGAAACCGGTGGTGTGCGCCTGCAGGAAGCCAACCTCGGCCTGGCAGCCATTGCGGATATCCACGCGGCGATTGTCGACCTGCGCCAGTACCAGCCAGTGATCGGCGTGGTGGCCGGCAGTGTCGGCTGCTTCGGCGGCATGTCCATCGCGGCCGGGTTGTGCAGTTACCTTGTCGTCACCCGCGAAGCCCGCCTGGGCTTGAATGGCCCGCAAGTGATCGAACAGGAAGCGGGGCTTGACGAGTACGACTCCCGCGACCGGCCTTTCATCTGGAGCCTCACCGGCGGCGAGCAACGTTTCAACAGCGGCTTGGCCGACCGATATGTGGCTGATGATGTGGTCGAGCTTCAACAGACTGTCAGCGCATTGCTGCAACAAGGCCTGCCCACCCAGCAACGCAGCCGCCAGGCCGAGTATTACCTGGCACGCCTGGCCGAACTGGACGCCACGTCGCAGATCGACCCGGCGACGGTGCGCGAGCTGTATCAAGGAGAACGCTCATGAGAGGTTTGCAGTGGTTCAACGCTTTGAGCGTCGGAGCGACAGCCGTTGAAGGTTTGCCAAATTCGCTGAAAGTCGCCGATGGTGTACTGGGCGAACAGCCCGTGCGCTATATCGCCGTGGTTACCGACGCGCAAAACCACTTTCCCCGCGCACGCGAGGGTGAGGTCGGTCTGCTGGAAGGCTGGGGTCTGGCGAAGGCCGTCGATGAAGCCATCGCCCGTGGCGACAAGCGCCCCATCATCGCCATCGTCGATGTACCGAGCCAAGCCTACGGGCGTCGCGAAGAAGCCCTCGGCATCCACCAGGCCCTGGCGGCCGCCGCCGACAGCTACGCCCGTGCTCGCCTCGCCGGGCACCCGGTGATCGCGCTGCTGGTGGGCAAGGCCATGTCCGGCGCGTTTCTCGCCCATGGGTATCAAGCCAACCGCCTGATCGCCCTGCGTGATCCCGGTGTGATGGTGCACGCCATGGGCAAGGCCTCGGCCGCGCGCGTGACGCTGCGCAGCGTCGAAGAGTTGGAAGCCCTGGCCGCCAGCGTGCCGCCCATGGCCTATGACATCGACAGTTATGCCAGCCTGGGTTTGCTGTGGGAAACCTTGTCGGTCAGCCAGATTGAGCAGCCTACGTCGGAGGATGTGGCGCAGGTCAGCGATTGCCTGGTGAGTGCGATCAAGGATATTGCCAGCACCGACTTGAGCGGGCGCCTCGGCGCGACCAACCGCGCCGCCTCCAGCCACGTGCGCCAACTGCTGCGGGAGCAATGGTGAACGCTCACGACCTGCTCTGGGGCATGACCCCGGCGCACCTGCCCGCTGACGCTGCGGCGTGGGCGGTGGAGGCGGTTGGCACGGTGGTGGTGCGTCGCGCAATTGTCGCGCCGGGCCTGGTCGCGGTGGGCGTGCGCGGGCGTCTGCGTGAGCAGCGTTTTGCCGCTGAACTGCCGATTGCTGCTGTGCAGCGGCGAGTCGTGCCGGAAGCGCTGCGTGACGTTGTCTCGACACGCGACTTACCGGCTTTGCAGGCACTCGAACAGCTGCGACCGATGCTGGCACCCTTGAATTGGGGCATCACCGGCAGCGCAGGTTTTGAGCTGGCAACGGGCATTGAAGCAATGCATGCCCAGAGCGATCTGGACTTGATTCTGCGCACGCCCGCGCCGCTGGATCGCAACGATGCGCGCGACCTGCTGGCAACGTTGGACAAGGCCGCGTGTACCGTGGACCTGCAACTGCAAACACCGTTCGGTGCTGTCGCCTTGCGCGAATGGGCGAGTCCATCGCGGCGGGTGCTATTGAAAACCGCCGGCGGTGCGCACCTCGTCATCGATCCCTGGCAGGCCGTGGCATGAGCAGCCTTCTGGTCTTTCCCGGCCAGGGCGCCCAGCGCCCCGGCATGCTCCAGGCGTTGCCGGCCGATGTATTGGAACAGGCCAGCGATGCCTTGGGTGAAGACGTTCGCGCATTGGATTCGGCGCAAGCCCTGGCGAACACCCGCGCGGTGCAGCTTTGCCTACTGATTGTCGGCGTAGCCCACGCCCGCCAGCTGCAACGCACGCCGGATTACGTCGCGGGACTGTCCATCGGGGCTTACCCTGCGGCGGTGATCGCGGGTGCGCTGGACTTTGCCGATGCGATCAGGCTCGTCAGCCTGCGCGGCGAGCTGATGCAGAACGCTTATCCACAGGGCTACGGCATGACGGCGATCATCGGCCCCGAGTTATCCACTGTCGAACACCTGCTGGCCGATATCCACAGCCCCGACAGCCCGGTGTACCTGGCCAATATCAACGCCGACAATCAGACCGTTATCGCCGGCAGCAACGCGGCGATGAAGCGTGTCGCCGACCGCATCAAAGGCAACGGCGTCGCCAAGCGCCTGGCCGTCAGCGTGCCGTCCCATTGCGCGCTGCTGGAGCAACCGGCCCAGGCCCTGGCGCAAGCCTTTGTGCCGCTCAAGGCGCCGCGTATCACCTACCTGAGCAGCACTCGCGCGCGGCCTATCCACAACCCCGAGCAATTGCGCGACGACCTGGCCTTCAACATGTGCCGCATCGTCGACTGGCGCGGCACCGTGCAAAGCGCCTACGAGCGCGGCGTGCGCCTGCAAATCGAACTGCCACCGGGCGCCGTGCTCACTGGCCTGTCACGCCGGGTGTTTGAACAGGGCACGGTGATCGCCTGCGAAGGTGCGCGCCTGGATACCTTGCAGGCCTTGCTGGAAGAGGAGGGGCTACGCCACCGATAAAGCACTACCCAAGGCTTTCGAAGCACAAAAACAACAATTTCGATCGAGCACTTTGAGGACAACAACAATGATTATCTACGGTGTGGCATTGCTGGCGATCTGCACGCTTGCGGGCGTGATCATGGGCGACATGCTTGGCGTGTTGCTCGGCGTCAAATCCAATGTGGGCGGGGTAGGCATCGCGATGATCCTGCTGATTTGCGCCCGCCTTTGGATGCACAAACACGGCGGCATGACCAAGGACTGCGAAATGGGCGTTGGCTTCTGGGGCGCGATGTACATCCCGGTGGTGGTGGCGATGGCCGCACAACAAAACGTAGTGACCGCTTTGCATGGTGGCCCCGTTGCGGTGTTGGCAGCGATTGGTTCAGTGGTGCTGTGTGGTTGCACCATCGCGCTGATCAGCCGTACCCACAAGGGCGAACCTTTGCCCGATGAAGAGCCACTGATCGCGCCAGTGGGAGGTCGTTGATATGTGGGATCTCATCGAAAAAGGGTTGGAACATAACGGCTTGATCACCGCATTTGCCTTTGTCGGCGTGGTGATGTGGATTTCCGTGGTGCTGTCCAAGCGCCTGACGTTCGGGCGCATCCACGGCTCGGCGATTGCTATCGTCATCGGCCTGGTCCTGGCGTGGGTCGGCGGCACGATCACGGGCGGCCAGAAAGGCCTGGCTGACCTGGCGCTGTTCTCCGGCATCGGGTTGATGGGTGGCGCGATGTTGCGCGACTTCGCCATCGTCGCAACGGCGTTTGAAGTGCAAGCCACCGAGGCGCGCAAGGCCGGGATGATCGGCGTGATTGCGCTGCTATTGGGCACGATCCTGCCGTTTATCGTCGGTGCGAGCATGGCCTGGGCGTTTGGTTATCGCGATGCAATCAGCATGACCACCATCGGTGCTGGCGCCGTGACTTATATCGTCGGCCCAGTGACGGGGGCGGCGATTGGCGCGACCTCGGATGTGATGGCGCTGTCGATTGCCACCGGGTTGATCAAGGCGATTCTGGTCATGGTGGGAACGCCGGTCGCGGCACGCTGGATGGGGTTGGATAACCCGCGTTCGGCGATGGTGTTTGGTGGGTTGGCCGGCACGGTGAGTGGGGTGACGGCGGGCCTGGCGGCGACGGATCGGCGGTTGGTGCCGTATGGCGCGCTGACGGCGACATTCCACACCGGGCTGGGTTGCCTGCTTGGGCCTTCGTTGCTGTATTTCATCGTACGGGGGCTGGTCGGCTAACTTCGGAATGTGTGTTGTCGGGTCGGGCGTCTTCGCGAGCAAGCCCGCTCCCACATTTGGAATGCATTTCAAGTGTGGGAGCGGGCTTGCTCGCGAAAGCGGTGTGTCAGGCTGTCACCTGTCGATTGGCATACATCCGACACTCCGCCAACAATGCCAGCAAATTCGGATCACGCTCCTTGGCCTTCAGAAACACCACGCCAATATGCTGCTGCAACCGATACCTGGGTTGCAGCGGTATCAGTTTCACGCGGTTCTCATATACGGCTGCAATCCGCCCCGGCAGCAGCGCATAACCTACCCCTGAGCTGACCATGCTCAACAGCGTGAAGATGTCATTCACCTGCATCGCCACCTTCGGCTCGAACCCTGCCTGCTTGAACACGCGGTTGCCATCCTGGTGGGTGGCGAAGCCTTGGGTGAGGGTGATGAAGGTTGCGTCACGCACGTCGGCGAGGTCGATCTCCCGCTCGCGGTCGAAGGGCGAGTCGGCGGGAGTGGCGAGGAAGATATCGTCGGAGAACAGCGCGATTTGTTCGCAGTCCGGGTCGTTGGCGTGCTCGTCGAGGGAGATCAGGATCGCGTCCACTTCCATGTTCTTGAGCTTGTAGAGCAGGTCGAAGTTGGAGCCCAGGATCAGGTCGATATTGAGTTCGCTGCGGCGGATCTTCAGGCCCATGATCAGTTGCGGCACGGTTTTCACCGTCAGCGAATACAACGAGCCAAGCTTGAAACGTTCGGCGGAGAAGCCGGCCGCTTCGCGGGTCAGGCGTACGCTGTCGACCACATCGGCCACCAGTTTCTGCGCGCGTTCTTCCAATACGTAGGCGCTTTCCAGCGGCGTGAGGTTGCGCCCTTCGTGTTTGAACAGCGGGCAGCGCAGGGCGTTTTCCAGGGAGTGGATGGCGCGGTGCACGCTGACATTGCTGGTTTGCAGCTCGGCGGCGGCGCGGGCCAGGTTGCCGGTGCGCATGAACGCCAGGAAGATTTCCAGTTTCTTGAGGGTGAATTCTTCGTCGATCAGCATGGCCGTGGGCTCTTGTTCGAATGCTGTTGATTGTGCCCGCAAAACCCTCTCGCGTCCTCGGAACGTCATAAGCCGCTTGCACTCTTATGCGCAAGGTTGGACGCTTGGCAGCCAGCCCATGACGGTTACAGGAGGTCGGAGAACGATGTACCACGGGGAACGATTCAACGCCTGGAGCCATTTGCTCGGTGCTGTCGCGGCGTGCATTGGCGCCGTGTGGATGTTGGTGGTGGCAAGCCTCGACGGCAGCCCTTGGAAGATCGTCAGCGTGGCGATCTATGGCTTTACCTTGATGGTGCTGTACAGCGCTTCCACCGTGTACCACAGCGTGCGCGGGCGGCGGAAAGAAATCATGCAGAAGGTCGATCACTTTTCGATCTACCTGCTGATCGCCGGCAGTTACACGCCGTTCTGCCTGGTGACCCTGAGAGGGCCGTGGGGCTGGACGCTGTTCGGCATCGTGTGGGGGCTGGCGGTGATTGGCATCCTGCAGGAGATCAAGCCGCGCTCAGAGGCGCGCATCCTGTCGATCGTGATCTACGCGGTGATGGGGTGGATCGTGCTGGTGGCGGTCAAGCCGCTGCTCGCCGCGCTGGGCACGGCGGGGTTTATCTGGTTGGCGTCGGGCGGGGTGCTGTATACCGTCGGGATTATCTTCTTTGCCCTGGAGGACCGCCTGCGCCACTCCCATGGTATCTGGCATTTGTTTGTGATTGGCGGGAGCCTGCTGCACTTCGTGGCGATCATGCATTACGTGCTCTAACGGACAACACCTGTGATCCTCGTTGCTTCGACAGAACGGTCTCTACAGCCGCTCCAATAACTCCCGGGCGCGGTGGCCGAAGATCTCCAGCAAATTCGCCAGCATATGCGGCGGAGGCTCATCGGCGCGGGTCAGGGCGTACAGGGTGATCGGCAGCGGCGGCGTGAGCGGGCGGATGCAGGTGGTGGCCGTCGACGCACCCAGCGCGGTGAACGGATCGATCACCGTCAAGCCGGCCCCGGACTCCACCATCGCGCGGGCCAGGGAATAGGTTTGCACCGAGATCGTGACCTTGGGGGGTGGGTCGACGTTTTCCAGGTAGCTATCGAGTTTCGCTGCCAGCGGGTCGGCGCTGGAAAGGCCAATCAGCGCCGTGCCTGCCAGGTCCGCCAGGGGCAATGGCTGGCTCAGTTCGGCGTCGGACCAATAGCCTTTAGACGCCAGTGCCACCAGCACACCATTGGCCAGCACTTGCGTGGTCAACCCTGGATGGCCGGAGAAGTTGAGCGTCAACGCCAGGTCAATCTCGCGCATCAGCAGCTTCTGCACCAACTCGCGGCTATGGTCGCTGGACAGCTCGCACGCCATCTCCGGGTAATCGCGCTTCCATTCCAGGATCGCCGGCGGCAGCAGCGACAACGCCAGCGCCGGGATCGCGCCGATGCGCACACTCTGGCCCGGTGCTCGGCGCAGACTTTTGGCCAGGCGCCGCACGCCTTGCAGGCTTTCGGTGACTTTCTCCACTTCGCTTTCCAGCGCCAGGGCTTCCGGTGTGGGCTGCAATTTGCCGCGCACCCGCAGGAAAAGGGGGAAGCCCAGTTGCAATTCGGCGTGCTGCAGCACCTTGGTCACTGCCGGTTGCGACACATGCAGCAATTGCGCGGCGGCGCTAACGGAGCCGGTCTGGCGGATGGCCTGGAAGATTTCGATATGACGCAAGCGCATGGCAAGTCCATAACCTTTGTTTATAGGTGATCCATCTTTATTCATTGTCGGCAGCCTGTCACCTGCCCCTAGGCTTGAGGCCTCTGGATTTAAAGGTGGGCGGCGGAAATGGTGTGCATCATTGGGGGGGGAGTGATTGGTCTGGCCAGCGCCTATGCGTTGGTGCGTGCAGGTCATGAGGTGACGCTGATCGATGCACGCGAGACCCTGGGCAGCGAGACCAGCTTTGCCAATGGCGGGCAGTTGTCCTATCGCTACGTGGCGCCACTGGCCGATGCAGGGGTGCCGCTGCAAGCCATCGGTTGGTTGTTGCGCGGTGACTCACCATTGAAACTGCGGCCGCGCCTCGACCCCCAGCAATGGCGCTGGATGGCCGCGTTCCTCGGCGCTTGCCGTGGCTCGGTGAACAAACGCAATGCCGCCCACTTGTTGCGCCTGGCGTCCCTGAGCCAGGACACCTTGCAAGTGTGGCGCGATCTCGATCGCCTGGATGGCTTCGACTGGCGGCGCAACGGCAAGCTGGTGACCTTTCGCAATGCCAACGCTTTTGAGCACGCGCGTGGCAAGGTCACCGATATCCTGCAACAGCAGGTGCTGTCGACCGCCGATTGCGCTCGCCTGGAGCCTGCGCTGGCGGACGGTGGTTTTGTCGGTGGGATTTATACGCCGAATGAGGAAGTCGCTGATTGTCATGCCTTCTGCCAGCGGCTGGCGGCGCGATTGGAAGCGTCGGGACGTTGCCGCTTTATGCTGGGCCGAAAGGTCACCGGCATTCGCCACGCCAAGGGTAGGGTGCAGGCCATCGAATTGGGCGATGAGGTTATGCCAGTCGAACACCTGGTGCTGGCGGCTGGGTATCGCAGCGCGGAGTTGGGCGTGCCGTTGCCGCTTTACCCACTCAAGGGTTACAGCCTGAGCGTACCGATTGGCGCGCAACACCAGGCACCGAACGTGAGCATCACCGATTACGACCGCAAGATCGTCTACGCGCGCATTGGCGAACAACTGCGGGTGGCGGCCATGGTGGATATCGTCGGCTTCGACGCCCGTCTTGAGCCCAAACGCCTGGCGCTGATGAAACGTCAGGCCTTGGAGACCTTTCCACTGGCGGGCGACTACGACCAGGCGGTGGAGTGGGCCGGTATGCGCCCGGCCACCCCGACCGGCGTGCCGCTGATCGGCGCCAGTGTCTATCGTAACCTGTGGCTGAACCTGGGCCACGGAGCCCTCGGTTTTACCCTGGCCTGTGGCAGCGGCCAGCTGCTGGCCGAGTTGATTGGCCAACACGCGCCTTCTATTGATATGCAGGGCCTGGCACCCCGCGCCGCATGAGGATGTATGCATGACTATCACCCGCATCAGCAGTAACGAGCGCCTTTCGGGCGCAGTGACGTTCAACGACTTGGTGTTCCTCTCGAGCCAGGTGCCCGGCGATGGTCTGGACGTGGCGACACAAACCCGTGAAGTGCTGGCCAGGATCGATGCGTTGCTGGCCCAGGCGGGCAGCGACAAGGATCATCTGCTCAACGCCACGATTTACCTGAAAGACATCAGTGAAGGTTTCGCACCGATGAATGAAGTGTGGTCAGCCTGGCTGTCGCCGGGTTTAGCGCCGACGCGCACCACGGTGCAGGCAGAACTGGCGCGACCGAGTGTATGGGTGGAAATCAGTGTGATCGCTGTACGTAAATGACTTCAAAGACCAACGGAGAATAACAATGAAAAAGATCCTGTTGACCGGCTGCACCCTGGGACTCTTGCTGGGCGCACAGGCCCATGCGAATCAAGCACCGCTGGACGGCACGCTGGGCAAGATCGCCAGCGCCAAGTCCATTACCTTGGGCTATCGCGATGCGTCGGTGCCGTTTTCCTACGTGGGGGATAACAGTGGCAAGCCCATGGGCTATTCGGTGGAGCTGGCGAGCAAGATTGTCGAGCGCATCCAGCAGAAAACCGGCGTGGCCACGCTTAATGTGAAATACAACCTGGTGACGTCCCAGACCCGCATCCCCTTGGTGCAGAACGGTACCGTCGACCTGGAATGCGGTTCCACCGGCGTAACCGCCGAGCGGCAGAAGCAGGTGGCGTTTTCCTACGGGTTTATCTACGTGAAGGGGCAATTGCTCACGGCCAAGGACAGCGGTATCAAAGGCTTTCCCGACCTGGCAGGCAAGAACGTGGTGACCACCGCCGGCACCACCAACGAGCGCTTCCTCAAAAGCTACAACGCCGAGTACAAGACCAACATGTTCGTGATCAGCGCCAAGGATCACGGCGAGGCGTTCAAGATGCTGGAGACCGGTCGCGCTGCGGCCTTTTACATGGATGACGCGTTGCTCTATGGCGAGCGGGCCAAGGCCAAGGACCCGCATAACTGGGTGGTGGTGGGCGAGGAGCAATCGCGGGAAATCTACAGCTGCATGTTGCGCAAGGACGACCCGCAGTTTCTTGCGGTGGTCAACGAGACACTTGGCGACCTTTACCGCAGTGGGGAGATCAACGGGATTTACCAGCGCTGGTTCGAATCACCCATTCCGCCCAAGGGCTTGAACCTGGAATTCCCGATGACCCGTGAGTTGAAGGCGATTATCGCCAAGCCCATCAGTGATCCGGTGGAGTAAGCCCTAGAAGTCGCCCCACAACTGTTGGGCGACGGCCAACGCCACCACCGGTGCCGTTTCGGTGCGCAATACACGCGGGCCGAGGCGGGCGGCGTGGTAGCCGGCGGCTTGCGCAGTGTCGACTTCCAGGTCGGTCAGCCCACCCTCAGGGCCGATCAGGAAAGCCAGGCTCGATGGCTTGGCATGGCTGACCATCGGCTCGGCCACGGGGTGCAGCACCAGCTTCAAGTCCGCTTGGGTCTGTTTCAACCAGTCCGCCAACAGCAGCGGCGGATGAATCACCGGCACCGTGGAGCGCCCGCATTGTTCACATGCGCTGATTGCCACCTGGCGCCAGTGCTGCAGGCGTTTGTCGGCGCGTTCGTCCTTGAGGCGCACTTCGCAGCGGTCGCTGAAAATCGGGGTGATTTCGCTGACGCCCAACTCGGTGGCTTTCTGGATCGCCCAATCCATCCGTTCGCCACGGGACAGGCCCTGGCCCAGGTGAATGCGCAGTGGCGATTCGGTCTGGCCGCTGAAGCTTTCCGTAAGCTGCACGGTGACGCGCTTTTTGCCGACCTCCAGCAGGCTGCCCCGGAACTCCAGGCCGGAACCGTCGAACAATTGCACGGCATCGCCTTCGCCCATACGCAATACGCGGCTGATGTAGTGCGCCTGGGCTTCCGGCAATTCGTGATCGCCGAGGCTCAGCGGGGTGTCAGTGAAGAAGCGGGACAATCTCATTTCTGTTCTCTGAAGAGGTTTACGTAGGGGTTCGTTGATCAACCCGGATCGCGGAAGCCTGGGTGGAAGTCCTTCGGCACTGCAACGCTGACGTTGCTGTGGGTGGCAATGTCGATGCCTTCGCTGGCCACTTCGGCGAGGAAGTCGATCTGCTCGGGCGTGATCACATAGGGCGGCAGGAAATACACCACGCTGCCCAATGGCCGCAACAGCGCACCGCGTTCCAAGGCGTGCTCGAACACCTTCAGGCCACGACGCTCCTGCCAGGGGTAGGCGGTCTTGGTGGCTTTGTCCTGGACCATCTCGATGGCCAGCACCATACCGGTCTGACGCACTTCCGACACGTGCGGGTGGTCCACCAGGTGCGCCGTGGCGGTGGCCATCCGCTGGGCCAGGGCCTTGTTGTTTTCGATGACGTTGTCTTCTTCGAAAATATCCAAGGTCGCCAGCGCCGCCGCGCACGCCAGCGGGTTGCCGGTGTAGCTGTGGGAGTGCAGGAAGGCGCGCAGGGTCGGATAGTCGTCGTAGAACGCGTCGTACACGTCATCGGTGGTGACCACGGCCGCCAGCGGCAGGTAACCGCCGGTGAGGGCCTTGGACAGGCACAGGAAGTCCGGACGGATGCCGGCCTGTTCACAGGCGAACATGCTGCCGGTGCGGCCGAAACCTACGGCGATTTCATCGTGGATCAGGTGCACGCCATAGCGGTCGCAGGCTTCGCGCAGCAGCGTGAGGTACACCGGGTGGTACATGCGCATGCCGCCGGCGCCCTGGATCAGCGGTTCGACGATCACGGCGGCGACGGTGTCGTGGTTGTCCGCCAGGGTCTGTTCCATGACCAGGAACATATTGCGCGAGTGTTCTTCCCAGCTCATGCCCTCGGGGCGCAGGTAGCAATCCGGGCTCGGTACTTTGATGGTGTCGAGCAGCAGCGCCTTATAGGTTTCGGTGAACAGCGGCACGTCGCCCACCGACATCGCGGCGATGGTTTCGCCGTGGTAGCTGTTGGTCAGGGTGACGAAGCGTTTTTTGTTCGGCAGGCCGCGGTTGAGCCAATAGTGGAAGCTCATCTTCAGCGCGACTTCGATGCAGGACGAGCCGTTGTCAGCGTAGAAGCAGCGGGTCAGGCCCTCGGGGGTCATTTGCACCAGGCGCTCGGACAGTTCGATCACCGGCTGGTGGCTGAAGCCGGCCAGGATCACATGTTCCAGCTGATCGACCTGGTCCTTGATGCGCTGGTTGATGCGCGGGTTGGCGTGGCCAAATACGTTGACCCACCAGGAGCTGACAGCATCGAGGTAGCGCTTGCCTTCGAAGTCTTCCAGCCACACGCCTTCACCGCGCTTGATCGGGATCAGCGGCAGTTGCTGGTGGTCTTTCATCTGGGTGCAGGGATGCCACAGCACTGCGAGGTCGCGTTGCATCCACTGGTTGTTCAAGCCCATCGGTTATCTCCTCGAAGCGGTCCTGCGGCCGGCGCAGGTAAATCAATCGCGCAAGCCTATGCAATGGACGGCTGTGTCACAACCTATTAGAGATAATTCGCAGTAAACGTAGGACGATCTGTCACGTTTCTTAGTAATAGTCCTTAATCCATCGTTAACGTACTGTGCATAATCTCAAGATCGTATTTCTCGATATTTCAAAGCGAAATTTTCGGCTTTAATTCGATAGGTAAATCGCTAGTCTTGGGCACAGCTCTTACGGGATTTGGGACATGCAGCTACGTAATTCGTCGGCCCGCTATGGTTGGGTCAGTATGGTTTTGCACTGGGGCGTAGCCTTGGTGGTGTTCGGGTTGTTCGCGCTGGGCCTGTGGATGGTCGGTCTTGACTACTACAGTGCCTGGCGCAAAGACGCGCCCGACTTGCACAAGAGCATTGGCATCACGCTGTTCGCCATCATGCTGGTGCGTATTGTCTGGCGCCTGGTCAGCCCACCGCCGCCACCGCTGGCCAGCTACAGCCGCATGACCCGTATCGGTGCTGCGTTTGGCCACGCGTTCCTGTATCTCGGGCTGTTTGCCGTGATGATCGCCGGTTACCTGATTTCCACCGCAGACGGTGTCGGTATTCCGGTGTTTGGCCTGTTTGAGATTCCTGCCGTGGTTTCCGGATTACCGGACCAAGCAGATAACGCCGGCTTGGTGCATCTGTACCTGGCCTGGGTGTTGGTGGTCTTCGCCGGCTTGCACGGCGTGGCTGCGTTGAAACACCACTTTATCGATCGTGATGCGACCCTTACGAGAATGCTGGGGCGCAAAGCCTGATGTTCAACCTCGACTCACAAGGAATAGAAAGCATGTTGAAAAATACCCTCGCTGCTCTGGCAATCGGTACTGCTCTGCTCTCCGCAGGCCAGGTGATGGCTGCTGACTACAAGATCGACAAAGAAGGCCAGCACGCCTTCATCGACTGGAAAATCAGCCACCTGGGCTACAGCTTCATCCACGGTACCTTCAAGGATTGGGACGGTACCTTCAGCTGGGATGCCGCCAAGCCAGAAGCCAGCAAAATCGCAGTCGACGTGAAAACCGCCAGCTTGTGGTCCAACCACGCCGAGCGTGACAAGCACATCGCCAGCAAAGACTTCCTGGACGTTGCCAAGTTCGCTGACGCCAAGTTCGCTTCCACCGCAGTCAAGTCCACCGGCGACAAAACCGCTGATGTGACCGGCGACCTGACCTTCCACGGCGTGACCAAGCCTGTGACCTTCAAGGCCACCTTCAACGGTGAGGGCAAAGACCCGTGGGGCGGCGAGCGTGCCGGCTTCAACGCCAAGACCACTGTCAACCTGAACGACTTCGGCATCAAAGGCCCAGGCCCGTCCTCGCAGACTGTGGACCTGGACATCTCGCTGGAAGGTGTGAAGCAGAAGTAATTTCTGTTTTACCCAAAAAAACCGGATCCTGCGATCCGGTTTTTTTATGCCAGGAATGCAATCAATGCCGGAGCTGGCTTGCCTGCGATTGCATCGACTCGGTGGGCCTGACGCGCCGAGGTGCCCGCATCGCAGGCAAGGCAGCTCCCACCGCTGATTTGTGTTGAGTCAAAAAAAAGCCCCGTCTCGAAAAGAGGCGGGGCGTTTTTTATGGCGCTTTGAAACTCAGCGATTGCGCGTCAGCAGCGCTGGTTTTTCACCACGAGGACGGCCTGGCAGTTGATCCAACTGCTCGGGTGTCGGGAAGCGATCAGCCTTCGACTCCTTGTGGATGATCTTTGGCGCCGGACCACCACGAGGGTTCTGCACGGCTGGCTCGGACGAACGTTGCTGGTCGTCACGGGCCGGGCGGCGGTTGTTGCTGCGCGAGTCTTCGCGGCGAGCCTGGCCATCACGCGGCGCGCCGTTACGCGGGCCATTGCGCTTGGCTGGCGGCGTACCGGTAGTGCCGCCGCTGCTGTTGCGTGGACCATTCTGACGACCACCTTGTGGCTGGCCGCCACGGGGAGCACCTGCGCCAGCGCCCTGTGCCGGGGCGCCTGGGCGACGGCCACGGCCTTGGGCCGGCTTGGCCTGGGGCACGTAGTCGACGCGGTTACCGAAGTTATCCACATCGTCGTCCAGGAACTCGTCCGGAGCACGGTCGGCAGCAGCGCGTGGCGGCTGGCTCGGCTGGCGCTGTTCGCGGGCCGGAGTGCCTTCGCGGGGCTTCTGCTCACGGGCCGGGCGTTCGCCACGGCCGCTGGCAGATTTTTCCTTGCCCTTGTCTTTGCCCTTGTCGCGACGGCCACCGCCACCCCCGCCGCCGTTCGGGCCATCGCCCTTCGGACCGCGTGGGTTGCGCGGGTTGCGCACGTCCGGACGCTCGCGCGCTTCAGGCTTCTCGGCCTCCACGGCGCTGGCATCGAAGCCCATCAGGTCGCCGTCGGCGATTTTCTGCTTGGTCATGCGTTCGATGCTTTTCAGCAGTTTTTCTTCGTCCGGTGCAACCAGGGAGATGGCTTCACCCGAACGACCGGCACGGCCGGTACGGCCGATACGGTGCACGTAGTCTTCATCGACGTTTGGCAGCTCGAAGTTGACCACGTGTGGCAATTGGTCGATATCCAGGCCGCGGGCGGCGATATCGGTGGCAACCAGGATGCGCACGGAACCGGCCTTGAAATCGGCCAGGGCCTTGGTGCGCGCGTTCTGGCTCTTGTTGCCGTGAATGGCGACGGCGGTGAGGCCGTGCTTGTCCAGGTACTCGGCCAGGCGGTTGGCGCCGTGCTTGGTGCGAGTGAAGACCAGCACCTGTTCCCACGCGCCGGCGGTGATCAGGTGGGCCAGCAGCGCACGCTTGTGGCTGGCGGCCAGGCGGAATACGCGTTGCTCGATACGCTCGACCGTGGTGTTCGGCGGCGTGACTTCGATGCGTTCCGGGTTGTGCAGCAGCTTGCCGGCCAGGGCAGTGATGTCCTGGGAGAACGTTGCCGAGAACAGCAGGTTCTGACGTTTGGCCGGCAGGCGGGCGAGCACCTTTTTCACGTCATGGACAAAGCCCATGTCGAGCATGCGGTCGGCTTCGTCCAGCACGAGGATTTCCACGTGGGACAGGTCGACGCTGCCTTGGCCGCACAGGTCGAGCAAACGACCTGGGCACGCGACCAGCACGTCCACACCACGGGACATGGCCTGAACCTGTGGGTTCATGCCGACGCCGCCGAAGATACAGGCGCTGACGAACTTCAAATCGCGGGCATACAGCTTGAAGCTGTCGTGCACCTGGGCGGCGAGTTCGCGGGTGGGGGTCAGGACCAGAACACGCGGTTGGCGCGGGCCGTGACGCTGGGATTTGTCCGGGTGACCATTGGGAAACAACCGCTCCAGAATCGGGAGGGCGAAGCCGCCGGTTTTACCAGTACCTGTCTGAGCCGCAACCATCAGGTCGCGACCTTGCAACACGGCGGGAATGGCCCGCTGTTGCACCGGAGTAGGCTCGGTATAGCCCGCTGCCTCGATGGCGCGGACTAAAGCCTCGGAGAGACCGAGGGAAGCAAAGGACATGAGTAATCCTGTTTTAGTTAGGGCTTGGCCCAAAGGGATAATCTTGCCGGGCGTGAATGGCGCTTAGGGGAGCGCAACCCCGTCCGGTCCTGCTGCGTCTGGCGGGCACTCCACCGGCTCGCGCGGGCTGAAAGCTGCGCTGTAGCGGGGTTGGGTGCCTTTTTCAAGACCTCAGCGGCCGGGCGTGAGCCTGGCGGAAAGGCCGGAGTATAACAGAGCAATCACGGCGCGCTGCTTTCCTGCTGCTCAACGGTGTGTCCAGCGCCCGTAATCGCTTGGATTCCACCATATTTGGCGCTCAATGCGCTATATGCCGGTTCTTGTTTGAAGCGTTTGAGCTCGGCGGCAAAGCGTTGTACCAACAGATCCATGCCCGCGCCACGGCGCACCGCAAGGAACTGCTGCTGGCGGCTGACCACCGCCGGCGCCTGGCTGACCTTGCCTTCCAGGCCCAATGCCTTGATCACATGCTGGCCCACCCTGCGGTCCGTGATCACCAGGTCAATGCGCCCGAGCATCAATTTGCCGAAGTTGGCCTCATGGCTGGGAGCCGGTTCGTGGTTGAACAGCGCTGAATCGCTGAAGTCGGCGCCGTACAGGTAGCCCGGCGACGTGCCGACCGTAAGGCCGCGCAGGTCTTCGAGAGCTTGTACGGGGTGTGGGCGCTCATTGGCGTAGAACAGCACGAACTCCACATCCGACAGTGGTTCGCTGGGATACAGCAGCAAGGCGTCGCGCTCATGGCTGTGGAAAATGTCCAGTGCCCCGTCGGCCTGGCCCTGGTCGAGCATGGCCAGGCAGCGCTTCCAGGGCAGGAACTGCCATTGCACCTCGACGCCCAGGCGTTGGAACACGATCGCCGTGGTTTCGTAGTCCAGGCCGCGCATGGTGCCATTGTCGTCGTACACATAAGGCGCCCATGGCTCGGTGACAATGCGCAGTTTCTCGCCATAAGCGGCCAGGCTCAGGCAAGTAAAGAGGGTAGCGGTCAACAACTTGAGAATGACGGGCATGGCCTGAGGTTACGATGCTCCCGCCCTAAAGAGAAGCTCTGGCACGCGCATCCGCAGGCAGGGCTAGGTGGCGCTATTTGGCCGGCGACGTCATCAAATGCTCATAGATCGCCACGCGGCGCTTGCCGAGAATCAGGCGCACCACGGGGTTGGCGAACCAGTGTTCCAGCTGGTGGGCATCGATCGGGCGTTTCTGGCGTTCTTCCTGGTTCTGTCGGGCCTTGTCCCACCACACCGGGCCACACGCCTGGTCGAATTCATTCTCGTGCTCGTAGCAGCCATAGAGAATTTCGCGGATGAACTGCTGCTGGTGCTTGGGCAATACCAGGGTGATCAGTTTGTACAACAGGCGCTGCAGGCGGGGAGGGCGCGGCAGGTGTGAGGAGACCTGGCGAGTGTCGGCCAGTGCCAGTGCGCTGGTCGGGGCCGCCCCATGCTTGGCGATCCACGCCTTGACCTTGGCGCGAAACAGCTGCTTGCGGCTCCAGTAATGGTGGATCAGGTCCGGGCATTCGCGCACGTTGACGGTGCGATAGGCGGCGATCGACAGGCAGAATTCTTCCAGGGTGTAGGCGCCCTGGGCATGGGGGAACAATTCGTCCATCAACTCGATGGAGCGATCGAGGATATGCGCGTCCTGTTGCGTCAGGCCCATGACCCCGGAGTTGAGGGTCATCATGTCATCGTCGGCCACGCCCATGTCCAGCAGGCGCTGGCGCAGGGCGGTGTAGAGAAGGCTTTCGTGGTTGTCGCCGTACTTGGTGTAGAAGGCGTTGCACAGCAGGGTGCCAGGCTGCACGCGCTCGAACAGGTCCATCGGTGAGTGATGGAAAAAAGTGTCGGTGTCGATCAGCATGGCCACCGGCGATTCTTTCAGCACTTGGCGCAATACCACATGCTTGGTGCGGAAGTGATAGCCGTGGGGCTCGCTCCAGCGTTTACGGGTGGCTTCGTCCAGCGGGCGTACGCGCACTGGCAAAAGGCGATAGGGCTCCGGGTTGTCGCTGAATACCTGGATGTCCACGGCGGCTTCCGGGGTGTCCTGCAGGAAGGCCAGCGCACTGGCGATGCTGAACACCGCTTCCTGGTGGTAGGTCTCGGAGCCGAAGACCAGGTAGACCAGTTGTGGGCGGGAAGTCGTGGGCACTGTATTCATGGACTGCTAGGTTCCGTGGGCATGTAAAACGACGAAGGCCCTCGTAGTGACGAGGGCCTTGGCACAGCCGGACAAACTTCAGCGTGGCAGCTTGAGGTTGTTCCAGATGGCAAGGCTGGGTTCAGCCTGGTTCAGGGTATAGAAGTGCAACCCTGGCGCGCCACCTTGCAACAAATCTTCACACATAGTGCTGATGACCTGTTCGCCGAACGCCTGGATGCTCTTGACGTCGTCGCCATAGGCTTCCAGTTGTTTACGCACCCAGCGTGGGATCTCGGCACCGCAGGCGTCGGAGAAGCGTGCCAGCTTGCTGTAGTTGGTGATCGGCATGATGCCTGGCACGATCGGGATGTTCACACCCATGGCCCGTACACGCTCGACAAAATAGAAGTAGCTGTCGGCGTTGAAGAAGTACTGGGTGATCGCGCTGTCAGCGCCGGCGTTGGCCTTGCGCACGAAGTTTTGCAGATCGTCTTCGAAGTTGCGGGCCTGGGGGTGCATCTCCGGGTAGGCCGCCACTTCGATATGGAAGTGATCGCCGGTTTCTTCACGGATGAAGCTCACGAGGTCATTGGCGTAGCGCAGCTCACCGCTGGCCATGCCCATGCCGGAGGGCAGGTCACCGCGCAGGGCGACGATGCGCTTGATGCCGGCGGCCTTGTATTGGGTCAGCAGGCCGCGCAGGTCGTCCTTGCTGTCGCCCACGCACGACAAGTGCGGAGCGGCGGGAACTTTGACTTGGCTTTCCAGTTGCAACACGGTGTTGATCGTGCGGTCACGGGTCGAGCCGCCGGCGCCGTAGGTGCAGGAGAAGAAGTCGGGGTTGTAGCTGGCCAACTGCGTGGCAGTCGCCATCAGTTTTTCATGCCCAGCATCGGTCTTGGTCGGGAAGAACTCGAAGCTGTAGCGACGGTCTTGGGACATGGTCGTATCCTTGGAAACTCAAAACTGGAAGGCTTACACCGTCAATGTGGGAGCGGGCTTGCTCGCGAATGCAGTGGGTCAGTCATGATTGCTCCGACTGACACTCCGTATTCGCGAGCAAGCCCGCTCTCACACAAGCCCGCTCCGATAGGGAGAGAGCCGGTTACTTAGTAGCGGTAAGCGTGCGGCTTGAACGGACCTTCAACCGTCACGCCGATGTAGTCGGCCTGGGTCTTGGTCAGTTGAGTCACCACGCCGCCGAAGCCGCGGACCATTTCCAGGGCCACTTCTTCGTCGAGTTTCTTCGGCAGTACTTCCACGGTCAGGCGCTCGGCTTTCTGCGCAGGCGACAGGTCGGCGTACTTCTGGCCGAACAGGAAGATCTGCGCCAGTACCTGGTTGGCGAACGAGCCGTCCATGATGCGGCTTGGGTGGCCGGTGGCGTTGCCCAGGTTAACCAGGCGGCCTTCGGCCAGCAGGATCAGGTAGTCGTCGTTCTGTGGGTCGAAATCACCAGCGCCGGTGCGGTGAACCTTGTGCACCTGTGGCTTCACTTCTTCCCATGCCCAGTTCTTGCGCATGAAAGCGGTGTCGATTTCGTTGTCGAAGTGACCGATGTTGCAGACAACGGCGCGCTTCTTCAGGGCTTTGAGCATGTTCGCGTCGCAAACATTCACGTTGCCGGTAGTGGTCACGATCAGGTCGATCTTGCCCAGCAGGGCCTTGTCGATGCTGGCTTCGGTGCCGTCGTTCTGGCCGTTGATGAACGGCGAAACCACTTCGAAACCGTCCATGCAGGCTTGCATGGCGCAGATCGGGTCCACTTCGGAGACCTTGACGATCATGCCTTCCTGACGCAGGGACTGGGACGAACCCTTGCCCACGTCACCGTAGCCGATCACCAGGGCTTGCTTGCCCGACAGCAGGTGGTCGGTGCCGCGCTTGATGGCGTCGTTGAGGCTGTGACGGCAGCCGTACTTGTTGTCGTTCTTGCTCTTGGTCACCGAGTCGTTGACGTTGATGGCCGGGATTTTCAGCTCGCCCTTGGCCAGCATGTCCAGCAGGCGGTGCACGCCAGTGGTGGTTTCTTCGGTCACACCGTGGACGCGGTCGAGGATCTGCGGGTACTTCTTGTGCAGCAGCTCGGTCAGGTCGCCGCCGTCGTCGAGGATCATGTTGGCGTCCCATGGCTTGCCATCTTTGAGGATGGTTTGCTCCAGGCACCACTCGTACTCTTCTTCGGTTTCGCCTTTCCAGGCGAACACGGCGATACCGGCAGCAGCGATAGCGGCAGCGGCCTGGTCTTGAGTCGAGAAAATGTTGCAGGACGACCAGCGTACTTCGGCACCCAGGGCAACCAGGGTTTCGATCAGCACGGCAGTCTGAATGGTCATGTGGATACAACCGAGGATCTTGGCGCCTTTGAGCGGCTGCTCAGCGGCGTACTTGCGACGCAGACCCATCAGGGCAGGCATTTCGGATTCGGCGATGAATGTTTCGCGACGGCCCCAGGCGGCGAGGGACATGTCGGCGACTTTGTAGTCGTTGAAATCTGCAGGCGTGTTTACTGCGCTCATGAAGAGCCTCCATTCGTAGTGTGCGAATGGGCGCCGTTGTGCGTTTAGTATCAGGCCAGGTGGACCAGGCCGGACAACGCCCCATCCGAGCCTGACAGGTTGAACCTGCTGCAGCGCCCCTCGGACAGGTGGCGGGAGAACGGTATCAACCAGAGATGACCGTTTTGAAACGGCGCCGATTATAGCCTTGTGCGCCAGACTTCCCAAGCCTTTCCGTCGGCCATATGAAGATCGCTGATGGGGTTGATAGGCAATGGCACATAGAGCTTGGGCCCACGCTCTGCCATGATGTTGCCCATCATTCGGCAAGACGCTTTGGAGTGACCATGAACTTCCACACCCGCAAATGGGTAAAACCTGAAGACCTCAACCCCAACGGCACCCTGTTCGGCGGCAGTCTGCTGCGCTGGATCGACGAAGAAGCGGCGATCTACGCCATTGTGCAACTGGGCAACCAGCGCGTGGTGACCAAGTACATCTCCGAAATCAACTTTGTCAGCGCCTCGCGCCAGGGCGACATCATCGAGCTGGGCATCACCGCCACCGAGTTCGGTCGCACCTCTATCACGTTGACCTGCGAAGTGCGCAATAAGATCACCCGTAAAAGCATCCTCACAGTAGAGAAAATGGTGTTCGTCAACCTGGGTGAAGACGGTTTGCCGGCACCCCACGGTCGCACCGAGATCCGGTACGTGAAGGATCAGTTCAAGGACGATAGCCTTCCCGAGTAACCCCGCAGTGGGGTGATTTGCTTTACCAAATCATTCCGTGCGGATCTTTCGCAGGCGCTCTCATCACTCAGGGCCACATCCCGTAGAGAGAGCCCGTGCATGAAAGTGTTTAATGCAATCGCCACACTCCAACCCTCATTGAATAAAGAGGCCTTCTCCCCGACCCATCAAACGGTGGAGACGCCTCTGGTGGAGGGGGTTGGTGCGCGCAATGTGACGCTTCTGCGTGATCACCAGGGCCGGGTAGACGTATTTTTATCGGCACCCGCCGTTACCAGCCTTGTACTCAGTGGGGGTGGCGCCAAGGGCATTGCTTTCTCGGGGGTGGTGCGGGCACTTGAGGATGCTCAGAAGCTGCAAGGTATCCAATCGATCTCCGGTTCATCTGCCGGTGCGATTTCAGCGGCACTGATTGCCAGTGGTATGGGGGCGCAAGCGTTCGACAGGTTGTCGGACAGCATCGATTTGCCCAGCCTGCTGAACAGCAAGGACGCCGTGACGGCCTGGATGCAGGATGCCAGTTCGACACTGGGCAAACTGGTCGGTCGCTTTCCCGGCGCTGCCGGCAATATTTCTCAGTTGCTAATGACCTTGCTGCCGCGCCTGCAGACCGAGGCATTACCCCTTGAAGAAGTGATCCGCAACGAGTCGCGCCAGTCGATTCTGGAGCATATCGCGCAAACCCCTCGGGAAACCCGGCCGGGCGAAGTCATGCGCATTGCTGACAAATTGAGTGCCGGTGCCGCCCCTACGTTTGGCGATCTTGACGTGTTGAGCCGGCATATTCCTGCGATCAAGCAGCTCAACATTACCGGCACCGGCATGTTTGCTGGCCGTCCGCAGTTGGTGGTGTTCAATGCCAGCCTGACCCCGCAGATGGATATCGCCCGGGCGGCGCATATTTCCGGCTCGTTGCCGCTGGTGTTCAAAAGCCCGGAGGAGCGAGGGCATGGTTTCCAAACCTCAACTGAAACCACCGCGTTCAAGGACGGCGGCATGCTGCTCAATACACCGGCGCCAGGTGTGGTGGATCGGGCATTTCCCGAGAGTCCCCTGACCAAGTCTGAGTCCTTGATCGTCAAGTTCGAGTCCGACGCGGCTGATGCGCGAACGCGCAGTGGCAGTTTTTTCAGCAGCTTGGCAGACCGCATCACCGGTGTTCCGCATTCGGCTGCGGGAGCCTTTCAGGACAAAAAGCTTGAGGCGTTCGCCGAGCAGATCGTGACATTGCCCCTGAAGACGGAAAAAGGTGATTTTCGAGGCCTGCTAACGGGCACGGTCAACTTCACAATGCAGGATGAGCATAAGCAACATCTGCAGGCGAAGGCGCGCCAGGCGGTAGGCGCGCATCTGGAGCGTCGCAGCACCGCGCTTGAGCGCCACTCGTTCCAATCGCTGGATGACGCCGTGTTGGCCATGGACGATGCAATGCTCGCCAGTGTGCAACCAGCGCTGCAAAAAGATCCCGCCGCCGCGGATGTGCTGACGTTTCGCAAGAACGCCCAACAGGCGTTGCACGCCCTGGATGGCGCGATTATCGAAGCCAACCAGGCGAAGGGCGCGCTGGTGTTCACGCCGAAAATCTTATCGGCCCTGCGTAACCTCGACGCTCTGGCCCGGCGTCCCGAGCAAATCGATTGGTTGGGGCGGCGTCTCAATGTCGCCAGTCAGCGCAATTTCCAGCAGTTGTTGCAAGTGGCAGCCAAGCAGATCGCGTCGGGCGCCTTGCCGATGTCCAAGGTCATTGGCAGCGCTGTCGCTGAGATGAGCGCGCGTGATATTGCGATGAAAGCTGAAAGCTTCACGCGGGAGGTGATCTACCCTTCGCTGTTTCGGCCGGGCCAGCCCGACGCCAATGTAGAGCTGTTACACCGTGCGGCCCAGGATTTGGCGTGGTCTTCCACGCCCACTGAATTCAACCGAGTGCTCGATACCATCAGCGACCGCTACAAGGCGCGCAACAAACCCTGGGACCGGATGTCCAGTGCCACCACCGTGGAGCAGGCCAAGGCCTGGCGTGTGCAGGTTTAGTTGCCTGGCCACTGAACAGCCATTGCGGCGGCGTGTCGTAGCTACAGGCACCCCTTGGACTCTGGATGATCATGACCACCGACGAAGCAGGCAAAACCCCCAACCTGTCGCAGGAAGAGCAGCACGACGTGGACAAAAACCAGCCGCCCCGTGCGGCGGTGTTGCATGAAATCATCCGCACCCAGGGTGACCAGGAGCTGGAGCGCAGTGTCGCCGCGTTGTGGTGGTCCGCATTGGCTGCCGGGCTGACCATGGGGTTGTCGCTGATGGCGATGGGGTTGCTCAACTCCCGTCTGCCGGAGGGCGAAGCCTTCAAGGTGATCGCCAGCTTCGGTTACTGCGCAGGCTTCCTGGCGGTGATCCTCGCGCGCCAGCAATTGTTCACTGAAAATACCCTGACCGCCGTGTTGCCGGTGATGAGCAAACCCACGCTGGGCAACGCGGGGCGACTGTTGCGGCTATGGACGGTGGTGCTGGTCGGCAACCTGTGCGGCACCCTGCTGGTAGCCTATGTGATGTTGCACCTGCCGATCTTCGATACCAAGACCGACCTGGCCTTCCTCGAAATCGGTCGCAAGATCATGGAGAACGATGCTGGCCAGATGTTCGCCAAGGGCATCATCTCCGGCTGGATGATTGCGACCATGGTGTGGATGATCCCGTCGATGGAAAGCGCCAAGATGTTTATCATCATCTTGATCACTTACCTGATGGCCCTGGGGGATTTCACGCATATCGTGGTGGGTTCGGCGGAAGTGTCGTACCTGGTGTTTGCCGGCGAGCTGGCATGGAAGGACTTCTGGCTGGTGTTCGCCGGCCCGACCTTGGCAGGCAATATCATTGGCGGCAGCTTTATCTTTGCGTTGATCAGTCATGCGCAAATTCGCAGCGAAGGCAGCCTGCCGGACAAGAAAGCTGCGGACCCGAGGCATCCGCAGCAGATCAGCAAGGATCAGTGAGTGTCCGGCGCAGCCTGGGGCTCGTCCCGGGTCACGCGCTTGACCAGTTTGCCGATGCTCAACCCCTGCAACAGGATCGACGAGAGCACCACGATGTAGGTGATGCTCAGCAGCAGGTCACGCTCCGGGCCCAGCGGCAGTGCCAGAGCCAACGCTACCGACACACCACCGCGTAAGCCGCCCCAAGTGAGGATGCGGATGGTGCCGCGTGGCACCGTGCGCCAGCGCCGTAGCAGCAGGATCGCCGGGGCCACCGTCAACAGGCGCGACAGCAGGATCGCCACGGCCAGCAAGCTGGCGGCGAACACGTGCAGCCAATTGAACGGCAACAACAGCAGTTCCATGCCGATCAGGGCGAACAGTAGGGCGTTGAGCATGTCATCGAGCAACTCCCAGAAACCGTCGAGGTAGCGACGGGTCATGTCGTTCATCGCCAGCTTGCGGCCCAGGTTGCCGATGATCAGGCCGGCTACCACCATCGCAATCGGTGCCGAGACGTGCAGTTCGGTGGCCATCGCCGAGCCGCCGATCACCAGGGCGAGGGTCAGCATCACTTCGATCTGGTGCTGCTCGATGCTCTTGATCATCAGGTAGACCAGGTAGCCGATCAGGCCGCCGAACGCCACGCCGCCGATGGCTTCATGGGCGAATAGCATGGCGGTGGCGCCGACCGTGGGGGTTTCGCCCAGTTGTGCGATGCCCAGCAGTACGGTGAAGACCACGACTGCGGTACCGTCGTTGAAAAGTGATTCACCCACGATGGTGGTTTTCAGTGGTTTCGAAGCATTGGCCGTACGCAATACACCCAGCACGGCAATCGGATCGGTAGGTGAAATCAGCGCGCCGAACAGCAGGCAGTAAAGGAAGCTCACGTGCCAGCCGAACAGGGCAAAGATGTAGTACGCCAGGCTACCGATCACCACCGTCGCGATCAGTACGCCAAAGGTTGCCAGCAGGCCGATGGGCCAGCGATAGCTGCGCAGGTCGTTAAGGTTTACGTGCAAGGCGCCGGCGAACAGCAGGAACGACAGCATCCAGTTCATCAGCAGGTCGCCGAAGTCGATCTGGCCGATCAACTGCTGGATGCGCTCTTCCAGGCCAGGGTAGCCGAGAACGCTCAACCCTTGCAGGATCAGCGAAAACACCAAAGCTGTGACCATCACACCGATAGTGGGCGGCAGGCCGATAAAGCGGAAGTTCACATAGGTGAGCAGGGTGGTGAGGCAGATAAAGGCGGCGACAAGTTCAAGCATCCGGGGTCCTTGGAGTTGGGTGGCAGTGCGTTATTGGGTGGATGGACCGCACCTGTGGCGCGATGTTGCAAGGCATTGGCTAAAACGCCATAGAACCTTTGGGCGAGCCAGGGCTCATAGCGGTGAGTGCGGTTTGGTATTTTTAGTGCTAAAACTCTAATCGCTGTTTAAAACTACAAAAGGAATGTGTGATGACGGTGGCTTTCTGGTGTGTGTTGATCGCAATTTTTCTACCTTACCTGTGCACGGGTGTGGCCAAGTTCAGCGGTGGCAAGTTCGGTCCACGGCAGAACCACGACCCCCGCGCGTTCCTGGACACCCTTGAAGGGTTTGCCAAGCGTGCCCACAGTGCCCAGCTCAACAGTTTTGAAGTCACACCGGCCTTCGCGGCCGCAGTGATCATTGCGCACCTGGCCGGTACGGCCGAATTGGTGACCATCAATGTGCTGGCCGTACTGTTTATCACCAGCCGCCTGCTGTACATCATCTGCTACCTGGCGGACTGGGCGATGCTGCGGTCGCTGGTGTGGTTCGTGGGGATGGCGTTGATTGCGAGTTTCTTCTTCGTATCGATCTAAAGGTCGAGCGGAGCCCCTATGGCGCGGGCTATTGTGGCGAGCGGGGCAAGCCCGCTCACCACAATAAACCGAGTTTGGCAGAGCGCTTTCAGCTCCCGACAGGTGCATCCGGCACGTGCGGCAATGCTGCGCCCTTGGGCCACAACATCCAGATCTGCCCCTGCTGCTTCATGTTCCCCGCCAGTTCGCCGGCCGTATCACCGGTACCCCAGAACAAATCCGCACGCACTTCACCCGTGATCGCACCACCGGTGTCCTGTGCGGCGACGGGCCGTATGATCGGTGAACCGTCTGGCTTGGTAGTCGACAGCCACAGCAGGCTGCCCAAAGGAATCACCTTGCGATCCACCGCCACGCTGTAGCCGGCGGTCAGCGGCACGTTCAAGGAGCCGCGCGGGCCTTCGTTGCTGTCGGGGCGCGCGCTGAAGAACACATAGCTGGGATTGCTCGCCAGCAGTTCCGGGATACGCTGCGGGTGCGACTTGGCCCAGGCGCTGATGGTACCCATGGTGACGTCTTCTTTCTTCAACTCGCCTTGTTCCACCAGCCAACGGCCGATCGGGCGATAGGGGTAGCCGTTCTGGTCGCCATAACCGATGCGCAGTTGGCGCCCTCCGGCCAGTTGGATGCGGCCAGAGCCCTGGATTTGCAGGAATTGCAGGTCCATCGGGTCAGTCAGCCAGGCGATTGGTTTGGCTGTTGAGCCCTGGCCGTTGATGACGCTGGCATCGTCGTAAGGCTTGAGCACGCGACCTTCCAGGCGACCGCGCAGGCGCTTGCCCTTGAGTTCGGGGTAGATACTTTCCAGGTTGACGATAATCAGGTCGTCCGGCACGCCGTATACCGGCACGTTGGCTTTGGCGGTCTTGGTCAGGCTTCCGGGGTAGACCGGTTCGTAGTAGCCGGTGATCAAGCCGTTCGGGGTGTTGTCAGCCGAGCGTAGGCCGAACACATCCAGGCGTTCCTTGAGAAACCCGCGCACCGCCACGGCATTGCTCGGCACCGTCGCGGCTGCCGCACAGGTCGCGCCCCACACCGGGTCGGCCTTGAGGCGCTGGCAGGCGCTGCGCCAGGACTCAAAACCCGCCAGCAGGTCGCTGTCGGACACTGCCGGCAAGGCTTCCCATGGCGCACTCACATAGGTGGCGACAGCGTGGGGTTTCGACGTTTCGTCTTTGGCTGTTTCTTTGCCCGCGTCGCAGCCAGCCAGCAGCGCGATCATCGGCAGGGCCCACGCCAGGCGGCGGCCCCAGGGTTTCAACGTGACATTCATACAAACAATTCCTGAAGCGATTGCCCGCGCCACAGCGCTGTTTGGCAACCCTTATTATTAATAGGGCTATTGGTCTTTACGGGCGGGGCGAGGATACTGGCCGCCGTTTCCCGTGACCTCGAAGCCACCATGACTTTTAAAAAACTGACCGTTGTATTGCTGGCCTGCCTGACACTGTCCGCCTGTGGCGGCGTGGATCCGAATTCGCCGCTGGGCCAGCGCAAGGCGATCTTCAAGCAGATGCTCAAAACCGGCGAAGACCTGGGCGGCATGTTGCGCGGGCGGATCCCATTCGACGGCGCTAAATTTGCCGAAGGCGCAGTCAGGCTGGACGCGTTGTCCCATGAGCCTTGGAAGCATTTTCCGAGCGTGCGCGAAGAAGATCACACCAGTGCCAAGGATGATGTCTGGCAAAAGCAGGCGCAGTTCCAGCAACTGGCCCGCGACCTTGAAGCGGCCACCGGTGAATTGGTGATCGCCAGCCAGGTTCAGCCATACAAAGCGAGCAACCTGGGGCCGGCAGTGCAGAAAGTCGAAGATGCCTGCAGCGCATGCCATAAGCAGTTCCGAGACCACTGACCGGTTTTACTGGTCGAGCTCTTCCACCGCGTCCTGCAGTTCTTTGCGGGACTCGGCGAGTTTGTCCTTACGTTTGTTGATCTTGTCCGCGTCACCTTTTTTCATGGCCTTGTCGAGGTCGGCCTGACGGCGGCTGACTTCATGCTTGGCATCAAGCACCTTGTTTTCCCGTTCCTTCTTCAAGGACGCCTCGGTGCAGTTGGCGGTGACTTCGCTCAAGGCTTTTTCCAGACCGGCTTGCTGGGCGCTGTTGCCGTGCGCCTTGGCCTGTTCGATCTGGGTGCTGATGGCTTGGCGCTTGGCGGCGCAACCGGTGAGCTGCGGGGCTTCTTCGGCGGCCAGCAGGGGGGTGGCCATGAAGCTTGCGACGGTCAACAGGGCAAAGGGGGCTAGAAATTTCATGTGGGACTCCAAGGTCGCAATCTGATGGTCGGCTCGGGTTCAAAACCCATCGATGCCGGCCACGCGTAATGTGTCTGCCAAGGCCTGTACTTGCGGGTCGCGGAAAAAGGCGCTCAGTTGCGCCGCGCGGCCCGGGCCGATGCCATCGATGGCCAGCCAGGCCTGGGTGTCTCTGGCGACCAGCGTCTGCCAGTCGCCTTCCAGGTTGTTGCGTGCCGCGGGTGGTACGCCCAAGGCTTTGAGCCATTGTGCAAAGGACCGCTGTCGTGCGCTGTTGAGGCTTTCGAGCACTCGCGTACGGCTGCTATCACCGAAGCCCTCAATGTTAGCAAGCTCTGCCACATCCAGGGTTAACCAATCGAGAAAGCTTGCGATTAGACCGGCCTGGATCAATACGTTCCAAGTCTCGCGACCTATGTGCGGTAACGCCAGGCCCTGATTGCCGCTCAACCAGGTGAGGCGCGCCAGCAGTTGCTCTTCGCAGCCTGGGTCCAGTTGCCAGCAACTCAAGGCATGAAAGTCCCGAGGGTCAGGTGCCGCCAAGTCGGCCCTATGAGCATTTCGCAGGATGACCTCGTCCAGTCGGGGGATCACCTGGCCCGCAAGGCTGATGGAGACCTGGTCGCCAGGGCGGATATCCAGCGTTTGCCAACGCTTCAATGACCCGGCGCTCACACGACTGATCTGGCGGTCATCCAACTGCACCGGTTCCAGCTCAAGCATGGGTGTGATGCGTCCGGTGCGACCGATCTTGAATCGTACGTTGCGCACCAGCGCCAGGGCTTTGGCCGCCGGATACTTCCAGGCGACCGCCCAATAAGGTTCGCTGGCCTTCCATCGTCTGGCGGGCGGGCGCTGTGCCTGGTGCAACACCACCCCATCGCTGGCGAATGGCAGTGGATGGTTGTACCAATACGCGCGCCAGTGCGTGGCTTCGGCGATATCCCGAATGGGCTGACTGTAGCGTCGGCTGTCGGTAAAACCCCAGCGTGCCAATGCGGCCAAACGCTCGGTAAACGACCCCGGACCCTCGGGCCATGCCCATACGAACAGACCGATGCCGGCGGCGTCGGCGTCGCTCAATTCGAGGCGGTTCATCAGCCCGGCCACCTTGCTGCGGGCATTGAGCCCTCCGTTTGCCGATTGCACGTGGTCGTCGAGGTGCCAATAGAGTTCGCCTTGCAGCACCAGGTCGATGGGCTCCGGCAACTGCTGGACAATGCCGGGGATCCTGCGCGCGGACGCCGACCAGTCGTGGCCCATCAGGCCATCGCCCCGGCTGATGACTTGGCGCAGGCGACCTTGTCGATACACCAGGGTCACCGCCACACCGTCCACCTTGGGTTGAATCCAGACATCCTGGCGTGTGCTCAGCCAGGCGCCGACTGCCTGTTCATCCAGCAGTTTCTCAAGGCCCGTATGGGCAATGGGGTGGCGTAGGGTGCCGCGTGAGCTCGCCAGGGGGTTGTCGGGTTTCGGGGGGGACTCAGGGAAGCACCGGCGCCAGTGGGTCAGACGTTGGCGCGCCTGGTCATAGAGTTCGTCGCTGACGGGGGATTGGTTGAGGCGGTGGTAGCTGTCGTCCCAGAGGCGTATCTGTTCGGTCAGTGTGTTGACCTGTGCCCGGGCTGTGTCGGGACACTCTTCGGCCCACCCCCTGAAGGGTAAAATGCTGAGTAAAAGCGCTAGCAGTAAAGGCATCATGAGCATCCTTGCTCGGAAAGGGTGCCCAGCCTAAATGATCCGATCGGCCACAAAAAAGCCCCGACGCTGCGGGGCTTTTTACTGGGTATTTCTATTTACTTGAACAGACCGCCCAGGGCCTTCACGGCGTCTGGTTTATCGGCCTTCGCCTCTTGAGTTTGCTGCTTCGCGTCGGCTTTTGCCTGGGCTTCAGAAAGTTTGTTGCAACCTTTGTTGATCTGGTCTTGCGCGGCTTTGAAGGCCTTCACCTTCATGGTGTCCTTCTGGGCTTCAGCTGCATTGATCTTGGCTTGCAGATCGGCTGCTTGTTTCTGGCAATCGCCAGCGTTGCCGCCACCCAGTTGGGCGCTCAGGGCACCACTCAATGCGCTCAGGTCGGCGGCGTTTACCGGCAGGGCGAACAGGCTGAAGAGAAGGGCGGCAGGGGCGAGCGTGGAGATGCGCATGAAAAACCTCAATGTTCGATTGCCTGCGCGTTTGTCTGTCTCGGGCTGGCGCAGGGCAATATCCAAATAAGGTAAAGGGCCCGAGAGGGCGCGGATTCTAGAGGGCCATCATTAGGCCTGCAAGGTTTGGATCCAAAAAACGTGAAGATCATCGCGCAATAAAAAGCCCCGCCGGAATAACCCGGCGGGGCTTTTGTGCATCGAGAGCGATTACAGGCCGGCGGCAATCCGCAGGTCGTTGGCGCGGTCGGTTTTTTCCCAGGTGAAGGTGGTGAAGGTGTCGTCGCCGACGGTCTTCTGCGCTGGGGTACGACCGAAGTGGCCGTAGGCTGCGGTTTCCTGGTACATCGGGTGCAGCAGGTCGAGCATGGTGGTGATCGCGTAAGGGCGCAGGTCGAAGATCTCACGCACCAGCTTGACGATCTTGTCATCGCTGATCTTGCCGGTGCCGAAGGTATTCAGCGAGATCGACGTAGGCTGGGCTACACCGATTGCGTAGGAAACCTGGATCTCACAACGCTCGGCCAGACCGGCCGCGACGATGTTCTTGGCCACGTAACGACCGGCGTAGGCCGCCGAACGGTCAACCTTGGACGGGTCTTTACCCGAAAACGCACCACCGCCGTGGCGGGCCATGCCACCGTAGCTGTCGACGATGATCTTGCGACCGGTCAGGCCGCAGTCGCCCACTGGGCCACCGATGATGAACTGGCCGGTCGGGTTGATGTGGAACTGGGTGTCCTTGCTCAGCAGTTCGGCCGGCAGCACGTGCTTGACGATAAGCTCCATGACGCCTTCGCGCAGGTCGGCGTAGGACACGTCCGGGTTGTGCTGGGTCGACAGCACGACCGCGTCGATACCCACCACCTTGCCGCCTTCGTAACGGCAGGTCACCTGGGACTTGGCGTCCGGACGCAGCCACGGCAGCAGGCCGGATTTACGGGCTTCGGCCTGGCGCTGTACCAATTGGTGCGAGAAAGTGATCGGCGCAGGCATCAGCACGTCGGTTTCGTTGCTGGCGTAGCCGAACATCAGGCCTTGGTCGCCGGCGCCTTGATCTTCAGGCTTGGCACGGTCGACACCCTGGTTGATGTCAGGCGATTGCTTGCCGATGATGTTCATCACGCCGCAGGTCGCGCCGTCGAAGCCGACGTCGGAGCTGTTGTAGCCAATGTCGGTGATCACGTCACGCACCAGCTGTTCCAGGTCAACCCAGGCGGAAGTGGTCACTTCGCCGGCGATGATCGCTACGCCGGTTTTCACCAGGGTCTCGCACGCCACACGGGCGAACTTGTCTTCAGCAATGATGGCGTCCAGCACCGCGTCAGAAATCTGGTCGGCGATTTTGTCCGGATGCCCTTCAGACACGGACTCGGAGGTGAAAAGGGAGTATTCGCTCATCTCGATGTTTTCCTGATATTTACCGATGGTGAGTGTCGCCAGCCGGTCGCTGAAAATGGCGGACCTGGATCTGGAAACCATTACGTAAACCTACATAGAGGCTTTCCCCGGGAACGAGTCCCGCAGCGGTGGCCCAACGGGCCAGATCATCCTGTTCAAAACCCAACCAGAGATCACCGCAGGCCTCCCTGGCCCAATTCTGGTTGTGGCTGCATAAATCTGTAACCAACAGGCTACCGCCGGGGTGCAGCAGCCCGGCCATTTGCTTGAGGGCGTCGGCGGGTGCGGCGAAATGGTGCAAGACCATGTTCAGCACCACGCAGTCGGCCTTTAACGCCGTGCTGTTCAATGCGTCGGCCAGTTGCAGGCTGACATTGCCCAGTGACTCGCGCTCACAAAGCTGACGCGCCAGTTCCAGCATCGCCGGGCTGTTGTCCAAGGCTGTGACTTGCTGAAAGCGCCGCGCCAGCTCCGGCAGGAAACCGCCATCGCCGGGGCCGACTTCCAGTGCCGTGGCCTCTTCACTGAAGCTCAGCTTGTCGAGCAACGCCAATACGCTGTCGCGGTATTGGGCAAGACCGGCAATCAGGTCTTGCTGGGCGCGAAACTTCTCGGCAACCCGTGCGAAAAAATCCTGACTCGCGGCAGCGCGCTGCCCATGGACCTGGCCGATGCGCGACTGTACGTCGCCTGGCAGGCTGAGGTTGTCCACTTCTTCGAGCAGGGCAGCGTGCAGTTTGCCGCCCAGCAGTTCGGTATGGGGCAGCGCACGGCGGTAGAAAATCGCATTGCCTTCACGGCGGGTGGCTACCAGGTCGGCCTGGGCCAGTACCTTCAAGTGGTGACTCATGCCCGATTGGCCGATGGCGAAGATCTGTGCCAGTTCCAGTACGCCGAAGGAATCGTTGGCCAGTGCGCGCAACACGTTCAGACGCAACGGATCGCCAGCGGCCTTGCACAAGGCTGCCAGTTCATCGCCGTCGTCGGGGCGCAGTGAGGGCATAGGTAGATTCATAAGGCCAGCAGTCTAGTGACGGGTGGAGGGCATCGCAAGGTCAATATCAAAAAGTTTTGATATTGATCGATAAGTGGTGGTTATAAGCCGCCGCTATAACTGTTAGACGAACCGGTTAAAGGTTTCTGCAAGGGATTGATGCCCAAAGCACAGGAAAAACGTCCTCAAGTGACTATCTGTCATTGCCCGCAGGCGGTGGCTGAGGGAAAATGCCGGTCCTTTTTTCCGTTTCTTTTCAGCAAACCCAGGAGATCAGCGATGCCCAGCCGTCGTGAGCGTGCCAACGCCATTCGTGCACTCAGCATGGATGCCGTGCAAAAAGCCAACAGCGGCCATCCCGGTGCCCCGATGGGCATGGCGGATATCGCCGAGGTGCTTTGGCGTGACTACCTGAAACACAACCCGAGCAACCCTTCGTTCGCCGACCGTGACCGCTTCGTGCTGTCCAACGGCCATGGCTCGATGCTGATCTACTCGCTGCTGCACCTGACCGGCTACGACGTCACCATCGACGATCTCAAAAGCTTCCGCCAGTTGCACAGCCGCACTCCGGGTCACCCTGAATTCGGCTATACCCCAGGCGTCGAGACCACCACCGGTCCCCTGGGCCAAGGCCTGGCCAATGCCGTTGGTTTTGCGCTGGCCGAGAAAGTCCTGGGCGCGCAGTTCAACCGTACAGGCCACAACATCGTCGACCACCACACCTACGTATTCCTGGGTGATGGCTGCATGATGGAAGGCATTTCCCACGAAGTCGCTTCCCTGGCCGGCACCCTGGGCCTGGGCAAGCTGATTGCCTTCTACGATGACAACGGCATCTCCATCGACGGCGAAGTCGAAGGCTGGTTCACCGATGACACCCCTAAGCGTTTCGAAGCCTACAACTGGCAGGTGATCCGCAACGTCGACGGCCACGATCCGGAAGAAATCAAGACCGCCATCGACACCGCCCGCAAGAGCGCGCAGCCAACCCTGATCTGCTGCAAGACCACCATCGGTTTCGGTTCGCCGAACAAGCAGGGCAAAGAAGACTGCCATGGCGCCCCACTGGGTGACGCGGAAATCGCCCTGACCCGTGAAGCATTGAAGTGGAACCACGGCCCGTTCGAAATTCCGGCCGACATCTACGCCGAATGGGATGCCAAGGAAAAAGGCCTGGCCACCGAAGCCGAGTGGGACCAGCGTTTCGCAGCCTACTCCGCCGAATTCCCTGAGCTGGCCAACGAGCTGGTCCGCCGCCTCGCCGGCGACCTGCCTGCCGACTTCTCGGAAAAAGCCTCGGCCTACATCGCCGAAGTCGCGGCCAAGGGCGAGACCATCGCCAGCCGTAAAGCCAGCCAGAACACCCTGAACGCGTTTGGCCCATTGCTGCCTGAGATCCTCGGCGGTTCGGCCGACCTGGCCGGCTCCAACCTGACACTGTGGAAGGGCTGCAAAGGTGTTTCGGCTGAAGACGCCAGCGGCAACTACATGTACTACGGCGTACGTGAGTTCGGCATGAGCGCCATCATGAACGGCGTGTCCCTGCACGGCGGCCTGGTGCCTTACGGCGCGACCTTCCTGATGTTCATGGAATACGCCCGTAACGCCGTGCGCATGGCTGCGCTGATGAAGAAGCGCGTGATCCACGTGTATACCCACGACTCCATTGGCCTGGGCGAAGACGGCCCTACGCACCAGCCGGTCGAGCAATTGACCAGCCTGCGTACCACGCCAAACCTGGACACCTGGCGTCCAGCCGACGCGGTGGAATCCGCCGTGGCCTGGAAACACGCCATCGAGCGCAAGGACGGCCCTTCGGCGCTGATCTTCTCGCGTCAGAACCTGCAGCACCAAGTGCGTACCGACGCACAGATCGCCGACATCAGCCGTGGCGGCTACGTGCTCAAGGACTGCATCGGCGAGCCGGAGTTGATCCTGATCTCCACGGGTTCCGAGGTGGGCCTGACCGTCCAGGCGTACGACAAGCTGACCGCCCAGGGCCGCAACGTACGCGTTGTGTCCATGCCGTGCACCAGCGTGTTCGAAGCCCAGGACGCCGGCTATAAGCAATCGGTCCTGCCATTGCAGGTCAGTGCGCGTATCGCCATCGAAGCGGCTCACGCCGACTACTGGTACAAGTACGTGGGCCTGGAAGGCCGTGTGATCGGCATGACCACCTACGGTGAGTCGGCGCCGGCGCCAGCATTGTTCGAAGAGTTCGGTTTCACCCTGGAAAATATCCTGGGTCAGGCTGAAGAGCTGCTGGAAGACTAAGCTGTAGATTGAGGTGGCTGTACTGGCCTCTTCGCGAGCAAGCCCGCTCCCACATTGGAATGCATTTCAACTGTGGGAGCGGGCTTGCTCGCGAATGCGGTCTAACAGCTACCCTTTTACCCAAGGTAATCGAGAACCCCATGCCTCAACCGCGTCGCTACAAAGTTGCACTCAACGGCTACGGCCGCATTGGTCGTTGCGTCTTGCGTGCTCTGTTCGAGCGAGGGGCGGATGCCGGGTTTGAAATTGTTGCGATCAATGATCTTGCCGACATGGCGAGCATCGAATACCTGACACGCTTTGACTCCACCCACGGCCGCTTTCCCGGCGAAGTGCGGGTCGAAGGCGATTGTCTGCACATTAATGGCAACTGCGTGCAGGTCTTGCGCAGTGCCACCCCCGAAGGCATCGACTGGACGGCATTGGGCGTTGACCTGGTGCTGGAATGTTCCGGTGTCTACCACACCCGTGCCGATGGCCAGCGTTTTCTCGACGCCGGCGCACCCCGTGTGCTGTTTTCCCAGCCGATGGCCAGCGAGGCAGATGTCGACGCCACCATCGTCTACGGCATCAACCAGGACTGCCTGACTGGCGATGAACTGCTGGTGTCCAACGCCTCCTGCACCACCAACTGCAGCGTGCCGCTGTTGCGTCTGTTGGATCAGGCGATCGGCCTGGACTACGTGTCGATCACCACGATTCACTCAGCGATGAACGACCAGCCGGTCATCGATGCCTATCACCACGAAGACCTGCGCCGTACGCGCTCGGCGTTCCAGTCGGTGATTCCGGTATCCACCGGCCTGGCGCGCGGCATTGAGCGACTGTTGCCGGAACTTGCCGGGCGAATCCAGGCCAAAGCCGTACGGGTGCCGACGGTGAACGTGTCCTGCCTGGACATCACCATGCAAACCGTCAGCGACACCGATGCGACGGAGGTCAACCGGATCCTGCGCGACGCCGCCACCAGCGGCCCGCTCAAAGGCCTGTTGGCCTATACCGAGTTGCCCCACGCCAGTTGCGATTTCAACCATGACCCGCATTCGGCGATTGTCGACGCCAGCCAGACCCGCGTTTCCGGCCCAAGGCTGGTGAATATCCTGGCCTGGTTCGACAACGAATGGGGTTTTGCCAACCGAATGCTGGATGTTGCGGAACATTATCTGCACATCGCCTCTAAACAACCTCAACAGTAATTCAGGAACTGCGACCCATGACCGTGTTGAAGATGACCGACCTCGATCTGCAAGGTAAGCGCGTACTGATCCGCGAAGACCTCAACGTCCCAGTCAAGGACGGTGTTGTCGCCAGCGATGCGCGAATCCTGGCCTCGCTGCCGACCATCAAGCTGGCCCTGGAAAAAGGCGCGGCCGTGATGGTCTGCTCCCACCTGGGTCGTCCGACCGAAGGTGAGTTCTCCGCCGAAAACAGCCTCAAGCCCGTCGCCGATTACCTCAGCAAAGCCCTTGGCCGCGACGTGCCGCTGGTGGCTGACTACCTGGGCGGCGTTGACGTGAAGGCTGGCGACATCGTGCTGTTCGAAAACGTGCGCTTCAACAAAGGCGAGAAAAAGAACAGCGACGAACTGGCCCAGCAATATGCGGCGCTGTGCGACGTGTTCGTGATGGACGCGTTCGGCACCGCCCACCGCGCTGAAGGCTCGACCCATGGCGTGGCCAAGTTCGCCAAAGTTGCTGCCGCTGGCCCGCTGCTGGCCGCTGAACTGGACGCACTGGGCAAGGCCCTGGGGGCTCCGGCCCAACCAATGGCCGCCATCGTGGCCGGTTCCAAGGTGTCCACCAAGCTGGACGTGCTCAACAGCCTGAGCCAGATCTGCAACCAGCTGATCGTTGGCGGCGGTATCGCCAACACCTTCCTGGCCGCAGCCGGGCATCCCGTGGGCAAGTCCCTGTACGAGCCGGATTTGCTCGACACTGCTCGTGCCATCGCCGCGAAAGTCAGCGTGCCACTGCCGGTGGACGTAGTGGTCGCCAAGGAATTTGCCGAAAGCGCCGAAGCCACCGTCAAGCTGATCGCGGATGTGGCCGCCGACGACATGATCCTGGATATCGGCCCACAAACCGCAGCCAACTTCGCTGAACTGCTGAAAGCCTCCCAGACCATCCTGTGGAACGGTCCGGTGGGTGTGTTCGAGTTTGATCAGTTCGGCAACGGCACCAAGGTGCTGGCCAAGGCCATCGCTGAAAGCTCGGCATTCTCCATCGCCGGCGGCGGCGACACCCTGGCGGCCATCGATAAATATGGCGTTGCTGACCAGATCTCCTACATTTCTACCGGTGGTGGCGCCTTCCTCGAATTCGTCGAAGGCAAAGTACTGCCCGCCGTTGAAGTGTTGGAAACCCGAGCCAAAGGCTGAGGCTCGTGATCCGGAAAAGGAGTGTTCCTATGACCAAGTCGTTGGCAATGGTGATCGCAGCGGGCCTGCTGGCTGGCTGCGGCAGCACGCCAAATGCGGAGCCGGAAGCTGGAAAGCCTGCGGCGCAGCAGAAAAAAAGCTGCTACCAGGCGGACTGGCAAGCCGAGACCATGCCGGTGATCAACAAACGCATCGGCAACGAACGGCTGGAGAAATACGACTCCGCGCCCAACGGTCAGGAACAGGGTTGCCCTTGACGGGTCTGATCAACTAACCGACAGCAGCGGCGGCCTCCGGGTCGCACTGTGAGGATTGGCAATGAAAGGCGTTTTCGCCCTGGCAGCTCTGGCCTTGTTGGCCGGCTGCAGCAGCATGAACATGTTCGACAGCAAGGCAGAAACTGCCGACAAGTGGACCACTTGGACCTGCGACAGCAAGGCCGAGGTCAACTGGCGTTTCGCCAACCAGGCTAAATCCGAGGTGGAGTTGCGCCTCGGCGGTTCCGACCAGATCTACCGTCTTAAACAGGACGTCGCTGCCTCGGGCGTGCTGTATGCCAACGACCAATTGGCGTTTCACACAAAAGGTGAGGAAGGCCTGGTTTACTGGGTGGCCACCGATGATTTGATCGGCCGCGGCTGCAAGGCTCAATAGAGAGATCACGATCTCAAAGTTGATGAGGCCCAAGTGTGGGAGCGGGCTTGCTCGCGAATGCGGTGTATCAGTCACCGAATCCGCTAGCTGCTTTTCACCGCTTTCGCGAGCAAGCCCGCTCCCACATTGAGCCGGTTTCAAAGTGAGATAGGTGTTGAGCCCGCCTGAAAAAACGATTCAGCAGGCCAGGCATGTAAAACCTGACCGGCAATAACTTGAATAGCAGCCGCCGCTACGGCAGGCTTGCACGATTAACGACCCTCGACCGGGAGAGACAACACAATGGCACTTATCAGCATGCGTCAAATGCTGGACCACGCAGCCGAGTTCGGCTACGGCGTCCCAGCCTTTAACGTCAACAACCTTGAGCAGATGCGCGCCATCATGGAAGCCGCTGACAAGACCGACTCCCCCGTGATCGTCCAGGCTTCGGCCGGTGCCCGCAAATACGCCGGTGCTCCGTTCCTGCGTCACCTGATCCTCGCCGCGATCGAAGAATTCCCGCACATCCCGGTGTGCATGCACCAGGACCACGGCACCAGCCCGGACGTGTGCCAGCGCTCCATCCAACTGGGCTTCAGCTCGGTCATGATGGACGGCTCCCTTGGCGAAGACGGCAAGACCCCGACCGATTACGAGTACAACGTACGCGTCACTCAACAAACCGTTGCCATGGCCCACGCCTGCGGCGTGTCGGTTGAAGGCGAGCTGGGCTGCCTGGGTTCCCTGGAAACCGGTATGGCCGGCGAAGAAGACGGCATCGGCGCCGAAGGCGTGCTGGATCACAGCCAGATGCTGACTGACCCGGAAGAAGCTGCTGACTTCGTGAAGAAGACCCAAGTTGACGCCCTGGCGATCGCCATCGGCACCAGCCACGGCGCCTACAAGTTCACCAAGCCACCTACCGGCGACGTGCTGGCCATCGACCGCATCAAGGAAATCCACAAACGCATCCCTAACACCCACCTGGTGATGCACGGTTCTTCCTCGGTGCCGCAAGAGTGGCTGGCGATCATCAACCAGTACGGCGGCGACATCAAAGAAACCTACGGCGTACCGGTTGAAGAAATCGTCGAAGGCATCAAGTACGGCGTGCGCAAGGTCAACATCGACACAGACCTGCGCCTGGCGTCCACTGGTGCGATGCGTCGCTTGATGGCCACCAACCCGAGCGAGTTCGACCCGCGTAAATTCTTCGGCGCTACCGTGACCGCGATGCGTGACGTGTGTATTGCGCGTTACGAAGCGTTTGGCACTGCCGGTAACGCTTCGAAGATCAAGCCGATCTCGTTGGAAGCGATGTATCAGCGTTATTTGAAAGGTGAGTTGAACGCCAAGGTGAATTAAGCCTCAGCGTTTAAAAGGAGCCCGCAGTGATGCGGGCTTTTTTGTGGTTGGTATTCAGTCGTGATCGATATCCAGCTTCGCAAACGTCACCCGTGCACCTTCCTTGCTATCCCCACTGTTGTCCTGCACATACGCTCCTGCCTTGAAGTACAACGGCTTCGCCCCCCACGCAGCGCCAATGCGCTCATTCCACTCACCATCGGCGGCATACACACTGAGCAGCCCGGCTTTGTTGAGGTTGATCACGTAAGTGAAGCTCTTCTCCAGTGGCACGTTCGACGCCACGATGATTACCCGCCCTTCATCCTCATCCGGGCGCATGCGGACTTTGGCGACGATGTTGCCTGTCTGGGTTTTTTCCTTGAATTGATACTCCAGTTTGATCAGCGGCTTTTGGCTGTCATAGGCATGAATCTGCCCAATCACGATTTTGCCGGTGGAGGGCACTTGGTTGACTGCCAAGGTCGCGCGCAGGAAGTTGTCCGCATCCGGATAGGTCCAGTTACGCAGCCGTCCATCGGCGTAGGTCTCACGCAATTCGCTGCGCGGGTAAACGGCATTTTCGGTGCGGGTGCCGGTGACAGGGGTCCAGAATTGCACGTTGCTGCCTTCGGCCTGGAAATACTGGTCGTTGAAACCATTCATCAGTTTCGGAGTGTCGATGGTGGCGGGCGGGGAGCCGACCGGAATGCTCAGGTTCCAGGTGGAAAGGTCGATCATGGCATTTGCCTTTTTACAGAAGGTGAAGGCTTTGGCCCGTGGGCCAGACAGGTTCTTTATAGGTGGTGTTAACCATCTTGTTAAATGGTCGATGGCAAATTATTGGCGTCAAGGGAATGCCAAAAAGCCATGTTTCCCAGGAATCGCGGGCTGTAGCGGGTTACCGTTAGTCGGCTTCCTGAAAATTGGCGCAATGATGGCACCGTCGTTACTTCTGCTTTTTTGGAAGCGGGGCTAGAGTGAGGCCTCAGAGTTTGTCCGGGTTTTCTGTCAGAATTGACCGGAGTGGCTCCCTAGGAAGAGACGTAGCATGGAATGCGCTCCACACCACGCCGATGGCAGTTCAGTTCTTTTGGTGGTCGATGACTACCCCGAAAACCTAGTCAGTATGCGTGCGCTCTTGCAGCGTGAAGACTGGCGGGTGATCACCGCAGGTTCTGGCCTGGAAGCTTTGGAATTGTTGCTCGCCCACGACGTCGATCTGGTCTTGCTGGACGTGCGCATGCCTGGCATGGATGGCTTTGAGGTGGCGCGGCTGATGCGCGGCAGCCAACGCACGTGCATGACGCCTATCATCTTTCTTACGGCCAACGCCCAGTCCCCCGCGGCAGTGCTGGAGGGTTATGCCAGTGGCGCCGTCGATTATCTGTTCAAGCCGTTTGATCCGAACATTCTCAAGCCCAAGGTCCAGGCTCTGTTGGAGCATCAGCGCAATCGCCGTGCCTTGCAGCGCTTGAGCCATGACCTAGAGTCCGCCCGCGCCTTTAATGCATCGGTGCTGGATAACGCCGCCGAGGGCATTCTGGTGGTGGGTGAAGGGAGTGTGATCGAGTACGCCAACCCGGCTATTTCGCGGCTTCTGAATGCCACCATGAACGAATTGCAGGGTGAGAGCTTCCTGAGTTTCCTGCAAAAACCGCATGTACCGGCCTGGCTGGGGTTCCCGATGTTCGAGGCTTATCGCAAAGGCGAAACCTGGCGTCAGCACGACGCTATTTTACGCACCGGTCGCGGTCAGCAGGTACCGGTGGCGCTGTCATGCGCGCCGTTGCCCGCCGAGCAGAAGGCCATGGTGGTGACGGTGCTGGACATGTCTGAAGTGCGCCATTTGCATCAGCAGTTGGAGTTCCAGGCGGTGACCGATCCGTTGACCGGGTTGTTGAACCGGCGTGGCTTTCATCAGGCGGTGGAGAACATGCTGCTGCGCAGTGAGCGTAGCGAGCAGTCCCTGGTGTTGCTGTACCTGGACCTGGATGGCTTCAAACGGGTCAATGACTCGTTGGGGCACGACGCAGGAGACCGGGTGTTGCGCTGGGTCTCGGAACAGATGCAGGCCTGTTTGCGATCCGGCGACATGCTCGGGCGGATGGGCGGGGATGAATTCACGGCGTTGCTGGAGCTGGAATTTCCAGAGCAAGCCGCGAAGATTGCGGAAAAACTGATCGAACGAGTATCGGTGTGCCAGCAGATCGACGGCCTGGATGTGATGCTGGGCGTCAGTATCGGCATTGCGATGTTCCCGGAGTGTGGTTCGGACTTGAGCGGTCTGTTGCGTGCGGCTGACATTGCCATGTACGAGGCCAAGCGCGCCGGGCGTCAGCAATACCGTTATTACGATCAGGAAATGAACGGGCGCGCCCGCTCTCGGCTGATGCTCGAAGACAGCGTGCGCACGGCGATTCAAAACAAGGATTTCACTCTGGTTTACCAGCCCCAGGTGTCCCTGGAAGGCGGGCGTCTACGCGGTGTCGAGGCGCTGTTGCGCTGGCAGCATCCGAGCGTCGGCGATGTGCCGCCGGGTTTGTTCCTGCCGTTGCTTGAAGAAGCGCGGCTGATCAGCCAGTTGAGTACCTGGATCTACCAGCAGGTCGCCGCCCAGCGTCAGGCCTGGCAATCGGCGTTCGATGAGGAGCTGGTGCTGAGCGTGAGCCTGAGCAGCAGCCAGTTCAATATGCCTAATCTGGCGGCCCAGTTGCAGCAGGTCATTGAGCGACATGGGTTGCAGGGTCGACAGCTGGAGGTGGAAATCAGTGAAGACTGCCTAATGAGTAACCTGGAGGAGTCGACCAAACAGCTTAAGTTGTTGCGCCAGATTGGTGTGCGCACCGCCCTGGATGATTTTGGCCTGGGCAATTGTTCCCTGGCGCATCTGCGTGATCTGGCCTTCGACACCCTCAAGCTCGACCCACAACTGGTCGCGCGCCTGCCCGACTCGGCGCGGGATGCGGTGATGGCGCGCAGTATCATCGAGCTGTGCGGGCATTTTGATGTTGTGGTAGTGGCTGAAGGGGTAGAAACCCAAGAGCAAGCCCGATGGCTCAAGGCCAATGGTTGCCCGTTTATACAGGGCCCGATAGCGGCGTCGCCGTTGATGGCTGAGGAAGTGGCTGATTGGTCGCGCGCTCGCGCGTGCTGAATTCGCTACACTGGCGCCCATTCGAACCCTGTTGCAGACCCCATGACCGCGCTGAAATACCTCCAGGCCTATCCCGCCGCTCTGCAAGAGCAAGTGCGCCAATTGATCGCCAAGGACCAATTGGGTGCCTACCTGGAACAACGTTACCCCGAACGCCACGCCGTGCAGAGCGACAAGGCGTTGTACGCCTACGCCCTGGCCCTGAAGCAGGAACACCTGCGCAATGCCCCGGCCATCGATAAGGTGTTGTTCGATAACCGTCTGGACCTGACCCACCGTGCCCTCGGCCTGCACACCACCATCTCGCGGGTGCAGGGCGGCAACCTTAAATCCAAGAAAGAGATCCGCATTGCGGCCCTGTTCAAGGAGGCCGCGCCGGAGTTCCTGCGCATGATCGTGGTGCATGAACTGGCGCACTTCAAGGAATCGGACCACAACAAAGCGTTCTACAAACTCTGTGAGTACATGATGCCGGGCTACCATCAGGTGGAATTCGACCTGCGCGTCTACCTCACGTACCGCGACCTGCAGGGCAAACCCTGACCGCACAAGGCGACCGACCATGGATGTGAGCAAGACCAAGAGCAGCTTCTACCGCCGCCTGTACGTGGCTTACCTGATCGACAGCGGGCAAGCCAGCAATGTCCCGGCGCTGACCGACGTCACCGGCATGCCCCGGCGCACGGCCCAGGATACGATTGCGGCGTTGGCTGACCTGGATATCCTGTGTGAATTCGAGCAGGAAGACGGTGCCCGCAACCATGCCGGGCACTATCGGATTCGCAGTTGGGGGGCCATTGATCGGCGCTGGATCGAGGCGAACCTTGGGCTGATCAAGCAGGTGCTGGGTTATCCCTAGTCCTTTCTCATGCCAATGTGCGGAATATCGTCCTCAAGGTATTCCTCTCCGGCCACCACAAATCCGTATCGCCCGTAATACCCCTGCAAATGCGCTTGGGCTGACAGGAAAATCGGCGTCTGCGGCCAGATATCGCCGATCCGCTTGAGTGTCTCTTCCATCATTTGATGCCCCAGCCCAGTGCCGCGCGCTACCGACGCCACGATCACGCGACCGATGACCACATCACCGCCCTGTGATTCCGGGTCCAGCAGGCGCAGGTAGGCCACCAGTTGGTCATCCTGCCAGGCCATCAGGTGGTGGGTGTCGCCCGACAAGTCCTGCCCGTCGAGGTCCTGGTAAGCACATTTCTGCTCGACAACGAAGACCTCGTTGCGCAGGCGCAGGATGGCGTAAAGCTGCTCCTTGCCCAGGTCATCGTGGTGCTTGCAGACCCATTCAATTGTCATGGCATGTTCTCTTATTAAATGTCTGCTGCGGATAGTAAGCGCGACAGCCATTTGTGTCTAAATCGACTATTTTTGTGAGTGAAATCAATTTGCCATCATTGAGTGCGTGCGGCGCCGCTTTCTTTGTGTAATCTGAGCTACTGTTAGAACCTCAGGTCTCGCCTGAGCTAGCCTGCCAAGGACTTTGAGCATGCCGCGATTCTCTCGTGCCGTTGCTTTGATTGGAGTGTTATTGCTGGCTCAGCCGGCCTTCGCACAGCGTCTGCGCCTGGTAGCGGATGCCTGGCCACCCTTTACCGACGCCACCTTGATCAATGGCGGGCTGGCCACCGACATCGTCAGCACCGCCCTGGCCCGCGCGGGTTATGCCAGTGATTTCGAACAGGTGCCCTGGGCTCGCGCGTTGATGGGCGTTGGCGACGGTCGTTATGACGTATTGGTGAACGCCTGGTACGACGATGCGCGCACACAGCTGGGGCAGTTCTCCGGTGAGTACTTGCTCAACCGCGTGCGTTTCATCAAGCGACGTGACGATCCCATCGAATTCCAGAACCTTGAGCAACTGCACGACTACCCCATTGCCGTGGTGCGCGGGTATGCCTATTCGGCGGCGTTCGATGGCGATGCGCAGTTACAGAAAGTGCCGGTGCATAACTTCGCCATGGCCGTGCGCATGCTCGCGGCGCAGCGGGTGCGGCTGACGGTGGAGGATGAATATGTGGCGCGGTATTACTTGTCCCGCGAATCGACGCGGGTGCGCAATACAGTGGAGTTCTTACCCAAGCCCTTGAGCGAAAACAGCCTGCATATCCTGGTGAGCTTGAAGAACCCCGAGCATGCGCAGATCGTCGCCAGCTTTGACCGGGAGATTGCCAAGATGAAGGCCGATGGCAGTTATGCGCGGTTGATGAAGCAGCATGGGATGTAGGGTTCTTGCGGGCCTCTTCGCGAGCAAGCCCGCTCCCACATTCGACCACATTCCAAAGGATGGGCGCGGTTAAGTGTGGGAGCGGGCTTGCTCGCGAAAGCGGTCTAAGCCGCACGGGTGTCCTTGATCAGATGCGCAGCCAATGTCCTCAGTGGCCCCAACTGCCGGCAAATCAACGCCAACTGTGTCTGCACCAGCCGCTGCCCCTCATCAATCTCATCCGGCATCTGCTCCAGCTCCACCGCCAGCGCTTCCTCGGCATCGCTCTGAATCGCAATCGGCTGCTTGTTCGCCAGCCCCGTGGCGATTTCATCGATGCTCGCCGCCAAGGTGTTCCCTGCGCCTTCGATCAGGTGTTCCCGCACCTCGGCTGGCAATTGGGTCTCGCGGTGTGCCCCCAGCCCTGACAAGTAGCTGAGCAAAGTGTGCGACAGCACCAGGAAGCGGAAGCCCACGTCCGCCTCCTTACGAAAGTGCCCCGGTTCCATCAGCATATTCGCCAGGGTGGTCGACAGCGCCGCATCCGCGTTGTGCGCATTGCGTCGGGCCAGGCGGTAGGCCAGGTCATCGCTTTTGCCGGCGGCGTATTGCTGCATGATCTGGCGCAGGTAGATGCTGTTGCAGGTCAGGGTGTTGGCCAGCACTTTGTTCAATCGGCGGCCCTGCCAGTCCGGCAGGAACAGGAACACCGCCAGGCCCGCAATCAAGCTGCCCAGCAAGGTATCGAACAGGCGCGGCAGGAACAGGCCGTAGCCGTCACCCACTTGGTTGAAGCAGAACAACACCATCAAGGTGATCGCGGCGGTGGCCAGGGTGTAGCGGGTGGTACGGTTGATAAAGAACACCAGGCCGGCCGCGATGGCGAACATCGACTGCACCAGTGGGCTTGGGAACAGATCGAACAGCGCCCAAGCCACGGTTAGCCCGATGGCGGTACCGATGATCCGCTGGCCGAGTTTGCGGCGGGTGGCGCCGTAGTTGGGCTGGCACACGAACAGCGTGGTCAGGATGATCCAGTAGCCTTGGGAGGCGTGAATTGCATGCAGCATGCCGTAGCCCACGGTCAGCGCCAGGGAGAGGCGCAAGGCATGGCGGAACAGCAAGGAGGTGGGGGTCATCTGCGTACGCAGGCGTGTCCACATTTCCTTGAGGTTGCGCGGGGCGCGGTCCAGCAGGTTGCTGTCGGTAGCATCCGCCAGGCTGTCGGGGTTGCTGGCGTCGCCCAGCAGGCGGTCCAGGGTGGACAGGTTGGCCGCCAGGGCGCGCAGCGAGCGCAGCAGGCCGCGCCAGGCCGGGTTGCTCTGGATGCGCAGGTGTTCCAGGGAGGCGTTCAGATCGCCCAAGGCTTCGGCGAAGCTGTCGTCATAGATGAATGGCTGGCGCAGTTGGATCGATTCGGCCAGGGTCTGGCAGGCCTTGCCCTGTTGGCGCAGCAGGCGCTGGCAACGGAACAGCACGTCGCTGTGGAAGAAGGCGTCGGCCAGGGCGTTGTAGGGGTAGTGGGACGAGCTGGCGCGTTCGTGGATGTCTTGGGCCAGGAAGTACAGCTTGAGGTAGCGGCTGACTTTCGAACCAGGGCGGCCATTGCCGACGCGGTGCAGGATGATCTCCTTCGCCGCATTCAGCGCGGCAACGACTCGCCCATTTTGCTGGGCCAGTTCCAGGCGACGCGCCTCAACATCCAGTTGGCGGATCGGTTCGAACAACGATGACTTGAGCTTGAGGTAACGCCCCAATTCGCGAAACAGCCGCGCCAGGCTCTGCTGCACCGGCTGGTTGGAAAACAACGCTTGCCACAGCACCGACAGCGCGCCATACCAGGCGGCGCCAGCCACCAGCAGCAACGGCTCGTGCCAGAAATCGGAGACGGCGCCACCGCGCTGGTCCACGCCGATCATGGTGTACACCGACAGGATCAGCGTCGCCGATGCAATCGCGCCATACCGTTCGCCCAAGGCGCCGAGCATGGTCAGGCAGAAGGTGGCCAGGGCCAGGGAGATCGCGAAGATCCAGGGATAAGGGAACAGCAGCTCCACCGACAGCGCGGCGATGCTGAAACACACCAGCGTCACCGCCAGGGCATTGAGACGGCCTTGCCAACTGTCATCGGTCTCGGCCAAGGCGCTGGCGATAATCCCCAGGAACAGCGGGATCAGCAGTGTCATTTCATCCTGATACCAGCACAGCGCCATGCTGCCGGTGAGGGCGATGAACACCCGAATGCTGTAGCTGAATTTATCCAGCGCCCACAGGCGCCGCATGGACTGCTTGAACGAGGTTGATGACATGAAGTCTGGAGTCTTCCGGGACGATGCCGCTAAATTGAGCTATCAAGGACGCCACGGCAAGCGTGACGATCACATCCAACAGCAAAATTTATTCCGGCCACACCACAAATCGAATGTGGGAGCTGGCTTGCCTGCGATGGCGTCGGCACATTCAGCATTAGCGTTGCCTGGCTCACCGTCATCGCAGGCAAGCCAGCTCCCACAGTTTGATCGAGTACATCCTTTAGTCAGGCGTACTGTGCGGCGGCGTAACCCGACGCCCACGCCCACTGGAAGTTGAAGCCGCCCAGGTGGCCGGTCACATCCAGCACTTCGCCGATAAAGTACAGGCCAGGGCTTTTCAGCGACTCCATGGTCTTGGACGACACTTCCCGCGTATCCACCCCACCCAACGTCACTTCCGCCGTGCGATAACCCTCGGTGCCCGCCGGCACCAGTTGCCAGCTGCCGAGCTTTTGCGCGATATCGGCAATCTCGGCATGGGTGTACTGCTTCATTGGCTTGGACACAAACCAGGTCTCCGCCAGCAGGTTCGCCATCTTCTTGGTGAAGATCTCGCCCAGCAGGGTTTTCAGCTCGCTGTTGGGGCGCTCGACCTGTTGCTGTTGCAGCCAGGTGTGGGCGTCGTGGTCGGGCAGGAGGTTGATTTCCACCGTGTCGCCGGGCTCCCAGTACGAGGATATCTGCAAGATCGCCGGCCCGCTCAGGCCACGGTGGGTAAACAGGATGTTCTCGCGAAAGCTCTGGCCGTTGCAGCTGACCAGGCAATCCACCGAGGTGCCGGACAACTCGCCGCACAGATCCTTGAGCTGGTCGGTGATGGTGAACGGCACCAGCCCGGCGCGGGTCGGCAGCAATTCATGGCCGAATTGCTTGGCCACTTGGTAACCGAACCCAGTGGCGCCCAGGGTCGGAATCGACAGGCCGCCCGTGGCGATCACCAGGGATTCGCAGCGCAGCTCACCCAAGGTGGTTTGCAACTGATAACCGGCTTCCAGTTTGGCAATCTCCTGGACCGACGTGTCCAGGTGCAGGCTCACACCGACCTGGATGCACTCATCGAGCAGCATGCCGAGAATGTCGCTGGACTTGTTATCGCAGAACAACTGGCCGAGCTTCTTCTCGTGATAGGGCACGCCGTGCTTGGCCACCAACCCGATAAAGTCCCACTGGGTGTAGCGCGCCAGGGCGGACTTGCAGAAATGCGCGTTGTGCGACAGGAAGTTGGCCGGCTCGGTGTACATATTGGTGAAATTGCAGCGGCCACCGCCGGACATCAGGATCTTCTTGCCGGCCTTGTTCGCATGGTCGATCAACATCACTTTGCGCCCACGCCCGGCGGCGGTCAGTGCGCACATCAAGCCCGCGGCGCCGGCGCCAATGATCACAACTTCGGTCGAGCGCAAAACGGTGTCCTCATACATTTTCTGATTTGGAATACAGTCAAATGTGGATCTCCCTTAAGTTGGAGATCTTTACAGGATGCGCACGCGCAACGAACGGCCTTTGATCTTGCCGTCGTTCAAACGCTGCAACGCCTGCTTGGCGATCCCGCGCTCCACGGCCACGAAGGCCTGGAAGTCAAAGATCGCGATCTTGCCGACCTGGGCACCCGGGATGCCGGCTTCACCGGTCAGCGCGCCGAGGATGTCGCCAGGGCGAACCTTGTCTTTACGGCCGGCAGCGATGCACAGGGTGCTCATCTGCGGCAGCAACGGACCACCGCTTTGTGGCTTGAGGTTGTCCAGTTGATCCCAGTTCAGTGGCGACTTCTGCAGTTGCTCGATGGCCTGGGCGCGGTGCGCTTCGGACGGTGCCACCAGGCTGATGGCGATGCCGGTTTCGCCAGCACGACCGGTACGGCCGACGCGGTGAATGTGGATTTCCGAGTCGCGGGCCAGTTCGACGTTGATCACCATGTCCAGCGAGTCGATGTCCAGACCGCGTGCGGCAACGTCCGTAGCAACGAGCACCGACGTGCTGCGGTTGGCGAACATCGCCAGCACTTGGTCACGGTCGCGCTGTTCCAGGTCACCATGCAGGCCGACGGCGGAAATGCCCTTGGATGTCAGGTGATCCACGGTTTCCTGCACTTGCTGCTTGGTAAAGCAGAAGGCCACGCAGGAGGCTGGACGGAAGTGCGCCAGTACTTTGGTCACGGCGTCCATGCGCTCTTCCGGCGAGATCTCGTAGAAACGCTGTTCGATCTGATCGTCGGAGTGGAACGCTTCGGCTTTCACTTGCTGCGGCGCGCGCATGAACTTCGAGGCCAGCTGCTTGATGCTCACCGGGTAAGTGGCCGAGAACAGCAGGGTTTGGCGGCGCGGTGGGGTCTTGCTGATGATGTCTTCGATGGCGTCGTAGAAGCCCATGTCGAGCATGCGGTCGGCTTCATCGAGGATCAGCGTGTTCAGGCCGTCGAGTACCAGCGAACCTTTGCGCAAGTGCTGCTGGATACGACCCGGTGTGCCGACGATGACGTGGGCACCGTGTTCCAGGGAGGCGATCTGCGGGCCGAGGGACACGCCGCCGCACAGGGTCAGTACCTTGATGTTGTCTTCGGCACGGGCCAGGCGACGAATTTCCTTGGCGACCTGGTCGGCCAGCTCACGAGTCGGGCACATCACCAGGGCCTGGCAGCCGAAGTAACGCGGGTTGATCGGGTTCAACAGGCCGATGCCGAAGGCGGCGGTCTTGCCGCTGCCGGTCTTGGCCTGGGCAATCAAGTCCAGCCCCTTGAGGATCACCGGCAAGCTTTGCGCCTGGATCTGCGTCATCTCGACATAACCCAGCGAGTCGAGGTTAGCCAGCATGGCGGCGGACAGGGGCAAAGTATTAAAAGCGGTGGCGATGGTAGTCACGGGACTGGCTCTGCAAAACAAAATGTCGCGCAGTGTACCAGCCTCGTGGGAATTTCCCTGCAAGTTCTAGACGAGAAGCCTGTTAATGCTCGATATGCTGCTCCGGGCTGGCTGCACGCTTGCCGTCTTTGGGCGACAGTTGCAGGAAGATCGCCGCCGCCAGCATCGCCATGATGCCCACGGTGAGGAAGGTCAGTTGGAACGCGCCGAGGACGCTTTCCACACCGTCGTTGCCGGTTTCGGCGGTAAATCCGCCGAGCAGTGCACCGGCGCACGCGACCCCGAGGCTCAGCGACAACTGCGCCACCACCGACAGCAGGCTGTTGCCGCTGCTGGCCTGGGCATCATCGAGGTCGATCAGGGTGACGGTGTTCATGGCGGTAAATTGCAGCGAATTGATCGCCCCCAGTACCGCCAGCATACCCAGTAGCAGCGGGTAGGGCGTGTGCTCCGTGACCAGTCCCATGCTCGCCAGCATGATGCCCAGCGCCAGGGTGTTGCCGGTCAGGACGATGCGGTAGCCCAGGTGTTCGATCAGCGGGCGTGCCACGGACTTGGCAAACATCGCCGCCGCCGCCAGGGGCAACATGCTCATGCCGGCTTCCGACGGTGAATAACCCAGTGCCACCTGCAACAGCAACGGCACCAGGAACGGCAGGGCACCGCTGCCCAACCGCGCGAACAGGTTGCCGAGGATGCCCACGGCGAAGGTGCGGGTCTTGAACAGCACCGGTGAGAACAACGGGTTATCGATATGCCCGGCCCGCAGCCAATACGCCGCCAGGCACGCGAGCCCGCCGAACAGCAGCAACATCACCCGCAAGTGCGGCAGGTGCAGCTCGCCCAGGCCTTCCATGGCGATGGTAATCAGGATCATCGCGGCGCCAAACAGCAGGAAGCCGATTCCGTCGAATCGCGTGCGCTCAGTGCCGCGCAGGTCGGGGATGAATTTCCACACGGCGTAGCAGCCGATCATGCCCACCGGCAAATTGATCAGAAAGATCCAGTGCCATGTCAGGTACTGCACCATCCAGCCGCCCATGGTCGGGCCGAGCAACGGGCCGAGCAAGCCGGGGATGGTGATGAAGCCCATGATGCGCACCAGTTCGGAGCGGGGGTAGGCGCGCAGCACCACCAGTCGCCCGACGGGCAGCATCAGCGCACCGCCCAGGCCTTGGATCACCCGTGCGCCCACCAGCATGGTCAGGCTGCTGGACAGGGCGCACAGCAGCGAGCCAATGCTGAACAGCATGATGGCGCCAAAGAAGATTTTCTTGGTGCCGAAGCGGTCAGCGATCCAGCCCGACGCCGGGATCAGCAAGGCGACGGTGAGCATGTAGGCGATCACCACCCCTTGCATGCGCAATGGGTTCTCTGCGAGGTCCCGTGCCATCGCCGGCAGTGCCGTATTGAGGATCGTCCCGTCCAGCGACTGCATGAAGAAGGCAATCGCGACCACCCAGGGGAGCCAGCGGGCGGTCTTGGCATCAAGCGGGACGCGGTTCGGCATGGAATACCTTTTTGATAGCAGGCTATGTGTTTGCGATTATGCGCCAACCGTCGCGTGTTTTCCCACCAGGAAATCCAGCAGCTCACGGTGCACCGCTACGGCGGCTTCGTTGGATTCAAGGTCGAGCAAGTGGCCCGTCTGCTCGGCCACGGCAAAGCTGCTGCGCCCCACGTACTGCTTGAACAACTGGGCCTCGGCGGCGGGGGTGTATTCGTCCAGCGCGCCGTTGAGGAAGTGCACTGGCGTTTCAATCTGCCGCAGTGCCGGCAGGTAGTTGCCATCGCCCAAGGCCAGTACCTGGTGGATATGGAAACGCGCCTGGCGGTACTCGGTGGTGGCCATGGTCGACAGGTGACGGTGGTTGTTGCGTTTGAGCCGGGGCGACAAGTATTTGCCCACGGTTTCATTGAGCAAGTGGCCGACGGCAGATTTGTCATCCGCTTCGATCAGCACGCGCACACGTTCCACGTAGTCGAGCATGGCCTGATTGAGGTTGGGTGCCAGGGCCATCACCACCGAGCTTTCGATGGAGGGTGGGTTGTGCGCCAGGGTCAGCAGCGTCGAGATACCACCCCAGGAGGCCGACACCAGGTGGTTGACCTGGAAACGCTCGACCAGGGCGCGCAGCATGTGCACCTCGTCGTCCTTGGTTACCAGGTCGAGGTCAGTGTTGTGTTCGCGGGAATAGCCGGAGAACGGCAGGTCGAAGAGCAGCACATTGAAATGCTCTGCCAGGCATTTACTGGTGCGAGCGAACGAGCGCGTGGTGGACAGCGCGCCGTTGACCATCAAGACGGTCTTTTTTGCAGAATCGCTTCCTAGCTGCTCAACATGAACGTTGTAGTGCTTGAACAGCTTTTCAATGACAAAACTTCCATGGTTCATGTCAACGCTCCAGCTTGCCCTTCCCGGGCAAGTGCATGCAGTACTACCTGTCGGGTGGCGGGATGCCACTAACCGTTATATCGAGGTTTTTTACAGGCGACAACAGGCTGCCCCACGGAATGGGAAGAAGAGAATTGACCGTAGGAGAGGATGGAACCGAGATGTCAGAAGCTGACACAGCCCCTGTGGGAGCGGGCTTGCTCGCGAATGCGGTGCATCAGTCGCACATGTACTGACTGACACTGCGCATTCGCGAGCAAGCCCGCTCCCACAGGGGATAGTGGTGGTTAAAGGGTTAGCGTCAGGCGTTTTACCAAAGCCCCCGGCAGCAGGTTGGAGGCGGTGTTGCGCTGGCTGTAAGTGCTGGCCGACAGCAGCAGTTCCCGTTCAGCGGTCAGGGCTTCCAACTGCGTGCCGAGCAGGTGGTAGACGCTGTCATCAAAGCGCATGGTGCTGACCGGCGCCTTGATCTCGCCGTCTTCCACCCAAAAGGTGGCGAAACGCGTCATGCCGGTCAGGCGTGCCGCCGGAAGGTCCGAATAGTTCAGGTACCACAGGTTGCTGATGTACAACCCGGTGCCCAACTGCTTGAGGATATCGGCTTGGGCCAGGCTGCCGGCGGCCATCTGCAAGGCGCTGGGCGATTCATCACTGCTCGCGCCGTTGGTGCTCAAGCCGTATTCGGCAGCGCTGCGCGAATTGATCAATTGGCCATCGGCTTTCCCCGCCTTGATCAGTGTGACGTCGCCGCGTGGATAACCCTCGGTGGAAAACGCCTGGCTCAGGGAGCCGCTGATCTGTTCAGTCAGCGTCACCTGCGGGCTCAGGGACTGTTCGCCGGCATACAGCTTTTGCAGCGAGCTGCCCTTGCTGGCGATCGCCTGGGCGGAAAACCCGCCCCAGGTGATGATGCTGATGATTTCTTCAATCGCCGCCGGGGCGAGGTAGGCGCGGTAGTGTCCGGGCGCCAGTGTGTGCAGTGGGCGGCCGAGGAACTCAAGCTGTTCGCGGGCCTGCTGGAAGCGCGCGGCAAATTCGGCGCTGTCCCAGGTGTGTCCGGCGTAGCTGGCTTTCACCGCTTCGCCATTGGCGTGGAACAGGCTGAAATCGAAATTGAAGCTATTGGCCTGGTGCCAGCCGAAGGCGCCCGACGAACTGGCAAAGCCTCGGGTGATGGGGCCGGCTGCATAGAAACCGACCAGGTCGACGCCGTGGGCGGCCGCCTTGATGTCTTCCAGTACCTGCGCCAGTTCCGGCAACGGCCGGGTTTGTTCGTTGCTGCTTTGCCAGGCGTTGTGGTTCAGCAGCAGGTACGGATCCTGCGGCAGCAACGGCAGGGTTTCACGTAACTGTTGCAGGCCATCGGCCAAGCGTTGGCGGTCCAGTTCCAGCTCGCCGGCCAGGGTGATGCCGAGGTCCGCGTGGCGGCCGTCGTTGATCAGTTTCAAGCTGAGGCTGGCCTGTTGCACTTGGCCGGCCTGGCGCACCTTGGCGTGGTTGAAGCGCACGAACTCGGACGCTTCATCCGCATACCCGAGGTGGAATTGTTCGCTGTCGGTGATGGCGTGCTTGAGCCAGTCCACCAATGCCTTGAAGGTGTTCATCAGGCGTCTCCCCCAAATACGTCGACATCACTGAATACGCAGGCGGGCGACGCATGGCCGACGCGGATCACCTGGTTGGGTTCGCCTTTGCCACAGTTCGGCGTGCCCAGCACCTTGAAGGTACTGGCGTCACCGACCGCGCTGAGGTTGCGCCAGAAATTCGCGGAAATAGCCCGGTAGTTGGGGTTTTTCACCACGCCTTTCAGCTCACCGTTCTCGATCAGTTGGCCCCATTCACAGCCGAACTGGAATTTATTGCGCGCATCGTCGATGGACCATGAGCGGTTGGTCGACATCAAGATGCCGTTTTCGATGCCACCGATCAGTTGCGCAAGGCGCTTGTCGCCCGCTTCGATGTTCAGGTTGGCCATGCGGTCGATGGGGGCGCGGTTCCAACTGCTGGCCCGGCTGTTGGCCACGCCGCTCATGCCCGAACGGTATTGCGACAGCGCACCGCCCAGCGGTTTGAGCAGCAGCCCTTCGCGGATCAGGAACTGCTTGCTGGCGGGAGTGCCGTCGTCGTCATGGCTGTAGCTGGCGAGTTGTTCGGGGATGTGCGGGTCGAACGTCACGTTGAGCAACTTGGAGCCATATTGCAGGTGACCGAAGTCGCTGGCCTTCACAAAACTGGTGCCGGCGTAATTGCGCTCGTCACCCAGGATGCGATCCAGCTCCAGTGGGTGACCGATGGACTCATGAATCTGCAGGATCATCTGGTCGGGCATCAGCAGCAAGTCACGCGGGCCTTTGGGGGTGTTGGGTGCAAGCAGCAATTGCACGGCTTCGTCGGCGATGCGTGGCGCGGCTCCTACCAGGCCGAAGCGGCTGATCACATCAAACCCGCCTTGCTGGCCGAAATTGCTGCCGCCGAGGGTGCGGCTCTGGCTGTCGTTGCCGTCGTAGGCGGTGACATTGACGCCGGGGAATACAAAGCGCTGGGACTGGCGCAGTTCGGCGCCGGCGTTGTTGAGGTAGATTTGCTCGACGTGGGTCAGGCCGAGGCTGACTTCCCAGCTCACCAGGCGCTCGTCCTTGGGCACCGCGGCGGATTCGTCACCCAGCAGTTGGTAGCAGTCGCTCAGGGACGGGAAGGGCTGGTTGAGTTCGGGGGACAGATAGTCCGCCACATCGCTGGAGACGTGCTGGTCACGCAGGTCGAGTAGCGCGTGGGGCTTGATCAGGCGGGCTTGCTGTTCGGCACGCTCAAGGGCGGCTTGCAGGCCAGGCAGGGAAATGTCGTTGGTCGCTGCGTAGGCTTCCACACCGTTGAGGCGCACGGTGAGCATGGCGCCCTCGTCGTGGTTCAGGTGTGGTGGTTCGGCGACGTTTTTGCGCACGGCCAGGTATTGGCCGGATTCGCGTACGTAGCGCAGGGAGAAGAATTCGGCGCGAGTGCGCAGGGCACTGAAATGCTGTTTGAGTGTGGCGTGGTGGTCGAACATGGGGCCTTCCTTGTGGGCGGCTCGGCGCGGGCAGGCAAACAGAGTAGCCGATCAAGGAGAGGTTTTGCAGTGAATGGTTAGGCCCCTTCACGAGCAAGCCCGCTCCCACATTTTGACCGTGTGAACCCGATCAAAGGTGGGAGCGGGCTTGCTTGTGAAGGCCGCACCGCGGTGTATCAGTTACTGCGCCAGCGGGCCCACTTCACGCATCGGCTTGCCACGCACCGGCGCATCGCCGGCCACGTAGTAGTCGGCGGTGCTGCGCGGCAGTGGCTGGCGGCCACGGATCTTGTCGGCGATTTTCTCGGCGATCATGATCGTCGGTGCGTTCAGGTTACCGGTGGTGATGATCGGCATGATCGACGCATCCACAACGCGCAGACCCTGCATGCCATGCACGCGGCCTTCGCCGTCCACTACCGCCATCTCGTCGGTGCCCATCTTGCACGAGCAGGACGGGTGGAACGCGGTTTCAGCGTGTTCGCGGATGAACTTGTCGAGCTGTTCATCGGTTTGCACGTCAATACCTGGGCTGATTTCGCGGCCACGGTAGGGGTCCAGTGCCGGCTGCTGCATGATTTCACGGGTCAGGCGGATGCCGTCGCGGAATTCCTGCCAGTCCTGTTCGGTGGCCATGTAGTTGAAGAGGATGCTCGGGTAGTCCCGTGGGTTCTTCGACTTCAGCTGGATGCGGCCACGGCTCGGCGAACGCATGGAGCCCATGTGCGCCTGGAAACCGTGCTCTTTCACACCGTTGCTGCCGTTGTAGTTAATCGCTACCGGCAGGAAGTGGTACTGGATGTTCGGCCACTCGAATTCTTCACGGGTGCGGATGAAACCGCCCGCTTCGAACTGGTTGCTGGCGCCGATGCCGGTGCCGTTGAACAGCCACTCGGCGCCGATGGCCGGCTGGTTGTACCAGAGCAGCGACGGGTACAGCGACACGGGTTGGGTGCACGCGTATTGCAGGTACAGCTCAAGGTGGTCCTGCAGGTTTTCGCCGACGCCTGGCAGGTCATGGACCACCGGGATGTCGAGGCTTTCCAGCAGTTTGGCCGGGCCGACACCGGAGCGTTGCAGCAATTGCGGCGAAGCGATTGCACCGCTGCACACCAGTACTTCTTTACGGGCGCGGGCTTCAACGCGTTCTTCGGCGGCGCCGATCAGGTAACGCACGCCGACGGCACGCTTGCCTTCGAACAACACTTTGTCGGTGAGGGCGTGGGTGACGATGGTCAGTGTCGAACGCTTCTTGGCCGTGTCCAGGTAACCGCGCGCGGTGCTGGCACGACGGCCGTTTGGCGTGACGGTACGGTCCATCGGGCCGAAGCCTTCCTGCTGGTAGCCGTTCAAGTCTTCGGTGCGTGGGTACCCGGCCTGTACGCCGGCTTCAACCATGGCGTGGAACAGTGGGTTGTTGCCGGCTTTCGGCGTGGTCACGCTGACCGGGCCATCGCCGCCGTGCCAGTCGTTCGGGCCGATGTCCCGAGTTTCAGCTTTTCTGAAATAGGGCAGGCAGTCCAGGTACGTCCAGTTTTCCAGGCCTGGCAATTTCGCCCAGTTGTCGTAGTCCATGGCGTTGCCACGGATGTAGCACATGCCGTTGATCAAGGAAGAGCCACCCAGGCCCTTGCCGCGACCGCATTCCATGCGACGGCCGTCCATGTGTGGCTCTGGATCGGTCTCGTAGGCCCAGTTGTAGCGGCGGCCTTGCAGCGGGAACGCCAGGGCGGCTGGCATCTGGGTACGGAAGTCTAAGCGGTAGTCGGGGCCGCCGGCTTCCAGCAGCAGGACGGTGACGCCTTCGTCTTCGGTCAGACGGGTCGCCAGGGTGTTACCGGCGGAGCCGGCACCCACAATGATGTAGTCGTATTCTTGGGACATTGGATGCACCCTCTTTGAAGTCTAGTCAGGTCGGGCCTCATCGGGGGGCAAGCCCCCTCCCACCTTTGACTGTATTTACACATCTGAACTTGTGAACACAGTCAGTGTGGGAGGGGGCTTGCCCCCGATGGCGGCCTTATAGGCAATACAAGGCTCGGTTCTTAGAACACCGAGGCGTAGTCGCCCAGTTCAACCTGTACCGATTTGATGCGGGTGAAGTTGTTCAGCGAGCTGATACCGTTCTCACGACCCACACCGGATTGCTTGTAGCCACCCACCGGCATCTTCGCGTCGGATTCGCCCCAGGCGTTGATCCAGCAGATACCCGCTTCCAGCTGATGAATCACGCGGTGGGCGCGGTTCAGGTCTTTGGTCACCAGGCCGGCGGCCAGGCCGAAGTCGGTGTCGTTGGCGCGGCGGATCACTTCTTCTTCGGTTTCGTAGGTGAGGATACTCATCACTGGGCCGAAGATTTCTTCACGGACGATGGTCATTTCGTCAGTGCAGTCGGTGAACACGGTCGGGGCCACGAAAGCGCCTTTGGCGAATTCGCCGTCGGTCAGACGGTCGCCGCCGCACAGCACGCGTGCGCCTTCTTCCTTACCTTTGGCGATGTAGCCCAGCACGCTTTCCATGTGGGCGAAGCTGACCAGCGGGCCGAAGTTGGTGTTGTCGTCTTGCGGGTTGCCGACGCGGATGCGTGCAACGCGCTCAACGATCTTGGCTTCGAACGCCGCTTGCAGGTGCTTGGGCACGAACACGCGAGTGCCGTTGGTGCAGACCTGGCCGGAGCTGTAGAAGTTGGCCATCATCGCGATGTCGGCGGCACGATCCAGGTCGGCATCTTCGAACACGATCAGCGGCGACTTGCCGCCCAGTTCCATGGTCACTTCCTTGAGCGACGAGCTCGAAGCGCTGGCCATGACTTTCTTGCCGGTGTCGGTGCCGCCGGTGAACGAGACTTTTTCGATGCGCGGGTGCTCGGTCAACCAGGTGCCGACTTCACGGCCGCTGCCGGTCAGGACGTTGAACACGCCAGCCGGAACACCGGCTTCGGTGTAGATCTCGGCCAGTTTCAGGGTGGTCAGCGAAGTGACTTCGCTAGGTTTGAAGATCATCGCGTTACCCGCGGCCAGGGCCGGTGCGGATTTCCACAGGGCGATCTGGATCGGGTAGTTCCACGCGCCGATACCGGCGACCACGCCCAGCGGCTCGCGGCGGGTGTAGACGAAGGAAGTGTCGCGCAGTGGGATCTGCTCGCCTTCGATGGCCGGCACCAGGCCTGCGTAGTATTCGAGCACGTCAGCGCCGGTAACGATGTCGACGTACTTGGTTTCGGAGAAGGCTTTACCGGTGTCCAGGGTTTCCAGGGCGGCCAACTCGTCGTTGCGCTCGCGCAGGATGTCGACGGCACGACGCAGGATGCGCGAACGCTCCATGGCGGTCATCGCAGCCCAGATTTTCTGGCCTTTTTCGGCGCTGACCACGGCACGTTCAACGTCTTCTTTCGTTGCGCGTTGCACTTGGGCGAGAACTTCACCGTTAGCCGGGTTGATGGCTTCGAAGGTGGCATCGCTGCCAGCGTCGGTGTAGCCGCCGTCAATGTAGAGTTTTTGCAGGTCGAAACGGGCCATAAAGTCCTCGCAAGTGCATAAGTGGTTGGCGTTAACCGCCGAAAAGTGGGCCATAAGGGTCTGGCGACACTGATCAACAGCCGTTCAGGGGTTGAGCGGTTATAGATGCTCTAACTCACCTGCTTGGCCAATTGGAAATCCATGTATTCGTAAGCGATCCGTTGCGCCTGCTCCGTGTCGAAAGCGTCTCCCGACAGGGCGCCGCGCAACCACAAACCGTCGATCAGGGCCGCCAGGCCTCTGGCTGCTTTGCGTGCGTGCGGCAGCGGCAGCACTCGGCGGAACTGGCAGCACAGGTTGGAATACAGACGTTGATCGTTGATCCGCTGCAACCTGTGCAATGACGGGTGATGCATGCTGGTGGCCCAGAAGGCCAGCCAGGTTTTCATTGCCGGGCCATTGACCTGGCTGGCGTCGAAGTTGCCCTCGATGATCACCCGAAGGTGCGCCCGTGGGCTGTCGTCCTTCAGCGCAAGCCTGCGTTCGTGGACGTTCTCGATCAGCACATTCATCAAGTACCGCATCGTTGCGGCGATCAGGCCGTTCTTGTCCTGAAAGTAGTGACTGATGATGCCGTTCGAGACGCCGGCCAAACGGGCGATCAGCGCAATGCTGGCATCTCCCATTCCGACCTGATCGATCGCCGTCAGTGTGGCTTCGATCAACTGCTGGCGGCGTATGGGTTGCATACCGACCTTGGGCATGTAGCACCTCTCCTTAGGCCTGCCGATGGACGATCCACGTCCGTCGGCTTGAGGGCCAGTCTATTTTGTTTTGATTGAACGTTCAATCAACAAAGAATAAGATCTGCGACAAATGGTCGCTGCCTACAGATATTTCCTACTTGTGAGCCGCGACATCTGACACCTGTAAAAAACCTTGAAACAGGCCGTATCAGGGCCTGGGCGTCGCTTCGGCGAGGCTCAAGAATTTTAGGGGTGTCTTTATAACACCCGTCCGTCGACTGCCGAAAAATCGATGTCCCGGGATAACCGTTGCCTTGTGTTTCTCTCTCGCACTGCCCGGAGCATCTGCGCCATGAGTTCTGCCTCTCTTATAAAGACCCCGCCGGAAAAGGTGCGGGTCAACGGTTGGGTGTTCTACACCTCCACCGCGTTGATTCTGTTGTTGACTGCCATCCTGATCATCGCCCCGCAGGAGGCCGGGCGCATGCTCGGCGTAGCACAGGCGTGGCTGTCGAAAAGCTTTGGCTGGTACTACATGGTGGTCATCGCCGCCTACCTGGTGTTCGTGGTGGGCCTGGCGTTTTCGTCCTACGGCAAGTTGAAACTGGGCAGCAAGGACGACACCCCGGACTTCAGCTACGGCGCCTGGGCCGGCATGTTGTTCTCGTCGGGCATCGGCATTTCGCTGTTGTACTTCGGTGCTTCCGAGCCGCTGGACCACTACTTCAACCCGCCCGAAGGCGCAGCCGCCAGCAATGGCGCCGCACGCCAGGCGCTGCAACTGACGTTCCTGCATTGGGGCCTGCACGGCTGGGCGATCTATGCCTTGGTCGGCCTGGCCGTGGCGTACTTCGCGTATCGCCATAACCAGCCGCTGGCCTTGCGTTCGGCGCTGTACCCACTGGTGGGCGAGCGTTGGGTGAAAGGCGCGGCCGGCCACGCGGTGGACGGCTTCGGCATGTTCGTGACCCTGCTGGGCCTGGTGACGAACCTGGGGATTGGTTCGATGCAGGTGTCGTCCGGGTTGGAAAACCTGTTCGGCATGGAGCACAGCAACACCAACCTGTTGATCGTGATCATCGTGATGAGCACCGTGGCGACCATCGCCGCCGTGTCGGGTGTTGAGAACGGCATTCGGCGCCTGTCCAACCTCAACATCGTGTTGTTCAGCGGCCTGTTGATTTTCGTACTGTTGTTCGGCCCGACCCTGCACTTGCTCAACGGTCTGGTGCAAAACACCGGTGACTACCTCAACGGCATCATCCTGAAAACCTTCGACCTCTACGTGTACGAAGGCGACGCCGACAAGACCGAACGCTGGATGGGCCTGTGGACACTGTTCTACTGGGCCTGGTGGATTTCCTGGGCGCCATTCGTGGGCATGTTCATCGCGCGTATTTCCCGTGGTCGCACGGTGCGTGAACTGGTGGCCGGCGTGCTGCTGATCCCGTTGGGCTTCACCTTGGCGTGGCTGTCGATCTTCGGTAACTCGGCATTGGACCTGGTGCTGAACCAGGGTGCGGTGGCGTTGGGCAAGACTGCGTTGGAACAGCCTTCCATGGCCATCTACCAACTGCTTGAGCATTACCCGGCGTCGAAAATCGTGATCGGCGTGTCGATCTTCGTGGGCTTCGTGCTGTTCCTGACCCCGGCGGATTCCGGCGCGGTGATGATGGCCAACCTTTCCTGCAAAGGCGGCAACGTGGATGAAGATGCGCCGCACTGGCTGCGGATCTTCTGGTCGGCGGTGATCACCCTGGTGACCATCGGCTTGCTGTTCGCGGGCAACTTCGAAGCCATGCAGACCATGGTGGTGCTGGCGGGGCTGCCATTCTCGGTAGTGTTGATCTTCTTTATGTTCGGCTTGCACAAAGCCATGCGCCAGGATGTGGCCATCGAACAGGAGCAGGCGCAATTGGCCGAGCGGGGTCGTCGTGGTTTCAGCGAGCGCTTGACCGCGCTGGACCTGCAACCGAGCCAAGGCACCGTGCAACGCTTCATGGATAAGCACGTGACGCCAGCGCTGGAAGAAGCGGCGACGGCGTTGCGTGAACAGGGGCTGGAAGTGCAGACCCTGCTGGGTAAATCCAAGCGCTGCATCGGTGTGCGCATCGAGATGGCAGAGGGCAACCCGTTTGTCTACGAAGTGAGCCTGGATGCTTACTCGTCGGCACCGAGCGACCTTCCCGAGGAAGAGCGCACGCGTTACTACCGCGCGGAGGTCTACCTGCACAATGGACCTCAGGAATACGACCTGATGGGCTTCACCCAGGAGCAGATCACCCGGGACGTGCTCGATCAGTTTGAAAGCCATCGGCAGCTCCTTGGCCGTGTCTATAGCTGATAGTTGAAAACGGGTGGTGTCCTCACTGACACCACTGGGTCCAAATGTGTAAACAGAACTAAATGTGGGAGGGGGCTTGCCCCCGATAGCAGTGTGTCAGTCAGTACTTCTGTTACTGATACACCGCAATCGGGGGCAAGCCCCCTCCCACATTGACCCAGTTTCTACATTGAGATGTGCAGTGTTTGTCAGCCCAGGTTCTTGCCCAGCAGGGCATGGTAAAGCTCACTGTCCCCCAGAATCCCCACTACCTGGTTGTTGTCATGCAGCACCAGCTTGTTTCCGGTGTGATAACGAATCTGCAACGCATCACGCATGCCGATGTTCGAGTCCACCAGCGTCGGCACCCGGCCCAGACCTTCCACCGCTTGCCCCGGTACCCAGTTCTGCAGGTTCATCACCGCGCCATTCTGGCGAGCGCCCTTGATGGTGTTGCCCTCGGCCAGGTCCAGCCACGAGTCGCCGCCCGGGTCCAGGCAGACTGAACCGTTGACGCGCTTGCAGTTGTCCAGGGTGCGCATCAGGCTGCGGCCGCACAACACGTTCAGTGGGTTGGTATGCGCGACGAAGGTACGCACATAGTCATCCGCCGGGTTCAGGACGATCTCTTCCGGCACGCTGTACTGGATGATCTTGCCGTCTTTCATGATCGCGATACGGCTGCCCAATTTGAGTGCTTCGTCGAGGTCGTGGCTCACGAACACGATGGTCTTGCTCAGCTTGCGTTGCAGTTCCAGCAGCTCGTCCTGCAGGCCCTGGCGGATCAGCGGGTCGAGGGCGGAGAAGGGTTCGTCCATCAGCAGGATATCGGCGTCCATCGCCAGCGCACGGGCCAGGCCGACGCGCTGCTGCATGCCGCCGGAGAGTTCGTCCGGCTTCTTGTTACGCCATTGGGTCAGGCCCACCAGCTCAAGTTTTTCATCCACCAGCTTGCGTCGGTCTTTCTCCGGGCGGCCCTGCATTTCCAGGCCGAAGCTGATGTTTTCGCGCACCGTCAGCCAAGGCATCAGGGCGAACTTCTGGAACACCATGGCGATGCGCTTGGTGCGCATCATTTTCAGCTCGGCGGGTGTGCAGGAGGCGATGTCGATCTGGCGACCTTCATGCTCGACGAACAGCTGGCCACGGCTCACGGTGTTGAGGCCGTTGATGCAGCGCAACAGACTGGATTTGCCGGAGCCCGACAGGCCCATCAACACACAGATCTCGCCTTTCTCGATGTCCAGGCTGGCTTTTTCCACGCCAACAATCTGCCCGGTTTTTTTCAGGATCTCGTTACGGCTCATGCCTTGGTCCAGCAGCTTGAGCGCTTCGCGTGGGTCTTTGGAGAAGATCACGTCGACTTTGTCGAATCGGATAATGCTCATGCATCACCCCCTACTTTAGCGTCGGGTTGTTTGCAGATGCGGTCGAGCATGATGGCCAGCAGCACGATCGCCAGGCCCGCTTCAAAGCCCAGGGCGATATCGGCGGTGTTCAGTGCGTTGACCACGGGTTTGCCGAGGCCATCGGCGCCCACCAGGGCAGCGATCACCACCATCGACAACGACAGCATGATGCATTGGGTAATGCCGGCGGCAATGCTCGGCATGGCGTGGGGCAGTTCAATGCGCGAGAGCAACTGACGGCGCGAGCAGCCAAAGGCCTTGCCGGCGTCCATCAACTCTTGGGGTACATCACGGATACCCAGGTAGGTCAGGCGGATCGGCGCGGCAATCGCGAACACCACCGTAGAAATCAGCCCAGGCACCACACCCAGCCCGAAGAGGGTCAGGGTTGGGATGAGGTAGACGAAGGTCGGCACGGTCTGCATCAGATCGAGTACCGGCCGCATCATGGTGTAAAACATCGGTTTATGCGCGGCAACAATGCCCAGCGGCACACCGATGACCACGCAGACCAGGGTGGCGAACAGCACTTGCGCCAGGGTCTCCATGGTTTCCTGCCAGTACCCCAGGTTCAGGATCAGCAGGAAGGAGGCGATGACAAAAACAGTCAGTCCCCATTTACGTTGGATAAAGTGAGCCAGCAGCGCAATCAGACCGATCAATGCCAGCGGATTGAACCAGGTCAGCGCGAACGTCACGCCGTGGATCATCGTTTCCAGTGTCGATGCGATTGCGTCGAAGTAGTTGGCGCCGTGTTGGGTCAACCATTCGACGAAGGCAGCGATGTACTGGCCTAGTGGGATTTTCTGTTCAGTCAGCATGGTAGTGAATGTCCACATGCGAAGAGGGAAAACATCCCGGGACAGCGCACCGCCCCGGGGATAGCGGATTACTTGGCGAGGTAGGCTTTAACGGCGTCGAGTCCTGGTTTGCCATCTATGGTGGTGACACCGGCAAGCCAGGTGTCGAGGACTTGCGGGTTCTTCTTCAGCCAGGCTTTCGCCGCGGCGTCGGGTTTCATCTTGTCGTCCAAGACATTACCCATCAGGGTGCTTTCCATATTCAGGGTGAACACCAGGTTTTTCAGCAACTGGCCCACGTTGCTGCATTCCTCGGTGTAGCCCTTGCGGGTATTGGTGTAGATGGTGGCCTGGCCGTAGTTGGGGCCGAACGAATCGTCACCCCCGGTCAGGTACTTCATCTTGAAACGGGTGTTCATCGGGTGCGGTTCCCAGCCGAGGAACACGATGGCCTGGTCGCGTTTGGTGGCGCGTTCGACCTGGGAGAGCATGCCGGCTTCGCTGGACTCGACGACTTTGAACCCTGCGGTTTTCAGGCCGAAGGCGTCTTTGTCGATCAGCGTCTGGATGGTGCGGTTGCCGTCGTTACCCGGCTCGATGCCGTAGATCTTGCCGCCCAGTTCATCCTTGAATTTGGCGATATCGGCGAAGTCCTTGAGGCCTTTGTTGTACAGCGCTTCCGGGACGGCCAGGGTGTACTTGGCGTTCTCCAGGTTGGCGCGCACGGTTTCCACGGTGCCGGCATCACGGTACTGCTTGATGTCGTTTTCCATGGTCGGCATCCAGTTGCCGAGGAAGACGTCCATGTTCTTGCCGTCGGCCAGCGACTTGTAGGTCACTGGTACCGAAATCATCGTGGTGCGCGGCTTGTAGCCCAGGCCCTTGAGGATCTCGCTGGTAGTCGCGGTGGTGACGGTGATGTCGGTCCAGCCGACATCGGAGAAGTTGACGGTCTGACATTGTGCCGGTTCTGCGGCGTGCGCCATGACTGGCAGACTCAGCATGGCGGCCAACAACAACGAGGGTGAACCTTTCATCTGGGTAGACTCCTGTGTTTTTTCTGGCGGCATTCGCCGCGCTTTATAAGTGTTGCGGTTGGTGCGTGCGACAACAGCTCTGGCACGGTGCCTTGCAAACGAGTCGAGACTGATCATGTACCAGTGAAAATCTGACGCCTACAGGGGGCGTCGTATCCAGTACAGGGATGGTCGTATCCAGTGTCGGTGACGTCGCTTACAGATTTTTCCACAGGCAAAACTGCAGTTTTTGCCCATCTGCACCGTTAAAAACGGCCAAAACAGGCGATCGCACGGGAGCGACGCTGGTGAGCATGAGTGCGTCGGTGTGAGACGCCGTGACGGCAAGTAAAAGCTTGATGATGCCGCCATCTGGGCGATCTGAGCGTAGCAGCTCCTTGGTGTCCGGCCTGTTCACCTGCGGAGTCCCACGTTAATGGCTATCAGTGTTTTCGACCTGTTCAAGATCGGCATCGGGCCTTCTAGTTCTCACACCGTCGGCCCCATGCGCGCCGCGGCGTTGTTCGTTCAGGCTTTGCGTGAACGTGAACTGTTGGAACAAGTGCGGCGCGTCGAAGTTCAGCTCTACGGCTCATTGTCGGCCACCGGCATTGGTCACGGGAGCGACACCGCGACCATCATGGGCCTGATGGGCGAATGGCCAGATGCGATCGACCCATCGCAAATCGGCCTGCGCATCCACACCCTGCGCGAGACCGATACGCTGCTGCTGGACGGCCGTTTGCCGGTGCCCTTCGTATGGGCGCGGGACATGCGTCTGCTCGACGAAAACCTGCCGTTCCACCCCAATGCGATGACCCTGGTGGTGACGGGCGATCACGGTGAGCTGCACCGTGACACCTACTATTCGGTGGGCGGCGGCTTTGTGGTGGATGAAGCCCAGGCGCAGAGCGGCGTGGCCGATATGGACCGCACCGAGCTGCCGTATGATTTTTCCAGCGCAGTCGAGCTGTTGCAGCTGTGCAAGACTCACAACCTGCGTGTCGCCGAGTTGATGCTGGCCAACGAGAAAACCTGGCGCTCCGAGGAAGAAATCCGCAGCGGACTGATGAAGCTCTGGCGCGCCATGCAGGATTGCGTGGAGCAGGGGCTCAAGCACGAAGGCATCCTGCCCGGCGGCCTGAACGTGCGCCGCCGTGCCGCCAAGTTGCACCGCAGCCTGCAGGAATTGAACAAGCCCAATGTGATCGGCTCGACGTTGAGCGCGATGGAATGGGTCAACCTGTTCGCCCTGGCGGTGAACGAGGAAAACGCCGCCGGTGGGCGCATGGTGACGGCCCCTACCAACGGCGCGGCGGGGATCATCCCGGCGGTGTTGCACTACTTCATGAAATTCAGCGAGGAAGTCACCGAAGCCAACGTGGTCGACTACCTGCTTGGTGCGGCGGCGGTAGGCATCCTGTGCAAGAAAAACGCCTCGATCTCGGGTGCCGAAGTCGGCTGCCAAGGGGAGGTAGGCTCGGCCTGCGCCATGGCCGCCGCCGGCTTGGCCGAGATTCTTGGCGCCACGCCGGAACAACTGTGCAACGCCGCTGAAATCGGCCTGGAACATAACCTGGGCCTCACTTGCGACCCGGTGGGCGGGCTGGTGCAAGTACCGTGCATCGAGCGCAATGCAATTGCGGCGGTGAAGGCAATCAACGCAGCGCAAATGGCGCTGCGGGGCGACGGCCAGCACTTTATCTCCCTGGACCGAGTGATCCGCACCATGCGCGATACCGGGGCGGATATGCATGACAAATACAAAGAGACATCGCGGGGCGGGTTGGCGGTGAGTGCTGTGGAGTGTTGAGCCAGTGACGCCGCTATCGCAGGCAAGCCAGCTCCCACATTTGGAATACATTCCCCTGTGGGAGCCGGGCTTGCCCGCGATAGCGGCAGTTCAAGCAACACTGCTCATAAAGTGAACACCGGATCCAAAAGCGCCACCTTTTAGCGCGTCGCAAACAGATAAGTAGCTACCGAACGATTTCCCGCCCGACCCGCTGTCACCCGTGCTTTGGGTGACAGACTTCTCCCACGCCCGCAAAGCGCCTTCCCACAAGTGCTACCGATCTGCTCATCCCCTGTGGATAAGCTCATTCCTACGGCTGATTTCGGCTATATCCGTACGTGCGGCGCGGGCTTATCTAGACACGTCATCAGGTCGTTTTTAGGAGTTATTGGACGGCCATTCAATTTTAGGCATGGCATTTGCTCTATCAATTCAAAGCCTCTCTCCTCGCTGGATGTAGAGCGCAATAACAAGAGCCTCGCCTGAGGCCATCACCCGCTTTTGTGTGAGGAGATACTGCGATGACGTCGTTCAACTCCGGGGCCCAACCCCAGAACCGTGCGCCTCAATCCATCGGCTTTTTGCTGCTGGACAATTTCACGCTGATTTCCCTGGCGTCCGCAGTCGAACCGCTGCGCATGGCCAATCAGCTCTCCGGCCGCGAGCTGTATCGCTGGACGACCTTGAGCGTCGACGGAAACCAGGTGTGGGCCAGCGACGGTCTGCAAATCACCCCCGATGCTTCCATGCACAAAGCCCCGGCCCTGGACACGGTGATCGTGTGCGGCGGCGTGGGCATCCAGCGCACCGTTACCCGTGAACATGTGTCGTGGCTGCAAAGCCAGGCACGCCAGTCCCGTCGCCTCGGCGCGGTGTGCACCGGCAGCTGGGCCCTGGCCTGCGCCGGTTTGCTTGATGGATTTGATTGCAGCGTGCACTGGGAATGCCTGGCCTCGATGCAGGAAGCTTTCCCCCGCGTGGCCATGAGCACACGCCTGTTCACCCTCGACCGCAACCGCTTCACCAGCTCCGGCGGCACCGCGCCGCTGGACATGATGCTGCACCTGATCAGCCGCGACCACGGCCGTGAACTCTCGGCCGCCATTTCCGAAATGTTCGTCTACGAGCGTATTCGCAACGAACAGGATCACCAGCGTGTGCCGCTCAAGCACATGCTCGGCACCAACCAGCCGAAGCTGCAGGAAATCGTCGCGCTGATGGAGGCCAATCTGGAAGAGCCGATCGACCTGGACGAACTGGCGGTGTACGTCGCGGTGTCTCGTCGCCAGTTGGAGCGCCTGTTCCAGAAATACCTGCACTGTTCGCCATCGCGCTACTACCTCAAGCTGCGCTTGATCCGCGCACGGCAGTTGCTCAAGCAGACGCCGATGTCGATCATCGAAGTGGCGTCGGTGTGCGGGTTCGTGTCTACGCCGCACTTCTCCAAGTGCTACCGCGAATACTTTGGCATTCCGCCACGGGATGAGCGCGTAGGTTCCAACACCACCCAGCAGGTGGCGATGATGCCGATCCCGCAGGCGCTGGTATTGTCACCGTTGTCGGGGCCGATGTCGGCGTTGAGCCAGGCCAGGAACGAGTCGACTTTCGCCAGCGTAAGGCTCTAGACCGAGTCGCCTGCGTTCGCGAGCAAGCCCGCTCCCACAGGTGACCGAGTTCCACCTTTGAAATGCGGTCGAATGTGGGAGCGGGCCTGCTCGCGAATGCGGACTATCAGGCGCCCGAGTTCTGCTTGAACTGCACCAAGGCCGGCAGCAACTGCTTATCGATCGCCTGCCGCACCGCCGGCAAGATCGTCGCGCTGCCGGTGTACATCTGCTCAACCATCCCCTTGAGCGCCTTGGCCCGAGCCTCGCTCAAACCACGCACCGCACACTCGCAGGCCTGCTCGGCGGTGGCGCCGCTGGACACTTCGAAACCCAGTGAGCGCAGTTGGCCCAGCAGGTCATCCTGGTCAATCAAATCCGCGTGCATCATGACGTTTATCCTGGTGAAGGGAACGGGGTTTGACCTGGATTCTGGTTGCCGTCCAAAGGGTCGGCAAGGGCAGATTGCACGAATGCCTCAGATGGCTATGAGCAGGTCGTTTTCGGGCCATTTACCGACCGTATTAATGGGCACACTGAACTCAAGCACTCAGCTTGAAGGTTTGGTCACCCTCAGGATGTAACGCTCACACAAGGCACTCTGCCCCGATCCAGTCACGGCTGGATCGGGGCTTTTTTTAGCCTGGGATTTGTGGCGTGAGTACCGGCCTCATCGCAGGCACGCCAGCTCCCACATTTGGAGTGCATTTCCCTGTGGGAGCTGGCTTGCCTGCGATGGCAGCGCCGCGGTCTACCGCTGCAACACCCGGATGCGCGACAGTAATTCATCGCGGTCGATGTAGCAGCCCTGGAAATGCCGTGCCCCGGAGGCCGGATCGAACGCATTGCGCGCATGCAGGGTGCGACGGTTGTCGAAGCACCACAATTCGCCCGGGTTCAGGCGCTTGACCAGCCGAAAACGATCCTCCCGCGTCATCGCAATAAACCGCCGATACGCCCGATACAGCAGCGGCATCTGCGCCACGCTGGTCTCGAAAGGCCCGCGTAGAAAGTTGGCCATGCGAATCTCCGCCACGTCGCCCAAGGCATCCAGTGCAATGATCGGCGCCAGGCGGCGATAGTCGCTGTGACGGTCCTTGTTGCGAAACTCCACCGGGATTTCACACAGCGCCCTGAACGCTTCGGGATCTTCCGTGCGCAGGGCGTTGGCGATGGCAAACCCGTCGACAAAAATGCTTTCGCCGCCGTTGGCATCGTTCACCAGGCAATGCAGGAATTGCAGGCCCGGTTGCAGCTCTCGTGTGGGCAAATCACTGTGCAAGGGCAGGTTGAAAGCGGTGTAGGCATTGCTGTCGGCATCGGCCTTGGATTGCACATTGAACAGCACGCCGAAGTTGCTCTCGCGGATGAAGGAAATGCGCTTGGCCACCAGCGCCAGGGAGTCGCGCTCGGTGGGGACGCCTCGGACTTGCGTCAGGCCAGAATCGCGCAGCGCCAGCAACCATTGCAGCAGCGCGCTCGGGTCTTCCATGACGGCCGAATACTCAAAGACCGGTAGCTGGAACCGACTGTCCCACAGCCGCGATTTGGGCGTTGCCGCACTGCGTTCGGCACGGGATTCATCGTCGTAGGCATGCGCCCGCAGCCAACCCGGATCGTACTGACTGCGGTGGCCGCCGCTCCATTCCAGGCTCAGGTTGCCTTGATCAATACGGGCCGAGGCCGGCCTGAGATGGGCGTCCACATCCACAATCTCCAGCACTTGCTCGCGCGTCACGCTGTATACGCATTGGGAGCAAGGGCAGTTGTCTCGCAGCCATTGATGATGAAACGGACTGACCCGTCCATCGGCCCACTGCACAAAGATCTGATCCTCCAGCACCCGTACGTCCGCGATGTCGCAGATCTTCGGGTAAGTACGGAAATCGGCGACAGCGGCGGCGGTTTGCATGGTGGCTCCTAAGGGTATCTTCAGTGGCTATTTTTTCAGCGGTAGTCCAATCACTCGGCCAAGCAGGGCGGGGCGCGGCAGGTCAGCCTGCTCCGCGCTGATAGCCGTGAGTTTTTCCAGTGTGGACTCGGTGAACGGCGCCGAATGTGGACCGGCCAGATCAACGTGCAACAACATCTGCTCGTTGCCCGCCAGTTCCTTTTCATCCCCAACCAGGTGCAGGCTGTGATAGAGGTGCAGGCGCTTGGCGTCGTGGGCGATGAGTTGGGTATGCACCTCCACGTCGGCACCCAGCTTCACTTCGTGCAGGTAGTTGAGGTGCAACTCCAGGGTGAACAGTGAGTGGCCGCTGGCTTCGCGGTTTTCACTGTCCAGCCCCAGGGTGTCCATCAGCGCGTCGGTGGCGTAGCTGAAGATCAGCAGATAGAACGCGTCGCGCAGATGGCTGTTGTAGTCCACCCAGTCGGGGTGGACCTGGGTGGTGTAGGTGGTCAGTGCGGGCATGTTAGGATTTTCCCTTATTCGGCGAAGGTCATGCCGTGCTTGGCTTTGGTGGTTTTCACCGCCTCCAGCACCGCCAGCAGGCAGTCATCACGATAGCGCTCCAGCGCCGAAATGCTGTGTTTGCCCAGTTGATCGCTGGTGCCGTCGACCACATCGTCGATCAGCTTGTCGGTCAACTCCGGCGCTGGCAGGTAGGTCCACGGCAATTGCAGCGCCGGGCCGAATTGCGCCATGAAGTGGCGCATGCCTGCGTCGCCGCCTGCCAGGGTGTAGGTCAGGAAAGTGCCCATGAACGACCAGCGCAGGCCCGCGCCAAAGCGGATGGCGTCGTCAATTTCGCCGGTGGTGGCGACGCCGTCATTGACCAGGTGCAGGGCCTCACGCCAGAGGGCTTCGAGCAGGCGATCGGCGATAAAGCCCGGGACTTCCTTGCGCACATGCAGTGGGCGCATGCCGAGGGATTCGTACACCTTGATCGCCGCTTGAACGGCCTCCGGCGCAGTGTTCTTGCCGCCGACCACTTCCACCAGCGGCAGCAGGTAAACCGGGTTGAACGGATGGCCGACCACGCACCGCTCAGGATGGGTCGAGCCCTCGTAGAACTCGCTTGGCAACAGGCCGGACGTGCTCGACCCAATCAACGCATTCGGCTTGGCGGCGGCGCTGATCTTGCTGTGCAGGTCGAGTTTCAGTTCCAGGCGTTCCGGGGCGCTTTCCTGGATGAAGTCAGCGTCTTTCACACACTCTTCAATGGTGGCGACAAAGCGCAAGCGGTCCTGGGATGCACCCGGCGCCAGGCCTTGTTTTTCCAAGGCGCCCCAGGCGTTGGCAACACGTTTGCGCAGCGCGGCTTCGGCACCGGGCGCCGGGTCCCAGGCGATCACATCCAGGCCATGGGCCAGGGCGCGGGACACCCAGCCGCTGCCGATAACACCGCTGCCGAGGGCGGCGAAGGTTTTGATTTCAGTGATAAAGCGCATGGCAAGTTCCTAAAGAGTTCGGTGATCACCGGTGGGAGCTGGCTTGCCTGCGATAGCGGTGTGTCAGTTGGTGCATTTGGTGGCTGACGTACCGCAATCGCGGGCAAGCCCGGCTCCCACAGGGTTGTGGGGTGTTTGGAAGTCAGCCGCGTTTGGTCAGGCCCATCTTCACGCGGCCCTCGGCCGGGGTCATGACCCGTGCGCCCAGGCGGCTGAGAATTTCACTTGCCCGCTCCACCAACTGGCCGTTGGTGGCGAGCACGCCTTTGTCCAGCCACAGGTTGTCTTCCAGACCGACCCGCACGTTGCCGCCCAGCAGCACCGCTTGCGCCGCCATTGGCATTTGCATGCGACCGATGCCGAAGCCGGCCCACACGGCGTCGGCGGGCAGGTTGTCGACCATGGCTTTCATGGTGGTGGTGTCGGCCGGCGCGCCCCATGGGATGCCCAGGCACAGTTGGAACAGTGGGTCGTCCAGCAGGCCTTCCTTGATCATCTGCTTGGCGAACCACAGGTGACCGGTGTCGAAGATTTCCAGCTCGGCTTTCACGCCCAGTTCCTGGATGCGCTTGGCGCCGGCCCGCAGTTGTGCCGGGGTAGAAACGTAAATGGTGTCGCCATCGCCGAAGTTCAGGGTGCCGCAGTCCAGCGTGCAGATTTCCGGCAGCAGCTCTTCGACGTGGGCCAGTCGAGTCAAGGGGCCGACCAGGTCAGTGTTGGGGCCGAACGCCATCGGGTTCTCGCCGCCGCCGATCTCCAGGTCGCCGCCCATGCCGGCGGTGAGGTTGACGATGATGTCGATGTCGGCCTCACGGATGCGCTCCATCACCTCGCGGTACAGGGCGACGTCGCGGCTGAACTTGCCGGTTTCAGGGTCACGCACATGGCAGTGCACAACCGTGGCGCCTGCCTTGGCGGCTTCCACCGCGGCGGCGGCGATTTGTTTGGGGGTGACCGGCACGTGTGGGCTTCGGCTGGTCGTGTCGCCAGCACCGGTGAGTGCGCAGGTGATGATGACGTCGTGGTTCATGAGGCGGTTCCTTACAGGCGTAGTGGTGCCGTTCGCGGTCGAAAGTGGCCGCGAAACGGTGATTGAAATGGGCTTACTTGCTGGTCAATTTCAGGTTGGCCGCTGCCGGCTTGCCGTCGAAGGTGGTCACCCCTTCCAGCCAGCGCGCCTGGTCTTGCGGGTGATCCTTGAGCCACTGCTTGGCAGACTCGATGGCGTCCTTGTGATCCAGCAGTGGCTGCATCATCCGGCTCTCGTCGGCGGCGGTGAAGGTGAGATTGGTCAGCAGTTTGTGCACGTTGGGGCACTGCTCGGCGTAGTTCGGCGCGGTGACGCTCCACACGGTAGCCATGCCTTCGTTCGGGCCGAGGGCGTCGTCGCTGCCGGTGAGGTAGGTCATGGCGACGTTGACGTTCATCGGGTGCGGCGCCCAGCCGAAGAACACCACGGCTTCCTTGCGGCGGACCGCACGGTCGACGGCGGCGAGCATGCCGGCTTCACTGGACTCCACCAGTTGGAACTTGCCCAGGCCGAACTGGTTCTTGGCGATCATTGCCTTGATCTGGGTGTTGGCGCCTGAGCCTGGCTCGATGCCGTAAATCTTGCCGCCCAGTTCTTTCTCGAACTTGGCGATGTCGGCGAAGGTTTTCAGGCCCTTGTCTGCCAGATAAGTCGGCACGGCGAGGGTGGCACGGGCGTCTTCCAGGCTGGGTTTGTCGAGGACCTTGACTTGCTTGGCGTCGACGAACGGTGTGATGGTCTGGGTCATCAGCGGGTTCCAGTAACCCAGGAACAAGTCCAGGCGCTGGTCGCGGATGCCGGCGAAGATGATTTGCTGGGAGGCGCTGGTCTGTTTGGTCTTGTAGCCGAGGCCGTCGAGCAACACTTGGGTCATGGCGCTGGTGGCGATTACGTCGGTCCAGTTCACCACGCCCATGCGCACGTTCTGGCAAGATGCCGCGTCGGCAGCCAGTACGTTCGTGCTCAAGATGGCGCTGGCGCTGAGTGCAAGCACACAGCGGCTGATCAGTCGGTTCATGGTGGATCCCTCGGCAGGTCGTTATTGTGGGGGCCGGCGTCTTTATGCGCCGTGAGGCTGATGTTGCGGGTTTAAGTTACGTAGCTTTGGAGGGGACAAAACGCACGGCGGCGACCAGCTCTTGCACTGCAGCGACCTGCCCCCTTGAATCCACCCGAGAACGGGAGTATCACAGTGCCACGCTGCCCGTCCGACGAGAGCGCCACCATGTCCCAGGATTTCTACTTTCTGCTGATGCCAGGCTTCTCGGCCATCGGCTTTATCTCCGCGCTGGAACCCCTGCGGGTGGCCAACCGCTTTCGCGGCGAGCTGTACCGTTGGCACGTGTTGAGTGCCGATGGCGGCGCGGTGCTGGCGAGCAATGGCATGTCAGTCAACGCCGATGCGGCGCTGGAACCGTTGAAGAAAGGTGCCACATTGCTGGTGGTGGCGGGTTTCGAACCGCTGCAGTTCGCCACCCCTGCGCTGGAACATTGGCTGCGCCGCCTCGACCACGAGGGCGTGACCCTCGGTGCCATCGACACTGGCGCCTGTGTGCTGGCTGAAGCGGGCCTGCTCGACGGTCACCGCCTGACCCTGCACTGGGAAGCCATCGACGCCTTCAAGGAAGCTTATCCACAGCTCACCGTGACCCAGGAACTGTTCGAGATCGACCGCCGTCGCATCACCTGCGCCGGCGGTACGGCCTCCATCGACCTGATGCTCGACCTGATCGGCCAGGCCCACGGTCCTGAGCTGGCGATCCAGGTCTCCGAGCAATTTGTGCTCGGCCGCATCCGCCCACGCAAAGACCACCAACGCATGCAGATCGCCACGCGTTATGGCATCAACAACAAAAAGCTGGTGCAAGTGATCGGCGAGATGGAGCAGCACACCGAGCCGCCCCTGAGCACATTGGCCCTGGCCGAGGCGATCAAAGTGACGCGCCGTCAGCTGGAGCGCCTGTTTCGCCTGCACCTGAACGACACCCCGAGTAACTTCTACCTCGGCCTGCGCCTGGAAAAAGCCCGGCAACTGCTGCGTCAGAGCGACATGAGCGTGCTGGAAGTGAGTATTGCGTGCGGGTTTGAATCGCCGTCGTATTTCACCCGCAGTTATCGGGCACGGTTTGCAAAATGCCCAAGGGAGGATCGGCGGCGGGAGGTGGTTTGACGGCTGATTATAGTTAATTGTATTCGCGACTATGATTTACAGTTCTTTTCATAATCTGGTGGGCCGTCGCCCGGAAATGTTGCGCACCCTCCTTGGTGAGGTGGCATTGGAGCTGGGGGAAACGAGCAATCTGGGCCAACTGCTGCGCGCCGGCGTGTGGACCGAATTCGAAAGTGCCTGGAACGCCCTCACCATTCCCCAGCGTGCAGCGGCCTGAAGAACACAGAGATCAAATGTGGGAGCGGGCTTGCTCGCGAAGGCGGCGTGTCAGTCAGCACTTCTGATACCGACACACTGCCTTCGCGAGGCCCGCTCCCACCCTGATTGATGGTGTGGCTTACTTCTTGACCAGCGCCGAACACGCCGCTTTGTACGCCTCATGCTGATACTTGTTCAGCGTCGCCGGCAGATCAAAGTTGTGCTTCTTGTTCTGTGCATTGAGGGTCTGTGGCGACAACAGCGTCACCTCAACACCCTCCAGCAACTGAAACACCCCTTCAATCTTGAACGTGGTCGGGCCGCCGGCGAATTCCCCTTTTTTGCTGCGCTTCTTGATCGCGATACGTTCGATGGCGTTTGCCTGCACAAACGCCCTCACCTGAGCGGCGAAGGCTTTGACGTTGGCCGCTTCATCGTCGTCTTCAAGGGCGATTTTTTTCGTGGCCAGAGCGACGTGGGTCAACACCTGGTTGTCCAGAGAGGCGACGGCGATGATGGCTTCGCTGCCTTTGATTTCGATGCCGCAAGTCTTCATGAATAGCCTTGGTTCGGAGAGAAAGTGACGAGGATTGTCGCTTATTCCTGGCCAATCGACTCCAAAAACTCCGACCGCTCATCACTCATCCGTGCCAAACAATCATTTTGCGCAATCGCGTACGCCTTGGTGCCGTTTACCGCTGGGAAGGTGTCCACCGCGCAATCAGCGTCGCGCAATTTTTCCCACTTCTGCTGGGCATCCTTCAGACGAGCGGTAATGTCCGCCAGCTTGGTCTTGTCGCTGCCATAGGTCGAAGCCATGCGTTCCAGCAGGCCCAGATAGTTATCCTTGAGCAGTTGTTCAGCGGTGGTTTTGTTGTAAGAGGCGCATTCCAGGGTTTGCTTGTCGTTTTCGATGCCGTCGCACGGCGTGCTGTCGGTGTCTTCGGCCGCGTGAACGCCGGTTGCGATGAGTGCCAAAGCCAGGAAAATCGATTTCATTGCGCCGTCTCATATCAGGTGATGCGGGAATTCTGGCTCAAGCGTAAGACAAAGAACAGTCGCCAGTCAGGCCTCTCACAACAGCCTTTGTCGCGGATTGACGCTTTCGGCAATTCCCCTGTCGTTTTTGCACCCGGCTCTGTCGGCCCCTGGGCATATGCTGGCCCCAAAGCGCCGGCAGACGATTCGGCGCATGAATCGCCAATAAGGGGACGCCTGATGAGCCCAGCCGAATTGCACGCCGACAGCATCGTTATCGACGGGCTGATTATTGCCAAGTGGAACCGCGACCTGTTCGAGGACATGCGCAAAGGGGGCCTCACCGCCGCCAACTGCACCGTGTCGGTGTGGGAAGGGTTTCAGGCCACTATCAATAACATCGTGGCCAGCCAGACCCTGATCCGTGAAAACAGCGACCTGGTGATCCCGGTGAAAACCACCGCTGACATCCGCAAGGCCAAGGAACAAGGCAAGACCGGCATCATTTTCGGTTTCCAGAACGCCCATGCCTTCGAAGACCAACTGGGCTATGTCGAGATCTTCAAGCAGCTCGGCGTCGGTGTGGTGCAGATGTGCTACAACACCCAGAACCTGGTTGGCACCGGTTGCTACGAGCGCGATGGCGGCCTGTCGGGTTTCGGCCGTGAAATCGTTGCTGAGATGAACCGCGTCGGCATCATGTGCGACCTGTCCCACGTAGGTTCCAAGACCTCCGAAGAAGTCATCCTCGAATCGAAAAAGCCGGTGTGCTACTCCCACTGCCTGCCGTCCGGGCTTAAAGAGCACCCGCGCAACAAGTCCGATGAAGAACTCAAGTTCATCGCCGACCACGGCGGCTTTGTCGGTGTGACCATGTTCGCGCCGTTCCTGGCCAAGGGCATCGATTCGACCATCGACGACTACGCCGAAGCCATTGAGTACACCATGAACATCGTCGGCGAAGACGCCATCGGCATCGGCACTGACTTCACCCAAGGCCATGGCCAGGATTTCTTCGAAATGCTGACCCATGACAAAGGCTACGCCCGCCGTCTGACCAGCTTCGGCAAGATCATCAACCCGCTGGGCATCCGCACCGTGGGCGAGTTCCCCAACCTCACCGAGACCCTGCTCAAGCGCGGCCACCCCGAGCGCGTGGTACGCAAGATCATGGGCGAGAACTGGGTCAACGTCCTCAAGGACGTCTGGGGCGAATAACCCACCGCCAACGCCTCTTCTTCCCCCGGTTGTTCGCGCCGGGGGCATTAACAAGAATTTTTCTGGAGTTAAGTTTCCATGGCCAAGATCGCCCCGCAATTGCCTATCGAAGTCGACAGCGAAACCGGTGTCTGGACCTCCGACGCCTTGCCGATGCTGTACGTGCCACGCCATTTCTTCGTCAATAACCACATCGGCATCGAAGAAGTCCTGGGCGCCGACGCCTATGCCGAGATCCTCTACAAGGCCGGCTACAAATCCGCCTGGCACTGGTGCGAGAAAGAAGCTGAATGCCATGGCCTGGAAGGCGTCGCAGTGTTTGAGCACTACATGAAGCGCCTGTCGCAGCGCGGTTGGGGCCTGTTCAAGATTCAGGACATCGACCTCGATAAAGGCACCGCCAGCGTCAAGCTGGAACACTCGGCGTTCGTCTACGTGTACGGCAAGGTCGGGCGCAAAGTGGACTACATGTTCACCGGCTGGTTTGCCGGTGCCATGGACCAGATTCTGCAAGCACGCGGCAGCCAGATCCGCACTGTCGCCGAACAAGTCTACGGAGGCTCCGAAGAGGGCCACGATGACGGCCTGTTCATCGTCAAGCCGTTGTAAGCCGAGGACCGTGCCATGGCTTTCGAAGCAATGTTCCAGCCGATCCAGATCGGCAAACTGACCATCCGCAACCGCGTGCTCAGCACCGCCCACGCCGAGGTGTATGCGACCGACGGCGGTATGACCACCGACCGCTATGTGAAGTACTACGAAGAGAAAGCCAAGGGCGGTATCGGCCTGGCGATCTGCGGCGGTTCCTCGGTGGTCGCCATCGACAGCCCGCAGGAGTGGTGGAGTTCGGTCAACCTGTCCACCGACCGCATCATCCCGCACTTCCAGAACCTGGCCGACGCCATGCACAAGCATGGCGCCAAGATCATGATCCAGATTACCCACATGGGCCGTCGCTCGCGCTGGGACGGCTTTAACTGGCCGACGCTGATGTCGCCGTCGGGCGTGCGTGAGCCGGTGCACCGTGCCACCTGCAAGACCATCGAGCCGGAAGAAATCTGGCGTGTGATCGGCAACTACGCCCAGGCCGCGCGCCGCGCCAAGGCCGGTGGCCTGGACGGTGTGGAACTGTCTGCCGTGCACCAGCACATGATTGACCAGTTCTGGAGCCCGCGGGTCAACAAACGTACCGACGAGTGGGGCGGCACCTTTGAAGGCCGCATGAAGTTCGGCCTGGAAGTGCTGAAAGCCGTACGCGCCGAAGTTGGTGATGATTTCTGCGTGGGCATGCGCCTGTGCGGTGACGAGTTCCACCCGGACGGCTTGTCCCACGAGGACATGAAGCAGATCGCCAAGTATTACGACGACACCGGCATGCTCGATTTCATCGGCGTGGTGGGCTCGGGTTGCGATACGCACAACACCCTGGCCAACGTGATCCCCAACATGAGTTATCCACCGGAGCCGTTCCTGCACTTGGCCGCCGGTATCAAGGAAGTGGTCAAGGTCCCGGTGCTGCACGCGCAGAACATCAAGGACCCGAACCAGGCCACGCGCATTCTGGAAGGCGGTTATGTGGACATGGTCGGCATGACCCGTGCACACATTGCCGACCCGCACTTGATCGCCAAGATCAAGATGGGCCAGATCGACCAGATCAAGCAGTGCGTCGGTGCCAACTACTGCATCGACCGCCAGTACCAGGGCCTGGATGTGTTGTGCATCCAGAACGCCGCGACCTCTCGTGAATACATGGGCGTGCCGCACATCATCGAGAAGTCCACCGGGGCGAAACGCAAAGTCGTGGTGGTCGGTGCCGGCCCGGCCGGGATGGAGGCTGCACGCGTGGCCGCCGAGCGTGGCCATGACGTGACCTTGTTCGAGAAGAAAGAGTTTATTGGTGGGCAGATCACCACGGCGTCCAAGGCGCCGCAGCGTGACCAGATTGCCGGCATCACCCGCTGGTTCCAGTTGGAGCTGGCGCGTTTGAAAGTCGACCTGCGCCTGGGTGTCGCGGCCGATGCAGAGACCATCCTGGACCTGCGTCCGGACGTGGTGGTGCTGGCCGTCGGCGGGCATCCGTTTATCGAGCAGAACGAACACTGGGGCGCCGCCGAAGGTTTGGTGGTCAGCAGCTGGGATGTGCTCGATGGCAAGGTCGCGCCGGGCAAGAACGTGCTGGTCTACGACACCATCTGCGAGTTCACCGGCATGTCGGTGGCCGACTTCCTGGCCGACAAAGGCTGCCAGGTGGAAATCGTCACCGATGACATCAAGCCGGGCGTGGCCATCGGCGGTACGTCGTTCCCGACCTACTACCGCAGCATGTACCCCAAGGAAGTGATCATGACCGGCGACATGATGCTGGAGAAGGTCTACCGCGAGGGCGACAAGCTGGTGGCGGTACTGGAGAACGAATACACCGGCGCCAAAGAGGAGCGGGTGGTGGATCAGGTGGTGGTGGAGAACGGCGTGCGTCCGGACGAAGCCATTTACTACGCGCTCAAGGAAGGCTCACGCAACAAAGGCCAGATCGACGTTGAAGCCTTGTTCGCGATCAAGCCGCAGCCTTGCCTGAGCGAGGCGGGTGATGGGTACTTGCTGTTCCGCATTGGCGACTGTGTGGCGCAGCGCAACACCCATGCTGCGATCTATGACGCCCTGCGCTTGTGCAAGGATTTCTAGAAACCACCGAACCACTGTGTACTCGATCTAAATGTGGGAGCTGATCAATGTGGGAGCCGGGCTTGCCCGCGATGCAGGCGACTCGGTCTTGAGTGAAACCGAGGCGATGCCATCGCAGGCAAGCCAGCTCCCACAGTGATCCGGCTTCCATGCTGGACCCGCGTGGTCTTTGGGAGCTTCACCATGTTGAACACCCTTCTTCCGATTCTCTTGTTTGCCGCCCTGGGCCTTGCCGTCCTCGGTGCCCTGCGCCGAGTGAACATGTGGCGCCGTGGCCGCGCGTCCAAGGTCAACCTGCTGGGCGGCCTGTTGGCTATGCCAAAGCGCTACATGGTCGACCTGCACCACGTGGTCGCTCGCGACAAATACATCGCCAATACCCACGTCGCCACCGCGCTGGGTTTTGTGCTGTCGGCGTTGCTCGCCATTCTGGTCCATGGTTTCGGCCTGCAGAACCGCATCCTCGGCTATGCCTTGCTGCTGGCGTCGGTGCTGATGTTTGTCGGCGCCACCTTTGTTTACCTGCGTCGCCGTAATCCGCCTTCACGCCTTTCGAAGGGCCCCTGGATGCGCCTGCCGAAAAGCCTGATGGCGTTCTCGGTAAGCTTCTTCCTGGTAACGCTGCCGGTGGCCGGAATTCTGCCGGTGGACTTTGGCGGCTGGCTGCTGGCGGCGTTGCTCAGCGTCGGTGTGCTGTGGGGCGTGTCCGAAATGTTCTTCGGCATGACCTGGGGCGGCCCGATGAAACACGCCTTTGCCGGTGCGCTGCACCTGGCCTGGCACCGCCGTGCCGAGCGCTTCGGAGGTGGCCGCTCCACCGGTTTGAAGCCGCTGGACCTCAGTGATAAAAGCGCGCCCCTGGGCGTGGAAAAACCCAAGGACTTCACCTGGAACCAACTGCTCGGTTTCGACGCCTGCGTGCAGTGCGGTAAATGCGAAGCCGCCTGCCCAGCCTTCGCCGCCGGCCAGCCGCTGAACCCAAAAAAGCTGATTCAGGACATGGTGGTCGGCCTGGCGGGCGGCACCGATGCCAAGTTCGCCGGCAGCCCCTATCCTGGCAAACCCATCGGTGAGCACAGCGGCAACCCACATCAGCCGATCGTCAACGGCCTGGTGGACGCCGAAACCCTGTGGTCATGCACCACCTGCCGCGCCTGCGTGGAAGAGTGCCCGATGATGATCGAGCACGTGGACGCCATCGTCGACATGCGCCGCCACCTCACCCTGGAAAAGGGCGCCACCCCGAACAAAGGCGCCGAAGTCCTGGAAAACCTGATCGCCACCGACAACCCCGGCGGCTTCGCACCGGGCGGTCGCCTGAACTGGGCGGCAGATTTGAACCTGCCGCTGCTCAGCGAAAAAGGCAGTTGCGACCTACTGTTCTGGGTCGGTGACGGTGCCTTCGACATGCGTAACCAACGTACCCTGCGCGCCTTCGTCAAAGTGCTGAAAGCGGCCCAGATCGACTTCGCGGTACTCGGCCTGGAGGAGCGCGACAGCGGCGATGTTGCGCGGCGCCTGGGTGATGAAGCGACTTTCCAGTTGTTGGCCACACGCAACATCCAGACCCTGGCCAAGTACAGCTTCAAGCGCATCGTGACCTGCGACCCGCACAGCTTTCATGTACTGAAGAACGAGTACGGCGCCTTCAACGGTCATTATCGCGTACAGCACCACAGCACCTTCATGGCGCAACTGATCGATGAGGGCGCGTTGAACCTGGGCCAGCACAAGGGCAGCAGCGTGACCTATCACGACCCTTGCTATCTGGGCCGTTACAACGGTGAGTACGAAGCGCCGCGTCAGGTGCTGCGAGCCCTGGGCATCGAGGTCAAGGAGATGCAACGTTCGGGCTTCCGCTCACGCTGCTGCGGCGGCGGTGGCGGGGCGCCGATTACCGACATTCCCGGCAAGCAACGTATCCCCGACATGCGCATGGAAGACATCCGCGAAACCGGCGCCGAACTGGTGGCCGTGGGTTGCCCGCAATGCACCGCGATGCTCGAGGGTGTGGTTGAGCCGCGCCCGTTGATCAAAGACATCGCCGAGCTGGTGGCGGATGCATTGCTTGAAGAGGCGCCAGCCAACGTTCCATCCAAGCGCGAACCTGCGGAGGTGCATTGATGAGCGACATTATCCGCCGCGACCCACGGGCCGAATGGATCGCCCGTAACCGTCTTCATCCCCTGCATGCGGCGATGCAGCCCGTGCAACACAGCTGGATGGGGCCCAACGGCGTTGTCCGCAAGAACGTGCATGGCGTTGGTTTTATCGGCCCCAACGGGATCAAGCGTATCGACCGCAGCGGCGCCCAGCAGGGCGGCGCGGCGAAGCGTACGGCGGCGGTCGAGGTGCAGTTGCCGCTGCACCAGGTTCCGGCGCCGGCGTTCTACATCAACGTGGTGCCGGACATGGTCGGCGGCCGCCTGAGCAGTCACGACCGCGACTTGCTCGGCCTGGCGCGGCAGCTCGCCGGCAACGACGGCGCAGTGTTGGCAGTGGTATTTGGCGAGCATAAAGAAACCACCTTTGCCACAGCGGGCGTTGATCGCCTGCTGGTGCTGGAGGGCCATGAGTTCGACGGTTATTCACCGGAGCAACGCGTCCAGGGCCTGCGCGCTGTGGATAACCAGCTCAACCCCCGCCATTGGCTGCTGCCGGACAGCCGCAGCGGTGGCGGCGAGCTGGGCCGGCGTTTTGCCGCCAGCCTCAAGCAGCGTCCGGCCACGCGGGTGTGGCAGATCAAAGGCGAGTCGTGTATCGGTCGCGCCGGTGCGGGCCAGGAAGATTTGGCCCGGCCGCTGCCACGCCTGATCCTTGCGGCCGCCGAGTGTGCCGATCCGGTCAGCGAGACACGTCATGAAGTACTGCCCGTGGAGTTATCCACAACCCTGGCGCGCAGCCTGCCACGGATCGAAGATCTAGGTGCCGTGGCGGTAGACCCGGCGGCGATTCCCATGGCCGAAGCGGAATTCATCTTCTCCGGCGGTAACGGCGTGAAGGACTGGGCCCTGTTCCACCAGACCGCTGCGGCTCTGGGCGCCACTGAAGGCGCGTCGCGGGTAGCGGTGGACGATGGCTATATGGCGCGTGATCGCCAGGTCGGCGCCAGCGGCACCTGGGTCACGGCACGGGTCTATGTGGCCGTGGGCATTTCCGGGGCGATCCAGCACCTGCAGGGCATCGGTGCCTGCGACAAGGTGGTGGCGATCAACCTCGACCCCGGTTGCGACATGATCAAGCGTGCCGACCTGTCGGTGATCGGCGAAAGCGCCGCGATTCTGCAAGCCTTGATCGTCGCGGTCGAGGCCCACCGCAACGGCGCCAAGCGCGACGCGGCTTGAGGATATGAGCATGAACACAAATGTTATCAGCTTGGTGTCCATCGGCGCCCACCCGACCTCCGGGCGACCACGCCGTGCCGAGCAAGACGCGCGCGCGGTGGAGCTCGGCCTGCAAATGGCTGGGGATAAGTTGCAGGTGCTACACGCGGGCGACATCAGCGAGCCGACCCTGCGCAGCTACCTGGGCATGGGGTTGCCGCAGTTGCATGTGCTGGAGCAGCCAGCGGGCAGTGATGCCTTGCCGGTGCTCAGTGAATACCTGCGTGACGCCGGTGCCCAGGTGGTGCTCGCCGGCAGCCAGGCGGAAACCGGTGAAGGCTCGGGCATGTTGCCGTTTTTGCTCGCCGAGCAATTGGGTTGGCCTTTGATTGTCGGGCTGGCGCAGGTCGAGTCCATCGACGGCGGTGTGGCCCATGTGCTGCAAGCTCTGCCACGTGGGCAACGACGACGCCTGAAGGTACGCCTACCGTTTCTGGCGACGGTGGATAACGCCGCGCCCAAGCCTCGGCAGAGTGCCTTCGGCCCGGCGCAGCGCGGTGAGCTGGCGGCCCACGAAGTCGAAATCGAACAAGACGAGTTATTCACAGACGCCGTGCTGCAGCCGGCCAAGCCACGCCCCAAGCGCCTCAAGGTAATCAAAGCCAAGAGCGGTGCTGACCGCATGAAAGCCGCCACGGCCAAGGCCAGTGGTGGCGGTGGTCAAGTGCTCAAGGGGCTCAGCCCGGAAGCGGGCGCCGAGGCCATTCTCAAGCTGTTGATCGAGGAAGGCGTCGTACGCTGATCGAATGTGGGAGCGGGCTTGCTCGCGAATGCGGTGTGCCAGTGCCTGTGTTGGCTGACACCTGCCTTCGCGAGCAAGCCCGCTCCCACCTTGGTTTTGCACTGTCCGTGGGATTACCCACAATCCCTGTTGACCCGTCTGTGGATAACCTGTTCGCGGTTGTCCACAGCCCGTTACAATCAAGCCCTCCAGCCCTTTGTACGAAAAACAACCAGGCTAACTGACGGTTTTTACTCGGTTTTTTTGCGCTGTCCGAGCATTTTTCCGCACAGAGTTGCCCCCATACTCTGTTGGCGCTTCTGTGGATAACGTGTTCGCTATCGGCTGCAGCCCTTATTAATCAAGGCTTTCAATCGACTGATCAAAATATGATCAATTAGGGGTATTTACTCACCGGAATCTCTGGAAACCGCGATTTATGAAGCTTTGAAGGGGTTTTCCACAGCGTCGTGCAAGTTGCCCCCAAAGTCTGTTGGTGCTTCTGTGGATAAGGTGTTTGCGTACCTCTACACGTCACGTAATACAACGCTTTCAGGGGTTTGATCAATAAGTGATCAACCGCTGACAAAACCCCGGTACTCAAATAAGTCACGGATTTTCTTCATTTAATTTAGGGTGGAAGGCGCACTTGCCCACAATTGCTGTGGGTGGCTCTGTGGATAAGTTGTTGGGTAAAGGCTGGAGGGTACGTCAGGAGAGGGGTTCAGAGGTTTTGATTAAAATTTGAACACTACATAGGAGCCGGCTTGCCGGCTCCTACAGAGGGGAAGGTTACTCGTGAGCCGCAACGCCTTTGAGGTAAGGCGCCGGAGCGGCCCCCAGGTTGCTCAACATGCGCTCGCTGTACCAGTCCACGAAGTTCACCACGCCGAATTCATAGGTCTTGGAATACGGGCCTGGCTGGTAAGCGGTGGAGTTGATCCCGCGCTGGTTCTCTTCGGCCAGGCGACGGTCCTGGTCGTTGGTGGCGTCCCACACTTGGCGCATGCGGTCCACGTCGTAGTCCACGCCTTCCACGGCGTCCTTGTGCACCAGCCACTTGGTGGTGACCATGGTTTCCTGAGCGCTGATCGGCCACACGGTGAACACGATGATGTGATCGCCCATGCAGTGGTTCCAGGAGTGGGGCAGGTGCAGGATGCGCATCGAGCCCAGGTCCGGGTTCTTGATGCGGCCCATGAGTTTGGCGCAGCCCTGCTTGCCGTCCAGAGTCATCGACACGGTGCCCTTGAGCAGCGGCATGCGCACGATGCGGTTACGCAGGCCGAAGCTGGCGTGGGCGTAAGGGATCTTCTCGGCATCCCAGGCGGCGGCGGAGGCGGCCACGTGGTCCTTGAACGCCTGGTCGGCGCGCGGGTCGGTGACGTCGTCCCATTCCAGCAGGGTTTTCAGCAGTTCCGGGTGCGACGCGTTGCAGTGATAGCACTCGCGGTTGTTTTCCAGCACCAGCTTCCAGTTGGCTTTCTCCATCAAGGTGGTGGTAATCGCCACCTTGGTGTTCTCCATGTCGTAGGGTTCCATGTAGTGGTTCAGTGTCGACAGGAAGTCATCGATGGCTGGCGGGTTCTCCGACAGGCTGATGAAGATGTAGCCACCGGCGGTCTTCACGTTGACTGGCTTGAGGCCGTACTGCTTCATGTCGAAGTCGGCGCCCATCTCGGTGCCGGCGAACAGCAGGCGGCCATCCAGTTCGTAGGTCCACTGGTGGTAGTGGCAGACCAGTTTGGCGACCTTGCCCTTGTCGCTGGTGCACAAGCGCGAGCCACGGTGACGGCACACGTTGTGGAAGGCATGCACCACGCCTTCGGCGCCACGGATCACGATGATCGGGTTCTTGCCCACTTGCAGGGTCAGGTAGTTGCCCTTGGCCGGGATCTCGCAGGTCATGCCGGCGATCAACCACTCTTTCTGGAAGATCTCCTGCATGTCGATATCAAACAACCGCTCATCAGAGTAAAACGGCTGCGGCAGCGAGAAAGTGCGCTCGCGCTCTTGCAGCATTTGCGCGGTGGCCTTGCGTGCGGGTTCCAGCGGATCGCCCAAGCTTAAGGTTGCGGTGACGTCCATCGTGTGTGTCCTCATGGCCATTCTGTGTGGCCGGCGAATAGTGGCTACGGTTGGTGCTTTGCAAGGCGTAAAGAAAGCGTCGTTGTTGGGAGCGAGTGTGGGGCCGGCGATGTGGCGAACCTTATCCATGGGCGACATGGTCCAATCTGTTCCCGACGCGCAACCCTAGGTCGTTGGGGGCTGGTCGCGATAAGTATGTGAATGTCGCAGATAGGTAAATGGGTGGTTCTGACGTTACGCAGAATCGCCACCATAAGGCCGATGTCGGCGGTGGAGAACAACATGTCCAATAATTTCCTGAATCCGGTAACCACCCAGACCTGGGCCAATGGTCGACACATTGTCCGTTGCGTCAAAGTCATCCAGGAAACCTGGGACGTGCGCACCTTCTGTTTCATGGCCGACCAGCCGATCCTGTTCTTTTTCAAGCCAGGGCAATTCGTCACCCTGGAGCTGGAAATCGACGGCCAGCCGATCATGCGCTCCTACACCATTTCCAGCTCGCCCTCGGTGCCTTACAGCTTCTCGGTGACCATCAAGCGCGTGCCGGGCGGCAAGGTTTCCAACTGGTTGCACGATACCCTTCATGAAGGGCAAGAGTTGGCGGTGCACGGGCCGGTGGGCTTGTTCAACGCCATCGACTTCCCGAGTCCGAAAGTGCTGTACCTCAGCGGCGGCGTGGGCATCACGCCGGTGATGTCGATGGCGCGCTGGTTCTACGACACCAACGCCAACGTCGACATGACGTTTATCCACAGCGCCCGTTCGCCCAAGGACATCATCTACCACCGCGAGCTGGAGCATATGGCGTCGCGGATCGACAACTTCAGCCTGCACCTGATCTGCGAAAAACATGGTTTGGGTGAGCCTTGGGCGGGTTATCGCGGTTACCTGAACCACAAGATGCTGGAACTGATGGTGCCGGACTTCCTGGAGCGCGAAGTGTTCTGCTGCGGCCCTACGCCTTACATGAACGCGGTGAAGCGCCTGCTGGAAGTGGCAGGGTTCGACATGACGCGGTACCACGAGGAATCGTTTGGCGCCACACCGCCGGAAGCCCGTGCGGACGCGGTGGAGCAAGCCGAACAAGCCGCCGACGCGCCGGAAATCGACCTGGCGGATCTGCACCAGGTGGAGTTCATTGCGTCGGGCAAAAGCATTCGCGTCGCCCCCGGCGAAACCGTGCATGCCGCAGCCGCCAAGCTTGGCCTGTTGATCCCCAAAGCCTGCGGCATGGGCATCTGCGGCACCTGCAAGGTGATGAAGCTGGGCGGCGAGGTGGAGATGGAGCACAACGGTGGCATCACCGAAGAAGACGAAGCCGAAGGTTATATCCTGTCGTGCTGCAGTGTGCCGAAGGGTGATGTGCGCATCGAGTTCTGACCCTCAGTAGAGTGCTGGCCGCCGACCCGGTTGACGCCGCGCGCTCCGCCGTGGCGGTCGCAGGCCGCGATGAACATGCAGTTGACCGCCGTCCAGGGCACCGGGAAATAGAGCATCAAGAGCCGAAGGCCTTGTGAGCGAAATCACATGAGTGCCGCGTCGCAGGTCATGAGTCTGCGGCGCGAGCCTTAGTGGTTAGCGGACGAAAAGGTTGATGGTGTACGCGCCGGATGCTGTCATTTCGAACTCTTTGCCGGTGACCGTAAAGAGCCTGGAAGGCTCGACGATGGTGTCGCCGACATTCGCCAGCTTCCTCAGGTCGTCGAGGCTGACGAGTGTGGCGCTGGTGGCGTCTCGGCGTTGCGAGTCAATCGTGTAGCGTTGAATTTCCATGATGTTGCCCTCTATAGGATTTCCCTTTCCAGCCGAATATTCGGCAGGCAGTCAGCCCCGAAAAAACGCGTCCGTTTGTTCGGGGTGACGAAATCCTAACCAAGGCAGGGGGTAGATAGATACTGTCAGAAATACCTACAAACAGTCTCTGAAAACGCCCTGAAGGGCCCGTCGTTTCAGGCTTCCATTACTTTCCGAATATCCGCCGCCAATTCTCTTACACGTTCTTCCTCGGTATCCCACGCACACATGAAGCGTGCGCCGCCTTTGCCGATGAACGTGTAGAAGCGCCAGCCCTTGGCGGTCAACGCCGCAATCGCCGGTTCCGAGAGCTGCAGGAACACGCCATTGGCCTGCACCGGGAACATCAGTTCCACGCCGGGAATGTCGGCCACCAGGCTGCTTAGCAGTTGTGCACAGTGGTTAGCGTGGCGTGCATGCTTGAGCCAGGCATCGTTTTCCAGCAGACCCACCCACGGGGCGGAGAGGAAGCGCATTTTCGACGCCAACTGGCCGGCCTGTTTGCAGCGGTAGTCGAAGTCTTCGGCCAGCTTATGGTTGAAGAACAGGATCGCTTCGCCTACGGCCATGCCGTTTTTGGTGCCGCCAAAGCACAGCACGTCCACGCCGGCCTTCCAGGTCAGGTCCGCCGGTGAGCAGCCAAGGAATGCGCAGGCGTTGGAGAAGCGTGCGCCGTCCATGTGCAGGTTCAGGCCCAACTCTTTGCAGGTGGCGCTGATGGCGCGGATTTCATCCGGGGTATACACGCTGCCGACTTCGGTGGCCTGTGTCAGGGTGACCACGCGCGGCTTGGGGTAGTGAATGTCCTGGCGCTTGAGGGCGATCTCGCGGATCGATTCCGGGGTCAGTTTGCCGTTTTCGGTGCGCGCGGTGAGCAGCTTGGAACCGTTGGAGAAAAACTCCGGTGCGCCGCATTCGTCGGTTTCGACGTGGGCGGTTTCCGAGCAAATCACGCTATGGTAACTCTGGCACAACGAGGACAGCGCCAGGGAGTTGGCGGCGGTGCCGTTGAAGGCGAAGAACACTTCGCAGTCGGTTTCGAACAGGTTGCGGAAACCGTCGGCGGCACGGTGGGTCCATTCATCATCGCCGTAGGCGCGCTGATGGCCCTGATTGGCTTGTTCCATGGCGGCCCAGGCTTCCGGGCAAATGCCCGAATAGTTGTCACTGGCGAATTGTTGGCTCTTGTCGGTCATGGCCCATTCCTGTGGTCGATGTTGGTGCGCACTGTAACCAAGATTGTCGCGGGTGCGCACGCACTGTAAATGCAAAGTCACTGGGGAATTATGCACGGTACTGGAACCCTGCCTGTCGGACATGTCCGTGATGGCGCTTTGGATCTGCTCAAGTGGCTGGCGCTGTTGAGCATGGTGCTCGACCACCTGCGCTATGTCGGGCTGAGCCTGGACGGCCTGTATGTGCCGGGACGCTTGGCGTTCCCGTGGTTTTGCCTGGCGATTGCGGCGAATCTGCATCGGGTCAGGCACGCACCCGTGACACGCCAATGGCGCTACCTGGGCTGGCTGTTGGTGTTCAGCGTGATCAGCGAAGTGCCCTATCGGCTGTTTATCGAGGATGCCGATACGTTGAACGTCTTGCCGACCTTGGCACTGGGCCTGCTGGTTGCCCGAGGATGGCAGCAGAAGGCGCTTTTTGATCGCGTATTGGCGCTGATTGCCGTCACGATCGCCGCCGTGTTTTCCACGCAGCTGATGTTCGGTTTGTTTGGTGTATTACTGCCGCTGGCGATGCTGCTGGTGTTCCGTCGTCCCTGGTATTTCAGCGTGTTGCCGGGGTTGGTGTGTGTGGCCGCCAATCAATGGCAGATTCTGCTTAATAGCGGCACGCCTGTCGCGTTGTCGGGATTGGCCGCATGCCTGATCGCGCCGTTGGCGGGATTAGTCCTGTTGCGACATGCCAAAGATGTCACGCCGCCGGCCATGCGCCGTTGGGCTTACGCCCTCTACCCCCTGCATTTCCTTCTGCTGCTGCTCGTTCGCAAGATCATCGCTTAACCCTTGTGGGAGCTGGCTTGCCTGCGATGGCATCACCTCGGTTCTGCTTATAGACCGAGGTGTCTGCATCGCAGGCAAGCCAACTCCCACACAAGCCCATTCCCACATTTGTTTCGGTGTTGTTCACGCCATGTCGTAAACGCACCTTTGCGTGGCGTCCGTAGGCATTTGATCTAGAGGCGTCAGCCCTACCATCGCATCAAAGGGCCCCTGAACGGGCCTCAACAATACGAAAGGCTGGGAGAGACGCGATGTTCAGCAAACAAGACCAGATCCAGGGATATGACGACGCACTGCTGGCGGCCATGAATGCCGAGGAGCAGCGTCAGGAAGATCATATCGAGCTGATCGCGTCAGAGAACTACACCAGCAAACGCGTGATGGAAGCCCAAGGCAGCGGCCTCACCAACAAATACGCGGAAGGTTATCCGGGCAAGCGCTACTACGGTGGCTGCGAGCACGTGGACAAAGTTGAAGCCCTGGCCATTGAACGCGCCAAGCAACTGTTCGGCGCCGATTACGCCAACGTGCAGCCGCACTCCGGTTCGTCCGCCAACAGCGCGGTGTACCTGGCCCTGCTGCAAGCCGGCGACACCATCCTCGGCATGAGTCTGGCGCACGGCGGTCACCTGACCCACGGCGCCAAAGTGTCGTCTTCGGGCAAGCTGTACAACGCCGTGCAATACGGCATCAACACCGACACCGGCCTGATCGACTACGACGAAGTCGAGCGCCTGGCCGTCGAGCATAAGCCGAAAATGGTGGTGGCCGGTTTCTCTGCCTACTCCAAGACGCTCGATTTCCCACGTTTCCGTCAGATTGCCGACAAGGTGGGCGCACTGCTGTTCGTTGACATGGCCCACGTCGCTGGCCTGGTTGCCGCCGGCCTGTACCCGAACCCGCTGCCGTATGCCGATGTGGTCACCACCACCACCCACAAGACCCTGCGCGGTCCACGGGGCGGTCTGATCCTGGCCAAGTCCAACGAAGAAATCGAAAAGAAACTCAACGCCGCGGTATTCCCCGGCGCCCAGGGCGGCCCGCTGATGCACGTCATCGCCGGCAAGGCCGTGTGCTTCAAGGAAGCGCTGGAGCCAGGCTTCAAGGCCTATCAGCAGCAAGTGATCGATAACGCCCAGGCCATGGCCGATGTGTTTATCAAGCGCGGCTACGATGTGGTATCCGGCGGCACCGACAACCACCTGTTCCTGGTCAGCCTGATTCGCCAGGGCCTCACCGGCAAAGAGGCGGACGCCGCCCTGGGCCGCGCCCACATCACCGTCAACAAGAACGCCGTGCCGAATGACCCGCAGTCGCCGTTCGTGACCTCGGGCCTGCGTATCGGCACCCCGGCGGTGACCACGCGTGGTTTCAAAGTGCCGCAGTGCATCGAACTGGCCGGCTGGATCTGCGACATCCTCGACAACCTCGGCGACGCCGATGTCGAGGCCAACGTGGCCAAGCACGTGTCTGCCCTGTGCGCTGATTTCCCGGTTTATCGCTGAGCGCGGTTTTGGAGTAATGACTATGCAACGCTACTCGGGCTTCGGCCTCTTCAAGCACTCACTCAGCCACCACGAAAACTGGCAGAAGATGTGGCGCACGCCGACCCCTAAGAAGGTCTACGACGTGGTCATCGTCGGCGGCGGCGGGCATGGTCTGGCGACCGCCTACTACCTGGCCAAGGAGCACGGCATCACCAACGTGGCCGTGGTCGAGAAAGGCTGGCTGGGCGGCGGTAACACCGCGCGCAACACCACCATCGTGCGTTCCAACTACCTGTGGGACGAGTCGGCCCACCTGTACGAACACGCGATGAAACTGTGGGAAGGCCTGTCTCAGGACCTGAACTACAACGTGATGTTCTCCCAGCGCGGCGTCTACAACCTGTGCCACACCCTGCAGGACATCCGTGATTCCGAGCGCCGCGTCAGCGCCAACCGCCTCAACGGTGTGGACGGCGAACTGCTCAACGCCAAGCAAGTGGCCGACGAGATTCCGTACCTCGACTGCTCCAAGAACACCCGCTACCCGGTCCTCGGCGCCACTGTGCAACGTCGTGGCGGCGTGGCCCGTCACGATGCCGTGGCCTGGGGCTTTGCGCGTGCCGCCGACGCACTCGGCGTGGACCTGATCCAGCAGACCGAAGTGATCGGTTTCCGCAAGGAAAACGGCGTGTGCATCGGTGTGGAAACCAACAAGGGCTTTATCGGCGCCAAGCGCGTCGGTGTGGTCACTGCCGGTAACTCCGGGCACATGGCTTCGCTCGCCGGGTTCCGCCTGCCGATCGAATCCCACCCGCTGCAAGCCCTGGTGTCGGAGCCGATCAAGCCGATTATCGACAGCGTGATCATGTCCAACGCCGTGCACGGCTACATCAGCCAGTCCGACAAAGGCGACCTGGTGATCGGTGCCGGTATCGACGGCTACAACGGCTACGGCCAGCGTGGTTCGTACCCGGTGATCGAGCACACCATCCAGGCCATCGTCGAGATGTTCCCCGTGCTGTCGCGCGTGCGCATGAACCGTCAGTGGGGCGGCATCGTCGACACCACGCCCGACGCTTGCCCGATCATCTCCAAGACGCCGGTGCCGAACATGTTCTTCAACTGCGGTTGGGGCACCGGTGGCTTCAAGGCCACACCGGGCTCAGGCAACGTGTTTGCCGCCAGCCTCGCCAAGGGTGAAATGCACCCGCTGGCCGCGCCTTTTTCCATCGACCGTTTCCACAACGGTGCGTTGATCGACGAACACGGCGCTGCGGCCGTCGCCCACTAACAGGAGAAATTCCCTATGTTGCATATCTTCTGTCCTCACTGTGGCGAACTGCGCTCCGAAGAGGAATTCCACGCGTCCGGCCAAGCGCACATCCCGCGCCCGCTGGACCCGAACGCCTGCACCGATGAAGAGTGGGGCGACTACATGTTCTTCCGCGACAATCCCCGTGGCCTGCACCACGAACTGTGGATCCACGCGGCGGGTTGCCGTCAGTACTTCAACGCGACCCGCGACACCCTGACCTACGAAATTCTTGAAACCTACAAGATCGGTGAGAAGCCACAATTCACCGCCAAGGCCTCTGGAGAGAAGGTATGAGCCAGACCAATCGCCTGTCCAACGGTGGCCGGATCGACCGTAATAAAGTCCTGACGTTTACCTTCAACGGCCAGAGCTACAAAGGCTTTGAGGGCGACACACTGGCCGCAGCCTTGCTGGCCAACGGCGTCGACATCATCGGCCGCAGCTTCAAGTACTCGCGTCCTCGCGGCATCTTCGCGGCAGGCGCTGAAGAGCCGAACGCGGTGCTGCAGATCGGCGCCACCGAAGCCACGCAAATCCCTAACGTGCGCGCTACGCAACAGGCGCTGTACCAGGGCTTGGTCGCCACCAGCACCAATGGCTGGCCGAACGTCAACAATGACGTGATGGGCATTCTCGGCAAGGTTGGCGGCAAGCTGATGCCGCCGGGCTTCTACTACAAAACCTTCATGTACCCGCAATCGTTCTGGATGACCTACGAGAAGTACATCCGCAAGGCCGCTGGCCTGGGCCGCTCGCCGACCGAGAACGATCCGGACACCTATGACAACTTCAACCGTCATTGCGACGTGCTGGTGGTGGGCGCAGGCCCTGCCGGTTTGGCGGCTGCACTTGCCGCTGCGCGCAGCGGTGCCCGTGTGATCCTCGCCGATGAACAGGAAGAGTTCGGCGGTTCGCTGCTGGACTCGCGTGAAAGCCTCGACGGCAAGCCGGCGGCTGAATGGGTTGCCAGTGTCATTGCCGAACTGAAAGCCCTGCCGGACGTGGTGCTGCTGCCTCGCGCCACCGTCAACGGCTACCACGACCATAACTTCCTGACTATTCACGAGCGCCTCACCGATCACCTTGGTGACCGTGCGCCGATTGGCGTGGTGCGTCAGCGTATCCACCGTGTGCGCGCCAAGCGCGTGGTGTTGGCGACCGGTGCGTGCGAGCGTCCACTCGTCTACGGCAACAACGACGTGCCGGGCAACATGCTGGCTGGCGCGGTGTCCACTTACGTGCGCCGCTACGGCGTGGCACCGGGCAAGAAACTGGTGTTGTCCACCAACAACGATCACGCCTACCGCGTAGCGCTCGACTGGCTCGATGCAGGCTTGCAAGTGGTGGCCGTCGCCGATGTGCGCCACAACCCACGTGGCGCACTGGTTGAAGAAGCCCGCGCCAAAGGCATTCGTATCCTCACCGGCAGCGCCGTGATCGAAGCCCGTGGCAGCAAGCACGTCACCGCCGCCCGCGTGGCCGCGATCGATGTGAAAGCGCATAAAGTCACCAGCCCCGGCGAATGGCTGGACTGTGACCTGGTCGCCAGCTCCGGCGGCTACAGCCCGGTAGTCCACCTGGCTTCGCACCTGGGCGGCAAGCCGATCTGGCGTGAAGACATTCTCGGTTTCGTGCCGGGCGAAGCACCGCAGAAACGCGTGTGTGTCGGCGGTATCAACGGCGTTTATGGCCTTGGCGATTCGCTGGCGGATGGTTTTGAAGGCGGCGTGCGCGCGGCCAGCGAAGCCGGTTTTGCCCCGGTGGAAGGCACCCTGCCAAAGGCCTTGAGCCGGCTGGAAGAACCGACGCTGGCGGTGTACCAAGTGCCGCATGACAAGCCGACGGCACGGGCACCGAAGCAATTTGTCGACCTGCAAAACGACGTGACCGCTGCCGCCATCGAACTGGCGACCCGCGAAGGGTTCGAGTCGGTCGAGCACGTCAAACGCTACACCGCGCTGGGCTTCGGCACCGACCAGGGCAAGCTGGGCAACGTCAACGGCCTGGCCATTGCCGCGCGCTCGCTGAACGTGACCATCCCGCAGATGGGCACCACCATGTTCCGCCCGAACTACACGCCGGTTACGTTTGGCGCAGTGGCGGGCCGGCACTGTGGGCACATCTTCGAGCCGGTGCGCTACACCGCGCTGCACGCCTGGCACGTGAAGAACGGCGCCGAGTTTGAAGATGTCGGCCAGTGGAAACGCCCTTGGTACTTCCCACGCAACGGTGAAGACCTGCACGCCGCGGTGAAGCGTGAATGCCTGGCTGTGCGCGACAGCGTCGGCCTGCTGGACGCGTCGACCCTCGGCAAGATCGACATTCAAGGCCCGGATGCGCGTGAGTTCCTCAACTGCATCTACACCAACGCCTGGACCAAGCTCGACGTGGGCAAGGCGCGTTACGGCCTGATGTGCAAGGAAGACGGCATGGTCTTCGACGACGGCGTCACTGCCTGCCTCGCCGACAACCACTTCCTGATGACCACCACCACCGGCGGCGCCGCCCGTGTGCTGCAGTGGCTGGAAATCTACCAGCAGACCGAATGGCCAGACCTCAAGGTTTACTTCACTTCGGTCACCGACCACTGGGCGACCATGACCCTGTCCGGCCCCAACAGCCGCAAGCTGCTGGCGGAAGTGACGGATATCGATCTGGACAAGGACGGCTTCCCGTTCATGACCTGGAAAGAAGGTTTGGTCGGCGGCGTACCGGCTCGCGTATTCCGGATCTCGTTTACCGGTGAGCTGTCGTACGAAGTCAACGTGCAGGCTGACTACGCCATGGGCGTACTGGAAAAAATCGTCGAGGCCGGCAAAAAGTACAACCTGACCCCGTACGGCACCGAAACCATGCACGTACTGCGGGCCGAGAAGGGCTTCATCATCGTCGGCCAGGACACCGACGGCTCGATGACTCCGGACGACCTGAACATGGGCTGGTGCGTCGGTCGTACCAAGCCGTTCTCGTGGATCGGCTGGCGCGGCATGAACCGTGAAGACTGCGTGCGTGAAGAGCGTAAGCAACTGGTGGGCCTGAAACCGATCGACCCGACCGTGTGGCTGCCAGAAGGCGCGCAGCTGGTGTTTGATCCGAAGCAGTCGATTCCGATGAAGATGGTGGGTCACGTCACCTCAAGTTATGCCCACAACTCCCTCGGCTATTCGTTCGCGATGGCAGTGGTGAAGGGCGGCTTGAAGCGCATTGGCGAGCGGGTGTTCTCACCGCAAGCGGATGGCAGCGTGATCGAGGCGGAGATTGTGTCTTCGGTGTTCTTCGACCCGAAAGGCGATCGCCAGAACATCTGATGCACCGAGTCGCCTGCATCGCAGGCAAGCCAGCTCCCACAGCGCAATGCGTTGCAAATGTGGGAGGGGGCTTGCCCCCGATGAGGCCAGAACAATCACCACAGCATTCAGAACAGGTGCTTTATGACAGCAGCCAACGTATACCAACAACGCCCCACCACCGGCGCCAAGGCCGAGTCGTCGCTGCACCATGCCGACCTCGCCAGCCTGGTCGGCAAAGGTCGCAAGAACGCCGGTGTGACCGTGCGCGAGAAAAAGCTTCTGGGCCACCTGACCCTTCGCGGTGATGGCCACGATGCAGCCTTCGCCGCCGGCGTGCACAAAGCTCTCGGCATTGAGCTTCCAGGGGCCCTGCAAGTCATCGTCAAAGGCGAAACCAGCCTGCAATGGCTCGGCCCGGATGAGTGGCTGCTGATCGTGCCAAGCGGTGAAGAATTTGCCGCCGAGCAAAACCTGCGTGCCGCCCTGGGTGATTTGCATATCCAGATCGTCAACGTCAGCGGCGGCCAGCAGATTCTTGAACTCAGCGGCCCGAACGTGCGTGACGTGCTGATGAAGTCCACCAGCTACGACGTGCACCCCAACAACTTCCCGGTGGGCAAGGCGGTGGGCACGGTGTTCGCCAAGTCGCAACTGGTGATCCGCCACACGGCTGAAGACACCTGGGAACTGCTGATCCGTCGCAGCTTCTCGGATTACTGGTGGTTGTGGTTGCAGGATGCATCTGCCGAATTTGGCCTGAGCGTCCAAGCCTGAGGAATACCCCATGAGCCGCGCACCCGATACATGGATTTTGACCGCCGACTGCCCCAGCGTGCTCGGCACGGTGGACGCGGTCACCCGCTACCTGTTCGAGCAAGGTTGCTACGTTACTGAGCACCACTCGTTCGATGACCGGCTGTCGGGCCGGTTCTTCATCCGCGTGGAGTTCCGCCAGCCCGACGGTTTTGACGAGCAGGCCTTTCGTGATGGCCTGGCCACCCGGGGTGAAGCCTTCGGCATGATCTTCGAGCTGACGGCGCCGAACTACCGGCCAAAAGTGGTGATCATGGTCTCCAAGGCCGATCACTGCCTGAACGACCTGCTGTACCGCCAGCGCATCGGTCAACTGTCGATGGACGTGGTGGCGGTGGTGTCCAACCACCCCGATCTCAAACCTTTGGCCGACTGGCACCAGATTCCCTACTACCATTTCCCCCTCGACCCCAACGACAAACCGTCCCAGGAGCGTCAAGTGTGGCAGGTGGTGGAAGACACCGGCGCGGAACTGGTGATCCTTGCGCGCTACATGCAAGTGTTGTCGCCGGAGCTGTGCCGCAAGCTGGATGGCAAGGCCATCAACATTCATCACTCGTTGCTGCCGGGGTTCAAGGGCGCCAAGCCGTATCACCAGGCGTACAACAAGGGTGTGAAATTGGTCGGCGCCACGGCGCATTACATCAACAACGACCTGGACGAAGGCCCGATCATTGCCCAGGGCGTGGAAGTGGTGGATCACAGCCACTATCCCGAGGATTTGATTGCCAAGGGACGGGATATTGAAGGGCTGACACTGGCCCGGGCGGTGGGGTATCACATTGAGCGAAGGGTGTTTCTCAACGCCAATCGCACGGTCGTTCTTTAGATCGCTATCGCAGGCACGCCAGCTCCCACATTCGACCGCATTTCAAGGTTGGAACCCGATCAAATGTGGGAGCGGGCTTGCCCGCGATGAGGTCCTTACTAACAACGCAAAAACAGCATCTGTACCCGAGCACTTAAACGCGCTGCCCAACCAAAGAGGCAACGCAGTTCCATAAAAACAACAGCGAGGTGAAAGCATGTCTGGTAATCGTGGTGTCGTGTATCTCGGCAGCGGCAAGGTCGAAGTACAGAAAATCGACTATCCCAAAATGCAGGACCCCCGTGGCAGGAAGATTGAGCACGGCGTCATCCTGCGCGTGGTTTCCACCAACATCTGCGGCTCCGACCAACACATGGTGCGCGGCCGCACCACTGCCCAGACCGGCCTGGTGCTCGGTCATGAAATTACCGGTGAAGTGATCGAGAAGGGCAGCGACGTCGAGAACCTGAAAATCGGCGACCTGGTTTCCGTACCATTCAACGTAGCCTGCGGCCGCTGCCGCTCCTGCAAAGAACAACACACCGGCGTGTGCCTGACCGTCAACCCGGCCCGTGCCGGCGGCGCCTACGGCTATGTCGACATGGGCGACTGGACCGGCGGCCAGGCCGAATACGTGCTGGTGCCCTATGCCGACTTCAACCTGCTGAAACTGCCGGACCGCGACAAGGCCATGGAGAAAATCCGCGACCTGACGTGCCTGTCCGACATTCTCCCGACGGGCTACCACGGCGCCGTCACAGCGGGCGTGGGCCCAGGCAGCACCGTTTACATTGCCGGTGCCGGCCCTGTGGGCTTGGCCGCTGCGGCTTCAGCCCGCCTGTTGGGCGCAGCGGTGGTGATCATCGGCGACGTCAACTCCATCCGCCTGGCGCACGCCAAGGGCCAGGGCTTTGAAGTGGTCGACTTGTCCACCGATACCCCGCTGCACGAACAGATCGCCGCGTTGCTCGGCGAGCCGGAAGTGGACTGCGCCGTCGACTGCGTAGGTTTTGAAGCCCGCGGCCACGGCCACGACGGCGTCAAGGCCGAAGCACCGGCCACCGTGCTCAATTCATTGATGGGCGTGGTGCGCGTGGCCGGCAAGATCGGTATCCCTGGCTTGTACGTCACCGAAGATCCAGGTGCTGTCGATGCCGCCGCGAAAATGGGCAGCCTGAGCATTCGTTTCGGCCTGGGCTGGGCCAAATCCCACAGCTTCCACACTGGGCAGACGCCAGTGATGAAGTACAACCGCCAGCTGATGCAGGCGATCATGTGGGACCGTATCAACATTGCCGAGATCGTCGGCGTGCAGGTGATCAGCCTGGATGACGCGCCACGTGGGTATGGCGAGTTTGATGCGGGTGTGCCGAAGAAATTTGTGATCGATCCGCATAAGTTGTTCAGCGCGGCATAAACCCCAGGCTATCGAAGATCCACCTGCGGGAGGGGGGCAAGCTCTCTCCCGCAGGGTTTTGTGGTATTTGAAGTATCAGCGGTAGGCCAGTGCGCCTTGGTACACCGTCGGGCCGGTGGGCTGCTTGCTCAACGACCCACCCTTAGTTTCCGAACTCACCATCAATTCCACCGGCTTGCGAATGCTGGCCTGCTGGCGCGCGTTCAATCCAATGATGCCCTTGCCATCCTCCGGTAACAGCCCCAGGGAAACCGGCGCGCTGCCTTCTGGCATGGCCCACAGTTCCAGGCTGCGGTCGGGTTCAGGTGCCGCCGTGGCAATGGGGTCGACTTCGAGGTAATCCTTGTGCGCCATGATCTGCGCTGCCGGCTGCTGGGTGGTGGTCACCAGGGTCGCGGCGGATTTGACGCTGTCCTGGGTATAAAGCGCGCCGCCAAGCCCGGCGACGATGGCCACGCACACGCCGATGAACACGCGCGGGCGGCTCCAGAATGGTTTTTTTTGTTCAATTACTGGGGGGCGGCTGGCACTCATAAGGCTGTTCCTGGCAAGTCTTGAAGTCATTTCATGGACTCTGGTATGCCGATTGGGTTCCTCGACCGACCTGGAACAATGTGCCGGATGCCCAGTCAAACGCCTGCTTTCACCCCTATACCCAGAGGTTGTTTCGATGAAGATTTCACGCGGTTTCGCCCTTTCCTGCCTGATGACCCTGGCAGCCGGCCCGGTGTTTGCCGCAGGCTTCAGCCTTGGTGACGCGGCCAATGCCATTTCCGGCATGCAGGGTGGCAACAACAAGGCCGCAGCTGCCGCACCGTCGTCCGAGACGGCTGGCTTGTTGAGCGCACTGACCTCACAACTGAACATCACCCCTGAACAAGCCGTCGGCGGCACGGGCGCGATGCTGGGCCTGGCCAAGAACAAGCTGAGCGGTAACGATTATTCGCAACTGGGCAATAGCGTGCCGGGCCTCGACCAATTGTCGGGCAACAACGCATTGGGCAGCCTCGGGGCCTTGAGCGGGATGCTCGGCCAGACCGGTGGCAGCAAGACCAGCGGCCTGGACGGCCTTTTGGGCAACGTGAAGAACACCAACGACCTGAACACTGCCTTCAGCGCTTTGGGCATGGACAGTGGCATGATTGGCCAATTTGCCCCGGTGATCCTGCAATACCTGGGCGGCCAGGGCGCCAGCAGCTCGGTGCTGGGCAAGCTGGCCCAGGCCTGGGGCACCGGCAGTTAAGAACGCTCTGCGCGCAGTTGCTCGATGCGTGCGTCCTTCTCCGTCCAGAGCTGGTTCACCCAGCTCTGGACGGTCTGGCGAAACGCCGGATCATTCTCGTAATCCCCTTGCCACAACGCCGGATCCAGCTCACGGGTGCGGATATCAATGATCACCTCTGGCACCGCGCCACTGATCAAATCCCAGAACCCTGGAATCTGCTGCTGCGGATAGACCACGGTCACGTCGAGCACGGCATCCAGCTGTTCACCCATCGCTGCCAGCACGAACGCCACGCCGCCCGCTTTGGGCTTGAGCAAGCGGGTAAAGGGTGAATCCTGCTGCTTGCGCTTGGTCTCGTTGAACCGCGTGCCTTCCAGGTAATTGACCACCGTCACCGGCTGGCGCTTGAACAGCTCGCAGGCTTCCTTGGTGATCTTCAGGTCCTGCCCCGCAAGTTCCGGGTGCTTGGCCAAGAAGGCCTTGGTGTAGCGCTTCATGAAGGGGTAATCCAGTGCCCACCAGGCCAGGCCGAGGAAGGGCACCCAGATCAGCTCTTTTTTCAGGAAGAATTTGAAGAACGGTGTGCGGCGGTTGAGGGCCTGGATCAGCGCCGGGATATCCACCCAGGATTGGTGATTGCTGATCACCAGGTAGGACGTATCGCTGCGCAGGTCTTCACCGCCGCGAATGTCCCACCGGGTCGGGATGCACAGCGAGAAGATCAGCTTGTCGATCTCGGCCCAGGTCTCGGCGATCCACATCACCGCCCACGACATGTAGTCACGCAAGCGGCCCGGCGCCGCCAGCTTGAGCAGCGCGAACACCATCAACGGGCCGATCAGAATCAGCGTATTGAGCAATAGCAGCAGTGAAACAAAACAGCCGGTGAGCAGGCGGCGCATAAGCAACTCTTGGGATCTGGTGGGCGGGCCATGATAAGCAAGCTGAGTCTAGAGGCCAAATCACAAAGCGTCGGACGAATGTTTCACAATGTGCCTGCTAGGGTTGAACGCTAACTAAAGACGGCTTTTGCGGTCTAGAATCCGCCTACTTCTTTCCGAGGAAATCACTTCGTGAAACTGCTCCTTGCCTCTCTCGCCCTGGCTGCCCTGGCTGCCCTGCCTGTCATGGCCGCCGAACCGACCCTCTACGGTCGCTACGAATACATCCAGTTGCCGGAGATCGGTGAAACCTTCAAGGCCAAGATGGACACCGGTGCGCTGACGGCTTCGCTGTCGGCCCGTGACATCGAGACCTTTACCCGTGACGGCGACGACTGGGTGCGCTTCCGCCTTGGCGGCAAGGATGCTTCCAACAAAGTCTACGAACACAAGGTGTCGCGCATCAGCAAGATCAAAAGCCGCGCCGACGAAGACGACGACAAGGATGAAGCCTCCGTGGCCAAACGCCCGGTGATCGACCTGGAAATGTGCCTGGGTAACGTCAAGCGCACCGTCGAGGTCAACCTCACCGACCGCAGCAGCTTTAACTACCCGCTGCTGATCGGCGCCAAGGCCTTGCGTGAATTCGGTGCAGCGGTGAACCCGGCGCGTCGTTACACTGCCGACAAACCGGACTGCTGACGGACCACCATGCCGCATATCCTGATTGTCGAAGACGAAGCGGCGATAGCCGACACGCTGATCTTCGCCCTGCAAGGGGAGGGCTTCACCACCACCTGGCTGACCCTCGGTCAGGCGGCGCTTGAGCATCAGCGCCAGACGCCCGCCGACCTGATCATCCTCGACATCGGCCTGCCCGATATCACGGGTTTTGAAACCTGCAAGCAATTGCGCAGGTTCAGTGAAGTGCCGGTGATGTTCCTCAGTGCGCGGGATGGCGAGATCGACCGCGTGGTGGGGCTGGAGATCGGCGCCGACGATTATGTGGTCAAGCCCTTCAGCCCACGGGAAGTGACGGCGCGGGTCCGGGCGATCCTTAAACGCATTGGCCCAGGTGCTGCGCCGGCAGTGTTTCAGGTTGATCTGGAGCGCATGCAAATTGCATATCGCGGCCAGCCCTTGAGCCTGACGCGCCATGAGTTCCGCCTGCTGCAAAGCCTGCTGGAACAACCCGAGCGTGTGTTCAGTCGCGAGCAATTGCTGGATGCCGTCGGTGTGGCGGCGGATGCCGGCTACGAGCGCAATATCGATAGCCACATCAAAAGCCTGCGCAGCAAGTTGCGCAGCGTGGCCGCCGATGCCGAGCCGATCCAGACCCATCGCGGCCTCGGCTACAGCTACAGCCCGGGCAACAGCTGATGCGCCTGGGGCTGCGGATCTTCCTGGTGTATGCGCTGTTCATCGGCCTGACCGGCTACTTTGTGCTCAGCACGGTCATGAAGGAAATCCGTCCCGGTGTGCGTCAATCCACCGAAGAAACCCTGGTAGACACCGCCAACCTGCTGGCCGAGATCGTGCGTAATGACGTGAAGAACGGCACCCTCGGCCAAAGCCACTGGCCGGAACTGCTCAAGGCCTACGGCAACCGTCAGCCGGGGGCGACCATTTGGGGGTTGCCGAAGAATCAGGTCAACCACCGCATCTACGTGACTGATGCCAAGGGCACCGTGCTGCTCGACTCCACGGGCGAGGCGGTGGGGCAAGACTATTCCAAATGGAATGACGTGTACCTGACCCTGCGCGGTGAATACGGTGCGCGTTCCACCCGCAGCGAGCTGGATGACCCGACTTCGTCGGTGATGCACGTGGGCGCGCCGATCCGTGACAACGGCCAGATCATCGGCGTGGTCACCGTGGCCAAGCCGAACAGTTCATTGCAACCGTACGTCGACCGCACCGAGCGCCGCCTGCTGTGGTACGGCGCGGGCTTGGTGATTCTGGGCCTGCTGCTGGGTGCGCTGCTGTCGTGGTGGCTGAGCGTTGCGCTGCGCCGGCTGACCGCCTACGCCGAGGCCGTCAGCGAGGGGCGGCGTGCCGAGTTGCCCCATTACCGCGGGGGTGAACTCAAGCAACTGTCCACCGCCGTGGAGCACATGCGCACGCAGTTGGAAGGCAAGGCCTACGTCGAACATTACGTACACACCCTGACCCACGAACTGAAAAGCCCATTGGCCGCGATTCGCGGCGCGGCGGAGCTGTTGCAGGGTGATATGAGCCGCGAGCAACAGCAGCGCTTCGTCGGCAATATCGACAGCGAAAGTGCGCGCCTGCAGCAGTTGATCGAACGCCTGCTGAACCTGGCGCAGGTCGAACAGCGCCAGGGCCTGGAAGAGCAGGCGAGTATCTCGTTGGCGGCCATGGTCGATGAGGTACTCAAGGCCCAATGCGCGCGGATCGAAGGCGCCGGGTTGCAGGTCGAGCAGTCGATTGCGGCGCAGGTGAAGGTGTACGGTGAACCCTTCCTGTTGCGTCAGGCCCTGGGCAACCTGCTGGAGAACGCCCTGGACTTCACGCCGCCTGGCGGCCTGTTGAGGTTCAGCGCGCAGACGCGACACAACGATGTGCAAGTATGCCTGTTCAACCAGGCCGCACCGATTCCCGACTACGCCCTGCCACGCCTGAGTGAGCGCTTTTACTCGCTGCCACGTCCGGCCAGTGGGCGCAAAAGCACCGGCCTGGGCCTCAACTTTGTCGAGGAGGTTGTGAAGTTGCACGGCGGCGCGTTGCAGATCGGCAATGTCGACGGCGGCGTGCTGGTGGTGCTGCATCTCCACACAGTCTCCACATTGCCCACATAAATCCCCCACACAGGCTGCCCAGACTCTTCCCATCAAAACAGGGAGAGACCCATGAACCGCAGCCTGCTTTTCAAACTTGGCGCGATTGCGCTGCTGATGCTGTTATTGCTCATTCCGTTGCTGATGATCAACGGCATCATTGCCGATCGCCAGTTCACTCGCGATAACGTCCTGGACGACATTGCTCGCAGTTCCAGCTACAGCCAGCGCCTCACCGGCCCGGTGATGGTGGTGCCGTATCGCAAGACCGTCCGCGAGTGGAAGCTCAATGAAAAGCTCAACAAACGTTACGAAGTCACCCGTGAAGAGCGCGGTCGTCTGTATTTCCTGCCGGATCGATTTGAGCTCGACGGTAAGGTGCAGACCGAACTGCGCGCACGGGGCATTTACCAGGCGCGGTTGTTCCACGCCGACAACCGCATCAGCGGGCGTTTCGAGTTACCTGCGCAATTGGGCATTGCTGAGAACTTTGCCGATTACCGTTTTGAGCCGGCGTTTCTGGCGGTGGGCATCAGCGATATTCGCGGTATCGAAAACGCGCTGAAACTGGAGCTGGGCAGCCAACAACTGGAGTTCGAACCGGGCTCCCAGGTGGACTGGCTGGGTGAAGGCGTGCACGTGACATTGCCGGAGCAGGACAGCAAAAAGCCCAACGTCGTGGACTTCGCTTTCGACCTGCGTCTGCAAGGCACCGAGCAACTGCAAGTGGTGCCGGTGGGCAAGACCAGCCAGGTATCGCTGGCTTCCAACTGGCCACACCCCAGCTTCATTGGCAACTTTCTGCCGGCACAACGCGAGATAACCGACACGGGTTTTACCGCCAACTGGCAGACGTCGTTCTTCTCCACCAACCTCGAACAAGCCCTGCAAACCTGCCTGGACAAACAGGGCTGTGATGATTTCAACAACCGCAGCTTCGGGGTGAACTTCATCGACCCGGTGGACCAGTACCTCAAGAGCGACCGTGCGATCAAATACGCACTGCTGTTCATTGCCCTGACCTTTGCCGGCTTCTTCCTGTTCGAGGTGCTCAAGAGTCTGGCGGTGCACCCGATCCAATACGCGTTGGTGGGGTTTGCGCTGGCGTTTTTCTACCTGTTGTTGCTGTCGTTGTCCGAGCACATAGGCTTCGCCCTGGCTTACCTCATCTCTGCCAGTGCCTGTGTGTTGTTGATTGGCTTCTATGTGTGCCATGTGCTGCGCAGCATCATCCACGGCCTGGGCTTCTCGGCGGGGTTGGCAGCATTGTATGGCTTGTTGTACGGGCTGTTGAGCGCCGAGGATTACGCGTTGCTGATGGGCTCGTTGCTGCTGTTTGGACTGTTGGGCACGGTGATGGTGCTGACACGTAAGTTGGACTGGTATGGCGTGGGCAAGCGCAAGGCGGCCGAGCCTTTGGTATTTGACCTGGAGGCGGTGCAATGATCGGGTTGCGTGAGGATCAGCAGATCAAGGCGCGGTTGGTGGCAAGGATTAACCAACTGTTCCCGCTCTCCATAGGGGACCGTGTTGCAGCCAGTCAAGCCGGTGGTTGTGTTTCCAGCATCGAAGGGCGCTGGCTGACGTCGACGTACCAGGCGGCAAGCTGCGGATTATCCACGCGCCATTGCAGATCCGGATGACGGAAGTCGAGGTAACCCAAGGCGCAGGCCACGCTGATGGCGGCGATGTCGAAGTGGCTGGTCAGCTCGGCAATCGCGTCAGTCTCTAATTCAGCCAGGCTGCGGCGGATCTTTTTGCGCTGTTCGTCGAGCCACTGGTCCCACTGTTTTTCGACTGGGCGCAGGGCGGTTTCGTAGCGTACCAATACGGCGGCATCCATGATGCCGTCGGCCATCGAAGCCAGGGTCAGGCGGCGCCAGCGGGCTGAGCCGTCGCGAGGGATCAGCGGGTTGCCGACGTGCTGGTGGTCGAAGTAATCGAGGATCACCCGGCTGTCGTGCAACACCGTGCCATCGGCCAGGCGCAGGGCCGGGATCTTGCCCACGGGGTTGCCTTGCACCACCTGCGCATCCGGGTTGACCGGGGTCGGCATGCAGCCATGCAGGGCTACGCGGCCCTGCTGGCCGGTTTCAGCCAGCAGCACGCGAACCTTACGAACGAACGGTGAAGCGGGGTTGTGAAACAAGGTCATGCTGGGAGCGGACATGGGCATTCCTCGGAAAGGGCTGTAGGGCCTGTGTTCAGTTGTTTTCTTGCGGGATGGCTTTCAAGTAGTTGTAAACCGTCGCTCGGGAGATCTCGAAGTACTCGCCGAAATAATCGACGAAGTTGCGGATGTCCAGCAGCCCATTGGCTCGCGCTTGTATGAGGACAAGCATGATTTCGGTGCGCCCGAAATCACCTCGCCGCACGCAGTGTTCGACGGAGATCTTTTCGACGATGTCGTTGAGTGTTTCCCGCCAGTCAGCGCTAAACAAGGGGGCGGGGCGCGCCTGGGGCTGCAGGCCCACAGCGAAACCACTCAGTAGCTTTTGCACCTGCGATAACGCCGTGACATCGAAGTTCAGGCACAGGAGTGCAACGATTTCGCCGCTCTCCGAGCGGGCAACGATAGAAATCGAACGTAGCGTACGGTTGTTGGGGCCGGCTTTCTCATACGGCCCGAGGACATCCAGCCCTGGGGCCAGGTCCGGAAGGTCACAAATCAGCGATGCGTCACCGACCTTGCGCTTGGAGAAACCATTGGCGATGTGCACGATCAAGCCGCTGCGGACATCGTGAACCACCGCTTCCAGGTCGGGGAAAAGCAGAGCAGCGATGCCGTCTGCCGCTGCGTTCATGAAGGCGATACTGGCCATGGCGATCCAAGCACAGGTAGGTGGAGGCAACGATTGTACGGAGTCGGCCACACCTTTGACAGGTGCGTTGGCGCGGCCCTCAGTGGTGGATCTGCGCCAGGAAAGCTTGAGCCCTGTCGCTCTTGGGGGCGGTAAAGAATTGCTCCGGGGGCAGGTCTTCGACAATACGTCCCGCATCGAGGAACAACACTCGCTCGGCAACCTGGCGCGCGAAGCCCATTTCGTGGGTAACGCACAGCATTGTCATGCCGGTGTCGGCCAACGTGACGATGACGTCCAGCACTTCCTTGACCATTTCCGGATCGAGTGCCGAGGTGGGTTCGTCGAACAGCATGATTTTTGGCTCCATGCACAACGCCCGGGCGATGGCCACGCGCTGCTGCTGCCCGCCTGAAAGTTGACTGGGGTACTTGTTCGCCTGGTTTTCGATACCGACCTTGTCCAGAAAGTGCCGTGCGTGCGCTTCAGCACGCTTGCGTGAGAAACCGCGAACCGACATCGGGGCCAGTGTGCAGTTTTGCAGGACCGTCATGTGGGGGAACAGGTTGAAGTTCTGAAACACCATGCCAATCTCGCGCAGCGCTTTATGTCGGGCTGGCGATGGTTTTCCGAGGTCGGCATCCAAGGCGCGGATAACCCCGCTATCTGCGACTTCAAGGCGGCTGATGCAGCGAATCAAGGTCGATTTTCCTGAGCCGGATGGCCCGCACAGGACGATGCGTTCACCTTGGCTGACGGTGAGGTCAATGGCGTGAAGTACCTGGAAGTTGCCATACCATTTGTTCAATCCACTGATTTGCACCACGGACTCTCGCTTTGGCAGGGCTGGAACGCAGAGACTGTCTGGAGCGGTGATGCTCGAATTCATTGGCTTACCCTCTGGACCGCAGTGTTGGGAATGTTGAGGCCTGACTACCCGATGTGCTTGCTCAGTGACCGTTCAAGGCGTTTGAACGTGCGTCTGACGACCTCGACGATCGCCAGGTACAACACCGCCGCCCAAAGGTAGATCTGGAAGTCGAAGCTGCGTGAGAACGCCAGTTTGGCCACGCCCATCAGGTCATAGAGGGTCACCAGCGAGGCAATGGAACTGGCCTTGATCATCAGGATCAGCTCGTTGCCCAGCGGCCCGATGGCCACCAGTAACGACTGCGGCAGGATGACCTTTTGCAAGGTGGCCCAACGCGAAAGGCCAAGCATTTGCGCCGCTTCGCGTTGGCCTGGTGCGACGGCTGTCAGGGCGCCGCGCATGATCTCGGCTTGATAGGCTGCGGTATTGAGGGTGAAGGCCAGCAGCGTGCAGAGCCAGGCGTCCCGGAAGAACCACCAGAGGCCCACGTCTTGCCAGAAGCTTTTGAATGACCCCAGGCCGTAATACAGCATGAACAGTTGGGCGAGCAGCGGGGAGCCGCGAAAGAAGTACATATAGGTGCCAGTGAGGCCGCGCAGCCAACGGTTGCTCGACAATCGGCCCAGGGCAAGCAGCAGGCCCAAGAGTGCGCCGAGGCTAAAGGAGATGGCCACCAGTTTTGCGGTGACCAGCAAGCCGTCGATAAAACGCGGGGCGTAACGTTCGAACAGTTCCAGGTTGAGCAGCGCACTCAACAGGCTCTCGATATTCATGGCTTGGCACTCAGTTGGTGGCGGCTGAAATATCGTTCGAGAAAATTGAACACGCGGCCGGACAACGCCGAGAAAAACAGATAGCCGAAACAGGCCACGGCGTAGAACAGCATCGGTTCTTTGGTCACGCTGACCGCCAGGCTGGTCTGACGCATCAGGTCGACCAGGGAGATGGTTGAAACCAGGGACGTGTCCTTGAGCAGCGACAGCCAGTTATTCGACAGGCCGGGCAAGGCAATGCGCGTCAGTTGTGGCAGGACCACCTTGCGAAGGGTCGTACCCTTGGGCAAGCCCAGCATTGTCGCGGCCTCGAATTGCCCCTTGGACAGGGACTTGAAGGCACTCAACCAGACCTCGCTGGAAAACGCGGCAAACACCAGGCTGAAGGCAATCATGGCCGCGACGAAGGTGTTGATCGTGACTTCGCCTTGGTAGCCCATGGCTGCGAGCATGCGTTGTGCGGCAATCTGGCAGCCGTAATAAATGATCAACAAGGTCAGTAGTTCGGGCAGCCCACGGAACACTGTGGAAAATACCGTCGCCCCCGTCCGTAGCCAGCGTCGCTTGGACCTCGCCGCCAGGGCTACTAACAGGCCCAATGGTAAACCGAGCGGGATGCAGGCGAGTGCCAGGGTGATGGTGACCAAGGCTCCGGCCAGAAGCGCCGAGCCCCAGCCGCCGTTGGCGAAAGATAACAGTGACAGTTGTTCGAGCATGCCAGAACCCTCTCGCGAAATTTGGCCTGCACGTGAGCCCGAAGCCAGCGCCCGGGCCCCGCAGGTCAATAGATATCGAAGGCGAAGTAGCGTCTGGAGATGTTCTTATAGGTGCCATCGGCGACGATTTCGTCCAGCGCCTTGTTTAGCCGCTCACGCAACTCGACGTCGCCCTGGCGCACCGCGATGGCCGCGTCAGTATTGGTACCGTCGATGTCCCCGAGAAATGTGCAGCAGTCCTTGCCTGCGCCTGCGACCCAGGCGAGCAAGGGGTATTTGTCGGCGATGACGCCGTCCAGGCGCCCGGCTGCCAAGTCACTGGCGGCCTCGTCCTGGGAGGGGTAGAGCTTCACCGTGGCGCCGGCCGCGGCGTAATGTTCTTCGGCGTAGATGGCTTGTGTCGAATAAGACTGGGCACCCACTGTCAGGCCTTTGAAGTTGGTCTGGGCGTCGCTGATGCCTGAGTCATTGGCCACGGCGACCGACAGCGGTGTGCGGTAGTAGCGGTTGGTGAAGGCGATCTTCTTTTTGCGCTCTTCGGTGACATTCATCGAGGCAACGATCGCATCGTATTTTTTCGCCAGCAGGGCGGGAATCATGCCCTCCCAGTCCTGGGTGACAAAGGTGCAGTTGACCTTCATTCGCTCACACAGGGCGTTGGCAATGTCGATATCGAAGCCGTGCAGCCTGTTGTTTGAATCCACGTAATTGAACGGCGGATAAGCCCCTTCACTGGCAATGCGCAGTGTTTCTGCGTGTGCCGCGCCCGCGACAGTGCAGAGCAGCCAGAGCGTGGCTGTGGTGATCGTACTCGTCAGCTTTTTCATGTGAATACCTACCCTATTGTTATTGTTTGTTCAGGCGTTGATTCGGACTGGTTGCAGGTAGCGGTGCTCGCATCGCCAGGCTTCATGGCCTGGACCAACCCGACCGCCAGGGTGGCGATGGCAATGTCCTGTGCGGCAAGGCCGGTCAGGTCGGCGACGGTGATGTCGTCAGCACCGAGGCGCCCCGGGAGGTTGCCGGCCAGCACTTGCCCCAGCGAGATGTCGGCGGTGTTGGCGATCAACCCGGCGCGAAGGGCATGGGCCAGTTCACCGCGTTCGGCGCATTGGCGGTGGTCGTCGGTCATGATGACCCGAGCCAAGGAGAGGATTTGCGGGTCAAGTTCCTGCTTGCCCAGGCTGTCCGAGCCCAGGGCGACGATGTGGGTTCCGGGTTTTACCGCAGACACTGGCACGATCGGCTGAGTGGACGGCGTGCAGGTAATGACGACATTGCAGTGCTCGAACACCTTCTCCACCGTTGCCGCCACGTAAACCGTCAAACCGTGATGCTCCAGCTTCTCTGCCAGTCGGGTGGCTCTGGTCGGGTCTCGTCCCCAGATGAATACTCGATCGGTCCCCAGCAGGTGTGCAGCCCACTGCGCCTGGTGTTCGGCCTGATGGCCGGTGCCGAGAATACCCAGTGCGGTGATGTGTGACGGTGCCCCGGCCTTGGCCGCCAACGCACCGGCCGCGGCGGTGCGCCAACTGGTCAACCAGCCTTGGTCGTTGAGAAGGGCAACGATCTTGCCGGTTTGTGAGCTGAAGACCAGCATTAGCCCGTTATTGGTTTCCAGCCCCTTGGAGGGGTTCTCATAGAACCCCATGGCCAGTTTGACCACGAAGGTTTGCCCTCCCCGAAAATAGCCAAGCCGGATATGGCAATCCCCCGGAGGCTCCTGGAACATCAATTCGCCGGACTTGGCGCTGATGATGTTGTCTTGGGCATGCTGAATGCAGGCGTCGCGTACCACGCGCAGCATGTCGTCGCGCTTCAGCACCGTGCGCAACTCGGTAAGGCTATAGATGGGGAGAGTCATGGGTGTTGCCCCGCAGGTCGGCGGCACAGGATGTGTGACCTTGGGGCGAGATTAAGCCTGCTTGGACTGTTTGTGTAATTTATTATTAATGTCTAATTATTGCTGGGCACGATTTACAACGCTCACCGCGCTCATCGGCGCAGTACTCCCCACAGCGCAATGGCTGCCGGGATCCCAAGCCCCAGCCAACTCAGCGAATCCCACAACCCGTCTCCCAGCAACGCCGCGAACAACCCTGCCGCCGTGAACAGGCCAATCCCCAGCGGAATACCAAATACCTTCCAGAAATTCGATTGCCTAGGCTTCATGCCTTGCCCGCCTTGCGCCGCACGATCCACAAATAAACCCCGCTGCCGAGCACGATGATGGTCAGCACATCCAGCGTCGCCCACAGGATCTTCATCGGCATGCCGCCGTAGTCACCAAAGTGCAGCGGCTGGGACATGCCCATGGCGTCCATGTACCACGGTCGTTCGGCGATGGCGGTGACGGCGAGGGTGCTGGCGTCAATCAGCACGGGCGTGAGCAGGTGCGAGGTCAGGTGGGTGCTGCCCTTCATGAAGACCGCGTAATGGTGCTCACTGGAAAAGCGTGTGCCGGGGAAGGCGATAAAGTCCGGCTGCATGCCAGGTGCGGCTTTGGCGGCGATACTCAGGAGTTCGGTGGCCGGAGCGCGCTGGCTCAGGGGTGGAGCATGTTTGTACGGTTCGATCATCGCGCTGAGGCTGTCCTGGCGCCAGGCGGCGATGATCAGGTCGGCGCAGGCGCTGATCACACCGGTCACGCCGACGACCAGTGCCCAGGTCAGAGTGACCACGCCGATCAGGTTATGCAGGTCGAGCCAGCGCAGGCGGGTGGATTTGTCCTGGCGCACGGTGGCGAACTTCAAGCGACGCATGAATGGCAGGTACAGCACGGTGCCCGAGATAATCGCGACCACAAACAGAATGCCCATGAATGCCAGCAACAACTTGCCCGGCAGACCGGCAAACATGTCCACGTGCAGGCGCAGCAGAAACATCGTGAACCCGCCGTTGGCCGATGGCATCTCCACGGCTTCACCGGTGCGCGCATCGAGCATGAAGGTGTGCGACGAGTTGGGTTCGGTGCCAGCGGTGGCGGCCATGATCGCGATCACGCCGTTTTTGTCGTCTTCGTCCCAGGCCAGGTATTGCATGGCGTCGCCAGGGCGATGAGCCTGTGCGGCGCTGACCAGTTGCTCCAGGTTGAGCTGCGGCGTGTCGGCAGGCATGTGCGCCAATTCCGGCTCGTTGCCCAGCAGATGGTCGATCTCATGGTGAAACACCAACGGCAAGCCGGTAAGGGCGAGCAGCAGCAGGAATACCGTGCAGATCAGGCTGGTCCATGTGTGGATGAAGGACCAGCGGCGGATGGTTTTGCTTTTCATTTGTTCAACCTTCAGACACACCAAAGCCGCCCACGGGGGCGGCCTGGTGGTTAACTCAGCCGATTACCACTGATAGGTGGCGCTGGCGACGACGCTGCGTTGGTCGCCGAAGTAGCAGTAGGAACCGTCACAGGTGGAAATGTAGTCCTTGTTGAACAGGTTGGTGGCGTTGAGTTTGATCGAGGCGCCTTTGAGGGTGTTGTCGAGTCGGCCCAAGTCGTAATGCACCGCACCGTCGAATACGGTGTATGCGTTGGCTTTGCCGAGCCAGGTGTTGCCCTGGTCGCCGTAGGTGTTGCCGGTGTAGCGGGCACCGAAGCCGATGCCGAAACCGTCCAGTACGCCTGTGTGCCAGGTGTAGTCGGTCCACAGGGAAGCTTGCTGGTTGGGCATCAGTTGCAGGCGGTTGCCCTTGAATTCGCCTTTCTGCACTTCGGATTTGGCCAGGGTGTAAGCGGCGATCACCTTGAGATTCTCGGTGACGTCGGACACCGCTTCCAATTCCAGGCCTTTAACTTTCACTTCGCCGGTTTGGTCGGTGACAGATTGGCCGCCTGCGCCGGTGCTGGTAACGAGTACGTTTTTCTGAGTCAGGTCGTATACCGCCGCACTCAGTAAAGTGTTGGAGCCAGGTGGCTGGTATTTGATCCCCAGCTCCCATTGCTTGCCTTCGGTTGGTTTGTACGACTTGAGCGGGTCCACGCTGGCGTTGCTCGCTGGCTGGAAAGATTCAGCGTAGGACAAGTACGGCACAAAGCCTGAGTCGAACACATAGCTCAACGCTGCGTTGCCACTGAAGTTTTTGCTTCGGTCAGTGTTGGTCACGTCTTTTTTATTGAAGTAGGTAGTGCCTTGATGCACCCAGTCTTCCCGTCCGCCGAGGGTCAGGCGCCAGTTGTCCAGAGCCATTTGGTCTTGAACATAGAGGCCGGTTTGTACAGTTTTCTGGTTGTAGTCGTAGTAGGCGTCGGCGCGTGCGGGGCGCACGACTGGTGTCGTGTTGACGGGGTTGAAAATGTTCACACGCCCGGCGCTGCCGTAGATAGACAGGTAAGAAGTGTCTGTGCGCTGGTGGTCCAGACCCAATAGCAGGGTATGGGTGACATCACCGGTCGAGAAGTCGGCCTGGAAGTTGTTGTCGACCGCGAATTGGCCGATGTTTTCGTCAACGTTTGTTGAGGTGCGGTCGATATTGCCTGCCGCGTCAACCGGATAATAGGCATAGGCACCGACAGTCAGTTGCTGGAACGACAACTCCGACTTGGTGTAACGCAGGTTCTGCCTGAACTGCCAGGTATCGTTGAAGCGATGCTCGAAGGCATAACCCAGCGCGTAATAGGTACGGTCGTAGAACTCGTAGTCCGGATCGCCCAGGTTCTTGTGGTGGGACACATCGCCCAGCGGCGATTTGATCTTGGTGCCCACGATTGGCAGGAACTGACTGGTCGCGCCCGTATCGTCGCGGGTGAACTGCGACAGGAAGGTCAGCTTGGTATCGTTATCGATATTCCATGTCAGGCTTGGCGCAATGTTGTAGCGCTTGTTGTCGATGTGGTCGACCTGGGTGCCGGCATCGCGCACCACGCCGCTGAGGCCATAGAGGAACTGGCCTTCATCATCGATCTTGCCGGTGCTGGCGAAGTTGATCTGGCGATAGTTGTCGCTGCCGTATTGCACCTGCACGGCATTGCTCGATTCAGCGCTGGGGCGGCGGCTGACCATATCCAGCAGACCGCCCGGCGGGGTCTGGCCGTACACCGACGAGGCCGGGCCACGCAGCAGGGCGAGGCGGTCAAGGTTCCAGGTTTCGGCTTTCGGGTTGGCGTACACGCCACGCGGCAGTGGCAGACCGTCGAGGAACTGGGTCGGTTCGAAGCCGCGCACACGCATCCAGTCGTAGCGGGTGTCGCTGCCATAGCTGGCGGAGACGATGCCGGGCATGTACTTGACCGCGTCATCCAGGTTCTGGACGTTGCGGTCCTGCATCTGCTCGCGGGTGGCGACGGAAATCGAACGGGGTGCCTCGACCAGTGCAGTGTCCGTCTTGGTGCCGGCGGCAGTGCGCTTGGCCAGGTAGCCGTCGACCGGCCCCCAGGCGCTTTCATAGCTGTCCTGGCCCGTGATGTTGGTGGTAGGCAATGCGAGTACCCCCTCCGGCACCGGCACCAACGAGTACGTCCCGGCACTGCTCTGCTCCAACTGCAACCCAGTCCCCCTCAACGCTTCACGCAGCGCAGCCGGCGCATCGAACTGGCCCTGGACCGGCGCCGAGGTCTTGCCTGACGCCAATGCCGGGCTGAGGGTCAGTGCCAGGCCGCCCTGGCTGGCGATCTGGTTCAGGGTCGTGGCCAGTGGTGCCGCCGGCAGGTTGTAGGTGCGCACGCTGGACGCCTGCTCGGCGGCAATCAGCGAGGTGCTGGCCAGCGGGGCGCTGAGGGCAATCGCCATGGCTAACAGGCTGGGGCGCAACAAGGTGTCTAGCGTGCGGGACATAGGGCGGCTCCTGAATGGAAATATTTCGCAATTGCCTAGGTGCCGAACGAAAAACGAAAAGTGATAGGGCCAAGTGAAAATAAATCTGTGAGCGTTCACAACTCTTCGCACTGCATGGCCCTGAAAGTTCAGGCTTGCGATGCGTTTCAGCCTTGTGCCCATTGCAGTTTCGCGGTCAAAGCGTCTGCGTAAGGTTCTGCACGGGCGATGGCCGCACGCGTCGCTTCACCGTGGCCGAAGGCATCGATCAACAGCAGGGCGTGGGGGGCCAGGAAGTCGCTCAGTCGATTGAGTTGTTCCTCCAGCGCACGGTAGCGAGTGCTGTCCATGAGGCCCTCGCTGATATACCAGGCCGCGTGTTTGTGCAGGTAGTCGAGTACGTAAAGGCCGCACAGTGCGTTCACCAGATCCTTTGCAAGCCCCGGCGGCAGGGAGTCGCCGGCCTTTACTGCGCTCTCGATGGCGAGGCGTTGGGCATGCGCTTCGCCTGCCCGTGCAACCACCATCAGCTTTGAATTCCAGACCTGCATGTCGTCCTCACCCAACGTCCGGCGTGCGGCGACATGGTCGGCCACCTCCTTGAGCAAACGGTATTCCAGGGTGCGGGCCATGCTCAGGCTGTACTCGGGATCGTCCAGTTCAGCCTGCGGGTCGGGTGGTGTGGGTTTGCTCAAGGGTTGGCCGATCAGGACCTTGGCGGCATCCAGCAGGATCATGCGGTTATTGCCGCCCGCGTCCTGGTAGATCTTGGCCATGCCTTCGTAGTCGGCGAAACGATTGAGGTTGAGCGCCCCGGCCACGCCGCAGCGCAATCGGCATTCGGTGGCCACCGCCTCGGCGGCGGGGGCGCAAAGGGCTTTGAGCAACGCCAATCTCTGGGAAATGGCGGCCCACGGTGTCCACGTCACCTCTCCCGCGCCGGTGTTGTCCAGTGATGACTGACTGGCCGTGCCCTCGATCCAGAGACACGCGCAGTCATTGGCGAAGCTTTTCATCACGTACGCGGTGGCCAGGCAGCCGAACAGTGCGCGGCGTTGGGTGCGAAAATCCAGCAGGCTTGTACCGTTGCCGATGCGTGCCTGGGTGGTGCGCCGGTTGGCATGCGTCAGGGCCAGTGTTGCACAGGCCAGCATGACGGAGCTCAAACCGGTGCCAACCATCGCCCACACGTTCTTGGGGGCGAAGAGTGAGCGGATCAGACGCCGATCGGTGTTGCCCAGTGGGTCGTGGAAGCGGTTGGAGTCATCAATGTGCGCCCCGTCACACAGCCATGCGTCAAAAGAGATGCGTACCTGATTAAAACGCAACACGCCGTAATCCAATGGCACTGCGCGAATTTCCGCTGGCGACGACATTTCAATGCCGGGGCACGGGCCCTGTGCATCACTTAATGGCAAGACAAAGGCGAAGACACCACAGCGTTGGTCCTGAACCGTCAACTCAGCAAACACTACGCCCATCTTATTCAGGTTATTGATACCGACATTGGCGAATTTCAGCGCGGCGTTGTTCGGTGTGTTCAACACAAACGTACGCGTGTCGGTATCGAATACCGCCTCCAGGCAGGGGGCCATATGCGAGTTGCTGCGGCCTATTTCAGTCAGCGCGTAGACCCCCAGGCTTTCGCCCGTTTCCAGTTCGCGCCGCCACCGGGCGGCATGCGGGTGGTCCTGCTCGAACGCCAGCAGTGTGCCGATGCACAAACCCTGCTGAATCACGCATCCCATGAACAGCGATGGATCATTGATCGCCGCATGAGTGGCCACGGCCATCAACCATTCCGGTTGTTTGAACCCGTGGATGCCGTCGGGCAGTTGCTTGAGCAGATGCTGCAAGCGCCAATAGGTATGGCGGTGGCCGTCGTGGGCGCTCTGGTTGGTTTGCGGATGCAACTGCGGATCGCTGAACGTATAGGCCATGTGCGCGTGGGTTTGGGCAGAGACGGGCCCGTTGACCAGAGGGCGCAGGACGTTGAGCGTCTGTGAGTCGACCAGCAGTTGGCGAAGGGCATTGGGCGGCGCGGCCAGGGGTGTGTAGGTTTTGGCATCGCGCAGGCTTTTGAGGATGCACATCGACATGCCTCGGTTCACGCCCATGTCGATAAATAGGCGGCGGTGGTCGGGCGCTAATGTGGTGAGTGTCTTGGGCAGGTCGGTGGGGTGGGTCACGCCCCGCGTGAACAACTCGTGCAGGTCTTCCCCGTGCCGGTAGCAGCGTCTCAGCACGGTCGAATAGATGGGCATTCTGAACGGCTGTTGCTTCAGGGGCTGTAGCCGTGCGTTCATCACTTCTGCGACATGCCGGTGCGCCGAGTAATGGGAGGCGTAGGCGATCGGCACCCAGCGCAATGGCGGCGTGTTGTCGCCGTAGCGTTCAAGCAGACCGTTCAGGCCGCTCATTTCGCCGCTGATGATGCATTGCTCAGGGGCATTGACCGAGCCCAACTCCAGCTTCAGTTCTGGCCACCTGTCGAGCAACGCTTGCGTCTTTTGCGGCGCCAGGTTGATCAGCAGCATGCCGCCGCGGCCCTCCTCACTGCGGTAGGCCGCATTGAGGGCGCAGACTGCAGCCACGCCCTGCTCAATGCTCAGTACGCCGGCGCATACCCGAGCGGCAATCTCACCAAAACTCTGCGCGAGAATCAGTGCCGGACGCACGCCTGCGTCGTGCAGCAACTGGTTGAGCACAACCGCAGCGCCATACAGGGCCAGTTGCATGACTCCGGAAGGCAGCGGCAGGGCATGCTGATGGGTCAGCAACACTTGAGTGACCAGGCCGGGCTGCAGGCCGGGCTCGTGCTGCGCCGCCTCGTGTTCGATGAGCGCCAGGGTGGACTCTATCGAGCCACGCAACTCCTCGGCGTGTTGGTGCAGGTCGGCCAAGGCACCGCAGGGGTCGTTGCCCTGACCGGGGAAGCAGAAGGTAAACGTGTGGCGGGTGATGTTTGGGAGCGTCGACATCGTTTCATCCTTAATAGAACAATTGAGATGTCTATTGAAGGACACGACGGTAAGGCTGAAACCTGTCAGGCATGACAGTTTTTTAGACGCGTTTGAAATGAGGGTTTGTTCATTTCTCGCTAAGTGATTCGGTGTTTTTCGCCGTGGCTTTCACCGTTACCCACCAGGGAGTGTGCTGCTCGATGTGCACCGGCAGTGTCGGCAGCAGCGCGTTGAGCGCCAGCGTGGTGTCGTGCAGTGGGAAGCTGCCGGTGATGCGCAGGTCAGCCACGTTTTTATCCACCCCCAGGTAACCGGTGCGGTAACGGCTGAGCTCCTCGACCACCTCGCCCAGGCGCGCGTTGTCGACCACCAGCATGCCGCGGGTCCAGGCATCGGTGGCGGGAGTGACGGCAAGCAGCGGGCCGAGGCCGTCGCTGCGCATCAGCACTTGTTGGCCTTCCTTGAAGACCTGTTCCTGGTGCAGCGCCTCGGGTTGGGCCGCCACGGCCGATTGCAGCACGCTCAAGCGTGTGGCGTCGTCTTCGCGCTTGACGATAAACCGTGTGCCCAGCGCCCGCAGGCTGCCATCGCGGGTTTGTACATAGAACGGGCGTTCATCGTTGTGGCCGGTTTCGACCAGGATTTCACCTTCCTGCAACACAACCAGCCGGCGTTTTTCATCGAAACGCACGTCGATGGCGCTGTGGGTATTGAGGTTGATCAGCGTACCGTCCGACAGCTTCAGCGTGCGCTGCTCACCCGTGGCGGTACGTTGGTCGGCCAGCCAATAGTGGATCGGCACATAGCGCTCACCGGCAAACAGCGCCAGGCCAATGACCAACGCGACACTTGCCAGGCCACTGCCCAGCTTGCGCACACGCTGGCGAATACCTTCACGCGATTGCAGCAATGCTGCCCGCACCGGGCCTGAGGCTACGCTGAAACGCTGGTCGAGCATGCCCAACTGACGCCAGGCGCGGGCATGTTCTTCATCGCTGGCCAGCCATTTATCGAACTCTTCACGCTCGATTGCACTGCCGTCACCCGAATCAAGGGACAACTGCCAGGCGATCGCCGCATCCAGCACGCGGGCCGACACCGGTCTGGAACTGATCACCGTCACTGCGGCTCGCCATACAGCGCGATGTAGCACTGGCGAATGCCTTGGGCCAGGTACTGGCGCACGCGGGGCACCGACACGCCGAGGCGCTGGGCGATTTCGGCGTGGCCGATGCCGTCGAGACGGTTATAAAGGAAGGCGGCGCGGGCCTTGCTCGACAGCTTGCCGAGCAGGCGGTCGATAGCCTTGAGGTCTTCGAGGATCAGGTGCTGTTCTTCCGGCGAAGGGTGTTCACTTTCCGGGATCAGCATCAGTTCGGTGAGGTAGGCCTGTTCCAGGGCGGCGCGACGGAAGTAATCGAACAGCAAGCCCTTGGCGATCGCCATCAGGAACGCACGGGGTTCGCGGGGCGCGCGCAACTCGTCACGGCCCAGCAGACGCATGAAGGTGTCCTGGCTCAGGTCTTCGGCGCGGCTCGGGCAGGCCACGTTGCGTCGAAGCCAGGCCAGCAGCCAGCCACGATGGTCGCGATACAACGCGCCAACAAGCTCACTGTGTGGGTTCTGAATCGACGACAAGGCATCACCTGGTAAACGGGATGTTTAAACTAACGAGAATTATTCGCGATTGTGGCAGAGCCGTGGTGTCGGCGCAATTGGCGTTTGTCGGGAGATGACATTAAAACGATGGCGCGTGTTGACGCCGTTTCCATTGGCTCAAACGCTCTTGCAATACCTGTGGCGTATCGATGTGCTGCTGGCGCGCGCGGCTGAACAGGATGAGCATCAGCTCCGCCGTGGCCAGGGCATCGGCGCTGGCGTGATGACGCTCGCCCACGTGCAGGTTGAAGTGATTGATCCAATCGTCCAGCCCGGCTTCGCGGATGTGCGCCTCGGGGCATAACAGAGGGGCGATGTCTGCAACGTCGAGAAACGGATGGGTCAGGCGGTAACCCAGGCTGTCCTTGAGTGCCCGGCACAGCATGTGTTGATCGAACGGCGCATGGAAGGCGAGTAATGGGCTGTCACCGACAAAGTCCATGAAGTCCAGCAACGCGTCCACCGGATCGCTGCCGGCCGCGATCGCACTGGGGCCGAGGCCGTGGATCAACACGCTGGGGCTGAGTTTGGTTTCAGCCCGTTGCAGGGTGCGTTCGAACAGTTGCGAGAAATCCACCGCACCGTCTTCGATCACGACCGCGCCGATGGACAGTACCTGATCACGATTGAGGTTGAGGCCGCTGGTTTCCAGGTCCACCACCACCCAGCGCTGGTTGCGCAGGGTGTTGTTGCCCAGTGGCGTGGGACTGCGCAGTTGCGCCAGGCGCTGTTGTTGCGCACTGTCGAGCCCCGGCTTTTTCTTACGCAGCCAGTTGAACAAACTCACAGCTGATACCGCAGCGTCAGGCTGCTTTGCAGACGTTGTGCCTGGCGCAGGGATTCACGCAGGATCCGACGGTCCAGATGGTTGAGGCTGTCAGGGTCGACACGGTTGGAGTACGGCTGGTTCTCGCGGGATTGCAACTGGTGCTGCTGCATGCGGGTCTGCTGGATAAAGTGGTAGGCCTCTTCATACGCGGCGCCGTCCAGGGGCTCAATCACCTCCTTCACCACCAGTTGGCGCAGACGCTCCAAGGTGTTGTTGGCGTGGATACCATTGGCCAGGGCCAGCAGGCGCGCGCCGTCGACGAAAGGGGTCAGGCCCTGCACCTTGAGGTCGAGGGTGGCTTTTTCGCCACCTTTGCGGGTCAGTACAAATTCACGGAAACGTCCTACGGGCGGCCGCTGGCGCAACGCGTTTTCGGCCAGCATGCGTTGGAACAACCGGTTGTCCGCCACTTGGTCGAGAATGGTTTGGCGCAATTGCTCGCAGCCACGTTCATCGCCCCACACCACACGCAGATCGAAATAGATGCTGGAACCCAGCAGATTCTCCGGCGTCGCCTCGCGGATAAAAGCTGCAAACCGCCGCGCCCACTCCGCGCGCGACAGGCACAGCTCCGGGTTGCCGGCCATGATGTTGCCTTTGCACAGGCTGAACCCGCACAGGGCAAGACTCTGATTGATCTGCTGGGCGAGTGGCAGCAGCCGGCCACGGATCGCTGCTGCTTCGGCGGCGTCCTTGGCATCGAACAGAATGCCGTTGTCCTGATCGGTGTAAAGCGTCTGCTCGCGACGGCCTTCGCTGCCGAAGCACAACCAACTGAACGGTACGCCGGGGTCGCCTTTTTCGGCCAGGGTCAGCTCGATCACCCGGCACACGGTGTGATCGTTGAGCAGCGTAATGATGTGGGTGATCTGAGTGGACGAGGCCCCATGGGCCAGCATGCGTTCGACCAACTGGCCGATCTCGCCGCGAATCGCCACCAGGTTGTCCACCCGCGGTGCGTTGCGGATGGTGCGCGCCAGATGCACCAGGTCCACCCGTTGCAGTGAAAACAGGTCGCGTTCGGACACTACACCGCACAGGCGCTGGTCCTTGACCAGGCAGACGTGGGCGATATGCCGTTCGGTCATGGCGATTGCAGCGTCGAAGGCGCTGTGGTCAGGGGTCAGGAAGAAGGGCGCCTGGGTCATATGCCCTTCGATGGGTTGGCTGAAATCGCTGGTGCCATCGGCCACCACCTGGCGCAGGTCGCGCAGGGTGAAAATCCCCAGGGGCGCCTTGAGCTCATCGACGATGACGATGCTGCCCACCTGTTGCTCATGCATCAGCGTGACGGCTTCGCGCAGCGGTGTGGCTGGGCTGCACGTGACCGGATGGCGCATGGCCAATTCGCCGAGGCGCGTGTTCAGCGAGTACTGAGTGCCGAGGGTTTCCACGGCTTTTTGCTGCACTTGCTGATTGACCTGGTCCAACAGGCTGCTGACGCCACGCAGGGCAAAATCGCGAAACGGGCTGGACAGCGCGAAGAGCTTGATGAATGCCGGTTTGTTCAGTTGCAGGCAGAAGGTGTCTTCGGCGGCCTTGTGCTCGGTGCGGGTCGCCCGTTCGCCCAGCAACGCGGCCAGGGGGAAGCACTCGCCAGTGGTGATTTCGAAGGTGGTTTCGGCGCTGTCCGGTCGTTCACCCACAACCCGGCCCTGCTTGACGATATAAAAGTGTTCAACCGGCCCACCCGACGGTTTGAGGATGCTGTCGCCGGGGCCATAGAAGCGTAATTGGCACTGTTCCACCAAAAACGCCAGGTGGGCGTTTTCCATCTGGTTGAACGGCGGGAAACGCTGCAGGAACTGCAGGGTGCCGTGAATATTCTGCAACACAGCAGTTTTTCCCGCTTGCGCGAAAGCATCAGCTTTACTCATAACAGTGACCGCATTTTTTTGTCGTTATCGTCCTGCATGGTCGACTCCCGCGCGGCGGGTGCCCATTGGACGTAAGTCTAGGTCGATACAAACGGCACACGCCTAGGGAAAAACCTTACATGACTATCGTCCAAAACCCGTAGAACGCCCACTAGGCAAACTTTCCGACGAAGTGCACATTGAACGCCCTTCCGCAGATGTCTGACGAGTGTGCTGGGAGATTGATTAGAACTGCTGAGAACCGTATGTCCGACCACGATATTTTGAGTGACGCTGAGCGCGAGGCGCTGAGCGCCGTGATGCTGGAGCCTGATTTACCGCCACAACGCGTGCTGATCGTCGACGACGACAAGGACGCACGCGAATTGCTGGCGGAAATCCTGGGACTGGACGGTATTCGCTGCATGACGGCTGACAGTGGTGAGGCGGCGTGGGATTTGTTGAAGTCGAGCAGCTCCATCGGTTTGCTGATCACCGATTTGCGCATGAACCCCGGCAACGGGCTGGAGTTGATCAAGCTAGTGCGAGATTCCACTCGCGCTGCATTGCCCATTATCATCATGTCGGGGGACGCCGAAGCGCCAGATGTGATTGATGCGATGCACTTGAGCGTGGTGGATTTTTTGCTGAAACCGATTGATAGCGTGAAGTTGGCGAAGATGGTCAAGCGGGAGTTGGGGATGGCGCAGTAGGGGCCGTTTGTCTGGAGTTACACCACACTGTCAACTCTGACAGTCGTTGCAGTGGGCGATCGCATGTTCAATGGTTTGGGTGCTCTTGACGAGCTTTTGGCCCATGACCTGAACAGGAATCTAATTTATGCCCACTGCAGAAGATAACAGCCCTCAGGCTGACGCTGACCACGCGTTAGCGGAGTTTGAATACACCCTCAAAGGCAATCGTCTCAAATTAACCTCGCGGAGGATCATCAGGGACATTCAACGACTGATAATACCCACAGACGAAGTCAACGGCTTAGGTATTAGCTTGACCTATTCTCCGAAAAGAGTCGAAGAGGGGAATAACGAATTCAACTTGTCGGAGATCTCGAAAGTAATATTTATGCTCAGTCCGTTTGAGGAATACGACCGAGCCCCCTCAGGAACGATAGAGGTCAAATATCAAATCATCCCCGAACCTACAGTAGATAGAGTCGAGCTCTCGGGCCTTGTGCGAGACGGCAAAGTCAGTAATAAAACGGGTGATGTACTTACGTTCAGCGGTACATTCAACTACGGGTTTAGTGTGCCTCTAAAGCGTTAATAAAAAGCCCTGATCTCACGATCAGGGCTTTTTCATTTACAGGCCGTTTTTAGCCTTGAACTCCCGACGCCTGCGGTGCAACACCGGTTCGGTATACCCATTCGGCTGTTTGGTACCTTCAATCACCAACTCCACCGCCGCCTGGAACGCGATATTGCTGTCGAAATCCGGTGCCAGTGGGCGATACAGCTTGTCCCCGGCATTTTGACGGTCCACCACTGGCGCCATGCGCTTGAGGCTTTCCATCACCTGGACTTCATTGACGATGCCGTGGCGCAGCCAGTTGGCGATGTGCTGGCTGGAGATACGCAGGGTGGCGCGGTCTTCCATCAGGCCCACATCGTTGATGTCCGGCACTTTCGAGCAGCCAACACCCTGGTCGATCCAGCGGACGACATAGCCGAGGATGCTCTGGGCGTTGTTGTCCAGCTCGTTGCGGATTTCTTCGTCGGACCAATTGGTGTTACTGGCCAAGGGAATGGTCAGGATGTCGTCCACCGACGCGCGCTCGCGCTTGGCCAGTTCGGCCTGGCGGGCGAATACGTCGACCTTGTGATAGTGCAACACGTGCAGGGCAGCCGCCGTGGGCGACGGTACCCAGGCGGTGTTGGCGCCGGCCAGTGGGTGGGCGATCTTCTGCTCGAGCATTGCGGCCATCAGGTCGGGCATGGCCCACATGCCTTTACCGATCTGCGCGCGACCTTGCAGGCCGGTGCTCAGGCCGATATCCACGTTCCAGTTCTCGTAGGCGCTGATCCATTTTTCCGCCTTCATGGCGGCCTTGCGCACCATCGCGCCGGCTTCCATGGAGGTGTGGATCTCGTCGCCGGTACGGTCGAGGAAGCCGGTGTTGATGAATACCACGCGCTCACTGGCCGCCTTGATGCAGGCCTTGAGGTTGACCGTGGTGCGGCGCTCCTCGTCCATGATCCCGACTTTGAGGGTGTTGCGCGGCAGGTTCAGCACGTTTTCGATACGCCCGAACAGCTCATTGGTGAACGCCGCTTCTTCCGGGCCGTGCATCTTCGGTTTCACGATGTACACGGAACCCGTGCGGCTGTTTTTGCGGCTGCTGTTGCCGTTGAGGCTGTGGATCGCCGCCAGGCTGGTGATCAGCCCGTCGAGAATACCTTCCGGCACTTCGTTGCCGTCTTTGTCGAGGATCGCGTCGATGGTCATCAGGTGGCCAACGTTACGCACGAACAGCAGCGAACGGCCATGCAGGGTCACGTCCTGGCCATTCACGCCGGTGTAGACACGGTCGGCATTCATGGTGCGGGTGAAGGTCTTGCCGCCCTTGGCGACTTCTTCGGCCAGGTCGCCCTTCATCAGGCCGAGCCAGTTGCGGTAGATCACCACTTTGTCGTCGGCATCGACGGCGGCGACGGAGTCTTCGCAGTCCATGATGGTGGTCAGCGCGGCTTCCATCAGCACATCTTTGATGCCGGCGGCGTCGGTCTGGCCGACAGGGGTGCTGGCGTCGATCTGGATTTCGAAGTGCAGGCCGTTGTGTTTCAGCAGGATCGCAATCGGCTGCGCTGCAGGGCCCTGGAAACCGATCAACTGTGCGTCATCGCGCAGGCCGCTGTTGCTGCCGCCCTTGAGGCTGACGATCAGCTTGCCGTCGACGATCTTGTAGCCGGTCGAATCCACGTGGCTGCCGGCGCTGAGCGGTGCGGCCTCATCGAGGAAGGCGCGGGCGAAGGCGATGACCTTGTCGCCACGTACCTTGTTGTAGCCCTGGCCCTTTTCGGCGCCGTCGGCTTCGCTGATGGCATCGGTGCCATACAGCGCGTCATACAGAGAGCCCCAGCGCGCATTGGAGGCGTTGAGGGCGAAGCGGGCGTTCATCACCGGCACTACCAGCTGCGGGCCGGCCATGCGGGCGATCTCGTCATCGACGTTTTGGGTCGTGGCCTGGAAGTCTGCGGCTTCTGGCAGCAGGTATCCAATGTCTTGCAGGAAGGCTTTGTAAGCCACCGGGTCATGCGCCTGGCCGGCGTGGGTCTGGTGCCAGGTATCGATCCGCGTTTGGAAATCGTCGCGTTTGGCGAGTAGGGCTTTGTTCTTCGGTGCCAGGTCGTGGATGACCTTGTCGGCGCCGGCCCAGAACTGGTCGGCAGTAATGCCGGTGCCGGGAATGGCTTCGTTGTTCACGAAGTCGAACAGGACTTTGGCGACCTGCAGGCCACCGACTTGAACGTGTTCAGTCATTGCTTGCCTCACTCTGCGGAGCTTATGCGCTGTTTCAGATTTTCATTATGTAGTGCACGATTGGGCATACTACATGATGACTTGCGGTTGTGAAAATTAGACTAAATACGTCGTTTAGCGACCCACTTTGGTCGTACGGTCACAGCGGAGAACCGGATGTTCTCAAAAAACTAATGGATTGTTCCAGATAAATATAAAAATGGTACACGATTTGTTTTCAAGGGCTTGCGGGTCCACCTTGTAGATTGAATTCCAGAGGGCTTGGCCATGGACCATCTTGTACTCACAATTATCGCCGCCGACAAACCCGGGCTGGTTGAACGCATTGCGCAGAACATCGCCGCCCACGGCGGCAACTGGCTGGAAAGCCGCATGGCCCACATGGCCGGGCAGTTTGCCGGGATCCTGCGGGTCAGCGTTCCTGCAGAGCACCGTCAGGCGTTGGTCGGGGCGCTGGAGGATTTATCCACACATGGCATTCGCGTGCTGGTGGGCGAGGGCAGTAGCGGACAGGCCTCGGCCTCCAGATCGATCATGATGACGCTGGTGGGCAATGACCGTGCGGGCATTGTGCGCGAGATTACGGCGCTGCTGAGCAAGCAGGGTGTGAACCTGGAGAGCCTGAGTACCGATGTGCGCCCGGCACCCATGAGCGGCGATCCATTGTTTACCGCCGAGGCGTTGTTGCAGGTGCCAGCGGCGTTGTCCCTCGATACCTTGCAGTTGTCCCTGGAAACCCTGGCCGATGACTTGATGGTGGAACTGCATCACGAGGAATAATCTGCCCACAGGGTTATGCATGGAAATCTTGCATGGGCCTGTGGATAACCTGTAGAGACCCGGCGCCAGGCCACGCCCGCCGGGCGCCTCCGTCATTTGAGCAAAAAACGAGCAATTTCAAAAGCTTGTGCACAAATGGCGGGGATCAGGTTGTGGATAACCTTGGGGTGGATGCCTGCAAGCCACGCCCGCTGTGGCTTGCAGAGGTTTGTACGTTATTTGATCAGCGTTTGCGTGCGCTGAGCCAGATATCAACGCTGTACACCACCAGGCCTGCCCAGATGAAGGCGAAGGCGGTCAGTGTGCTCGGTGCCAGGTGTTCACCGAACAGCAGCACGGCTTCCAGCAACACCAGCGTCGGTGCGACGTACTGCAAAAAGCCCAATGCGGTGTAGGGCAAATGCCGTGCGGCGGCGTTGAAACACACCAACGGGATCAGCGTCACCGGGCCGGCGGCCACCAGCCACCAGGCTTCGGACGTACTCCAGAACGCCATCTGGGCACTATGGGCGGTCGGGTTGAACAGCAACCAGGCCACTGCAATCGGCACCAGCATCCAGGTTTCCACCACCAGCCCCGGCAGCGCCTTGACGGGCGCCTGCTTGCGAATCAGCCCGTAGAAGCCAAAGGTCAACGCCAGCACCAACGATACCCACGGCAAGCTGCCGACTTGCCACACCTGTTGCGCCACACCCACGGCGGCCAGCCCGACGGCCACCCACTGCAAGCGCCGCAGGCGTTCGCCCAGGATCAGCATGCCCAGCACCACATTCACCAGCGGGTTGATGTAGTAACCCAGGCTCGCTTCCAGCATGCGTCCGGTATTCACCGACCACACGTAAGTCAGCCAGTTGCCCGCAATCAACGAACCACTGAGGGCCAGGATCGCCAGGCGCTTGGGGTTGTCGCGCAATTCGCGGAACCAGCCGGGATGCTTCCACACCATCAACAGCAAACCGCCGAACAGCGCCGACCACAGCACGCGGTGTACGATGATCTCGGCAGCGGGTACGCTGGCGATGGCTTTGAAGTAGAGCGGGAACAGACCCCAGATGACATAGGCGCTCAGGCCCAGGATGTACCCCTTGCGGGGGTTGGCGGCTTGCATGCGGAATCCTTGCTTAGGCAGCTAACAAAGCGCAATTGTAAGGATATTTCTCAGGCAATGGGATCTGCTTTCTGTGGGAGCCGGTCTCCCACAGAACAGCCCTTAAAACAGCTTCAGGGGTTCTTCGTTCAAGGCCGAGAGTTGCTCGCGCAACGCCAGCACCTGATCGCCCCAATAACGCTCGCTGCCAAACCACGGGAAGCTGTGAGGGAACGCCGGGTCGTCCCAGCGCCGCGCCAGCCAGGCGCTGTAGTGCATCAGGCGCAAGGCGCGCAGGGGTTCGATCAGCGCCAGTTCACGCGGGTCGAAGTCATGGAATTCCTGGTAGCCGTCCATCAATTCCGAGAGCTGGCCCAGACATTCCTGACGATCTCCGGCGAGCATCATCCACAGGTCCTGCACTGCCGGGCCCATGCGGCAGTCGTCCAGGTCAACGATGTGGAACATCTCGTCGCGACACATCATGTTGCCGGGGTGGCAATCGCCGTGCATGCGGATGTTCTTGTGCGGCGTGGCCTTGTACACCTCTTCCACACGCTTGAGCAGGTCGCGGGCCACGGACTCGTAGGCCGGCAGCAGGCTCTTGGGAATGAAATTGCCTTCGAGCAACGTGGTCAGGGAGTCGTGACCGAAGTTCTTCACGCCCAGGGCTTCCCGGTGTTCGAACGGGCGGGTGGAACCCACCGCATGCAAACGGCCGAGCAATTGCCCGAGGCGATACAGTTGATCGAGATTGCCCGGCTCCGGCGCGCGGCCGCCACGGCGCGGGAACAAGGTGAAGCGGAAGCCGGCGTGTTCGAACAGGCTTTCGCCGTTGTGGATCAGTGGCGCGACCACCGGGACTTCGCATTCGGCCAGTTCGAAAGTAAAGCGGTGTTCTTCGAGGATTGCTTCGTTGGTCCAACGCTGTGGACGATAGAACTTGGCGATCAGCGGTTCCGAGTCTTCGATACCCACTTGATAGACACGGTTTTCGTAGCTGTTGAGCGCCAGAACGCGAGCATCGCTGAGGAAGCCGATGCTTTCGACCGCGTCGAGTACCAGATCGGGCGTGAGTGTTTCAAACGGGTGGGCCATGCGAACTCCTGCGCGCAGCAGGGCGCCGCGTCCGGCCGGGTATGGTAACGCACACGAGCATAGATAGGTGGTGGCTGTGGGGACGCCTTCGCGAGCAAGCGCGCTCCCATATTTCACCGCGTATATCCTGTAGGAATGCGGTGGAATGTAGGAGCGGCGGTTCGACGCTTCGACTTGCTCGCAAAAGCGGTCTATCAGGCGCCGACGATACCGCCGTCATCCCGTCGAATCGCCATCACCGACGAGCGCGGCTTGCCATTCGGCAGATGCTCCGGCCAGGTCGAACCGCCGGTCTCCCCCGGATGCTGAATCCCTACAAAGAGCGTCTTCTGATCCGGCGAGAAGCTAATGCCTGTCACTTCACAGGCCACCGGCCCGACCATGAAACGGCGGATTTCCCCGGTGGCGGGGTCTGCACACAGCATCTGGTTATTGCCCATGCCTGCGAAATCTCCGGCGTTGCTGTAGTCCCCGTCTGTGAGGATCCACAAGCGCCCGGCCTTGTCGAAGCCCAAGCCATCGGGGCTGTTGAACATGTTCTGCGGGTTGATGTTCGACGAGCCACCTTTTGGCGTGCCGGCGTGCACACCCGGGTTGCCGGCCACCACAAACAGGTCCCAGGTGAATGTCGAGGCACCGTGGTTATCGGCGTCGGCCTTCCAACGCAGGATCTGGCCGTAGACGTTTTTCTCACGTGGGTTGGGGCCGCCCACTGGCTGGCCCTCTTCACCCCGCTTGGCGTTATTGGTCAGGGTGCAATAGACCTGGCCATCGGTGGGGCTGACCACGATCCATTCCGGGCGGTCCATGCGTGTGGCTTTCACCACGCTGGCGGCCAGGCGGGCGTGGATCAGCACTTCGGCCTGGCTGGCAAAACCGGTGCTGGCGTCGATGCCGTTTTTGCCGTGGGTCAGCTCGACCCATTGGCCCTTGCCCTTGGGGTGGTCGGTGTTGCCGTCGCCCGCGTCGAAGATCGCCACATACAAGGTGCCGTGGTCGAGCAAGTCTTTGTTGGCCTTGGGGTTCTTGTGGTTGATCTTGTCGCGGCTGACGAACTTGTAGATGAACTCGCCGCGCTCATCGTCGCCCATGTACACCACGGCGCGGCCGTCGCGGGTTTCCGCCAAGGCAGCGTTTTCGTGCTTGAAGCGGCCCAGGGCGGTGCGTTTGGCCGGGGTGGATTGTGGGTCGAACGGGTCGATTTCCACGACCCAACCGTGGCGGTTGAGTTCGTTGGGATTCTTGGCGATGTCGAAGCGTGGGTCGTGTTGGTGCCAGTTGATGTCTTTGCTGGCGGCGACCACGCCATAGCGTTTCTGCCCGGCGTCGAAGGTCTGTTGCGGGTTGCTGCTGCCGAAGCAGTCGGTGAAGTTCTCTTCGCACGTCAGATAAGTGCCCCACGGTGTCTTGCCGTTGGCGCAGTTCTGGAAGGTACCCAGGGCTTTTTTACCGGACTTGTCGGCGCTGGTTTTCAGCCAGTCGTGGCCGGCGGCGGGGCCGCTGAGGCGGATCGGCGAGTTGCCATGGATGCGGCGGTTGTAGCGCGAGTCCTGCACGAACTGCCAGGTGTCGCCCTTGCGGCGTACTTCGATCACTGACACACCTTCGCTGGCCTGGGCCTTGTGCACGTCTTCGGCCGACTGCGGCGCACCGCCGTGGGCGAAAAGGTAGCGATAGTTGGTGTATTCGTTGTTGATCGCCATAAGCGCGCGGTTGTCGTCACCGGGGAAGGCAAACAGGCTCATGCCGTCGTTGTTGTCGCCGAACTGTTGCTCCTGGGCCTTGGCCGTGCCGTTGCCGGACGGGTCGAAGGCCGGCGCGCTCTTGCTCAGCGGCTGGCCCCAGCTGATCAGCACCGAAGCGCTGTAGCCCGGCGGCAAGGTAATGGCGTCGCTGGTGGCAGCGGCGATGCTGGTGAAACCCAGCAACGGGCTGGCGCTGGCGGCGTTGACGGCGAGAGCGCTGCGGGTCAGCAGGTTGCCGCCGAGGAACATCGCGGCGCCGCACAGGGCACCGGCACCGATGAAGCGGCGGCGGGTGAGGCCGACCATCTGCTCAAGGTCGGTGGCTTGGTTTTCTTCTAATAGGCTCATCTCAGGCTCCCTGCGGTTTTTGCAAACACCATAAGGAGCGGGCGTGACGAAATTGTTGCAGTTTAAATAGCGGGCCGCTTACACCGGTGTGCCGAGCAGCACATTGCTCGGTGCACATTGAACCTGGATCGCTTTACCTTCGGCCATGCACAGAGCCTTGAGCGTGTCGGGCTGCGCCAGGGCGCATAAAACCTGGCCGTTGGGCAGGATGACACGCACTTCGCTGGGGCCGTCCTCGGCGTCGAGAATGGCGTCGACGATGCCGCTCATGCAATTGTTTCCAGTTGTTGCTAAGGCCTCGGGCGCCAGCAATTCCAGCCAGCCGGCCTTGATCAGTGCGACCACTTCCACGCCGATCTCCAGCTCTAGTCGCTGCGTGCTGTCGTGGGTGATCTGCGCAGCCAGGGTCAGCCCGCCAGCCAGTTGCAGACGGATCAGATCATTGCGGCCATGCTGCTCGATAGCGACGACCTGACCATGCAGTTGATTACGCGCGCTGGTGCGCAGCATCAAGCGGCCCAGCAGGTTGAAGTCACTGGCGGCTTCGTCAGAGCCCAGCACTTGGGCCTGCAATACTTGCAGGCGCTGATAAAGACGCAGCACGCGCTCACCTTCCGCCGTCAGCTTGGCGCCGCCGCCACCTTTCCCGCCGACGCTGCGTTCCACCAGCGGCTTTTGCGCCAGGTTGTTCAGCTCATCAATGGCATCCCACGCCGCCTTGTAACTCAACCCCGCGCTTTTCGCCGCGCGGGTGATAGAACCCTGCTCGGCGATATGCGCCAGCAGGGCAATGCGCTGGGGGCGGCGGATGATGTGTTGGCTGAGGGGCGTTGGCAGAGACATGGCAATACGCTTCGATGTGGTGGGCCGAACGTTGCGGGCAAGGTGGGACGGAGTCAAGTCAGCTGCCTGGTTTGGGCGTGCGCGCCAGGCAGTACACATCGACCTGTCGCGCCCCGGCGTTCATCAACAACCGCGCCAGGCTGTGGGCGGTGGCACCCGTGGTGAGTACGTCGTCCACCAGTGCAAAGTGACGGCCTTGCACCTGGGCATCGGGCGCCAAGGCGAAAGCGCCGAGCAGGTTGCGTTTGCGGGTCTTGGCATCGAGGGCTTGTTGGGCGACGGTTTCATGGGGGCGTAACAACAAGTGTTCATCGTAGGCGATGTTTAAGGAGCTGCTGAGCCAGCGCGCCAGCATCAAGGCCTGGTTATAGCCGCGTTCACGCAGGCGCTTGCGCGCCAGGGGCACCGGTAGCAGGCAGTCGGGGCGCGTGAGTTCGGTGTTGTCGAAGCGGTGTTGCAGGTGCTGCGTCAACAACTGTGCAAGCATTTGTCCGAGGGGCCAGCGCGCCTGGTGCTTGAAGCGGCTGATCAGACAGTCGATCGGAAAGCTGTAAGTCCAGGGTGCGATCACCTGTTTGAAAGCCGGTGGATGCTGTTGGCATTGACCGCAGATCAAACCCTCCATCGGCAAGGGCAGGGCGCACAGGTTGCAGTGCGCCATCAACCAAGGCAGCTCGGTTTCGCAGGCGTTGCACACAGCATCGCAAGAGTCCGTTGCCTCATCGCAGATCAAACAGGTTTGTGTGTTTTTTGACCAGATGTAAACCTGGTGTTTGTAGTCTGGTTGACAGTGCATGAATCTTCCTTAAATATGCCGAGCATCCGTGTCGTGCCTGTGGGTGTTGCCCCGCCCACAGCGCTTGCCAAAGCATAATCAAGGAATCGCCCATGAGCGCCAGCACCACCGCCACCTTGCGTCACGATTGGTCCCTCGCCGAAGTCAAAGCGCTGTTCGTGCAGCCGTTCAATGACCTGTTGTTCCAGGCGCAGACCGTGCACCGCGCGCATTTCGACGCTAACCGTGTGCAAGTGTCGACGCTGCTCTCGATCAAGACCGGGGCCTGCCCGGAAGATTGCAAATATTGTCCGCAGTCGGGCCACTACAACACGGGCCTGGAAAAAGAGAAGCTGATGGAAGTGCAGAAGGTCCTCGAAGAGGCTGCCCGCGCCAAGGCCATCGGTTCGACCCGTTTCTGCATGGGCGCCGCCTGGAAGCACCCGTCGGCCAAAGACATGCCTTACGTGCTGCAAATGGTCAAAGGCGTGAAGGCCATGGGCCTGGAAACCTGCATGACCCTCGGCCGCCTCGATCAGGACCAGACCGAGGCCCTGGCCCAGGCTGGCCTGGACTACTACAACCACAACCTTGATACGTCGCCGGAGTTTTACGGCTCGATCATCACCACCCGCACCTACAGCGAGCGTCTGCAAACGCTGGCTTACGTGCGGGAGTCGGGTATGAAGATCTGCTCGGGTGGCATCCTCGGCATGGGCGAGTCCCTTGATGACCGCGCCAATTTGCTGATCCAGCTGGCCAACCTGCCGGAGCATCCGGAGTCGGTGCCAATCAACATGTTGGTGAAGGTTGCCGGTACGCCGCTGGAAAACGCCGAAGACATCGACCCGTTCGACTTCATCCGCATGCTCGCCGTGGCGCGCATCCTGATGCCGCAGTCCCATGTACGGCTGTCGGCTGGTCGCGAGGCGATGAACGAGCAGATGCAGGCCCTGGCGTTTTTTGCCGGTGCCAACTCGATCTTCTACGGCGATAAGTTGCTGACCACTGCCAACCCGCAGGCCGACAAGGATATGCAACTGTTTTCGCGCCTGGGGATTCTGCCGGAAGCGCGCGAAGAGCATGCCGATGAAGTGCATCAGGCCGCGATCGAACAGGCGCTGGTGGAGCAAAAGAGCAGCGAGCAGTTCTATAACGCCGTTGTTTGATTGAAATGCCATCCCTGTAGGGGTGGCAAGCGAGCTCCCACATTGTTCACCTGATGTATCGAGGCCAGCATGTCTTTTGATCTCGCCGCGCGCCTCGCTGCCCGCCGTGCCGAACACCTTTATCGCCAACGCCCGCTACTGGACAGCCCCCAAGGTCCGGAAGTGGTGGTGGACGGCCAGCCGTTGCTGGCGTTCTGTAATAACGATTACCTGGGCCTGGCCAATCACCCTCAAGTGATCGAAGCCTGGCGCGCCGGTGCGTCCCGCTGGGGCGTGGGCGGTGGTGCTTCGCACCTGGTGGTCGGGCATGCGACACCGCACCATGAACTGGAACAAGCGCTGGCCGACTTCACCGGTCGCCCGCGCGCGCTGCTGTTTACCACCGGCTACATGGCCAACCTCGGCGCGGTCACGGCGTTGGTGGGGCAGGGCGATACGGTGCTGGAAGACCGACTCAACCATGCCTCGTTGCTGGATGCGGGCCTGCTATCGGGTGCGCGTTTCAATCGCTACTTGCATAACGACGCCGAAAGCCTGGCCAAGCGCCTGGAGAAAGCCACCGGCAATACGCTGGTGGTCACCGATGGCGTGTTCAGCATGGACGGCGATCTGGCGGACCTGCCAGCGCTGGCCCGTGAAACCAAAGCCAAAGGTGCCTGGCTGATGGTGGATGATGCCCACGGCTTCGGGCCATTGGGTGCCAACGGCGGAGGCATCGTCGAGCATTTCGGCCTTAGCCAGGAGGACGTGCCGGTATTGGTCGGCACCCTTGGCAAGGCGTTTGGCACGGCTGGGGCTTTTGTGGCGGGCAGTGAAGCGCTGATCGAAAGCCTGATCCAGTTCGCACGCCCGTACATCTACACCACCAGCCAACCGCCGGCCCTGGCCTGCGCCACCTTGAAAAGCCTGGAGCTGCTGCGCACCGAACATTGGCGGCGCGAGCACCTCAACAGCCTGATTCACCAGTTCCGCCAGGGCGCCGAGCAGCTTGGGCTGGACCTGATGGACAGCTTCACGCCGATCCAGCCGATCCTGATCGGTGACAGCGCCAAGGCCATGCGCCTGTCGCAGATGCTGCGCGAGCGCGGCCTGATGGTCACCGCCATTCGCCCACCCACCGTGCCGGCTGGCAGTGCCCGCTTGCGCGTGACCTTGACGGCGGCCCACACCGAGGCGCAGGTGCGGCTATTGTTAAACGCATTGGAAGCGTGTTTGCGCGTATCAAGCAGTTCGGAGCCCGACCATGCGTGACCGACTGATATTGCTGCCCGGCTGGGGCCTCGGCGTATCACCGCTGGAGCCTTTGGCTGCCGCACTGCAAGGCCTGGACGAACACCTGCAGGTGCAGATCGAGCCCTTGCCCGCGCTGGCTTCCAGCGACCTGAATGAATGGCTCGACGAACTCGATGCCACGCTGCCGGACAACGCATGGTTGGGCGGTTGGTCGTTGGGCGGCATGCTTGCCTCGGAATTGGCGGCGCGGCGCGGCGAACGCTGTTGCGGCTTGCTCACACTGGCGAGCAATCCGTGTTTTGTCGCCCATGACGGCTGGCCGAGCGCGATGCCCGCCGAGACGTTCGACGCGTTTCTCGCCGGTTGCCATGCCGACTCCCAGGTCACCCTCAAACGTTTTGGTTTGCTGTGCGCCAAAGGTGCCGAAGACCCGCGTGGGTTGTCACGCTTGCTGGTCAGTGGCGCACCGAATACGCCTTCCAGTGTGCTGATGCCCGGTCTTGAACTGCTCGCCCAACTCGACACCCGCGACGCTTTGCTGGCGTATCGCGGCCCGCAGTTGCACCTGTTCGCCGGACTGGATGGGTTGGTGCCCGCCGAAGCCGCCAGCGATCTGCTGGCGCTGCTGCCTGATGTTGAAATCGGCCTGATTGAACAGGCCGGCCACGCTTTTCTTCTGGAAGACCCCCACGGTGTAGCGGGGGCCATCCAGGCTTTTTTGCATGAGTGCGTCGATGACTGATTTATCCCACGCCCCGCTGCCGGGAGCCTTGCCGGACAAGCGCCAGGTGGCGGCATCCTTTTCCCGCGCAGCCGCCAGTTACGACAGCGTTGCTGAGTTGCAGCGGGCAGTGGGCAGCCAATTGCTGATGCGCCTGCCGGCCGATATCACCCCGCAACGCTGGCTGGATATGGGCTGCGGCACCGGCTATTTCAGCCGCATGCTGGGTAAGCGGCTGCCTGCCAGCCAAGGCATCGCACTGGATATCGCCGAAGGAATGCTCAACCACGCGCGCCCTTTGGGTGGCGCCGAGCAGTTCATCGCGGGTGATGCGGAGCGTTTGCCGCTTAAAGCGGACAGCGTGGAGCTGATCTTCTCCTCTCTCGCGGTGCAGTGGTGCGCGAACTTCGAAGCGGTGCTCAGCGAGGCCTATCGCGTGTTGCAACCGGGTGGTGTGCTTGCCTTTACCAGCCTCTGCGTGGGCACCCTGGAAGAACTGCGCGAAAGCTGGCGCGCGGCGGATGGCTTGGTTCACGTCAACCGCTTCCGTACTTTCGAGGGTTATCAGCAACTGTGCGCAGCCAGCGGCCTGCGGGTGGTGAGCCTGGAGCAGCGTCCCCATGTACTGCATTACCCGGATGTGCGCAGCCTTACCCATGAGTTGAAGGCCTTGGGCGCCCATAACCTCAACCCCGGCCGCCCGGGAGGGTTGACGGGGCGCGCGCGGATTGTTGCACTGGTGCAGGCGTATGAGCGGTTCCGCCAGGCCCCGGGCCTGCCGGCGACTTACCAAGTGGTGTATGCCGTACTGGAGAAACCTCTATGACCGCTGCCTACTTTATTACCGGTACCGACACCGATGTCGGCAAAACGACTGTCGCTGCCGGCCTGCTCCACGCAGCGCGACAAGCCGGCAGAAGCACCGCCGCCGGCAAGCCCGTGGCGTCCGGCTGCCAGGTTACGCCCAAAGGCTTGCGCAACGCCGATGCATTGGCGTTGTTGGCCGAATGTTCGTTGCCCTTGAGTTATGCCGAGGTCAACCCGGTGGCCTTCGAACCGGCCATTGCACCGCATCTGGCGGCGCGGGAGGCGGGTGTGTCGCTGACGGTGCAATCCTTGCTCAAGCCCATGCAGCAGATGCTGGCGCGAGAAGCGGATTTCACCTTGATCGAAGGCGCAGGCGGTTGGCGGGTGCCACTGGCTGATCAGGCGAACCTGTCGGATTTGGCCATGGCGCTCAAGCTGCCGGTGATCCTGGTGGTGGGCGTGCGCCTGGGTTGCATCAGCCATGCCTTGCTGACCGCCGAAGCCATCGCCCGCGACGGTTTGCAGTTGGCCGGGTGGGTGGCAAATATCATCGACCCCAAGACCTCCCGTCTGGAAGAAAACCTCGCCACCCTGGCCGAACGCCTGCCTGCGCCGTGCCTGGGCCGTGTGCCGAAACTCAAGCACGCCGGGGCTGAGGCCGTGGCGGAGTATCTGCAATTGGACCTGCTTGACTGATTTTGGCTATCGATAAGGCATTATGCCATTAGTGTTTTTGACGGGTGTTTTGCGGGCGACTCTGCTTCAATCAAGGTTCACGATTCTCTAAAGGCAGGCTTACGCCATGGAAATCTCTGGAAGCAGCGCGTTTTATTCGGGCCTGAGCAGCATTCAGGCCGGGCAAAACCGTGTCGACCAGGCCGCCGGTAAAATTGCCAGCGCCGCGACGACCCAGCCCTCGGATGCGCAAAGTGACCGTCTGCAAGCCAATGACCGCGCCCAGCCGTCCAACTCGGCCAGCAACATGGTCGAAATGGCCCAAGGCAAATTCCAAGTGGAGCTCGGTGCAAAAGTCGCCAAGGCTTCGGATGAAATGCTCGGCACCCTGATCGACACCTACGCTTAATCCCCTTCTGTCTTACCCGGTCACTGCAGGAGCGAGCTTGCTCGCTCCTACAAAAACTCCCCATCTCTCCTAAAGTCATGTGTGGCAACCCGCCGCAGGCTTCGCCGTGCGCGCCTTTGATTCATGTCATGACAAACGGCATCCGGACGGCGCTTGACATCCCCAGGTGGTAAACGTATGTTTCAAACACCTGTTTGACCGCCACAACACATCCACGCGGTTGTTCATTCCAGATACATCAGCAGAGGTTTATCGCTATGCCTGACTACAAGGCCCCCTTGCGTGATATTCGCTTCGTTCGTGACGAACTGCTTGGCTATGAAGCGCACTATCAGAGCCTGCCGGCTTGCCAGGACGCTACCCCGGACATGGTTGACGCCATCCTTGAAGAAGGCGCCAAGTTCTGTGAGCAAGTGCTGGCACCGCTGAACCGCGTGGGTGACATCGAAGGCTGCACCTGGAGTGAGTCGGGCGTTAAAACCCCAACCGGTTTCAAAGAAGCCTACAAACAATTCGTCGAAGGTGGCTGGCCAAGCCTGGCCCACGACGTGGAGCACGGTGGCCAAGGCCTGCCGGAATCCCTGGGCCTGGCTGTCAGCGAAATGGTCGGCGAAGCCAACTGGTCGTGGGGCATGTACCCAGGCCTGTCCCATGGCGCGATGAACACCATCTCCGAGCACGGCACCCCCGAGCAGCAAGAGGCCTACCTGACCAAGCTGGTGTCGGGCGAGTGGACCGGCACCATGTGCTTGACCGAGCCACACTGCGGCACCGACCTGGGCATGCTGCGCACCAAGGCCGAACCTCAGGCCGACGGTACCTATAAAGTTTCCGGCACCAAGATCTTCATCTCGGCCGGCGAACACGACATGGCCGATAACATCGTCCACATCGTACTGGCTCGCCTGCCGGACGCACCGGCTGGCACCAAAGGTATTTCGCTGTTTATCGTGCCGAAGTTCCTGCCGAACGCCGACGGTTCCATCGGTGCGCGCAACGCGGTGACCTGTGGTTCCCTGGAACACAAGATGGGCATCCACGGTAACGCCACCTGCGTGATGAACTTCGACGCGGCCACCGGTTTCCTGATTGGCCCGGCGAACAAAGGCCTGAACTGCATGTTCACCTTTATGAACACCGCTCGCCTGGGCACCGCGCTGCAAGGCCTGGCCCACGCTGAAATCGGCTTCCAGGGCGGCCTGAAATATGCGCGTGACCGCCTGCAAATGCGTTCCCTGACCGGCCCGAAAGCGCCGGATAAGGCCGCCGACCCGATCATCGTGCACCCTGATGTGCGCCGCATGCTGCTGACCATGAAAGCCTTCGCCGAAGGCAACCGTGCGATGGTGTACTTCACCGCCAAGCAAGTGGACATCGTCAAATACGGCACCGACGACGAAGCCAAGAAACAGGCCGATGGCCTGCTGGCATTCATGACCCCGATCGCCAAGGCGTTCATGACCGAAGTCGGTTTTGAATCCGCCAACCACGGCGTGCAGATCTACGGCGGTCACGGCTTCATCGCTGAGTGGGGCATGGAGCAGAACGTTCGCGACAGCCGCATTTCGATGCTGTACGAAGGCACCACCGGCATCCAGGCGCTGGACCTGCTGGGTCGTAAGGTGCTGATGACCCAAGGCGAAGCGCTCAAGGGCTTCACCAAGATCGTGCACAAGTTCTGCCAGGCCAACGAAGGCAACGAAGCGGTCAAAGAGTTCGTTGCACCGCTGGCTGCGCTGAACAAAGAGTGGGGCGAGTTGACCATGAAGGTCGGCATGGCCGCGATGAAAGACCGTGAAGAAGTGGGGGCCGCCTCGGTGGACTACCTGATGTATTCCGGTTACGCGTGCCTGGCTTACTTCTGGGCCGACATGGCGCGCCTGGCTGCCGAGAAACTGGCTGCCGGCACCACCGAAGAGGCGTTCTACACCGCCAAGTTGCAGACCGCGCGCTTCTACTTCCAGCGTATCCTGCCGCGTACTCGCACTCACGTGGCCACCATGCTGTCGGGCGCCAACAACCTGATGGACATGAAAGAAGAAGACTTCGGCCTGGCTTACTAAGCCTTACCGGGTTCACTTCAAGAGCCGCTGCTCCCTCCCGGGAGCGGCGGCTTTTTTCGTTTCTGCGTAGGAGCGAGCCCGCTCGCGAAAAAACACAGCGGGCACGCCAGCCCCGACAGAAAGCATTGCAACAAAAAGCTCAGGGAATGCCAGTGGCTGCCGTTACAGTAATGGCAATGTGATATATGCGTGTCAGTTTGTGCTTAACTGTCAACGTAAAGGCACAGTGCCATCATTTTTTGCGGGTCGGAGTTTTACCCTTGTCACGCGTGTCCGCTGTGCGTTTCAATCATTTCCTACCTTCGTTGCTGCTCTTGCTGGCCGGGCTCTCGGCTGCGTACGTCAAGGAGCTCAACGTCTTCTTCACCTCACTGTTCAATGTGTTGCCGACCCTGGTGTTGCTGCTCGGCGGTTCGTATTGCGCGGTGTACCGTCGTCAGCGTGAACTGTTTCTGATGATCACGGTGTACATCGCCTACTTCCTGCTGGATACCCAGACAGACTTCTATCGCGATCACGGTCGCGTGCGTGAAGACGCAGCCGTGGTGTTTCACCTGTGCTGCCTGCTGCTGCCGTTGTTGTTCAGCATCTACGCGCTGTGGCAGGAGAAAACCCACCTGTTCCGTGACTTCGTCGCGCGTGGCGCGGTGTTGCTGGCGATCGGCAGCGTGGCCTTGGCGCTCGAGCAGAGTTATCCCCAGGCGGTGCTGAACTGGTTGGCGGAGATTCGCTGGCCGGCGCTGCATGGCAGTTGGATGAGCCTGATCCAACTGTCGTACCCGATGTTCCTGATCGGCTTCCTGACCCTGGCGGCGCAGTACTGGTACCAGCCGCGCCCGCTGCATGCGGCGCAACTGGTGGGGCTGCTGGGCATGTTCTGGATGTTGCCGCAGACGTTCATCCTGCCGTTCACCCTGAACATCATGTGCAGCCAGGTGATGCTGATGATTGCCGCTGGTGTGGCCCATGAGGCTTATCAAATGGCCTTTCGCGATGAGCTGACCGGCTTGCCGGGGCGCCGCGCACTGAACGAGCGCATGCAGCGGCTGGGACGCAACTACGTGCTGGCGATGAGCGACGTCGACCATTTCAAGCGTTTCAACGACACCCATGGTCATGACGTCGGCGACCAGGTGCTGCGCCTGGTGGCGAGCAAGTTATCCAAGGTCAACGGCGGCGGGCGCGCTTATCGCTATGGGGGTGAAGAGTTCGCCGTGGTGTTCGCCGGCAAGACGGTGGAAGAATGCTTGCCGCACCTGGAGGAAATCCGCGGGATCATCGCCGATTACGATATCAAGCTGCGTAATTCGGACCGCCCTCAGGACGATCATCAAGGCCGTCAGCGCCGTTCCGGCAGTGGCGCATCGAGTGTTTCGGTGACCATCAGCATTGGCGTGGCTGAGCGCCAGGCCGAGCAGCGCACGCCGGAAGAAGTGCTTAAATCCGCGGACCAGGCGCTGTACGCCGCGAAGGGCGCCGGGCGCAACTGCGTGGTGGCCGCCGGGCAAACCCGGCGTGGCGCAGTGCGTATGGAGAGTGCTGCCGGTTGAGTGATGGCGCTGTATTCAGCAGCGCTACAGTGATTGTCCGCGGCAATGCCCGGCAGTAGGTTGAAACCATCTGCTGACGGAGACATTGCCATGCCTGAATACAAAGCGCCCCTACGCGACATGCGTTTTCTGATCGACAACGTGTTTGACTTCCACGGCCATTACGCCGCCTTGGGCGCGACTGACGCCAGCCCGGACATGGTCAGCGCGATTCTCGAAGAAGGCGCAAAATTCTGCGAAAACGTACTCGCACCGCTTAACCGCAGCGGCGACGAAGAAGGCTGCCATTTCGAGAATGGCGTGGTCACTACGCCCAAGGGCTTCAAAGAGGCCTTCGCCCAATACGTGGAAGGCGGCTGGCACGGTGTGGCCGCGGACCCGGCCTATGGTGGCCAGGGCCTGCCGCAGTCACTGGGCCTGGTGCTCAGCGAGATGATCGGCTCCAGCAACACATCCTGGGGCATGTACCCAGGGCTGACCCACGGCGCGATGTCGGCGATCCACGCCCACGGCACCGCCGAGCAGAAAGACACGTTTCTCAGCAAACTCACTGCCGGCGAATGGACCGGCACCATGTGCCTCACGGAAGCCCACTGCGGCACCGACCTGGGCCTGATCAAAACCCGCGCCGTGCCCCAGGCGGACGGCAGTTATGCGGTCACCGGCAGCAAAATCTTCATCTCGGCCGGCGAACACGACATGAGCGCCAACATCATCCACTTGGTATTGGCCAAACTGCCGGACGCACCGGCAGGCACCAAGGGTATTTCATTGTTTATCGTGCCCAAGTTCCATGCGGACTCCGGCGAGCGTAACGCGGTGCACTGCGGCTCGATCGAACACAAGATGGGCATCAAGGGCTCCGCCACGTGCGTGCTGAACTTCGATGGTGCCAAGGGTTTCCTGATCGGTGAGGCGAACAAAGGCCTCAACTGCATGTTCACCATGATGAACCATGCGCGGCTGGGCACCGGCATGCAGGGCCTGTGCAACGGCGAGGCAAGTTTTCAGGGCGCGATCAAATACGCCAACGACCGCCTGCAGATGCGCTCACTGACCGGCGCCAAGGCTCCGGATAAAGCCGCCGACCCGATCATCGTGCACCCCGATGTGCGCCGGATGCTGCTGACCATGAAGGCCTTCAACGAAGGCAACCGCGCACTGACCTACTTCACCGCACAGTTGCTCGACACCGCACACCTGAGCAGCGATGCCACCCAGCGCCAGGACGCCGAAGACCTGCTGGCGTTCCTCACCCCGATCTGCAAAGCCTTCATGACCGACACCGGCCTTGAGGTGACCAACCACGGCATGCAGGTTTTCGGCGGTCACGGTTACATCCGCGAATGGGGCATGGAGCAGCTGGCCCGCGACGCACGGATTGCGCCGATCTATGAAGGTACCAACGGCATCCAGGCCCTCGACCTGCTGGGGCGCAAGGTGCTAGGCAGCCAAGGCAAGTTGCTGCGTGGGTTTACCAAGATCGTGCATAAGTTCTGCGCAGCGCATGCCGAGCATCCGCAACTCAAGGCCTACGTGGCGCAGCTCAATCAGTTGAATGGGGAGTGGGGCGAGTTGACCACCAAGGTCGGCATGGCCGCAATGAAGAATCCCGATGAAGTGGGCGCGGCGGCGGTGGATTACTTGATGTACAGCGGCTACGTGGTGCTCGCTTACCTGTGGCTGCGCATGGCGATCGCTGCCGCTGAACAACCGGATACTGATTTTGCCAAAGCCAAGCTCGCGACCTGCGACTTCTACTTCAAGCGTCTGCTGCCACGTACCGCCACCCACCGCGCTGCGGTGGAAGCGGGCAGCGAATGCCTGATGAGTCTGCCTGCGGAGGCCTTTGCGCTGTGATGACTTAAAAATACCGATCAGTCACAAGTGGACCCTATGTGTCTGAAAAGTTGTTCGGGTACACTCTGAGCCTGTAAAACCGACTCTCACCGAATCACTTTTCACGTTCTCACGAGGTTTGCCATGGCTGATTACAAAGCGCCGCTGCGTGATATGCGCTTCGTCCTCAACGAAGTCTTTGAGGTCGCCACCACTTGGGCCCAATTGCCGGCATTGGCAGACACCGTTGACGCCGAAACCGTAGAGGCCATCCTCGAAGAAGCCGGCAAGGTCACCGCCAAATCCATCGCCCCGCTCAGCCGCGGTGGCGATGAACAGGGTTGCCGCTGGGACAACACCGCGGTGTTCACGCCGGATGGCTTTCCACAGGCCTACGCGACCTATGCGCAAGGCGGCTGGGTTGGGGTTGGCGGTGATCCGATCTTCGGCGGCATGGGGATGCCCAAGGCGGTGTCCGCCCAGGTTGAAGAGATGATCAACTCATCGAGCCTGGCGTTCGGTTTGTACCCGATGCTGACATCCGGCGCCTGCGTGTCAATCAACACCCACGCCAGCGAAGCACTCAAGGCGACTTATCTGCCGAAGATGTATTCCGGTGAATGGGCCGGCTCCATGTGCCTGACCGAGGCCCATGCCGGTACCGACCTGGGGATTATCCGCACCAAGGCCGAGCCACAGGCGGACGGTTCCTACAAAGTCAGCGGCACCAAGATCTTTATCACCGGTGGCGAACACGACCTCACCGACAACATCATCCACCTGGTGCTGGCCAAACTGCCGGATGCACCGGCCGGTCCCAAGGGGATTTCGCTGTTCCTGGTGCCGAAGTTCATGGTCAATGCCGATGGCAGCCTGGGCGCGCGTAACACGGTGAGCTGTGGGTCCATCGAGCACAAGATGGGGATCCAGGCGTCGGCGACCTGCGTGATGAACTTCGACGACGCCGTGGGTTACCTGGTAGGCGAGCCGAACCGCGGTCTGGCGGCAATGTTCACCATGATGAACTACGAGCGTCTGGGTGTCGGTATCCAGGGACTGGCGTCCGGCGAGCGTTCCTACCAGAACGCGATCGAATATGCTCGCGACCGCCTGCAAAGCCGTGCACCTACGGGCGCTCAGGCGCAAGACAAAATGGCCGACCCGATCATCGTGCACCCGGACGTGCGGCGCATGCTGCTGACCATGAAAGCCGCGAACGAAGGTGGCCGGGCGTTCTCCACCTACGTGGCGACGCAGCTGGACATCGCCAAATTCAGCGACGACGCCGCTGCCCGCGAGCGTGCGGATAACCTGGTGGCATTGCTGACGCCGGTGGCCAAGGCTTTCCTGAGCGACCTGGGGCTGGAAACCACTGTGCTGGGCCAGCAAGTGTTTGGCGGCCACGGTTACATTCGCGAGTGGGGCCAGGAGCAACTGGTGCGCGATGTGCGCATCACCCAGATCTACGAAGGCACCAACGGCATCCAGGCCCTGGACCTGATGGGACGCAAGATCGTCGGCAGTGGCGGGGCGTTCTATACCTTGTTCGCTGACGAAATCCGTGGGTTCATTGCCTCGTCGGGGACCGAGCTGGCCGAATTCACCAAACCGCTGAGCGCGGCGGTGGATAACCTGGATGAGTTGACCGCCTGGGTGCTGGACCGCGCCAAGACCAACCCGAACGAAATCGGCGCGGCGTCGGTGGAATACCTGCATGCCTTTGGCTACATGGCTTATGCCTACATGTGGGCACGCATGGCCAAGGCCGCGCTGGGCAAGGAATCGGAAGAAGACTTCTACGCCAGCAAGCTGGGTACTGCACGCTTCTACTTTGCGCGTCTATTGCCGCGTATTCATTCGCTGAGTGCGTCGGTAAAAGCCGGCAGCGAATCGTTGTTCTTGCTGGATGAAGCACTGTTTTAAGGGATTGGAGAGTGTGTAAGCATTCTCTTACATGACGTGCTGCTATTCGTCCTCTATCGCCAGATTGGATCCACGGATAATCTACTTCACATGGACGTCGCGCAGGAAGCGCAAAGCAACAACACGGACACGTAGGATTCTGCCAGGAAGGCGGAGTGAAATGGATGTCAGGGAAACAGTCTGCAAAGCCCCGCTTCGGCGGGGTTTTCTTTTGCCCGTGAAAAAGTCAGGCCGGTGCCTGCGGGGCATTCATCACGTCTTCCAGCAAGGTGCGCAGCAACGCCATCGTCGCCTGCTGACGCTGCACATCGCGGCACACCAAGCCGACTTTCAGCGGCACCCTGGGTTCACTCAGCGGTTTCCATAACAGTGACTGGCTGTTGTGTTCGTCCTGGGAACGCCCCGGCAGCACCGTCGCCAACTTCGTGTGGGGCAAGCTGTCGAGAATCCCCACCATGGTGTTCAGCTCCGCCTGTACTTGCGGGCGTCGTCCGAGGTTGGACAGTTGGCCCTGCCAGATCTGCCTGACTTGAAACTCTTCCCCCAACAGCAACATGGGCAACTCGGCCGCCTGCTTCAGCGAGACTTTCTTGAATGCCCGCAAGGGATGGTCCTCGGGGATGACCACCTTTAACTCATCTTCATACAACAACACGCCGTGCAGCCCCGGCTGGCGTGGCGGCAGGTAGCTGATGCCAATATCCAGCGAGCCGTTGAGCAGTCGTCGCTCGATCTCAAGCCCCGTCAATTCGTAAATCTGCACCACCAGATGTGGCTGGGCCTTGCGCACACGCTCCAGCATCTGCGGCACCAGGCTGGTGTGCACGGTTTGCAGGACACCGATGGCCAAGGTGCGCATCGCCTGCCCCTTGAAGTTACGCAGTGCTTCAACCGCCTGTTGCATGCCATCGATCAGCGGCAGGGCATGGTTGTACAGCGTGTGCGCCGCCAGTGTCGGCAGCAGGCGCTTGCTGCTGCGCTCGAACAGGCTCACATCCAGGTTCTGTTCCAACTGGCGGATCTGCTGAGACAGCGCCGGTTGGGAGATCGACAGGCGCTCGGCGGCACGGCCTACGTGGCCTTCCTCATACACCGCGACGAAATAACGCAGTTGCTTGAAATCCATAAGGCTTACTTATCGAAAAAGCTGGAAAAACGAAATGGCTGTTGGCCGCTGAGGCGCCTAGTCTAGCGCCTATTCGCAGGGCTTACAGGGCCGAATCGAGCAATGAACAGCGTTTATGTTGATAGGGTTTACATAGGCAAGGCAAAAAACCTCAGGGCCGTTCTCGCGTGCCGCACCGACCAAGGTCCGGTTGCTATTGGGGGTGAGCTATGAATCTGTTCCGTCGCGCTGCGCCGAGCCTGGACGATTTGCTTCTCGAGGCGCCCAGCGAGACGTCTTCCAGCGAGCCCCTGATGCCCTGCGTCGCCCGCCCGCCGCACGTGTTCGTGCGCGGCCAGGGCTCGTGGCTGTGGGACAGCGACGACCGCGCTTACCTGGATTTCAGTCAGGGCAACGCAGCCAACAGCCTCGGCCACAGCCCCCAGGTGTTGATCAAGGCGCTGGCTGACCAGACCCAGGCGCTGATCAACCCCGGCAACGGCCTGCACAACCGCGCTCAACTCAACCTCGCTGAGCGCCTGTGCCATCGCACCGGTAGCGATCAGGCTTACCTGCTCAACAGCGGCGCGGAAGCCGTCGAAGCAGCGATCAAGTTGGCGCGCAAATGGGGCCAGCTGCATCGCGGCGGGGCCTACCGCATTATCAGTGCCAGCGCGGGTAGCCATGGTCGCAGTTTCGCCGCGATGTCGGCATCGGCGGGTGGCCCGGAAAACCGTTTCGAACCGCAGTTGCCCGGCTTCAGCCATGTGCCCTTCAACGACCTGTCAGCGCTGCATGCGGCAGTCGACGCGCAAACCGTCGCCATCCTGCTCGAACCGATCCAGGGCGAAGCGGGCGTCATTCCTGCGACCGAGCATTACCTCAAAGGCGTTGAGCGCTTGTGCCGTGAATTGGGGATCCTGCTGATTCTCGACGAAGTGCAAACCGGCATCGGCCGCTGCGGTACCTTGCTCGCCGAGCAGCAATACGGCGTGCGTGCCGACATCATCACCCTCGGCAAAGGCCTGGGCGGCGGTGTGCCCCTCGCAGCACTACTGGCGCGTGGTAAAGCCTGTTGTTTCGAGGTGGGCGAGTTGGAAGGTACTCACCACGGTAATGCGCTGATGGCGTCGGCCGGCCTGGCGGTACTCGAGGCGGTGCTGGAGCACGGCTTTATGGACCACGTGCGTGAGTCCGGCTTGTACCTGGGCGAGGGGCTGGCCCGTCTGGCCTACCGCTACGACCACGGTCAATTGCGTGGTCACGGCCTGATGTGGGGCCTGACGTTGTCGGATGATTCTGCGGATGCTGTTGTAAAAGCTGCCCTGCACGAAGGCCTGATCATCAACGCCCCGCAACCAAACTGCCTGCGCTTCACCCCGGCCCTGACCGTGAGCAAAAGCAACATCGACGAAATGCTCCTGCGCCTGGCCCGTGCCTTCTCCCGCGTGCGCACCGCACAACTGCAATGCCGCAAGGGCGTCGCCGTTTAACCTCTTCCTGAACCGTCTCGCGGTCTACGCGGCGCCTCCGGCCTGATTCTTTTGGTTGGGGGCGTTTTTTTGCCTGGATGGCCCAAAGCCAGATCCCACTGAACCCTCACGAATGGCCAAGGTCGATTAGCTACACGGCTCACACGAGCCGATTTTTGGAGCTTACCCATGGACATCATTCGTATCATCATCGCCATTCTGCTGCCGCCACTGGGTGTGTTCCTGCAAGTGGGTTTCGCCGGTGCATTCTGGCTTAACATCCTGCTGACCCTGTGCGGTTACTTCCCCGGCATCATCCACGCGGTGTACATCATCGCCAAGCGCTGAAGCCGTCAGCCTTTTGCGATGAGCCGTGAGTTGCGCTCGTTGCGAAAGGCCAATTGCTCGATGGTCTGGGTCGCGTGTTCGGCTTCTTCCCGCGCTTGCAGGATGATGCCGTGCTGCTCGGACTTGCTGCACACCGGGTCGGCATTGCTCGCGTCTCCCGTGAGCATGAAGGCCTGGCACCGGCAGCCGCCGAAGTCCTTTTCCTTCTCGTCGCAGGAACGGCATGGCTCGGGCATCCAGTCGTAACCGCGAAAGCGGTTGAAGCCGAATGAGTCGTACCAGATGTGCTGCATGCTGTGGTCGCGCACGTTGGGAAATTGCACCGGCATCTGTCGGGCGCCGTGGCAGGGCAGGGCGGTGCCGTCTGGCGTTACTGTCAGAAAGATACTGCCCCAGCCGTTCATGCAGGCTTTAGGGCGCTCCTCGTAGTAATCCGGCGTTACGAAGATCAGCTTGCACGGGTGCCCTTCGGCCTCAAGCTTGGCGCGGTATTCGTTGGTGATGCGTTCGGCGCGCACCAGCTGTTCCCGGGTCGGCAACAACCCCACCCGATTGAGCTGCGCCCAACCGTAGAACTGGCAGGTGGCGAGTTCGACGAAGTCCGCCTCCAATGCAATACACAGCTCGATGATGCGATCGATCTTGTCGATATTGTGCCGATGGGTCACGAAGTTCAGCACCATCGGATACCCGTGGGCCTTCACCGCGCGGGCCATTTCCAGCTTTTGCGCGAAGGCTTTTTTCGAGCCGGCCAGCAGGTTGTTCACCTGTTCGTCGCTGGCCTGGAAGCTGATCTGGATATGGTCCAGGCCGGCTTTCTTGAAATCGCTGATCTTCTGTTCGGTCAGGCCGATGCCGGAGGTGATCAGGTTGGTATAGAACCCCAGCCTGCGCGCCTCGGCGATCAGCTCGGCGAGGTCTTGACGGACCAACGGCTCGCCGCCGGAAAACCCCAGCTGTGCCGCGCCCATCTCGCGGGCTTCGCGAAATACCTTGAACCACTGCTCGGTGCTCAGTTCCTTGCCCTGCTCGGCAAAATCCAGCGGGTTGGAGCAGTACGGGCACTGCAGCGGGCAGCGATAGGTCAGCTCGGCCAGCAACCATAGCGGCAAGCCAATCGGCGGTTTTTCAGGCAAGGGTGATCCAGTGCTCTGCACGGGCGACCTCCATGAATTGCTCGATGTCTTCGCCGAGCTCAGGCACGCCGGGGAACTGTTTATCCAGCTCGGCGATGATCGTCGCCACGTCGCGCTCACCGTTGATCAATCCGCCGATCAGCGCAGCGCTGTCATTGAGCTTGATCATGCCTTCGGGGTAGAGCAACACATGGCCCTTTTGCGCGGGCTCGTACTGGTAGCGATAGCCTTGGCGCCAGGTGGGTTTCTTGCTGCGATCAAAGCTCATAGGGTGATCCCTTTATGCCACACACGCTGCTCGGTCACGCTGTGATACGGCGGGCGGTTGAGTTCGTAGGCCATGCTCATGGCATCCAGCATGCTCCACAGGATATCCAGTTTGAACTGGAGAATTTCCAGCATGCGCTCCTGGCCTTCACGGGTGGTGTAGTGCTGCAGGGTGATCGCCAAACCATGTTCCACGTCGCGCCGGGCCTGGCCGAGACGGGTGCGGAAGTATTCATACCCGGCCGGGTCGATCCACGGGTAATGCTGCGGCCAGCTGTCGAGGCGCGATTGGTGGATCTGCGGCGCGAACAGCTCGGTCAGCGAGCTGCTGGCGGCTTCCTGCCAACTGGCGCGGCGGGCGAAGTTGACGTAGGCATCCACCGCAAACCGCACGCCTGGCAACACCAGTTCCTGAGAGCGCAGTTGGTCGGGGTCCAGTCCAACGGCCTGGCCGAGGCGCAGCCAGGCTTCGATGCCGCCGTCCTCACCGGGGGCGCCATCGTGGTCGAGCAAGCGCTGGATCCACTCGCGGCGGATCTCACGGTCTGGGCAATTTGCCAGGATCGCGGCGTCTTTCAGGGGGATGTTCACCTGATAGTAGAAGCGGTTGGCGACCCAGCCCTGGATCTGCTCGCGGGTTGCGCGGCCTTCGTACATCGCCACGTGGTACGGGTGGTGGATATGGTAGAAGGCGCCTTTGGCACGCAGGGCGGCTTCGAATTCAGCGGTGGTCAATGGCGTGTCGGTCATTTCGATCGCTCCTACAGTTCAATGCTCATGCCGTCGTAAGCCACTTCGACATTGCGCCGCACCAGCTCCGCTCGCTCGGGGGAGTCTTCATCAAGGATCGGGTTGGTGTTGTTGATGTGAATAAGCACTTTGCGCTGTTTTGGCAATTGCTCCAGCACTTCCAGCATGCCGCCGGGGCCGTTCTGCGCCAGGTGGCCCATCTCGCGGCCGGTGCGGGTGCCGACGCCACGGCGCTGCATTTCGTCGTCATCCCACATTGTGCCGTCCACCAGCAGGCAGTCGCTGCCGGCCATGATCTCCAGCAACGGCGCGTCGACCTTGCCCAGCCCTGGCGCGTAGAACAGTTTGCCGCCGGTGCGCAGGTCTTCGACGATCAGGCCGATGTTGTCGCCGGGGTGCGGGTCGAAGCGGTGCGGCGAGTAGGGCGGCGCGGCACTGCGCAGTGGCAGCGGGGTGAAGCGCAGGTTCGGGCAGGCCGGGATGGTGAAGCTGGCGTCCAGCTCGATGCGGTTCCAGGCCAGACCGCCGTTCCAGTGGGTGAGCATAGTGAACAGCGGGAAGCCGGTGCTCAGGTCTTCATGGACCATGTCGGTGCACCACACCTGGTGCGGGCAACCTTCACGCAGGCTCAGCAGGCCGGTGGTGTGGTCGATCTGGCTGTCCATCAGGATGATCGCGCTGATGCCGGTGTCGCGCAGGGCGCGGCCAGGTTGCATCGGTGCAAAGCCCTGGAGTTGCGCACGGATATCCGGCGAGGCATTGCACAGCACCCAGTTCACACCATCGTCGGAGATCGCGATGGACGACTGGGTACGCGCCTGGGCCCGCAGGCTGCCATCACGAAAACCCGCGCAGTTCACGCAGTTGCAGTTCCACTGCGGGAAACCACCGCCGGCGGCGGAACCTAGAATCTGGACAAACATGGCAGCTCCATCAAGCTCAAAACAAAAACGCCCCGGGCGAACCGAGGCGTTGTATTACCCAGCGGATTAACGGCTGGCGAAGTACATGGTGACTTCGAAACCGATGCGCAGATCAGTGTAAGCAGGTTTGGACCAGGTCATATTCTTACTCCTACGAAGGGATGGGACGTTTACTACCAAGTAATACATATAGTCCACCTCCAATCGGAGATGTTCAGATGTGTGCGTGGGAATGTTACGCAATTCTTTTCAAGTTAGCGCTGTCTTGATGGAAAAAGCCTTTTGCAGGGGCGGCAATGATCAGCCTGCCGCTTGCCAGGTAGCCGAGCTGCACGGGCCGTTGGCCACGCAGCGCCAGCCGCCTGTGGCGTCGTTCAATTGCTGGGCGGCGAGCTGCAACGCTTCGCGGGTACAGGCTTGGATGTGGGATTGCAGTTGATCCAGATAACCCGACGGATGACCTGCCAGATGGGCGTGCCACAGCAGTTCGGCGGCTTGGGCGTTGGGCAGTGTCTGTGCTGAGAACTGCTGTGCCAGGGCCAGGTTGCCCAGGTCGTCGCTGCTATCGATCAGTGCCGGCAGTTGTTGGAGGAAGGCTTGCAGGTGATCAGCGATGCCCTCCAGGGACACGCTGGGGGATTGCACGCCGAATAGCAGGCCGGTCTGGCCGCTTATCTGTCGGATGCCGCTGAACACGGCGTAGCCGATTTGCAGCTCGACGCGCAGGCGCTGGTAGAACGGCCCTTGGACCAGATGGCCCAGCAGTCGCCATGCGGCTTCATCCGCCAGGGACTGGCTTGGCGCCTGGCAAAACAGCAGCAGTGCAGCTTCGTCCGAGTCGGTTTTTAGCGTGTGCCATAGGCGCTGACCGCTGAGGGAAGGACGTGCTTGATCAAGCCGCGCGGGTTGCCCTGGCAGCCGGGCCGCTGCGGTTTTGATCGCGGCTTCATGGGCGGCGGAAAAGCCCAGGCCCAGGCCTTGCCAACGTGCGGTGGCCCAGGCTGTCGATTCAGCGTTGTGACCGTTGCAGCAAGCGGGCAGCGCCTTGAGCAATTCACGGATGGCAATCATCTGTGGCAAGACGGGTTGAGCTTCCTGCGGTTGATTCAGGCTTTGCGCCAACCGGTCCAACACGGCTGGCATGGGCTCCTGCAGCCCGACCATCTTCACCAGCCCGTCCTGCCCCAGGTTTTCGAATGACAATTCGACGCCTGCCTGACGGGCATTCTCACGCAACGGCTGCAAAGCACTTTCAAGGCCGCAAGGCGCTGACCGCCATTGCAGATACAGCGCGCCTTCGTCGCCGTCGTCTGCCAATGCTTGACTGAATGTCAGCGCCGACACTTCCTTGCGGCCACGGGAACGATCCTGGGCAAAGGTGCGTAAGCCTCGGTGGGCGCTGGTCTGGCCGCGAATCAGGCCGGCGCGTTCTTCCTTGATCGGAGGGCGCAGGAATGGGTTGTTCGGTGGCAGTTGCCACGTGTGTCCGGAGGGCGGTAGGTGCAGTGAATCCAGTAGGGTCTTGAGGGCGGCCACACTCTGTTCCGAGAGATCCTGGCTGTGGTTTTTTGCCAATGCCAGGGCGCCTTGGACCTGCCGTTGCCGAGCGGCCAACAGTGCGAATTCTTCCCGCAGTGAAGTCCAGTCGCTGTGTGCGAAAAAGCTCAGCCAGTCGAGCAGCAATGCCTCTATTTGGCTAGCCGATTCGCCTCGGGTGGTGAAGTCGATATCCAGCACAGCCTGCCCAGCGTAGTCATAAAGCACTGACGCCTGCAGTGCACTGGCCAGTTGTCGCGTCTTCAGTTCAGCCAGCAATCCGCCGGGCGCCGAGGTGTTAAGCCAAGTGCAAAGAAACTCCAGCGCTGGCCGGGGCGCGTCGCAGGTAATGACGTGATGCAGGTGATGATTGGCGATGTGCTGATAGCCCCGCGCCTGGCCCGGCATCAATGCCGGTGGGGCGGATTGTGGGCGCAGAGGCCCAGAAGTCAGCTGTTCACTGAACGACTGTGCCAGGCCTTGCAGCGCCTCCAGTGATTGCGGGCCCGCCAGGCTCAAGGTCATCTGTCCGCTCTGATAGAACTGCGCGTGAAATTCGCGCAACGCCTGCTGAAATGCCTCACGTTCTACCGGCAAGCTGTCGCGGTTGCCTGCATGGAAACCCCGCAGTGGATGATCCGCCGCCAGTCCTTCAAGCAACGCGACCTGCTGCTGAGCCTTGGCATCCTGGGACCAGGCGACGAATTCCGCGTGCACTACCTCGCGCTCGCGCAATTGATCCTCCAGGGCCAGGCGCGGGTGGGTGAGCATGTCACCCAAGCGCTCCAACCCACCGGCAAATGTTGCAACCGGCAATTCAAAGAAAAAATCCGTGGTGCGCTCGCGGGTGCTGGCATTGACCTGACCGCCATGGCGTTGCACGTAGGCCATCAACCCTTCACTCGTGGGAAAGCGCTCTGTGCCGAGGAACAGCAAATGCTCCAGGAAATGCGCCAACCCCGGCCAAGCCAGTGGCACATCATGGCTGCCTGCCGCTACGCGCAAAACGGCGGCGCAACGTTTCAAACGCGGCGCATGCTGCAAGGCAACCTGCAGGCCATTGGCCAGGGTCAGTTGAAGGGGATGAGGGTGGGCCGGCGCAGGCATGGGCACTTCCGAAACGTAGAATGTGCCCATGTTAGCAAACCGACTGGATCAGGGCTTGTGCAGCGCCCCGTACAACTCGGGGCGACGGTCCTGCAAGTAGTGATTGGCGGCGCGGGCGTCGAGGATCGACTGGCGATCCAGCTCCCCGACGATCAAGGCTTCATCCAGACCCGCCTGGGCAATGCGCTGGCCATTCGGTGCGGCGATGCTGCTTTGCCCGCAGTACTGGATCTCGCCTTCACGCCCACAGTAATTGGCGTAGGCCACATAACACTGGTTTTCGAAGGCCCGCGCCCGCACGGTGACGTCGGCGACAAAGTCGAACGGCACCATGTTGGCGGTGGGCACCAGGATCAGTTCGGCACCGGCCAGGGCTAGGCGCCGGGTGTTTTCCGGGAACTCCAGGTCGTAACAGATCAGAAAACCAAGCGTCCAGCCGTTGAGCTCCACCAGAGGGAAATTATCCTCGCCGGCGCTGAACATCGAGTGGTCCAGGTCGCCAAACAGATGGGTCTTGCGGTAGTTGCACCGGCACTGGCCGTGGGCGTCGATCAACTGCACGGCGTTGTAGATCTGGCCATCCTCGGCCCGTTCCGGGTAACCGTACAGAATTGCCAGACCGGCGCTTTTGGCCAGTTCGGCAATCGCCTGTGCCGACGGCCCATCCTGCGCCTCGGCCAGCGCGCCAACGGCCTCGGCGCCGATGTTGTAGCCGGTGAGAAACATCTCCGGCAGCACCAGCACATCGGCACTGGAGGCCTCATGCGCCAAAGCGTGCAGGCGCTTGAGGTTGCCGCTTACATCCAGCGGCTGCGGTGGGCATTGGTACAGGGCGACGCGCATGTTCAACTCCTTAATCGGCCAGGGCGATCGGCCCGATTTCATCGAATACGTCACCCGGTCCTGGGTTCTCCGGGTGAGTGCTGCCACCGAAGTGGGTCATGATGCCCCACACCGCGTTCAGCGAGGTTTGCACGGCGCCTTCGACCCAGGCAGGCGTCCAGGACACATCATCACCGGCTATAAAGATCCCACGTTGCTCGGCGGGCATGTCCTTCTGCATGAAGTGTGCATACATGCGTTGGTTGTAGCGATAGTGGCCCGGCAGCGCGCCTTTGAAGGCACCGAGGAAATGCGGGTCGGCTTCCCATGACACGGTGATCGGGTCGCCGATGATGCGCGCCTTGATATCGACTTTCGGGTAGATCTTTTTCAGGGCGTCGAGGGCCAGTTTTACGCGCTTGTCGATGGGCTGCGGCAGCATTTTCAGGGCGTCGCTCATCCACGAGTACGACAGGCAGATCACACCCGGCTTGTCGTCGCCGTTATCGAACAGATACGTGCCACGGGTCAGGCGATCGGTGAGGGTCATGCTCATCAGGTCACGGCCGGTCTCCGGGTCTTTGTCTTTCCAGAACGGGCGGTCGACCATCACGAAGGTTTTCGACGATTGCATGTAGCGCGTGCGGTCCAGGGCCATCCACATCTTTTGCGAGAACAGGGTTTCGTCGCATTCGATCTGGGTGGTCAGCAGCCAGCTTTGGCAGGTGGTCAGTACAGCAGCGTATTCGCGAGTGTCGCCATAGTTGTCGGTGACGGCGAAACGACCATCCGCGGCATGGGCAATGCGTTTCACCCCTGCCCTTGGCGCACCGCGGTGCAGCGAACTCAGGCTGGTGCCCGCCGGCCAGTGGGCGCAACGCTCCGGTACATGGCGCCAGATGCCCATCGGCACCTGTGCCACGCCGCCGACCACCAGGTGTTGGTGGTCATCGCAGTTGGTCATTACCACGCGGAAGATTTCCAGCATCGAGTTGGGGAAGTCCGAGTCCCAGCCGCCGGTGCCAAAGCCGACCTGGCCGAACACTTCGCGGTGATGGAAGGACAACTTGGCGAAGGCCTTGGAGGTGGCGACAAAGTCGTAGAAGGTGCGGTCATCCCACAGTGGCACCAGCTTGTTCCACAGCTCCTTGAGGCGCGGCACGTCGCGGTCGCGGATGGCTTGCTGGATATCGCCGAACTGCGAACCCGCTTCCAGGGCGTCGGCCCAGGCGTCCGCCACTTCCTGGAACAGGACCGGCAAGTCGGAGAGTTTTTGCGCGTAGTGGGTCTGGCCTTCAAGGTCAATGACCGTACTGCCGGACGCCGGCGTCAGTGGGTTGGGGAAGGGTTTGGTTTCCAGCCCCAGCTTGTCGACATAGTGATAGAACGCGGTGGACGACACCGGAAAGCGCATGCCACCCAGCTCGGCGATGATGCCTTCGGCCCCTTCGAAGGCTTGGGAGCGCAGGCGACCGCCCATTTTAGAGGCTTCGTACACCACCGGCTTGAGGCCCAGTTTCATCAGCTCGTAGGCGGCCACCAGGCCCGCGATCCCGGCGCCGACAATCGCCACTTCGGCACCGTGGTTGGCGGTGGGGATGCTGCCCAGGCCTGCGGGGTGTTCGATCCAGTCATCAAAGGCAAACGGAAAGTCCGGACCAAAGATGGTGATGGGTTTCTTGCCGTCGGCGGGGTGGCGATTGGTCTTGCTGATGGTGCTGGACGGAATGCTCATGGCTGACCCTTACTGGCGACCTGGCGGGCGTGACCCGCTGAGTATAGGAAAAGATGGCAGCCAGTTTAGGGAGCGTGGCGTTCGTTAATAAGGCGCAAAGTGTCGTCGGATTGATCTGTTTTTAGTCAGAATGACGAACCTGTTGATCAGATTGGCTGTCCGCGATCCAATTTGTTACTGAGGATGATCGACGTTGTGGTTTTCTCCACCCCATCCACACTGCCGATCTGGTCCAGCAATTGGTCCAACTGCTCGGGCGAATCCGTGCGCAGCCAAGCGACGTAATCGAACTCACCACTCACCGCGCACAACTGTTGCACCTGGGCCATCGCACTCAACCTACGCAGCACTTCCTTGCCCGAGCGCGCTTGCACGGTGATCCCGACGTAAGCCTGCAAACCACCATCGACGACACGCTGCCCGAGGCGCACGCCATAACCGGTGATCACCTGGGTTTTCTCCAGGCGTGCCAGGCGCGACGTCACCGTGGTGCGTGCGATGCCCAACTGCCGGGCGAGCATGGCCACACTTTCGCGGGCGTTGATCTGCAGGGCGGCGATCAGTTGGCGATCAATTTCGTCTAGGGCGGGCAAGGCGAGGGCTCCGATACGGGGGGGGCAATGTGCTGGCATCTTACAGGCTGGCGTCGGCGAGGAGGCAGCGGGTAAACAGTTGCGGCACGGGGAGATGCTGTTGGCTGTGGCGACTGAGCAGGATGATTTCGCGGTAAAACGTCAGGCCGCCCAATGGGATGATTCGCACCTTGGGCGAGCGCTCCAGCCACAACCCCGCCTGAGGAATCAACGACACGCCCAGGCCACACTCGACCATCTTGACGATGGCTTCCAGCTCATCCAACTCCAGCGCCATCTGTACATCCAGCTTCTGTTCACGCAGGAAGCGGCTGACCAACCGTCCGCCAAACGAAGCACGGTCGTAACGTACATGGGGCTGTGTCGCGAGCACGTGCAAAGGGTCATCGCCCGTCAGCGCATGAGGCACGACCAGTACAAACGGCTCCTTGCGCAGGACCTGTACGTGCAACTCCTTGGGCAAATCAAAGGGCGGACGAATGATGATGGCCGAATCCAATTCGCCGGCGTCCACCCGACTCAACAGCTCCAGGGACACACCGGGTATCAGTTTGCACTCCACCGTCGGCGCCGCCTGGCGCAAACGCACCAGTGCCTGGGGCAGCAGACCGGTTTGCGCGGTGGTGATGGCGCCCACTTTCAGCTCGCCTCGGTACTCGTTGGCACCCACCGGCACGGCCATGCGATTGAAGGTTTCCAGGATCTCCCTGGCCAACGGCAAGGCGCGCAAACCGGCCGCATTCAACGTGGCCTGGCGCCCGGTACGGTCGAACAACTGCACGCCGAGCGTCTGTTCCAGTTGACGAATCTGCGCACTGACCGCCGACTGCGTCAGCCCGATATGCATGCCTGCCGCCGCGAACGTGCCGTGACGGGTTACCGCAATAAAGGTCTTCAATTCGCGCAACATGGGCGTCTCGATTGATCAAAATAATTTGAGCTCGGCGCAAAAACTATCGTCTTTTCATCGTCAGGAGCAAGGCTAAACTCGGGGCACTTAATACCCACAGAGGTTTGACCTGATGACACTCGCACCTTTTCACCTGGCAATTCCGGTCTATGACCTCGCCGCTGCGCGGCATTTCTACGGTCAAGTCTTTGGCCTTGAAGAGGGGCGTTCCAGCGAACACTGGGTCGACTTCAACTTCTTCGGGCATCAGTTGGTCATTCACGAACACCCGAAAACCGCCTCACAGGAATCCGCCCACACCAACGCAGTCGACGGCCACAACGTGCCCGTGCCGCATTTCGGCGTGGTACTGGGCTGGGAAGAGTGGCAGGCGTTGGCGGAGCGCCTGCAGGCGCAGCAAACCCGGTTCGTGCTGGAACCGCACATTCGTTTCAAGGGCCAAGTGGGGGAGCAGGCGACGTTGTTTCTGTTTGACCCCTGCGGGAACGCACTGGAGTTCAAGGCATTCAGGGACATCGGGCAGTTGTTTGCGAAGTGAGGCTGCCAGACACACAAAAGCCGCGCAATGCGCGGCTTTCTTGTTTGGTGGGCCCACACGGACTTGAACCGTGGACCAAAGGATTATGAGTCCTCTGCTCTGACCAACTGAGCTATAGGCCCTGTAACAGGTCGCGGATTATAACGATGGTTTCTCCGCTGTGCCATCCGAAAAGTCCTCAATCCTCATACGAAGAAACGTCGCGGCAAAAAGCGCCGGCGGTAGCGGCAGGCTGACGATGTAGCCTTGCATCTGTTCGCAGCCTTCGGCAGCCAGGAAGGCTTGCTGTGCGGGGTTCTCCACGCCTTCGGCGATGATGGTGAATTGCATGCTGTGGCCCAAGGCGATGATGGCGCGCACGATGGCGGCGTCGTGGGGGTCGTCGGGCAGGCCGCGGACGAAGGATTGGTCGATCTTGAGGAAGTCCAGCGGCAGGCGTTTGAGGTAGCTGAGGGATGAATAGCCGGTGCCAAAGTCGTCAATGGCGAGCTGTACGCCGAGGTCTTTGAGCTGGTGCAGGACATCCAGCGCTTCTTCGGCCTGGCTCATGATGAAGTTTTCGGTGATTTCCAGTTGCAGGCGGCCGGGATCGAGCTGGTAGTCATGCAGCAGCTGTTTGATACGGCCCAATAAGCCGGGGTGGCGCAATTGTGCGCCGGCCAGGTTGACCGACAGCGGGCCGAAATCGTCGAAGTGGCCTTGCCAGGCGTGCATTTGCCGGCAGGCCTGTTCCAGCACCCAGTCGCCAATCTGCAGGATCATGCCATTCTCTTCGGCGAGGGCAATAAAGTGTTCGGGCGGTACGTCGCCAAACGTGGGGTGATGCCAGCGGATCAGCGCTTCGGCACCGATCAGTTCATGGGTCGCGAGGCTCAGTTTGGGCTGGTAGTAGAGGCTCAGCTCATCGCGCTCGATGGCGCGGCGCAGTTCGTGTTCGAGTGCCACGCGTTCGTTGGCCTGGGCGGTGAGGTCGCGAGTATAGCTTTCAACCCGGTTGCGCCCCTTGGCCTTGGAGCGGTACATCGCGGCGTCGGCGTTCTTGACCAGCGTGGCGACGTCGGTGCCGTCCTCCGGGTATAGGCTGGTGCCGATGCTCGCGCTGATAAAGAACTCATGCTCACCCGCCTGGAACGGTGGTGTGAAGCAGGCCAGCAGTTTGTTGGCCAGGTACTGGGCGTCGCTGGCGTGCTGCAAGCCGGGGAGCAGGATGATGAACTCGTCGCCGCCCAGGCGGGCGACGGTGTCGATGTCTCGCAACTGCTCCTTGAGGCGCACGGCGATGTCTTTGAGCAGCAGGTCGCCGATCGGGTGGCCGAGGCTGTCGTTGATGTGTTTGAAGCGGTCCAGGTCGAGAAACAGTACGGCGCCTTGTTGACCGGTTTCCTGATGGCCGTTGAGGGCCGCTTGCAGCCGGCTTTCGAAGAGTGTGCGGTTGGGCAGGCCGGTCAAGGGGTCGTGATGCGCCTGGTAGTCGAGGCGCGCCTGGGCAAGTTTGAGGCTGGAGATGTCGGCAAACACCGCGACGAAGTGTGTGATCAACTGCTCGCGGTTGCGCACGGCGCTGATGGTCAGCCAACTGGGGTAAAGCTCACCGTTCTTGCGACGGTTGGAGATCTCGCCCTGCCAGTGCCCTTGGGCGGTCAATTGGTGCCACATCGCCGCATAAAATGCGCTGTCATGCAGCCCGGAAGCGAGTAAGCGGGGGGTGTTGCCGAGGGCTTCGGCCTCGCTGTAGCCGGTGATTTCACTGAAGGCACGGTTGACGGCACTGATGTTCTGCCGGGTGTCGGTGATCAATACACCTTCGGCCGTGCTCTCGAACACGGTGGCAGCTTGTTGCAGTTTTTCCTGCATCAGTTGGCGTTCGGTGATGTCTCGCGCGATGGTCAGCATGCAATCGTCGTCGCCGATAGGCAGCGGGCGGCTGGATAACTCGCACAGGCGGATCTGGCCATCGCTGCGGCGTATATGGCAGATGAAGTCGCGCACAAAGCCATCGCGCTGCATCAGCTCCAGCATGTGTTTGCGTTCGTTGAGGTCGACCCAGATGCCCAGGTCCAAGGTCGATTGGTCGAGGGACGTGGCGCTGGTGAAACCAGTGATTCGGCTGAAACCGTCGTTCACTTCAATCAGCAGACCATCGCGCTGTCGGCTCAGCAGCAAACCGTCAGGGGAGGCGTGAAAGGCCTTGGCGAATTTCTCTTCGGAGGTCTGCAGTTGTTGCTGGGTTTCCTTGAGCTGGGTGATGTCGCGCACCACCACCACAATGGCTTCAATGGTGTCGAGTTGAAACGGTTCGGCGGAGATCAACCCGGTGAAGGCTTGGCCATTGCTGCGCAGAAAGGGCATTTCCAGGTTGCGAATGCTGGTGGTCTGCACCCGTTGCAGCAGGTCCGGCCCCACGCCCTGAATGCCCCAGATATTCAGTTCGGTGGCGGTTTTACCCACCACGTGTTCGGCCTTCAGGCCTATTTGGTCTTCGAATGCCTTGTTGACCTCCAGCAGGCAGCCATCGGAGAGACGAGCAATCACCAACATGTCCGGGCATTGCTGGAACACCGAGGCGAATTTCTGCTCGGACAGCTGCAAGGCTTCCTCGGTGCGCTTGGCCTCGCTGATATCGATCATCAGGCCGCGCAGTACCGGCTCATGCCCGTGTTCTATCAGGCTGACGATGTCACGCACCCACAGGCAACGGCCGTCGGCGGTGATCACGCGGTAATCGATGCTGTGATCGCGGTTAGCGCGGGTTTCACGGTAGCAATAGGCTTCGGCGCGCGTCAGGTCGGCGGGGTGAATGATGTTGCGCCAGAAGCCCGGAATCAGCCAGTGCGCGCGGGGATAACCGAGTAATTCCTCGGCATGCGGTGACACGTAGCTGTAGGTGAAGTCGGCGACACTGGCTTCCCAGGCGATGGCGGACAGGCTCTCCACCAGGCCGCGATAGTGGTATTCGCTGCTGCGCAGTTCCTGTTCGAGGGCGACGCGGCGGGCAATTTCCGAACTGAGCCGGCGATTGATCCGAATCACCACGGCCAATACGGTGCTCAATAACAGCACGGCGGGCAGGCCATAGATCAGCAGGTCCTTCCAGAACGTGCGATGGTCGGTAACGCTGCCGACCCAATGTTGCTGGATCGCGTCGGTTTCTTCCGGGCTGAGGTCAGCCAGCACCTTGTCGAGGATGCCCACGAGCATTTTGTTGTCGCGCGGTACGCCCATCGCCAATTGGTAACGGTAGGGGGTTTCGCCGCTGACGTACAAGCCGTCGAGCTTGAGTTGGCGAAGGCTCCAGACGCTTGAGGCGAGGTCGCCGACCACCGCATCCACTTCATCGGTGGCCAGGGCCTGCAGCGTCGAGCTGACGTTCGGCATGGCCACCAGGTTGAGGTCGGGATGATGGGTGCGCAGCAGTTCATGAGGGGCGTAGTTTTCTACCACGGCAATCTTCAAGCCGTAGAGGTCCTTCAGGGTGCGCGGTTTGGCGCCGCCTTCATGGGCCAGGATGACGATGGGGAAGTCCAGGTACGGGCGAGTGAATGCCATGTAGCCCTGGCGCTCGGGTGTGGACATGATGCCGGGCAGCAGGTCGAGCTGGTTGTTGCGGGCCTGCTCCAGCACGGCGCTCCAGTTCTCCGGCTCGATCAGCTTGACGCGCACGCCCAGGCGGTCCTGGATCAGGCGCACGTAGTCGGCCGCCAAACCTTGGTAGCGGCCCTCGTCGTCACGGTATTCAAAGGGTGGCCACGACGCATCCACCCCCAAGCGCAACTCCTGATGGTCCGCCAGCCAGCCACGCTCATCATCGCTAAGAGTCAACGCGCCAGCCGTTGCGGTCCAGGTCAGCAGCGACAGCAGTAACACGGCCGGCAGTCTGGGCATAACGGTCTCGTTATGGCACGGGGAATATTTCGAGTGTAGACGGGCATTGCGAGGGAGGGGTGTTGCTTGGGATTTTATCTGTAGAAAGCAAAACCCCCGGCCTGGGCCGGGGGTTCTGGTATCACTCGTCGAGGAAGGAGCGCAGATGCTCGCTTCGCGTCGGGTGGCGCAACTTGCGCAACGCCTTGGCTTCGATCTGACGGATCCGCTCACGCGTCACGTCAAACTGCTTACCGACTTCCTCAAGGGTGTGGTCGGTATTCATGTCGATGCCGAAACGCATGCGCAGTACCTTGGCTTCACGGGCAGTGAGGCCGGACAGTACGTCGCGAGTCGCTTCTTTCAAGCTCTCAACGGTGGCGACATCGATTGGCGACTGCATGGTCGAGTCTTCGATGAAGTCACCCAGATGGGAGTCTTCGTCATCACCAATCGGGGTTTCCATGGAGATCGGCTCTTTAGCGATCTTCAACACCTTGCGGATTTTATCCTCAGGCATTTCCATGCGTTCGCCCAGCTCTTCCGGGGTCGGTTCGCGACCCATTTCCTGCAACATCTGCCGGGAAATACGGTTGAGCTTGTTGATCGTCTCGATCATGTGCACCGGAATACGGATGGTGCGGGCCTGGTCGGCGATCGAGCGAGTGATCGCCTGACGGATCCACCAGGTGGCATAAGTCGAGAACTTGTAGCCGCGACGGTATTCGAACTTGTCCACAGCCTTCATCAAGCCGATGTTGCCTTCCTGGATCAGGTCGAGGAATTGCAGGCCACGGTTGGTGTACTTCTTGGCGATGGAGATCACCAGACGCAAGTTCGCTTCAACCATCTCTTTCTTCGCGCGGCGGGCCTTGGCCTCACCGATCGACATGCGACGGTTGATGTCCTTGATCTCGGCAATCGTCAGACCGGTTTCGGTCTCAAGCGCGGTCAGCTTCTGCTGGCAACGGATGATGTCCGGTTGCAGGCGACCAATGGCTTCGGCGTATTTCGCCTTGCCCTTGGCCAGTGCGTCGGTCCAGCTTTCATCTACTTCGTTGCCCGGGAACTGGCGCAGGAAGTCGGCACGCGGCATACGGGCATCACGCACACACAGCTGCATGATTGCGCGTTCTTGGGCACGCAGACGCTCCAGGGCGCTGCGGACACGCTCAACCAGGCCTTCGAATTGCTTCGGCACCAGCTTGATCGGCATGAACAGCTCAGCCAGGGCCACCAGCTCGGCAATCGCCTGCTTGTTGGCACGACCGTGCTTTTTCAGGGCCTTGCGGGTGATTTCCATTTGATCGGAAACCGCACCGAAACGCTGGGCAGCGATGATCGGGTCTGGACCGCTTTCAACTTCATCTTCATCGTCGCCGCTGGCTTCAGCGTCGTCGTCTTCGGTGTCGTCGTCCGCTTTCGCAGCCTTGGCATCAACAGGCGGCGGCACTTCGGCGGCAGGCGGCGCGATGCCGTCGTCCGGATCGATGTAGCCACTCAGGACGTCAGACAGGCGGCCACCTTCGGTGGTGACGCGGGTGTACTCGGAGAGAATGTGGTCAACCGTGCCAGGGAAGTGCGCAATTGCGCCCATCACTTCACGGATACCCTCTTCGATACGCTTGGCGATTTCGATTTCGCCTTCGCGTGTCAGCAGCTCGACGGTACCCATTTCACGCATATACATGCGCACAGGGTCGGTGGTACGACCGATATCGGTCTCCACAGCGGCCAGCGCGGCAGCAGCTTCTTCAGCGGCAGCCTCGTCGGTATCGGCGTCCGCCAGCATAAGGGAATCCTTATCTGGCGCAGCTTCGAATACGTTGATCCCCATGTCGTTAATCATGCGGATGATGTCTTCCACCTGCTCTGGATCTGAAATATCCTCAGGCAGGTGGTCGTTGACCTCCGCGTAAGTCAGGTAACCCTGCTCACGACCGAGAACGATCAACTCTTTGATACGAGACTGCTGTTGCGCTTTTCCGGACATAACACCCTATCCACTGAAGGTCTTGGCGGGCAAAAAACAAGCCGAGGATTATACCCGAGCTATGACCTCACACGCCAGCTGAGGTCGGGTTTGATGCGGAAACATTCTGTTTTAAGAGGTCGCGCATCTGTTTTGCTATCTGAATTTGCTCTTCAGCCGATAATCCCGGCTGCCTTGCTTTCTTGATCAGTTCATCGAGGGTCTGCGTATGCTGGCCCGCGGATAACCTAGTAATGGTGTCTAAAAACTGTTGTTCAAGGTTATCGCCGTCAATTAGCCACTCCTTTTCCGCAAGGGCTTTCAACAGTCGGCCCTGTTCGGTGCCGTGCCAGCGCGCCATCAACTGAATTGAGTTTAGCTTAGGATTTTTCTGTACCGCCTCGATCAAGGCGGTCAGTACCTGGGCGTAAGTGTTGCTCGCGTTGGCAAAGTGATCGGCGCTCTCGACCTTTTCCGCCAGTTGCGGATGGTGGATGAGCGTGCGCAGGGCAATGAGCGTTGGCGCTTCTACGGCGACAGGCGTCCGCGGGGCATACGCCTCATCGCGATCACCGCGCTTGCCGTTCTTGCTCCAGGGTTTCTTTTCCCATTTCTTGCCGTCGTTGCCGGACTTTTTCGGTGTCCACTCCTGCTGGGGGGCGTAGGCCTCCTGAGGTTGATGGAAGTCGGAATAGTCCGGCATGGCGTCGTAATCCATGCCTGGGTCATAGGCCGGTGGCGGCGCATCATGCGGCGTGTTGTGCACCAGCTGGCTGACGGCTTCGCCGCTTAACCCGGTGATTTCCTGCAGGCGCATGCGCATCAATGACTTCAGGTTGGCGCCGGGGACTTTGTCGATCAGCGGCGCCGCAAGGGTGGCCATGTGGGCCTTGCCTTCGAGGGAGCGTGGGTCGGCTTCTTCGGTCAGTTGCTGGAAGAAGTAGTCCGCCAGCGGCTGTGCATGCTGGTTGATGCGCGCGCGGAACGCGTCGGTGCCTTCGGAGCGCACCAGGGTGTCCGGGTCTTCGCCTTCGGGCAGGAACAGGAAGCGTGCGCGACGCCCGTCCTGCAGGCTCGACAGCGTGGCTTCGAGTGCGCGCCAGGCTGCATTGCGGCCGGCCTGGTCGCCGTCGAAGCAGAACAACACGCTGGGCACCACGCGAAACAGGCGTTTCATGTGTTCTTCGCTGGTGGCGGTGCCCAGGGTGGCGACCGCGTTGCGCAAGCCTTGTTGGGCGAGCGCGATGACGTCCATATAACCTTCAACCACGATAATCTCATCGAGGTTGCGGTTGTGCTTGCGCGCTTCGAACAGGCCATAGAGTTCCTGGCCCTTATGAAAAACCGGGGTTTCCGGGGAGTTCAGGTACTTGGGCTTGTCGTCCCCCAGCACGCGGCCACCAAAGGCGATGATCCGACCCCGGCTGTCGCGGATCGGGAACATGACGCGATCGCGGAAGCGGTCATAGCGTTTGCCGGTCTCGGCGTTCTCCACCAGCAGGCCGGCGTCGATCATGGCCTTTTGTTGGAGAGTGTCGCTGCTCAAGTGCTTGTACAGGTTGTCCCAGCCGGGCGGCGCGAACCCCAGGCCGAAGTCGCGGGCGATCTCACCCGTGAGGCCGCGACCTTTCAGGTAGTCGACGGCGGCCTTGCGCTGCGGATGGCTTTTAAGCGCCTGACGGTAAAAGTCGGCAGCGGCCGTCAGCAGCGGGTACAGCGGCGAATCGGTGGGTTGGCGCGGCTTGTGCGGACGGCTGCTTTCCTCGCGTGGGACTTCCATGCCAGCGGCTTTGGCCAGGTCCTCGATAGCCTGGGGGAAGTCCAGGTTGTCGTGGTCCATGAGAAAACCCAAGGCGTTGCCGCCTGCGCCGCAGCCGAAGCAGTAATAGAACTGCTTGTCGGGGCTGACACTGAACGACGGGGTCTTCTCTTTATGGAACGGGCAGCAGGCGGTGTAGTTCTTGCCAGCTTTTTTCAGTTGCACGCGCGAGCTGACAACATCGACGATGTCGGTGCGGTTCAGAAGGTCGTCAATAAAGCTCTGGGGAATCAGCCCGGCCATGGCGTTCTCGTCATCACTGCGTGTCAATGAGGGCCCATTGATTGTTCAAGCGCACGCATTGCGCGGCTCGATCATCAGGTGTCTGCTTGGGCATTCAGGAAGTGTATCTGCCGTTCATTCACTGACGTTAGTTTCAATCAGGTTTTTGGCATGGAAATGTTGCCCCGGCATCCGGTCTTGGCCAATGGCGGCCTCGGAAGCTCATTGTCGGGCACAGTCGATACAGTTGATCGTCTGCTTGAAAAATAAGTGTGCTCGTCAGTAGCCTTGATAGGCTCGTCAGAAGAGACGTGCACCGCTGGCAAAAGAGCCAGTCCTGACGTGTGAAGCAGTTGTATCGGTCGCGTGTGCGACGTCAACAGTGAAGCATCAAGCGATATCCGCAAATGCCATTAGCCCGGCTGAGGGCCGGGCTTGGCAGAAGCTTGCTACGAACGTCTGTGTATTAGTACAGACGAACGGCGCGGCGCTGTTCGCGCTGAACTTTCTTGGCGTGACGCTTAACAGCGGCTGCTGCTTTACGCTTACGCTCAGAAGTTGGCTTCTCGTAAAATTCGCGGCTACGAACTTCAGCCAGTACACCGGCTTTTTCGCAGGAGCGCTTGAAACGACGCAGAGCTACGTCGAAGGGTTCGTTCTCTTTAACTTTGACGGCTGGCATCCAGAGCTACCTTCTTTCATTACCGGGATCAACGTTCTCGTCGCAAAAAATTCGCGGCTGAGGTCGTCGGTTTTTAAGGGTTGCGGATGTTAACCCCTCATTGCCCGGAATGCAAAGCCTCTGATCGAAAACCGCTAGTCGGGAGGGGGAGTGGCGACTATTATGCGCGCCTTCGAATTCAGCCTCTACAAGGCGCAAACCCATGCTAGTACTGGGACTTGAAACCTCCTGCGACGAAACCGGTGTCGCACTTTACGACAGTGAACGCGGGCTCTTGGCCGATGCGCTGTTCAGTCAGATCGACCTGCACCGCGCCTACGGTGGCGTGGTGCCGGAGCTGGCCAGCCGTGATCACGTCAAACGCATGCTACCCCTGATCCGTCAGGTGTTGGATGAGGCCGGCTGCGTGCCGACCGAGATCGACGCCATCGCCTACACCGCTGGCCCCGGATTGGTCGGAGCCCTGCTGGTTGGGGCCTCTTGCGCCCAGGCGCTGGCGTTTGCCTGGGGCATTCCAGCCCTCGGCGTGCACCATATGGAAGGCCATTTATTGGCGCCGATGCTGGAAAAAACACCGCCAGAGTTCCCGTTCGTCGCATTGTTGGTTTCCGGCGGCCATACGCAGTTGGTTCAGGTGGACGGAATCGGCCAATACACCCTTTTGGGTGAATCCCTGGACGACGCTGCCGGTGAAGCCTTCGACAAGACCGCGAAGATGATGGGCCTCAATTATCCCGGCGGCCCGGAAATCGCCCGTCTCGCCGAAAAAGGCGTTGCCGGTCGCTACACCTTCCCGCGGCCGATGTGCGATCGCCCGGGCCTGATGTTCAGCTTCAGCGGCTTGAAAACCTCTGCGCTGAACACCTGGCAGCAAAGCGTCAGCGCCGGAGACGACAGTGAGCAAGCCCGTTGCGACATCGCTCTGGCGTTCCAGCAGGCCGTGGTGGAGACTTTGACCATCAAGTGCAAGCGCGCTCTGAAACAGGCGGGCATGAAGCGCCTGGTGATCGCAGGCGGCGTCAGCGCCAACAAGGCCTTGCGCAGTTCGCTGGAAAAAATGCTCGGCGACATGAAGGGCGACGTGTTCTACGCGCGCCCCGAGTTCTGCACCGACAACGGCGCGATGATCGCCTATGCCGGTTGCCAGCGCTTGCAGGCGGGGCAGCACGAAAGCCTGGCTATCAGCGTGCAGGCGCGCTGGCCGATGGAGCAGTTGTCGCCGCTGTAACGACGCAGGTGGGCCGGGCTCATCGACGGTATTTAAAAATGCCGTTCGCGCCCGGCAAACAGGTCGCGTAAATTGCCCCGGTGGCGCCAGACGATCAGCAGTGTCAGCACGCTCATCGGCAGCAGTGCCGCCGGTTCTTGCCAGGCCAGTAGCGGCAGGGTGAGTGGGGTGGCGATCAGCGCGGCGAGTGAGCTGGTGCGAGTCAGGTAGAACGTCAGCAGCCAGGCGAGCACGGCCAGCAAAGCCGCCGGCGGGTAGATCCCCAGCAACATTCCGGCTGCCGTGGCGACGCCTTTGCCGCCGCGAAAGCGGAAGTACAGGGGAAACAGATGGCCGAGAACGGCACATACGCCGATCCAGGCCTGCTGTTGCAGGGTCAGGCCGGCGAGGCTGGCGATCAGCACGGGCAACAAACCCTTGCACAGGTCGCCCAGCAGCGTCAGAACGGCGAGTTTCTTGCCGGCCAGGCGCAACATATTGGTGGCGCCGGCATTGCCTGAGCCACTCATTCGCGGGTCGGGATTTCCCGTCAGGCGGCTGAGCAAAATGGCGAAGGACAGTGAGCCGAGCAGGTAGGCGATAATCGCCAGTGACCAAAACATGCTAACTATTCCGGGCGAGGACGCCCTGATTCTAACGGGGCATCGCGCCCTTGTCGTGCTGCGGAGAAAAGTGCTTGGACAGAGTGTTTATCGAAGGCCTGGAAGTCGACACCGTTATCGGGGCCTACGACTGGGAGCGCGGAATCCGTCAGTGCCTGCGCTTGGACCTGAGCTTTGCCTGGGATAACCGCCCGGCTGCGGCCGGTGACGACCTGACATTGGCGCTGGATTACGCCAGTGTGTCCGCGCGTATCCAGGCCTTTGCCGAAAAGTCCCAGTACCAGTTGGTGGAAACCTTTGCCGAACGCCTGGCCGAAGTGCTGATGAGTGAATTCCAGATTCCCTGGTTGCACCTCAAATTGACCAAGCCAGGCGCCGTTCCGGCTGCCAAGGGTGTGGGTGTGGAGATCGAGCGCGGATGCCGCTAACTCAGGTTTACCTAGGCCTAGGCAGCAATATCGAGCGCGAGCGGCATCTACGCGCCGGTCTGGACGCGTTGGCGAGTTTCCTGACGGATGTGCGTTGCTCGGCGGTGTTCGAAAGCCAGCCGGTGGGTATCAAGAGCGGGCCGTTCTTCAACCTGGTGGTGTCGGCTTACACCGATCTGCCGTTGATGGAGCTGGATCGCCGATTGAAGCTCATCGAGGCCGACAATGGCCGCTACGCGCCGGATCGCAAGGGGCTGCCGTTGGACATCGACGTGCTGCTGTATGGCGACCTGGTGGGCAATTTCGATGGATTGGTTCTGCCGCGAGCGGAAATCCTGAAGAACGCGTTTGTGCTGTGGCCACTGTCGTTGATGGCGCCGGCGCGGGTCCACCCTGAAGTGGGCAAGACCCTGGCCGAGCTGTGGCGCGACGCGCAGATTGACCAGCTTCTGGCGCCTGTCGCGTTCGAGTGGCAGGGCCAGCAACTCACGCCGAACCATCTCCTGTAGGCGACGGCTCGACAAGCCGGACGCCTAGAGGACGTGATGTTCCTTGTAGATTTTTAATGCCTTGAGCCGTTCGCGCTTAAGTGCCTCGCCCAGCTCCGGGCCTTTGAAGCCTTTCTCCAGCAGTGGCGCAACGGCGACTTCGCGCGCGGCCTTCGCTGCGCCGCGCAAGTAGGCCGCCTGTGGGTAACTTCTCTGCTCCAGGCCCTTGCGGCCCCGTGCATCCATCTCGCAGGCAACCACGAACTCCTCAAAGCGCTGCGGTCGACGGTAAACGTCGAAATTGTGCAGCAACTCCAGCAATGTCGAGGCTTTCAACTCCAGCGCACGATGACCGTGGGTGTGATATTCGCCCACCAGCAACGCAAGCTCCTGGCAATCCCTGGGTACCTTGAAGCGTTCATTGACGGCCTTGATCAGTTTCAAACCCCGGTGTTCATGGGCGATGTGCTGCGGCAACTTATCCACAGGCGTCGTGCCCTTGCCCAGGTCATGAAGCAGGCAGGCCCAGCGCACAGTCAGCGGCTGCTGGTGCAGAGCGGCCTGCTCCAACACGCTCAAGGTGTGCACGCCGGTGTCGATTTCCGGGTGATGGGCTGCGGGTTGCGGCACGCCGAAGAGTGCATCGACCTCAGGCATCAAGGTTTTCAGCGCATCGCATTCGCGCAGTACCTGAATAAACACTTGGGGTTGGTCTTCCATCAGCGCGCGGGAAATTTCTTTCCAGCTGCGCTCAGGTGTCAGGGCCTCCAGTTCGCCGGATTCGCTGAGTTGGCGCATCAGTTCAAGTGTTTCTGGCGCAACGGTAAAACCCAGGTGCGCATAACGTGCAGCAAAGCGCGCAACGCGCAGCACTCGCAGAGGATCTTCGGCGAACGCCAGAGAAACATGGCGTAGAATGCGACCTTCAAGATCACGCTGACCGTGGTAAGGGTCGGTCAAGTTGCCGTCATCGTCTTCCGCCATGGCGTTGATCGTCAGGTCACGGCGGATCAGGTCTTCTTCCAGCGTCACCTCGGGGCTGGCGTGAAACACAAAGCCGCCATAACCCCGACCGCTTTTGCGTTCCGTACGGGCCAGGGCGTACTCGTCGCCGTTCCTGGGGTCGAGGAACACTGGGAAGTCAGCACCCACCGGCTTGTAGCCCTTGGTGAGCATCTCTTCGGCAGACGCGCCCACGACAACGCGGTCGATATCGGTGACCGGGATACCCAAGAGGCGATCCCGCACCGCACCGCCGACTTTGTAGATTTTCATGAAAAAGCCTCCATTAGCGGCACAGGATACCGCCTGTGCCTGGCCAATGGAGGCTTTGCTGTTTCAGAGATGCACGACGGCCAGGTCCAGGCGGCCGTAGTCGTTGTCGTTGTGATCAGTGCGCGGTGGCACGTGGTGGGTTTTCATCACCTGGTCGCCCTGCAGGGTTTCGAGGTGAATATCGAAGCCCCACAGCCGATGCAGGTGCTTGAGCACTTCCTCGGTGGATTCACCCAGGGGTTTGCGGTCGTGTTGCTGGTGACGCAAGGTCAGGGAGCGGTCGCCGCGCACATCGATACTGTAGATCTGCACGTTGGGCTCGCGGTTGCCCAGGTTGTACTGCGCTGCCAGTGTTTCGCGGATGGTGCGGTAGCCGGGCTCATCGTGGATGGCCGGCACCACCAGGTCATCCTTGAGATCGTCATCGAGAATGCTGAACAGTTTCAGGTCCCGAATGACCTGCGGCGACAGGTACTGCAGGATAAAACTCTCATCCTTGAAGCTGCTCATGGCGAACTTGATGGTGGACAGCCAATCGCTGCCGGCGATTTCCGGGAACCAGCGGCGGTCCTCCTCGGTGGGGTGTTCACACATGCGCCGGATGTCGCGGTACATGGCAAAACCCAGCGCATAGGGGTTGATGCCGTTGTAGTACGGGCTGTCGAAGCCTGGCTGGAACACCACGCTGGTGTGGGAGGTGAGGAATTCCATCATGAAACCGTCGGTGACCAGGCCCTCGTCGTACAGGTCGTTCATCAGGGTGTAGTGCCAGAACGTGGCCCAGCCTTCGTTCATGACCTGGGTCTGGCGCTGTGGATAAAAGTACTGGGCGATCTTGCGCACGATACGCACGATTTCCCGTTGCCAGGGTTCCAGCAGCGGCGCGTGTTTTTCCAGGAAATAGAGGATGTTTTCCTGCGGTTCGGCGGGGAAGCGTGCATTGTCCTTGTCGCTGTTCTTGCCGGCGCGTTTGGGGATGGTGCGCCATAGGTCGTTGATCTGTTTCTGCAGGTGCTCCTCACGTTCCTTCTGGCGCAGGCGTTCTTCCTCGGCGGAAATCGGATACGGGCGTTTGTAGCGGTCGACGCCATAGTTCATCAGCGCATGGCAGGAGTCGAGCAGGTCTTCCACCGCATCGATGCCGTGGCGCTCCTCGCATTGCATGATGTACTGCTTGGCGAACACCAGGTAATCGATGATCGAACTGGCGTCGGTCCACGTGCGGAACAGGTAGTTGCCCTTGAAGAAACTGTTATGCCCATAGCAGGCATGCGCCACCACCAACGCCTGCATGCAGATGGTGTTCTCTTCCATCAGGTAGGCGATGCACGGGTCGGAGTTGATCACGATTTCGTAGGCCAGGCCCATCTGACCTCGGGTGTAGGACTTTTCGGTGCTAAGGAAGTGTTTGCCGTAGGACCAATGGTGATAACCCAGCGGCATGCCCACCGAGGCGTAGGCGTCCATCATTTGTTCGGCGGTGATCACTTCGATCTGGTTGGGATAGGTGTCCAGGGCATAACCCGCCGCAATGCGGCTGATTTCCCGGTCATAGGCCTGGATCAGTTCAAAGGTCCACTCGGAACCCGTGGAAATCGGTTGGCGTTTTTGCTCTTTTTTGGCGGTCATGTCACTAACCTGCGCTGGAAGAGTTCACGGAAGACCGGGTAAATATCGCCGGCCGAGACCAGTTGCTGCTGTGCGAACGTGTCGGCAAAGGCTTCGCCGATGCGCTCGTATTCGAACCACAGGGCTTGGTGCTCACGGGGGGTGATTTCAACGTAAGTGTAGTACTGCACGAAAGGCATGATCTGGTTGATGAGGATGTCGCGGCAGATCGGCGAGTCATCGTTCCAGTTGTCGCCGTCCGAGGCCTGGGCGGCGTAGATGTTCCATTCGTTGGCCGGGTAACGCTCGGCCATGATCTCCTGCATCAGCTTCAAGGCGCTGGAAACGATGGTGCCGCCGGTTTCCCGCGAGTAGAAGAATTCCTCTTCGTCGACTTCGCGAGCGCTGGTGTGATGGCGGATGAAGACGACGTCAATCTTGTCGTAGTTCCGCTTCAGGAACAGGTACAAGAGGATGAAGAAGCGCTTGGCGATGTCCTTGGTCGCTTGGGTCATGGAGCCCGACACGTCCATCAGGCAGAACATCACCGCCTTGGAGCTGGGGTTGGGTTGTTTGACCAGCAGGTTGTATTTCAAGTCAAAGGTATCGAGAAAGGGGACGCGGTGGATTCGCGCGCTGAGTTTCTCGATTTCCGCCTCCATTTCCTGGATATCGCCGAAGTTGTCCGGCTCTTCACGCTTCAGGCGCGCCAACTCTTCCTTGGCTTCCCTCAACTTGGCGCGACTGCTGCCCGACAGGGCAATACGTCGGGCATGGGCCGAGCGCAGGGTGCGGATGATGTTGATACGGGACGGGTTGCCCTCGTTGCTGATCCCGGCGCGCACCGTCTTGAAGGTGTCGGTGCCGGTCAGGTTACGCTTGACCAGGTTGGGCAGCTCCAGGTCTTCGAACATGAATTCGAGGAATTCTTCCTGGGTGATCTGGAATACGAACTCATCCATGCCTTCGCCGGAATTGCCCGCCTTGCCCGGCCCTCTACCGCCGCCACCCCCTTGGGGGCGTTGGATATGTTCGCCGGTCGTGAATTCCTTGTTGCCGGGGTGCACAACAGTCTGTTTGCCGCCGCGGCCGTGGTGCAGCACCGGCTCGTCGATGTCCCGTCCGGGAATGCTGATTTGCTCGCCATGTTCCATGTCCGTGATGGAACGGCGGCTGACGGCCTCTTCGACGGCCTTTTTGATGTGGTCACGGTAACGCCGCAGGAAACGCTGACGGTTTACCGTGCTCTTGTTCTTGCCATTGAGGCGTCGGTCGATCACATAGCTCATGGGGAGCCCTCCGGGCAGCTTCACGTTACAAGCTTCAAGCCGCGAGCTGGAAGCTTAGAGACAAGCGGTCAGCTGCCAGGCCAGTGACCCGGCAGTTCACGCCTGTCGCTGCCTTACTGCGATTTACGAACCCGCAGATACCACTCGGAGAGCAGCCGTACCTGTTTGTCGGTGTAGCCGCGCTCGACCATTCGTGTGACGAAGTCGTTGTGTTTTTGCTGATCCTCCTTGCTGGCCTTGGCGTTGAAGCTGATGACGGGCAGCAGGTCCTCGGTGTTGGAGAACATTTTCTTCTCGATGACCACCCGCAGCTTCTCGTAGCTGAGCCAGGTAGGGTTCTTGCCGTTGTTGTTGGCGCGGGCGCGCAGCACGAAGTTGACGATTTCGTTGCGGAAATCCTTCGGATTGCTGATGCCGGCCGGTTTCTCGATTTTTTCCAGCTCCTCGTTGAGGGCCACGCGGTTGAGGATCTCGCCGGTTTCCGGGTCGCGGTATTCCTGGTCCTGGATCCAGAAGTCGGCGTACAGCACGTAGCGGTCGAAGATGTTCTGGCCGTACTCGCTGTAGGACTCGAGGTACGCGGTCTGGATTTCCTTGCCGATGAATTCGATGTAGCGCGGCGCCAGGTATTCCTTGAGGAAACGCAGGTAGCGTTCGCGGGTTTCCGCCTGGAACTGCTCCTGTTCGATCTGTTGCTCCAGCACGTAGAGCAGGTGCACCGGGTTGGCCGCAATTTCGTGCGGGTCGAAGTTGAAGACCTTGGACAGGATCTTGAACGCGAAGCGCGTCGAGAGGCCGTTCATGCCTTCGTCCACACCAGCGGTGTCGCGGTACTCCTGGATTGACTTGGCCTTGGGGTCGGTGTCCTTGAGGTTTTCGCCGTCGTACACGCGCATCTTCGAATAGATGTTCGAGTTTTCCGGCTCTTTGAGGCGCGACAGCACGGTGAACTGGGCGAGCATCTTCAGGGTGTCGGGTGCGCAATGAGCCTTGGACAGCGAGCTGTTGAACAGCAGCTTGTCGTAGATCTTGATCTCATCACTGACCCGCAGGCAGTACGGCACCTTGACGATGTAGATCCGGTCGATGAAGGCTTCGTTGTTCTTGTTGTTGCGGAAGGTGTGCCACTCCGATTCGTTGGAGTGGGCCAGCAGGATCCCGGTGAACGGAATCGCGCCCAGGCCTTCGGTACTGTTGTAGTTGCCTTCCTGGGTCGCGGTGAGCAGTGGGTGCAGCACCTTGATAGGTGCCTTGAACATTTCCACGAACTCCATCAGGCCCTGGTTGGCCCGGCACAGCGCGCCCGAGTAGCTGTAGGCGTCGGCGTCGTTCTGTGGGAATTCTTCAAGCTTGCGAATATCGACCTTGCCCACCAGCGCCGAGATGTCCTGGTTGTTCTCGTCGCCTGGTTCGGTCTTGGCCACGCCGATCTGGTTGAGGATGGACGGGTAGAGCTTCACCACGCGGAACTGGCTGATGTCACCGCCGAACTCGGCCAGGCGCTTGGTGGCCCAGGGCGACATGATGGTGTTGAGGTAGCGGCGCGGGATGCCGAAGTCTTCTTCGAGGATCGCGCCATCTTCCGTGGCGTTGAACAGGCCCAGGGGCGACTCGAAGACCGGTGAGCCCTTGATGGCGTAGAAGGGCACTTTTTCGATCAGTTGTTTGAGCTTTTCGGCCAGCGACGATTTACCGCCACCGACGGGGCCGAGCAGGTAGAGGATCTGTTTCTTCTCTTCCAGGCCTTGGGCGGCATGGCGGAAGTAGGAGACGATCTGGTCAATGCATTCTTCCATGCCGTGGAAGTCTTCAAAGGCCGGATAACGACGGATCACCTTGTTGGAGAATATTCGCGACAGCCGCGAATTGTTCGAGGTGTCTATCAGATCCGGCTCGCCAATCGCCAGCAGCAGACGTTCGGCGGCAGACGCGTAGGTGCTGCGATCCTGTTTGCACAGCTCGAGATACTCTTGCAGCGTGAGTTCTTCCTGCTGTGTGGATGCGAAGCGTTGTTGGAAGTGGCTAAAGATACTCATGACGTCGTCACCTCGCTCGATACTTGGAGCCGACGCCGGATCAATCAGTCGATGCTGGCAGACATTGGCAGACGCCAATGGCTGTTTTCCCCCCAAACACCCTGAAACGCTACCGATGACCCGCACGCCGGTGTACCGGCTCTCCCCTGATTCGGATGGCCTGCGCTTAAGGATAGTTCGGAATCGGAGAGGTCAAGGCGCGATGCGCAATTAGTTTGGCTGCGCCGTTCGTCAGAAACGGCGCGAGCCCAAGCGTCACGCGGGGTAGCGGGGTGTGAAAAAAATTATTGCGAATTGCCGGAAGAAATTTCCGCAGGATAAGTCGTACGCCACAGTTCAAAGCCGCCATCCAGGCTATAGACGTCGGAGAAACCCTGGCTGATCAGATAAGCCGCTGCACTCTGGCTGGAATTGCCGTGATAGCAGGCCACGATCACAGGTGCATCGAGGTCGGCGGCGCGGATGAAATCGGCGATGTTGACGTTGTCCAGGTGCTGGGCGCCAGTGATGTGGCCAGCCGCATACGTTGGCTGGTCACGGATGTCGACCACCACGGCACCTTGCTCGCGCAGCGCCTGGGCTTGTTCGGGGGGGATACGTTTGAATTCGCTCATGGCGGGCTCCTATGGCTTGGCAGTAGCCGGCAGTGTAACGGGAAGAGGGGATTCGCACTGGCAGCTATGACGCTCGCCGGTGTCGATGTTCATCAGGGTCATGGCGCCGCCCCACACGCAGCCGGTGTCGAGGGCGAATACGCCGGGCTCATTGCACTTGCCCTCAAGGGCCGCCCAGTGGCCGAAAATGATCGGGGTGTCGCGGGTCTTGCGGTCCTTGTGAGCAAACCAGGGCTTGTAGCCCGGCAGCGCGGTGTCCGCGCCTTCCTTGCTCTTGAGGTCGAGCTTGCCCTCGGCAGTACAGAAGCGCATGCGCGTGAAGTAGTTGGTGATGACCCGCAGGCGCGTGACGCCGGTGAGGTCGTTGTCCCACTTCACTGGCTCGTTGCCGTACATGCCGTCAAGGTAGGCGGTATAGAGGGTGTCATCGGCCAGGGCGCTTTCGACTTCGGCGGCGCACTTGAGGGCTTTCTTCAGCGTCCACTGGGGCGGGATGCCAGCATGGACCAGGGCCATGTTGCGGCCTTCGTCGTAATGCATGATTTTTTGCCGGCGCAGCCAGTCGAGCAGTTCGGCGCGATCCGGTGCTTCGAGGATTTCCCGCAGGGTGTCGCCCTTTTTCAGGCGCTCAATGTTATTGCCGGCTGCCAGCAGATGCAGGTCGTGATTACCCAATACGCACACAAGGGAGTCGCGCAGGCGATATAAATAGCGCAGCGTCTCCAGGGATTGCGGGCCGCGGTTGACCAGATCACCGACCAGCCACAGGCGATCGTTGGCTGGGTCGAAGGCTACGCGCTCAAGCAGGCACTTGAGGGGTTCCAGGCAGCCTTGCAGATCACCGACCGCATACGTCGCCATCAGTGCAGGGCTCCCGGCACGGCGAGGCGGAAAGGCGCGATGATGGCGTCGAACAATTGGCCGTCGGTGGCTTTCATCTGATAGGAGCCCTGCATGGTGCCGACTTTGGAGGTCATCACCGTGCCGCTGCTATAGGTATGGCTGGCGCCGCTGTCGATCAACGGTTGCTGGCCAACCACGCCGGCGCCGCGAACTTCTTCGACCTGACCGTCACCGTCGGTGATCACCCAGTGGCGCGACAGCAGCTTGGCCGGCACCAGCCCGTTGTTTTTCACCGTGATGGTGTAGGCAAAGGCAAAGCGGTTCTGTTCAGGTTGGGATTGGTCCGCCAGGAAGCGGGTGACGACGCTGACGTCGATCTGGTAGCGAGGATCGGACATGCAAGAGGCCTTAAAAGCGGAAGACAGCAGATGCGGTTCAGTCTAGGCCAAGAGGAGGGCACTAGGCCAGACATGTGTCTAGCCTAGCTCGGTGCTGTCAGTCCGCGGCTGGTGCAGGCTGAATGGCCAGTTGGTCGGCCAGGCGCACGAATGCGGCCAGGTCCAGTTGCTCCGGGCGCAGGCCGCCATCGACGCCGGCAGCTTCGATCTCGGCATTGCTCAACAGTGCCTTGAGCGTGTTGCGCAGGGTCTTGCGACGCTGGTTGAACGCTTCGCGTACGACACGCTCCAGCAGTTTGTGGTCCTTGGCCGGGTGTGGCAATACGGCGTGGGGCACCAGGCGTACGATGGCCGAGTCGACCTTTGGCGGCGGATTGAACGCGCCAGGGCCCACGTTGAACAGGTGTTCGACGCGGCAGTGGTACTGAACCATGATCGACAGGCGGCCCCAATCACCACCCCCAGGACCTGCGGCCAGACGTTCTACCACTTCCTTTTGCAGCATGAAGTGCATGTCGCGGATGATCCCGGCGTTGTTCAGCAGGTGGAAAATCAGCGGCGTGGAGATGTTGTACGGCAGGTTGCCCACCACGCGCAGGCTGTTGGGCGCGGCGTTGAGGGTGTTGAAGTCGAACTTCAGTGCATCGCCCTGATGCAGGTTGAAGTTGGGCTTGCCGGCGAACTGCTGGTTGAGGATCGGGATCAGGTCCTTGTCCAACTCAACCACGTCCAGTTGGCCGCCACTGGCCAGCAGGCCTTGGGTCAATGCGCCCTGGCCCGGGCCGATTTCCAGCAGGCGGTCTTCAGGCTTGGCATGGATGGAGCGCAGGATGCGGTCGATCACGCCAGCGTCATGCAGGAAGTTTTGCCCGAAGCGCTTGCGCGCCCGGTGTTGGTAATGCTCGGTCATATACGGGTCTCGGCCATCTGATAGGCGGTTTCCAGGGCCACGTGCAGGCTGCCGGTATCGATCTTGCCGCTGCCCGCCAGGTCCAGGGCGGTGCCATGGTCGACGGAGGTGCGGATGATCGGCAGGCCCAGTGTCACGTTGACGGCGGCGCCGAAGCCTTTGTATTTAAGCACCGGCAGCCCCTGGTCGTGGTACATCGCCAGCACTGCGTCGCAGTGCTCCAGATATTTGGGGGTAAACAGAGTGTCCGCAGGCAGTGGGCCGCGCAGGTCCATGCCTTCTTGGCGCAGACGCTCCAGGGTGGGTTCGATGATGTCGATTTCTTCATGGCCCAAGTGGCCGCCTTCGCCGGCGTGGGGGTTGAGCCCACAGACCAGGATGCGCGGTCGGGCGATGCCGAACTTCTGTTGCAGGTCGGCATGCAGGATGCGCGTCACGCGCTCCAGTCGCTCGACGGTGATGGCGTCGGCAATCTCACGCAGCGGTAGGTGCGTGGTCACCAGCGCGACCCGCAGGCCGCGCGTCGCCAGCATCATCACCACTTGTTCGGTGTGGGTCAGCTCGGCGAGAAATTCGGTGTGGCCGGAAAAGGCGATGCCGGATTCGTTGATCACGCCTTTGTGTACTGGCGCGGTGATCATGCCGGCGAAGTCACCGTCGATGCAGCCTTGCCCGGCGCGCGTCAGGGTTTCCAGCACGAACGCGGCGTTGGCCTTGTCCAGTTGGCCGGCAACCACCTTGGCCTGCAGCGGGGTGTCCCACACGTACAGGCTGCCGGCAGGGGCGGGCAGGTCGGGCCAGTTGCCTGGCTCCACCTCCAGCAAGTTGACAGCCACACCCAGCTGCGCGGCCCGCTCAAGGAGCAGGTCGCGGCTGGTAATGGCAATCAGGGGGTGTGGCTGGGGTTGCGAGGCGAGCAGCAGGCACAGGTCAGGACCAATGCCGGCCGGCTCGCCGGGTGTCACCGCGAAACGCTGGGGTTTCACTGAACTGCCTGGTCGGTGCCTGTCTGGGCGCCTGGCAGCTTGTTCTCAACGTAGGCTTCGTCGCGGATCTGACGCAGCCAGGTTTGCAGCTCTTCGTCGTATTTGCGGTTACGCAGTACGTTCAGTGCTTGTTGCTCGCGGGCTTGATTGGTGTTGTCGGTGGCGCGACGGCCAAGGACTTCCAGCACATGCCAGCCATATTGGGTCTTGAATGGCTTGGACAGTACGCCTTGCGGGGTGTCGGCCATGACTTGCTGGAACTCCGGCACCAAGGCTTTCGGGTCGATCCAGTTCAGGTCGCCGCCGTTGAGGGCCGATCCCGGGTCTTCCGAGAAGCTCTTGGCCAAGGTGGCGAAGTCTTCACCGCTTTCGATGCGGTCATAGATCTTCTGGGCCAGTTCCTTGGTCTGGGCTTCGGTGCGGATTTCGCTTGGTTTGACCAGGATGTGGCGAACGTGCACCTCATCCTTGAGCGACGTTTCGCCGCCGCGTTTTTCCAGGAGCTTCAGGATGATGAAACCACCCGGTGTACGCGCAGGTTGGGTGATGCCACCCACTTCCATTGCGCTCAGCTCGCGGTCGAACGGCGGAGGCAATTGAGCCGCTTTACGCCAGCCCATGTCGCCGCCTTCCAGTGCGTTGTCGCTGCCGGACTGGGCGATCGCCATTTGCGCGAAGTCGGCACCTGCCTTCAGGCGCTCGTAGATAGCCTGGGTCTTGGCGGCGGCTGCATTGAGCTGCTCGGAGTTGGCGCTGTCCGGTGTCGGGATCAGGATGTTGGCCAGGTGCAGCTCTTCGGAAAGCTGCATCTTGCCCAGGTCCGACGCCAGGAAATTCTTCACTTCCTGCTCGGACACCTGAACCCGCTCGGCCACACGGCGCTGACGTACACGGCTGATGATCATTTCACGGCGGATCTGGTCACGGGCGTCCTCATAGGACAAACCGTCGTGGGCCAGGGCTGCACGGAACTGGTCGATGCTCATGTTGTTGCGCTGGGCAATGGTGCCCACGGCCTGGTTCAGTTCCTCGTCAGAAATACGGATGCCGGAGCGATCGCCGATCTGCAGTTGCAGGTTCTCGACGATCAAACGCTCCAGTACCTGCTGGTCCAGAACGCTGGTCGGTGGCACGCCACCGCCACGCTTGGCGATGGTTTGCTGGACTTCCTTGACGCGCTGGTCCAGTTGGCTCTGCATGATCACGTCGTTATCGACGATGGCCACGACCTTATCCAGTTCTTGAACCGCAGCGTGCGCCGATGCGGTACCCAGGAACAGCGCGCCCAGCACTAGCGGGCGCAGACAATCAGAAAGCTTGGTCTTCACGTTCACGATAACCTTCAATGCCTTTGTCGAGGAAGCTCTCTACCTTGGCGCCAGTCAGGCCGCCGAGTCCTTTGAGGACGATCTGGAAGAAGAGCCCGTGGTCACCCTTTTCGTTAAGCGGGGCGATCTGGCTGTATTCGTCGTTGGAAACCCAGTAACGGTTGATGACGCGCAGTTTCCAGCAGCAGTTGTCGTACTCGAAACCACCGAAGGCTTCCAGGGTACGGTTGCGAGCGTAGTCATACTGCCAGCGGGTGATCAGGTTCCACTGTGGAATGATCGGCCACATCATCGAGAAGTCGTGTTGTTGGATTTTGTAGTAATCCTTCACGAAATTCGGATCGCCTGGCTGACCGTAGTCGCCACCGAACTGCCATTTGCCGGTCAGCTGGTTGTAGACGACCTGGTCGTTACGATAGCGATAGCCGACGTTGATGATCTTGTTCGGGTTGTCTTCCGGCTGGTAGTGAAGCATCGCGCTGCCGGAACGAGGGCTGTGTTCCTCGGTGTCCCAGTTGTAGTCGGCAGTGGCGCGCCAGTCACGGTTGAAGCGGAACTCGTAGTCCAGAGCTACCGGCGAAACATCGGACTGTGCATCGGCACGGTCAGCCGCGAGGATGCCTGGCAGTTGCACTTCACGATCCTTGAAGTACACCGCCTGGCCCACGGATACGCGCTGACGCTCGAAGCCGTTTTCTTCGATCCAGCGGCTGGTCAAGCCCAGGGACAGTTTGTTCTCGTCGCCGATCCGGTCAGAGCCGCTGAAGCGGTTGTCGCGGAACAGCGAGGCGTAGCTGAACGAGTATTCGCTGGTATCAAAGACCGGGATGTCGCTCTGGTCCTTGTTTGGCACATACAGGTAGAACGCACGCGGCTCGAGAGTCTGGCGATAGTCTTTGCCGAACCAGTTGGTGTTGCGGTCGAAATAGAGGCCGCTGTCGACGCTGGCGACTGGCACAGCGCGGTCTTGCGAGCTCTTGAAATCGCCACCGGCGTACGGGTTGGCCGCAGTGGCCGCCGCTTGCTGGGCGATGATCTGGTTCTTGCCGATGCTGTCGAGGTCAAGATCGTACTTGGTGTAAACGTACTTGAGCTTCGGTGTGATAAACCCGTAGGTCCAGTTCATCGGGTAGTCGACGGCTGGCGCAACGTTCAAACGTGTGCCGTTGGCGCGGGTGAGGCCGGTGACGTAGGTGTCCAGGCGAGGCGATACAAGTCCGTCCTGATCGGTGAACGTGCCTTTTTCAAGGCTGCGTTCAAAGCGAACAGCTTCGGTCTCATAGGTAAAGTTCAGCCCGCCCGGATGGTACGGCAGCGCACCATTGAAGGTGATTTGCGGCAACCGGTCATACGGCGTGATCTGGGAGATCGTCGCCAACTGGTAAGCCTGGACGTTCAGGCGCGCCTGGTAAGAGTCGCCCCGGTAGGTCACGGAACCCTGTTGATTGAGGGCATCCCGGCTTTCAACGCCTTCCTGGAACGACTTCAGATCCTGGAAGTAGTAAGGATCGCTGATCCGGGTGTAATCCACCTGGGTCGCCAGACGCGAATCCAATCCGCCGCGATGCTGCCAATTGAGCATGTAACGGGTTTTTTCGTAGTCGGTCTGCTTGCTGCGCTCGTCGTTGTCGTCGTTCAGGTACGCGCCGCCGAACTGGCCTTCGCTGGATTTGGTGAGGTAGCGGAATTCGCCTTCCATCAACAAACCGCGCTTGGTCATGTATTGCGGGTACAACGTGGCGTCGTAGTTGGGCGCCAGGTTGAAATAGTACGGCGTAACCAGGGTGAAGCCGGTTTCGCTGCCGGTGCTGAAGCTCGGCGGCAGGAAGCCGGATTGACGACGGTCGTCGATCGGGAAATAGATGTAAGGGGTATAGAGGATCGGGATGTTCTTGATCCGCAACGTCGCGTTGGTCGCCGTACCGAAACCGGTAGCCGGGTTCAACGTGATGTTGTTGCCCCTGAGCTGCCAGGCGTTGCTGTCTGGCTCGCAGGTGGTGTACGTACCGTCCTTGAGACGGATGATCGCGTTTTCAGCACGCTTGGCGTACAGCGCGTTACCGCGGATGCGCGACTTGTGCAGCACGTATTCGGCGTTGTCGATCTGGGCCGCGCCGGTATCGAGTTGCACTTCGGCATGGTCGCCCACGATCAGTGCACCGTTGTCGCGCAGACGGACTTTGCCGTTCAGCTCGCCACGGTTCTCGGCCTGGTACAGGCTGGCTTCTTCAGATTCCAACTGCATGCTGCCCTGGCGCATGACGACGTCACCGGCCAGGGTAGCGACTTGTTGTTCCTGCTCGTAACGCGAAGCCTTGGCGCCGATGAAGGTGGGCGCATCGCTCTTGTTCGTCTTGTCGTTCATGCCAGGACGAGTCGGCTCGATGTACGCACCCCCGCAGTACGGGCCGGTTTCGGCCAGCTGCGCGGCGGTCAGCTTCTCGCGTGGTACCCAGTCCAGGTGGCTGTAGTCGGCGCTGCGCGAGCGCAGGCCACGGCCTTTGGATTCGGTGACCAGTGCGGTCTTGGGCTCGGCCTCGGCTTTGCCGCCAGCATCGGTCTGCGCCGTGCTGTTGGCGGAGCTGATGGCTGCGCCATCATGCACCGGGCGCGGTGGTAGAGGGGCTGCGGCGGTTTTCGGCGCGCAATCCCAGGCACCCGAAGCAGAGACTGAGCAGTCATACTGTTCCGCGGCGACCACGAATGAGGTGGCGAAGGGTTGCAAGGCCAGCAGACTGCCGGTTACCAGCAACGGAAATTTTCTACGAAACGCGGGGGATTTCAATGCCATCTTATTAGTCCGGGCTTCCTGCGTGCCATCTGCCCGCGGTTTGGGCCGCACGCCTCTCGATGGTCTGAAAAAGATGCGTGATAATAAAGCATGCCCCGCTTGACGGCTAGCGCCGTCGGAGACCCTTGTAATGCCCGAGCAAGATCTACGTTTACAACAGCTGGAAGTCTGGCTGGATGAGCAGTTGCCGATCCTTTTCAACGCTCAAGGCTGGGGTGTCGTACCCCCGGCCACATTGACCGCGGCCAGCAGCGACGCGAGTTTCAGGCGCTATTTCCGTTGGGAAGGCGGTGGCCGTACCTTCGTGGTCATGGACGCTCCACCCCCCCAGGAAAACTGCAAACCATTCGTCGATATCGCGCATTTGCTGGCGAAGTCAGGGATAAATGTTCCAAAAATTTACGCAGAAGATTTGCCGCGCGGCTTTCTTTTGCTCAATGACCTGGGCAGAAAAACCTATCTGGACGTGATTGACGACAAAAATGCCGACCCATTGTTTGCCGATGCCATCGACACCTTGCTGGCTTTCCAGCAATTGCCGATGGACGCGCCGCTGCCCAGCTATGACCTCGCCTTGCTGCGCCGCGAGCTGGAATTGTTTCCGGAGTGGTACGTGCGCCGTCACCTGGGTATCGAACTGGATGCGCAGCAGCAAGCGCTATGGCAGCGCGTCAGTGACCACCTGATCGACAGTGCCCTGGCGCAGCCGAAAGTGCTGGTGCATCGCGACTATATGCCGCGCAACCTGATGATCAGCGAACCCAACCCTGGCGTGCTGGATTTCCAGGATGCGGTCTACGGGCCGGTTACCTATGACATCACCTGCCTGTTCAAGGACGCCTTCCTCAGCTGGCCCAAGGCCCGCGTGCAGGAATGGCTGCGTGGGTATTGGGAGCGTGCGCGGCAACTGAACATTCCGGTGCAGGCGGATTTCGACGATTTCCTGCGCGCCAGCGAACTGATGGGCGTGCAGCGCCACCTCAAGGTCATCGGTATCTTCGCGCGCATTTGCCATCGTGACGGCAAGCCACGCTATCTGGCCGACGTGCCGCGCTTCTTTGCTTATATAGAAGCCGTGCTGGCCGACCGTCCGGAGTTGAGCGCGTTGGGTGAATTGCTCGCCAGCCTGCGCCAACCCGCCGAGGCCAATGTATGAAGGCGATGATCCTGGCCGCCGGCAAGGGCGAGCGGATGCGCCCACTCACCTTGCACACGCCCAAGCCACTGGTGCAGGCCGGCGGCAAGCGTCTGATCGAGTATCACCTGGAAGCGCTGGCCAAGGCCGGCTTCACCGATATCGTGATCAACCATGCCTGGCTCGGCCAGCAGATCGAAAACTACCTGGGGGATGGCGCGCAATTTGGCTTGCGCATCCGTTACTCCCCCGAGGGCGAGCCGCTGGAAACCGGCGGCGGGATCTTCCAGGCATTGCCCTTGCTGGGGGACGAACCTTTCCTGGTGGTCAATGGCGATATCTGGACCGACTACGACTTCACCCAACTCAAACGGCCGCTCAAGGGCCTGGCTCATCTGGTGATGGTCGATAACCCGGCCCATCACCCTTCGGGCGGTGATTTCTACCTTGATCAAGGTTTGCTTCATGATGCCGCGCCCGGTGCCGATAACCTGACCTTCAGTGGCATTTCCGTGCTCGACCCCAAGTTGTTCGAGGGGTGCAGCGCGGGTGCCTTCAAGCTGGCACCGCTGCTGCGGGCGGCGATGGCCAAGGGACTGGTGACGGGGGAGCACATGATAGGACGCTGGATTGATGTCGGTACGCTGGAGCGCCTGGCGCAGGTCGAAACCCTGCTGACAGCGGGGCAGTAACATGCTGTGGCCAGGGACGCTGATCGGCGCCGGGGCTGGCTTTGCCATTGCCAGTATTCCGGGGGCCATGCTGGGCGCACTGTTGGGGCAGGCACTCGACCGCCGCCTGCAACTGCACAGTTGGGCGCAGTTGCGCGAGCGCCTGGGCGGGCGCCCGGCGTTGCGCAATGACGAGCTGTTATTCGTGTTGCTGGGGCGTTTGGCCAAGAGCAACGGTCGGGTCGCCGATGGTCATATCCAACAAGCGCGCCAGGAAATGCGCTCGCTGGAGATGACCGACTCGGCCCAACGTCGCGCGATTGCGGCCTTCAATCGCGGCAAGTCCGGCTCCGACCGGGTGCGCAGTTATCTACGTGTGCTCAAGGCCCAACCCCATGCCGCGGAAGGCTTATTGCGCGCATGCTGGCGCATGGTCTGGGCGGACGGACGGGCGGATGACGCCGAACGTGACTTGATTGACCTGTGGGGCAAATGGCTGGGGTGGACGCCGCAGCAGCTGCAGGCGCTGGCAGCCGACTACAAGCCGGAGCGCAAGCCGCTGGTCAGTCGCGGTGTTACCTATCAGGACGCGTTGCGCTTGCTGGGTGTGACGGCCACCACCGAGCCATCTGTGATCAAGCGGGCTTATCGTCGACTGCTCAGCCGCCACCACCCGGACAAGATCGCCGGCACCGGCGCCAGCCCCGCACAAGTGCGTGAGGCAACCGAGCGTACTCGCGAGTTGCATAACGCCTATGCGTTGATTCGCGAGCGTCGGGATTTCCGTTAGTGTGCCCAACCCCCCTCTGTAGGAGCTGGCAAGCCAGCGCCTACAGTTTGATCGGGTTCACAGTCAGCGATCAGTCAGCCGTCGCCTGCGGGCTCAACCAGCCGCGGATCCTGCGATACAACTGCTCCTGCTCGGCAGCGCTGTTGCCGGGCAAGGCTGTCAAGGACACCTGTTTGTAACCTTCATTTTTCAAACGCTTGGCCGCCTGCGCGCGGGCCAGGGCGTTTTTGCGTGATTGGGCGTTGTCTTGATAGAAGACATCGGCGGTCGGCAACTTCAGGCCAGGGGCCAGTTGTTGTACATCCGGATGACGTCCGCTGGGCGTCTGTGCCGCCACCATCACAAACTTCTGCACTTGGGACGGTTGTTTCTCGCTCAAATAACGTGCGGCCCACCAGGCACCGGTGCCATGGCCGAGCAGTACCACGCTGCGCGCGCTTTGTGTTTGGGCGAACGCCACGGCGGCGTCGATGCGGTCGAAGATGCGCGAGGCGTCGGACTTGTCCTGCTCATCGGCACCGGGCACCACCGCCGGGTCGGTGCCTTCGGCTTCGGCGCTGGCGGCTTGCTCGATGGGTTTGTCGGCGGTGCTCGCTTCCTTGCTGCTGGTGTCGACAGTCGCCTTGGGCGCTTCCATTACACGCGGTGGCAGCGTATCCACGCTCACGTCCGGCAACGACAGGCTGAGGCTGCCCCAATTGGCGTCCGGGAATTTGTGCCGCAACGGGCTGATTGCTTGCGGCCAGTCAGCATTTTCGCCGGCACCCGGTACGATAATCACCACGCCTTCGGGCTCGGCGCTGTTGGCCGGTTTCCACAGGGCGAGGAAGGAATCGCTGCCGGCCTGCAATTGTTGCTGTTCCTGCTGCGGGATCTTGCGCTCCAGGGCGCTGGCTTCTGCCTGGCTGCGCTCGGGCAAGGGTTGGCGCTCGACCGGTTTTTCCGCGGTAGGTTCGGGCGCGTCTGCGGCTCGTACAGAAAAGGCGCTGGTAAAAAGCAGCGACAGGCACAATGCTGGCAGTGCTGAACGGTGAAAAAAGGGCATCGTAAATTCCCGGCCAGAAGTGATTCCAGCAGCCTAATGGGTTGGTCAGTATTTGTCAGTGATGTGAGACGTGGATCATGGGTTTTCGCTGTCTGCTGGTTATCGGCTTTTTGTGCCTTGCCTTGATGGCAAATGCCGCCCCTGCGCCCGTCGCGCCCCAGGCGCAACTCAATGCGCAACAACGCGAATGGCTGGCCCAGCACCCGGAACTGCGGGTGGGCCTGGTGTTACAGGCGCCGTTCGCGCAATACGACCGGCGTTTGCAGCGGCTGTCCGGGGCCAACGTCGAGCTGATGCAGTGGTTGGCCAAAGCGTTGAACATCGAATTGACCTGGCGCAACTTCCCAAACCAGGAGCAGTTGGAAGCGGCCCTGAGCGACGGCGAGGTGGATATCGCTCCCGGCCTGCAACAAACGCCGGCCGGTTTGCGCCTGTGGTTGTTCAGCGACCCCTATATGCGCGTGCCGCAACACATCGTTGGCATCCGTGATGGCGGCGGGGCGGTGGAGTTGGAGAAACTCGATGAGCAATCCCGCGTCGCCGTGCGCATGCCCAGCGCCGTGGCCGATTACCTGCGCAGCACCTATCCCGGCCTGAACCTGCAAGGCGTGCCCATGGAGCGACAGGCCCTGCAATTACTGGTAAGCCAGCAAGCGCGTTATGCGGTGGTGGATGAAGCGCAATTGAGCCGTTTGTCCGGCGAGGCGGAGTTCGCCGGGCTGGCGGTGGTGGGCGATATCGGCCTGCCGCAATTGCTGCGGGTGGCCACGCGCCGGGAATGGCCGGAACTGGCCAGCATCATGGAAAGCGCCCTGCGCGCCATTCCCGCCCGCGATCTGGACCAACTGCACAGCCGCTGGCTGCAACCTAAATACCCACGCCTGACGGAATCCCCGGGCCTGTGGCAAAACCTCAGCCTGTTGCTCGGCCTGTTGCTGCTCGCCAGCCTGGCCACCGTATTCTGGCTGCGCCGCCAACAACGGGTGCTGGAGCACAACCTTTTGGCTGCGCGCGAAGAAAGCGCCGCCCGCGCCGCCGGTGCCGAAGCCTTGCGGCTGACTCAGTTTTCCATCGACCAAAGCACCGTCGGCATCCTTTGGGTCAACTGGGACAGCCACGTGCGCTACGCCAACCGTGCGGCCGAAAGCATGCTCGGCTACGGCCCCGGCGCACTGATCGAGCGGCCACTGGTCGACCTTGATCCGAGCCTGGACATGGACCGCTGGCTCAACCTATGGAAACGCGCGCGGGCCAGCGAAGACGGGCCGCAGAACTTCGCCACCGATTGCCGGCGCGCAGATGGCAGCATCCTGCCAACCAATGTGTCCTTGAGCTTTCTGCGGTTTGCCGAGGCTGAATACCTGGTGGTTTACCTCAATGACGTCACCGAGCTGCGCCGCACCCTGGCGGCATTGCTGCAAAGTGAAGCACAGCTGCGCGAACTGTCCGCTCACCTGGAAACCGTTCGCGAAGAAGAGAAGGCACGCATCGCCCGTGAGGTGCACGACGAACTCGGGCAAATGCTCACGGTGCTCAAGCTCGAGACCTCAATGTGTGAGTTGGCCTACGCGCAACTTGACCCCGGTTTGCACGAGCGCTTGAACAGCATGAAGCGCTTGATCGCCCAGCTATTCCAGTTGGTGCGGGACGTAGCGACGGCGCTGCGTCCGCCGATTCTGGATGCGGGTATCGCGTCAGCCATCGAGTGGCAGGCGCGGCGCTTTGAAGCGCGTACGCAAATTCCCTGTTTGGTGCAGGTGCCGGATAACCTGCCGACACTCATTGATGCCAAGGCCATTGGCTTGTTTCGGATCCTGCAGGAGGCGCTGACCAATGTGATGCGCCATGCCCAGGCGCATACTGTTGAACTGACCCTGGCCCTGGAGGGCACGGATTTGCGCTTGACCATCAGCGACGATGGCGTCGGTTTCGTCCAGGCCCAGGGCCGCCCGGTGTCGTTTGGCCTGGTGGGCATGCGCGAGCGCGTGCTGATCATGGGTGGGCAATTGAGCCTGGACAGCGAGTTGGGGGAGGGCACCACCCTGAGCGTCACGGTGCCGTTGGATGCATAACACCAAGAGGAAGCCCTTGTGATCCGCGTATTGGTAGCCGAAGACCACACCATCGTTCGTGAAGGCATCAAGCAATTGATCGGCCTGGCCAAAGACCTGTTGGTGGTTGGAGAAGCCAGCAATGGCGAGCAATTGCTGGAGGCGCTGCGCCACGTGCCCTGCGAGGTGGTGTTGCTGGACATCTCGATGCCCGGCGTCAATGGCCTGGAAGCGATTGCGCGCATCCGTGCGCTGAACAATCCGCCGGCAATCCTGGTGCTGTCGATGCACGACGAAGCGCAAATGGCCGCCCGCGCCTTGAAGGTGGGCGCGGCCGGTTACGCCACCAAGGACAGCGACCCGGCGCTGTTGCTCACGGCGATTCGCAAGGTGGCGGCGGGTGGGCGTTATATCGACCCGGACCTGGCCGACCGGATGGTCTTCGAAGTCGGCCTCACCGATGCCCGCCCGTTGCATTCACTCCTGTCGGAGCGTGAGTTCTCGGTGTTCGAGCGCCTGGCCCAGGGCGCGAACGTCAACGACATCGCCCAACAACTGGCGTTGAGCAGCAAGACTATCAGCACCCACAAGGCGCGGCTGATGCAAAAGCTCAATATCACCTCCCTGGCGGAACTGGTGAAGTACGCCATGGAACACAAGTTGCTGTAACAACATGCCTGTTTACGACCACCTGTAAGCCGCGCTGATCCCATTCCCGGTGCACGGCAGCGTGGCACTGTCCCATCCCCGCCATCCGTGTAGGGCGATCCCTACCCCAAACCTTCCATCCGGCTGATGTGATTCTCTCCTGGCCCCCGATTTTCGGGGGCTCGCGCCTGGACTACGCTTGTCTCACAGCAGTCCAAAACAAAAAGGTGTTGGTATGAGCGAGGTGGATTCAAATGATGTGCTGGTCAGCTTTCGTGGCGTGCAGAAGAGCTACGACGGCGAGAACCTGATCGTCAAAGACCTCAACCTGGAGATTCGCAAGGGCGAGTTCCTCACCCTGCTCGGGCCTTCCGGTTCGGGCAAGACCACCAGCCTGATGATGCTCGCCGGCTTTGAAACGCCGACCGCCGGCGAAATCCAGCTGGCCGGGCGCTCCATCAACAATGTGCCGCCGCATAAGCGCGACATCGGCATGGTGTTTCAGAACTACGCGCTGTTTCCGCACATGACGGTCGCCGAGAACCTGGCGTTCCCGCTGTCGGTGCGAGCTTTAAGCAAGACCGATATCAGCGAGCGGGTCAAACGCGTGCTGAGCATGGTCCAACTCGACGCGTTCGCCCAGCGCTATCCCGCGCAACTCTCCGGTGGCCAGCAACAGCGCGTGGCCTTGGCCCGAGCGCTGGTGTTCGAACCGCAATTGGTGCTGATGGACGAACCCCTCGGCGCCCTCGACAAGCAACTGCGCGAACACATGCAGATGGAGATCAAGCACCTGCACCAGCGCCTCGGCGTGACGGTGGTGTACGTGACCCACGACCAGGGCGAAGCCTTGACCATGTCTGATCGGGTGGCCGTGTTCCACCAGGGCGAGATCCAGCAGATCGCTGCACCGCGCACCTTGTATGAAGAACCGAAGAACACCTTTGTCGCCAACTTTATCGGCGAGAACAACCGCCTCAATGGCCGCCTGCACAGCCATAGCGGCGAGCGCTGCGTGGTGGAGCTGGCGCGTGGCGAGAAGGTCGAGGCGCTGGCGGTCAACGTCGGCCAGGTGGGTGGCCCGGTGACGCTGTCGGTACGCCCTGAACGCGTCAGCCTCAATGGCTCCAGCGAATCTTGCGTCAACCGCTTTTCCGGGCGGGTGGCGGAATTCATCTACCTGGGCGACCACGTACGTGTGCGCCTGGAAGTCTGCGGCAAGGCCGATTTTTTTGTGAAACAACCGATTGCCGAGCTGGATCCAGCCCTGGCGGTCGGCGACGTGGTACCGATTGGCTGGCAAGTCGAGCACGTTCGCGCACTCGACCCACTTTTAGAGGCGAATTGATCGCCCCCTGGCTTCACCAACCCTGCACTTGGAGAGAACAACAATGTTGAGTTCCTTGAAGTATTCCGTTTTGGCATTGAGCTTGATGGGTGCGACACAGGCCATGGCAGGCCCGGATCTGACGGTCGTGTCCTTTGGCGGCGCGAACAAGGCGGCCCAGGTCAAGGCCTTCTATGCACCGTGGGAAAGCGCGGGCAACGGCAAGATCGTCGCCGGCGAGTACAACGGTGAAATGGCCAAGGTCAAAGCCATGGTCGACACCAAGAGCGTGTCCTGGGACCTGGTGGAAGTGGAGTCGCCGGAACTGTCCCGCGGCTGCGATGAAGACATGTTCGAGCCCCTGGATCCGAAACTGTTCGGCAACACGGCTGACTACGTGAAGGGTGCGATCCAGCCGTGTGGCGTGGGCTTCTTCGTGTGGTCGACGGTGCTCGCCTACAACGCCGACAAGCTGGCATCCGCGCCAACCAGCTGGGCGGATTTCTGGGACACCAAGAAATTCCCTGGCAAGCGTGGCCTGCGCAAAGGCGCCAAGTACACCCTGGAATTCGCCTTGATGGCTGACGGCGTTGCACCGAAAGACGTGTACAAAGTGCTGGCCGGCAAAGACGGCCAGGACCGCGCGTTCAAGAAGCTCGACGAGCTCAAGCCGTCGATCCAGTGGTGGGAAGCCGGCGCACAACCGCCGCAGTACCTGGCCTCGGGTGACGTGGTGATGAGCTCGGCGTACAACGGCCGCATTGCCGCCGTGCAGAAAGAAAGCAACCTGAAAGTGGTGTGGAACGGCGGCATCTACGACTTCGACGCCTGGGCCATCCCTAAAGGCCTGGCCAAGGATCGTGCCGAAGCGGCGAAAAAATTCATCGCCTTCTCGGTGCAGCCACAGCAACAGAAGACCTACTCGGAAAACATCGCCTACGGCCCGGCCAATACCCAAGCCGTACCGTTGCTGGCCAAGGACGTGCTGAAGGACATGCCGACCACTCCGGAAAACATCGCCAACCAGGTGCAGATCGATGTGAGCTTCTGGGCGGATAACGGCGAGCAGCTGGAGCAGCGCTTCAATTCCTGGGCTGCCAAGTAACACTGCATAACCCTGTGGGAGGGGGCTTGCCCCCGATGACGGCGGTCCAGTCGATATATGTGTTGACTGAAAGTCTGCCATCGGGGGCAAGCCCCCTCCCACAAGGGATTTCTTGTGTGTGAAAGGTTGCATTCATTTTCAAGATTCGGAGTCAGCCATGGCCATCGCCGTTCCCTCGAACGAGGTCAGCAGCCCCACCCTCAAGCAGCGCCTGGCGCGTGCCGAGCGGCTCAACCGCTGGAAGGCCCAGGCCTTGATTGCGCCGCTGGTGCTATTCTTGCTGCTGGTGTTCCTGGTGCCGATTGTGGCGCTGTTGTTCAAAAGCGTCGGCAACCCGGAAGTGGTAGGCGGTTTGCCGCGTACCGTGGTGGCGGTGACGGCCTGGGATGGCCGGGGCCTGCCGGGCGAGCCGGTGTACCAGGCCCTCAGTGAGGACTTGAGCGAAGCCCGCCAAAACCAGACGTTGGGCGATCTGTCCAAGCGCTTGAACATGGAACTGGCCGGCTACCGCAGCCTGCTGACCAAAACCGCGCGGGCGCTGCCGTTCAGTGAAGCGCCGGCCTCCTATAAAGACGCGCTGGAAAGCCTCGATGAACGCTGGGGTGACCCGGCGTACTGGCAAGCGATCCGGCGCAATACCAGTAGCCTGACGCCGTTCTATCTGCTGGCGGCTGTCGATCACCGCATCGACGACCTCGGTGAAGTGGCACCGGCCACGCCGGACCAGGCGATCTACCTGGATATCTTCGCCCGTACTTTCTGGATGGGCCTGGTGATCACGGCGGTCTGCCTGCTGTTGGCTTATCCCCTGGCGTACCTGCTGGCCAATCTGCCTGCACGCCAAAGCAACTTGTTGATGATCCTGGTGTTGCTGCCATTCTGGACCTCGATCCTGGTGCGCGTGGCGGCCTGGATCGTACTGCTGCAGTCCGGCGGCCTGATCAACAGCGCACTGATGGGCATGGGGCTGATCGATAAGCCGTTGGAGCTGGTGTTCAACCGTACCGGCGTCTACATCTCCATGGTGCACATCTTGCTGCCGTTCATGATCCTGCCGATCTACAGCGTGATGAAGGGCATTTCGCCCACCTATATGCGTGCGGCCATTTCCCTGGGCTGCCATCCGTTCACCAGCTTCTGGCGTGTGTACTTCCCGCAGACCTACGCCGGTGTCGGCGCCGGTTGCCTGTTGGTGTTCATTCTGGCGATTGGTTACTACATCACCCCGGCATTGCTGGGCAGCCCGAACGACCAGATGGTCAGTTACTTCGTGGCGTTCTACACCAACACCAGCATCAACTGGGGCATGGCAACGGCGTTGGGTGGCTTGCTGCTGCTGGCCACCGTGGTGCTGTATTTGATCTATAACCGGCTGGTAGGCGCCAGCCGCCTGCGCCTGAGCTGAGGAGACCTTTCGATGCTGAGCCCTTATATGTCGCCCGTCGAGCGGGTGTGGTTCTACAGCTTGCGGATCCTCTGCGGCTTGATCCTGTTGTTTTTGATTCTGCCGGTGCTGGTGATCATCCCGCTGTCATTCAACAGTGGCAGTTTTCTGGTGTACCCGTTGCAGGGTTTCTCGCTGCACTGGTACCAGGATTTCTTCGCCTCCGCCGAATGGATGCGTGCTCTCAAGAACAGCGTCATTGTCGCCCCGGCGGCCACGGTGCTGGCCATGGTGTTCGGTACCTTGGCGGCGATTGGTCTGACTCGCGGCAACTTCCCTGGCAAGGCGCTGGTCATGGCGCTGGTGATTTCGCCGATGGTGGTGCCGGTGGTGATCATTGGCGTGGCCAGTTATCTGTTCTTCGCGCCGCTGGGCCTGGGCAACAGTTTTTTCTCGCTGATCGTGGTGCATGCGGTGCTGGGCGTGCCGTTTGTGATCATCACCGTGTCGGCGACGTTGCAGGGGTTCAACCACAATCTGGTGCGGGCGGCGGCCAGCCTGGGTGCTTCGCCACTCACTGCGTTTCGCCGGGTGACCTTGCCGTTGATTGCACCAGGCGTGATTTCCGGGGCGCTGTTTGCCTTCTCCACGTCGTTTGATGAGGTGGTGGTAACGCTGTTTCTCGCCGGCCCCGAGCAAGCGACCCTGCCGCGTCAGATGTTCAGCGGCATCCGCGAAAACCTCAGCCCGACGATTGCCGCCGCCGCGACCTTGCTGATTGCCTTCTCGGTGTTGTTGTTGCTGACCCTGGAGTGGTTGCGCGGGCGTAGCGAGAAACTGCGCACCGCACAGGTTTAACTATCAGATGAAGATCACAATGTGGGAGCGGGCTTGCTCGCGAATGCGGTCTATCAGTAACACGTGCACTGGCTGACCCACCGCCTTCGCGAGCAAGCCCGCTCCCACATGGGGCCTGTGTTGAACCAGAAATTGCCATTCAGCCGCTGAATGCTAGGCAACCCAGATTCCCCAGCTATTCTTGTGCCAGCCCATCTCCGAATAAGAGGCCGCGCACATGAGTACTTCCTCATTCAAGATCGCCCATAAACTGCTGACCGGCGCGGGCGCCATCGAACAACTGGCCGCCGAACTGACGCGCCTGGATGTGGATAACCCGCTGATCGTCACCGACGCCGCGCTGGTCAAGTCCGGTACCGTGGCGCTGGCCCTCGAACACCTGGGCGAACGCAGCTACGAAATTTTCGACCGCGTACTGCCTGACCCCGAAATCGCCATTGTCGAAGACTGCATGCGCGTCTACCGCGAGGGTGGGCATGACGGTTTGATCGGCCTGGGCGGCGGCAGCGCCATCGACATTGCCAAAAGCGTTGCCGCCTATGCCGGTTACCACGGCGCCCTGGCGGACTTGTTCGGCGTCGACCAGGTGCCGCGCAAGGGCCCGCCGCTGATCGCCATTCCCACCACGGCGGGTACTGGTTCGGAGGTGACCAATGTGGCAATCCTCTCCGATAAGGCCGCGCAGCTGAAAAAAGGCATCGTCAGCGACTACCTGCTGCCGGACGTCGCACTGATCAGCCCGCAAATGACCCTGACCTGCCCGCGCAGCGTCACCGCCGCCAGTGGCGTGGATGCGTTGGTGCATGCTATCGAATCCTACCTGTCGCTGAACGCCTCGCCGATCACCGACGCCCTGGCGATTGGCGCGATCAAGCTGATCGCCCATGCATTGCCCAAGGCCTACGCCAACCCAGCCAACCTGCAGGCCCGTGACGACATGGCCACCGCCAGCCTGATGGCCGGCATGGCGTTCGGGAATGCGGGAGTCGGCGCGGTGCACGCGTTGGCGTATCCACTGGGGGGGCGTTTCAATATCGCCCATGGCGTGAGCAATGCGCTGTTGCTGCCCTATGTGATGCACTGGAACAAATTGGCCTGCGTTGAGCGCATGCAGGACATTGCGCAGGCCATGGGGGTGAATGTCACCGGCCTGAGCGTCAACGATGCCGCCGACCAGGCGGTGGAAGCGATGACGCGACTGTGCGCTGCGGTGGAGATCCCGGCAGGGCTGCACAGTTTCGGGGTGCCCGAGGACGCGATCCCCGCGATGGCGGTGGAGGCGGCGGGCATTGAGCGGCTGATGCGCAACAACCCGCGCAAGCTCAGCGCGGCCGATATCGAGAAAATCTACCGGGCCGCTTACTAACCGTTGAGTTAGGTCACGGTGCGCGCGGCAAAGCATGAGGTATACAATGCGCGCCATCGTGATTTAGCTCAAAAAAGGTGCGTCATGCAGCCCTTCGTCATTGCTCCATCGATTCTCTCTGCCGACTTCGCCCGCCTGGGTGAGGAAGTGGACAAAGTGTTGGCCGCCGGTGCCGACTTCGTGCACTTCGATGTCATGGACAACCACTACGTACCCAATCTGACCATCGGCCCGATGGTCTGCGCCGCGTTGCGTAAGTACGGCATCACTGCGCCGATCGATGCACACCTGATGGTCAGCCCCGTGGATCGCATCATTGGCGACTTCGTGGAAGCTGGCGCAACCTACATCACCTTCCACCCGGAAGCCTCGCTGCACGTCGACCGCACGCTGCAGCTGATCCACGAAGGTGGCTGCAAGGCGGGCCTGGTGTTCAACCCGGCCACTCCGTTGAGCGTGCTTGAGTACGTGATGGACAAGGTCGACATGATCCTGTTGATGAGCGTCAACCCCGGTTTCGGCGGCCAGAAGTTCATCCCTGGCACGCTGAACAAGCTGCGCGAAGCCCGTGCGTTGATCGATGCGTCCGGCCGCGATATCCGCCTGGAAATCGACGGTGGGGTCAACGTCAACAACATCCGCGAAATCGCCGCCGCTGGCGCCGACACCTTTGTGGCCGGCTCGGCGATCTTCAACGCGCCGGACTACCAGGAAGTCATCGATAAGATGCGTGCCGAGCTGGCGCTGGCGCGTCCATGAGCGGCTTTGAGCAGCTGTTCCCCGGCAAATTGCCACGGCTGGTGATGTTCGATCTGGACGGCACCTTGATCGACTCGGTGCCCGACCTGGCGGCGGCGGTGGACGAAATGCTGCTCAAGCTAGGGCGTAAGCCGGCCGGGATCAAGTCGGTGCGCGAATGGGTCGGCAACGGCGTGCAGATGCTGGTGCGCCGGGCCTTGGCCAACAACATCGATGCTGAAGGTGTCGATGAAGTCGAAGCCGAGCACGCCCTGGAATTGTTCAACGCCGCCTATGAAGACGGCCACGAGTTGACCGTGGTTTACCCCGGCGTGCGCGACACCCTCAAGTGGCTGAGCAAGCAGGGCGTGGAAATGGCCCTGATCACCAACAAGCCGGAGCGCTTCGTCGCGCCGCTGTTGGACCAGATGAAAATCGGCCGGTATTTCCGCTGGATCATCGGTGGCGATACCCTGCCGCAGAAAAAACCCGACCCGGCGGCGCTGTTTTTCGTGATGAAAATGGCCAATATCCCGGCCTCGCAGTCGTTGTTTGTCGGCGATTCGCGCAGTGATGTGCAGGCGGCAAAGGCGGCGGGTGTGCAGTGCGTAGCTCTCAGTTACGGCTATAACCATGGTCGGCCGATCGCCGAAGAGTCGCCTTCACTGGTGATTGATGACCTGCGCCTGTTAATCCCCGGTTGCTTGGGAGCTGGCGCTGAGATAACGTTGCCCGATACCGATCCGTCCCCTTCTGGAAATTCCATCGTGGTGGTCACTCGCAAACTCTGGATGAAAGTCATTAAGGCCCTGGCCCGCTGGCGTTGGCGCGCCTGACTGTTCCTGGCCGCGCTCTGCGGCACGTTTGCATACCTGACTGTTAGACCCTCAAGCCACGAGGCATATCATGACCCGCGAAGAATTCCTGCGTTTGGCTGCTGCCGGCTATAACCGCATCCCCCTGGCCTGCGAAACCCTGGCCGACTTCGACACGCCGCTGTCGATCTACCTGAAACTGGCCGACGAGCCTAACTCCTACCTGCTTGAGTCCGTACAGGGCGGCGAGAAGTGGGGGCGTTACTCGATCATCGGCTTGCCGTGCCGCACGGTACTGCGTGTACACGACCATCACGTGAGCATTACCCATGATGGCGTCGAGATCGAAAGCCACGATGTCGACGACCCGCTGGCGTTCGTCGAAGCGTTCAAGGCGCGCTACAACGTGCCGACCATTGCCGGCCTGCCGCGTTTCAACGGCGGTCTGGTGGGTTACTTCGGTTATGACTGCGTGCGTTATGTGGAAAAACGCTTGGGCAAATGCCCGAACCCGGATCCGCTGGGTGTGCCGGACATTCTGCTGATGGTTTCCGATGCGGTCGTCGTATTCGACAACCTGGCCGGCAAGATGCACGCGATCGTGCTCGCCGACCCGTCCCAGGCCGACGCCTTCGAACAAGGCCAGGCCAGCCTCGAAGCCCTGCTGGAAAAACTACGTCAGCCGATCACCCCGCGTCGCGGCCTGGACCTCAGCCGTCCACCGGCCGCCGACCCGGTGTTCCGCTCCAGCTTTACCCAGGATGACTACGAGCGTGCCGTCGACACCATCAAGGAATATATCCTCGCCGGTGACTGCATGCAGGTGGTGCCATCGCAACGCATGTCCATCGACTTCAAGGCCGCGCCGATCGATCTGTATCGCGCATTGCGCTGCTTCAATCCGACGCCGTACATGTACTTCTTCAACTTTGGTGACTTCCACGTGGTGGGCAGTTCGCCGGAAGTGCTTGTGCGTGTCGAAGACAACTTGATCACCGTGCGCCCGATCGCCGGTACGCGCCCGCGTGGTGCGACCGAAGAGGCCGACCTGGCGCTGGAAGAAGACCTGCTGAGCGACGACAAGGAAATCGCCGAACACCTGATGCTGATTGACTTGGGGCGCAATGACACCGGGCGTGTCTCGGAAATTGGTTCGGTGAAACTCACCGAGAAGATGGTGATCGAGCGTTATTCGAATGTGATGCACATCGTGTCCAACGTCACCGGCGAGCTGAAAGCCGGCTTGACTGCGATGGACGCACTGCGCGCGATTCTGCCGGCGGGCACCTTGTCGGGTGCGCCGAAGATCCGCGCGATGGAAATCATCGACGAGCTGGAACCGGTGAAACGTGGTGTCTACGGCGGCGCCGTGGGTTATTTCGCCTGGAACGGCAACATGGACACGGCCATTGCGATTCGTACGGCCGTGATCAAGGACGGAGAGCTGCACGTGCAGGCCGGTGGCGGGATTGTCGCCGACTCGGTGCCGGCCCTCGAGTGGGAAGAAACCCTGAACAAGCGCCGCGCGATGTTCCGCGCCGTTGCGCTGGCTGAACAGACCCCTAATTCTTGAGGTTTCCCCCATGTTGCTGATGATTGATAACTACGATTCCTTTACCTACAACGTTGTGCAGTACCTGGGCGAGTTGGGTGCCGAGGTCAAGGTGGTGCGCAACGACGAACTGACCGTGGCCGAGATCGCAGCCCTGAACCCGGAGCGCATCGTGGTTTCGCCAGGCCCGTGCACGCCGACCGAGGCGGGTATTTCCCTGGAAGCGATCCAGTATTTCGCCGGCAAGCTGCCGATCCTGGGCGTGTGCCTGGGCCACCAATCCATTGGCCAGGCTTTTGGCGGCGACGTAGTGCGCGCGCGCCAGGTGATGCACGGCAAGACCAGCCCGGTGTTCCATAAAGATGTAGGCGTGTTTCATGGCCTCAACCTTCCGGTGACGGTGACCCGCTACCACTCGCTGGTGGTCAAGCGCGAAACCCTACCGGAATGCCTGGAGCTGACCGCCTGGACCCAACTGGAAAACGGCTCGGTCGACGAAATCATGGGCCTGCGCCACAAGACACTGAATATCGAAGGGGTGCAATTTCACCCCGAGTCGATCCTGACCGAGCAGGGCTACGAGCTGTTCGCCAACTTTCTCAAGCAGAGCGGCGGCACGCGCTAAGGACTTTCCATGGATATCAAGACTGCCCTGAGCCGTATCGTCGGCCACCTGGACCTGAGCACCGCTGAAATGAGCGATGTGATGCGCGAAATCATGACCGGCCAATGCACGGACGCGCAGATCGGCGCGTTCATGATGGCCATGCGCATGAAGAGCGAAAGCATTGACGAGATCGTCGGCGCCGTATCGGTGATGCGCGAGCTGGCGGACAAGGTCGAGCTCAAGACCCTCGATGGCGTGGTGGATGTGGTCGGCACCGGCGGTGACGGTGCGAACATCTTCAACGTGTCGACGGCTTCTTCGTTTGTGGTCGCGGCTGCAGGTTGCACCGTGGCCAAGCACGGTAACCGTGCGGTGTCCGGCAAGAGCGGCAGCGCCGATTTGCTGGAAGCAGCCGGGATCTACCTGAACCTGACGCCGGTACAAGTGGCGCGCTGCATCGACAGCGTCGGCATCGGCTTCATGTTTGCCCAATCCCACCATGGCGCGATGAAGCACGCCGCGGGTCCGCGCAAGGACCTCGGCCTGCGCACCCTGTTCAACATGCTCGGCCCGCTTACGAATCCGGCCGGTGTGAAACACCAGGTGGTGGGCGTATTCAGCCAGGCACTGTGCCGGCCATTAGCCGAAGTGCTGCAGCGTCTGGGCAGCAAGCATGTGCTGGTGGTGCATTCCAAGGACGGCCTGGACGAATTCAGCCTGGCGGCTCCGACCTTCGTGGCGGAACTGAAGAACGACCAGGTCACCGAATATTGGGTCGAGCCGGAAGATTTGGGCATGAAGAGCCAGAGCCTGCACGGCCTGGCGGTGGAAAGCCCGGCGGCGTCCCTGGAACTGATTCGCGATGCCTTGGGGCGTCGCAAGACCGAGAATGGTCAAAAAGCGGCAGAAATGATTGTTCTGAATGCCGGTGCGGCGCTGTATGCCGCCGATCACGCCTACAGTCTTAAAGAGGGCGTAGCCCTTGCTCATGATGCGTTGCACACCGGGCTCGCGCGCGAGAAGCTTGAAGAACTGGGTGCCTTTACTGCGGTGTTCAAGATGGAGAATGAAGGATGAGTGTGCCGACCGTTCTGGAAAAGATCCTGGCTCGCAAGGCTGAAGAAGTGGCTGAGCGCCGTGCCCGCGTCAGTCTCGCTGAGCTGGAAGCCCAGGCGAAAACCGCCGATGCACCGCGTGGCTTTGCCAATGCGCTGATCAAGCAGGCCAAGGAAAAGCAGCCTGCCGTCATTGCGGAAATCAAGAAGGCCTCGCCTAGCAAGGGTGTGATCCGCGAGAACTTCGTGCCGTCGGAAATCGCCGTCAGTTATGAGAAGGGCGGGGCCACGTGCCTGTCCGTGCTGACCGATATCGACTATTTCCAGGGTTCCGACCTGTTCCTGCAGCAAGCCCGCGCCGCGTGCAAGTTGCCGGTGATCCGCAAGGATTTCATGGTCGATCCGTATCAGATCGTCGAAGCCCGTGCCCTGGGCGCCGACTGTGTGCTGTTGATCGTTTCCGCGCTGGATGACGTGAAGATGGCCGAGCTGGCAGCCGTGGCCAAAAGCGTCGGTCTGGACGTGCTGGTGGAAGTGCACGACGGCGATGAGCTGGAACGCGCACTGAAAACCCTCGACACACCGCTGGTGGGGGTCAACAACCGTAACCTGCACACCTTCGAGGTCAGCCTGGAAAACACCCTCGACCTGCTGCCGCGCATTCCGCGTGACCGTCTGGTGATCACCGAGAGCGGCATCGTCAACCGTGCCGATGTGGAGCTGATGGAGATCAGTGGGGTGTATTCGTTCCTGGTGGGCGAGACCTTCATGCGGGCCGAGAACCCAGGGGCTGAACTGCAGCGCCTGTTCTTCCCGGAGCGGGGCGTGGCGGTCAGCGGTTCGACACTAGACTGACGTAAAACCCGGTCAACATTTAAAATACAGTCTAAATGTAAGAGCGGGCTTGCTCGCGAATGCGGTGTATCAGTCATTGCGCTTTTTACTGACAGACCGCATTCGCGAGCAAGCCCGCTCCCACATCTGGGTTTGTGTCTATTCAGATAGGTAGGTGTTTGATGGCTAAGCCGGTGTCGATGACGGTTGAAGCTGGGCTGGCCGCCGAGCAAGCCTTGCTGGCAGCCGTCTGCGCGGGTGATCAGGCGTTTGGCCTGCTGTTCTGGCAACCCAACGATCAAGCCTTGGTGATGCCCCGCCGTTTGAGTCGGCTGCCGGCGTTCGAAACCGCCAGCCAAGTCTCGGCTGACGCCGGTTGGCCGGTATTGCTGCGTGAAACCGGCGGAGAACCGGTGCCGCAGTCGAATGCCACGGTCAACATCGCCCTGGTCTACGCCCCACCGCGCAGTGAAGGTGACCAGAATCGTATCGAAACCGGTTACCTGCGCTTATGCCAACCGATCTGCGATTTGCTGATCGAGTTGGGCGGTGATGCCTCGGTTGGTGAAATCGATGGGGCGTTTTGCGATGGCCGTTACAACGTCAACCTCAACGGTCGAAAAATGGTCGGCACTGCCCAGCGCTGGCGCCAAAGTGGTGGCCGCCCGGTAGGGTTGGTGCACGGTGCCTTGTTGCTGGAGAACGATCGCGAGGCGTTGATCGCGGCGGTCAATCGGTTCAATGAAGCGTGTGGTCTCGACCAGCGGGTTCGTGCAGACAGCCATATCGCCTTGCACGAAGCTTTCCCCGCGCCGGATGCGATCAGCCGGCTGGATACCTTGTACCGTCAAATGTTGGCCAGCTTCCTGCCGGTTTAACGGGTACCGAACACCACCATCGTCTTGCCTTTGACATGCACCAGGTTGCGCTCTTCCAGATCCTTGAGCACGCGACCGACCATCTCCCGTGAACAGCCGACAATGCGCCCGATTTCCTGGCGCGTGACCTTGATCTGCATGCCGTCGGGGTGCGTCATGGCGTCGGGCTGCTTGCACAGGTCCAGCAGGCAACGCGCGACTCGGCCGGTGACGTCAAAGAACGCGAGGTCGCCGACCTTGCGGGTGGTGTCCCGCAGGCGCTGGGCAATCTGGCCGCTCAGGGCGTAGAGAATGTCGGGATCGTGCTGGGACAGTTCGCGGAACTTGGCGTAGCTGATCTCGGCCACTTCGCATTCGACCTTGGTGCGCACCCAGGCGCTGCGTTCCTGTTCCTTGCCGGCTTGTTCGAACAGCCCCAACTCCCCAAAGAAATCCCCGGTGTTCAGGTAAGCAATGATCATTTCGCGACCGTCGTCATCCTCGATCAGGATGGTGACCGAGCCTTTGATGATGAAGAACAGCGTTTCGGAGCGTTCGCCGGCGCAGATGATGTTGTGCTTGGCCGGGTGACGACGGCGCTGGCAATGCATCAACAGTTTGTCGAGATTCTTGATTTTGGGTATGGGAGTAAGGGCAACCATGGTTGTATCCCGAAAAGACTGCGCTAAATAGTTTGAGTTGTTGTATTCATCGGGTATCGGCACTGATACGCACTGCATAAAGGGTGGCATTACGCCATCGATTTGGCGTCAGCTTAACAGACACATTCTGACTCGATTAGCCAATTTTCTGCGCAAACCCTGCTATTGATCGCTTTTGTTGGAAACACTGACGCAGGCGGGCCCTGTGCTAAGCTGGCGACCCTTTTTTAGCAGTGGAGTCTGGGCGATGAAGGCACGCATCCAATGGGCGGGCGAAGCCATGTTCCTCGGTGAGTCGGGCAGTGGCCATGTGGTGGTCATGGACGGTCCGCCGGAAGCGGGTGGCCGTAACCTGGGCGTACGCCCGATGGAAATGCTCCTGCTGGGCGTGGGCGGTTGCAGCAATTTCGACGTGGTCAGCATCCTCAAGAAATCCCGCCAGGCAGTGGAAAGCTGTGAAGCCTTTCTGGAGGCTGAGCGAGCCACTGAAGACCCCAAGGTATTCACCAAGATCCACATGCATTTCGTGGTGAAGGGGCGGGCGCTTAAAGAAGCCCAGGTCAAGCGTGCGATTGAGTTGTCGGCTGAGAAGTACTGCTCGGCGTCGATCATGCTCGGCGCGGCCGGTGTGGCCATCACCCACGATTACGAAATCATCGAGTTGGGTTGATCGACCGCAGCCCCCCCATGAGTGAGCTCGCCACCGCAAGCTCGCTCCTGCGGGTGACGCTTCAGATACGGTAGGTGCTTTTGGTCATGACCTTGGCCAACAGGCTCATGCCAAACCTTACCGGCGCAGGGAAGCGGAAGCCGCCAGCATCCAGTGCGCTTTCCGCGTGATGCTCTTCATCAACACGCATCTGCTCCAGAATGGCCCGGGATTTTTCGTCTTCGGCCGGCAGTTGCTCCAAATGTTCATCCAGGTGTTTGCACACCTGATGTTCGGTCGCCGCGACAAACCCCAGGCTGACTTTATCGCTGATCAGGCCGGCAGCGGCGCCAATCCCGAACGACAAACCATAAAACAGCGGGTTCAGCACACTCGGGTGACTGCCCAATTGGCGAATGCGTTGCTCGCACCAGGCCAGGTGATCGATCTCTTCTTCGGCGGCATGTTCCATGGCCGCGCGTACCTGGGGCAGCTTGGCGGTCAAGGCCTGGCCCTGGTACAGCGCCTGGGCACAGACTTCGCCGGTATGGTTGATGCGCATCAGGCCGGCGACGTGACGGGTCTCGGTCTCGCTCATCTGGGCGTCGGGCTGCACGATGGCGGGCGAGGGGCGATACGGCTGGCCGCTGAATGGCAGCAGCGTGCGCATGGCCATGTCGGCTTGCAGCAACAGACGGTCAATCGGCGAGTAGTGACGTTGGGTAGTCATGCTGACCTCCGGGAAGAATCTCGGCGGCCAGTTTACCGCAAGAGAGGGGGAAGCGTTTGCGCTGCGTCAAGGGCATGGGGTCGCAGCCTGGGCCGCGCCCTGTGCCTAAGGGCTGATCAGCCCGGTGGCCAGTTCATCTGGCGCTGACCCAGCACATGCATATGGATGTGATAAACGGTCTGCCCACCTTTCGGGTTGCAGTTCATGACCACCCGGAAACCCTCTTCACACCCCTGTTCCACGGCCAAACGCTGGGCGGTGAACAGAATATGACCGGCCAGGGCTTTATCTTCTTCGGTCAGGTCGTTGAGGGTGGGGATGTGTTTCTTGGGAATGACCAGGAAGTGCACTGGCGCCGCTGGGTGGATGTCCTTGAACGCCAGGACTTGATCATCTTCGTAGATGATATCCGCAGGTATTTCTCTGTTGATGATCTTGGTGAACAGAGTATCCACAGCTGTTTCTCCATTATGAATGTGCAGGGTGAGTGTACTCAGCCAGTCAGCGCGGGCAATAGGCCTTGTTGATGGCGCCGGCGATCTTGCGGGTCAGCCAGCGTGGGCTGAAACGCGGGCTGAAGGCGAGCCAGCGGTTGCGTCGGCCGGGAATGATGATGGCCTTGTTCTTTTCCAGGGCGCGCACGGTATAGAGCGCCACCTCTTCGGGGCTCATCAGTTGTTGGCTGCGGTCGAGTTTGGCGGTGTCCATTTGTGCCGTGCCGAAGAATGCGGTACGTGTCGGGCCGGGGCAGAGCACCGAGACCTTGATGCCGCAGGTTTTCAGTTCTTCGCGCAGGCCTTCGGAGAAGTGCAGCACATAGGCCTTGCTGGCGTAATAGGTGCTCATCCACGGGCCAGGCTGGAATGCCGCGACGGAGGCCACATTGAGAATCTGGCCACCGCCGTGCAGCGCCATGGTGTTGCCAAGGGCGTGGCACATGCGGGTCAGGGCGAGGATGTTGACCTCCATGAGGTCTTGTTCGGTCATCCAGTCCTGGGCCAGGAATGGCCCGCTGGTGCCGATGCCGGCGCAGTTCACCAGCAGGTCGATCTGCCGTTCGCCTTCTTCAAGCTCCAGCAGGAACCCGGACAAGCGCAGCGGCTCGCCCAGATCGCAGGCCCGGAACAGCACCTCGACGCCAAAGCGTTGGGTCAATTCGATTGCAATGTTTTCCAACTGGTCACGCTGGCGGGCCACCAGAATCAAGCTGCGGCCGCGACGGGCCAGCGCTTCGGCCAAGGCCAGGCCGATGCCGCTGGAGGCGCCGGTGATCAGAGCGTAACGGGTCATGCCTTTCTCCATCGCAACGCCACCGCGCCTGTGACAAAGGCATCACAGGCCGGGGGCGTTTCTTCACTGTTCTGGAGAGTCTACAGGTTCGTCCGCTTCGTCAGCACTCTGCGCTTCGTCTTCTTCGACGGTCGCGGCTTGGTCGGCATCTTCATCGGAGGTGATGGAGCTGCTTTCGTAGCCGCTGTCCATGTTGGCTTCGAGCTGGTTCAGGTAACCGTTCATACCCAGGGTCACCACGATGGCAAGCATGACCGGGATAAACGCCAGCCACAGGGTGGCCAGGACTTTTACCGCCGTGGAGTTGCGTGGTGGTGGCGCACCGTACTGGTTGGCGCCTGCATTACCCGGCAATACCAGCAGCAGGATCGGGAAGACGCTGTTCACCAGCGGCACCAGGTTGAGAAAGTACAACCAGCCCGACCAACCCAGGTCGTGCAGGCGCTGCACACCGATTTGTACACTGACCCAGACCAGCGCGACAAACAACGCGAGGCCCAGCAATACGCCGAGGATAGTGCCCGCGGTTGGCGAAGCGGTCGCAACGGCAAAGCTAACGGTGCTGATGATGCCACCCGCCACCAACAGCGCCAGAGTCAACACCAGGGTCCAGGCGAGGTACCGCAAGCGCCCGATGCGCCCGTGGATGGTGAACACCTTGAGGGTGGCGTATTCCGGCAGGTCATCACCCACAGCGGAGCGCGGTGGTGCGTAAGGTGAGGCCGCAGTGCGCGAGAAGCTGCCGGAATCCGTTTCGTGGGTCTCGGCGAGGCTGAAGGCGACAGGCTGTTCAGCTTCGATGCGTGCATCGACCCCGGCGTTTTTCAGTGCGGTGAGGTAGGTTTCTGCATCCGGGCGCGACAGGTCACGCTTGAGCGCGACCGGGCGACCGGTGAAGAGCTTCTCGATGGCTTCGACGTCGCTCTTGAACAGCTCGGCCAGGTTCAGCTTGGCCGTGGTGCTTTCGACACCCGGGAGCAAGGCTCCATCAAACACAATCTTGAAACGGTTGTCGCTCATGCGGGCTTCCTTGTCACTTGATTCAGGGAGGTAGTGCAGGCCGGCTCAAGTGGCAGGCCTTGCGGTGGGGTCAGCGCGGCCAGCGCAACTGAGCTGCCTGTTCGCGGGCTTTGCGATATTCGGCATCCAGACGGGCAACCAGTTCATCGACGCTGGGCAAATCATCAATTTCACCGACACCTTGGCCGGCCGACCATACAGTTTTCCACGCCTTGGCCTCGTCGCTCAACGGCTTGAGCTTGGAACCGAAGTTCACTTCGCCTTTGCCTTGCAGGGCGGCCAGGTCGAAACCGGCGTTTTCCAGGCTCTGGCGCATAAAACTGGCGGGCACGCCGGAGACAGCGGGAGTGTGCACGATGTCGGCGGCGCGCGATGTGAGCAGCATCTCTTTATACGCATCCGGGGCATGGCTTTCGGTGGTGGCAATAAAGCGTGTGCCGAAATAGGCCAGGTCGGCCCCCAGCAACTGGGCGGCGAGAATCTCGTGCCCGTGGTTGAGGCAGCCGGCCAGCAGCAGGGTTTTGTCGAAGAACTGGCGGATTTCGGCAATCAGCGAGAACGGGCTCCAGGTGCCGGCGTGGCCGCCAGCGCCGGCCGCCACGGCGATCAAGCCATCCACGCCGGCTTCGGCAGCCTTCTCGGCATGACGTCGGGTGGTGACGTCATGGAACACCAGGCCGCCGTAGCTGTGTACGGCGTCTACCAATTCCTTCACAGCGCCCAGGCTGGTAATGACGATCGGCACTTTGTGTTCGACGCAAATCGCCAGGTCCGCCTCCAGCCGCGGGTTGCTGTTGTGCACGATCAGATTGACGGCGTAAGGCGCGGGGTTGTCCAACTGCGCCAGGCCCGCTTCGATTTCCTCCAGCCAGGCCTTGAACCCGCTGCTTTCGCGTTGGTTGAGCGCCGGGAAGCTTCCGACGACCCCATTGCGGCAGCACGCCAGGACCAGTTGCGGGTTGGAAATCAGGAACATCGGTGCCGCCACGACGGGCAGGCGCAGACGTTGTTCAAGCAGAGCGGGCAGTGACATTGGAGGTACCCCGAGTAATTGAAGTTAGAACGGTTTGACCACGACCAAAATTACGATAGCCAGCAATATCAGAACGGGTACTTCATTGAACCAGCGATAAAAGACATGGCTGCGGGTGTTTTCGCCACGGGCGAAGCGTTTTACTTGCGCGCCGCACATATGGTGGTAACCGATGAGCAGTACGACGAGGGTCAGTTTGGCGTGGATCCAGGCGCCCGAATGAAAGATGCTCGGGTTCAGGTAGATCAGCCAGCCGCCGAAAATCAGCGTGGCAACCATCGCCGGCCCCATGATGCCGCGGTACAACTTGCGCTCCATGACGCTGAAGCGCTCCTTGCTGACGGTATCCTCGCTTTGGGCGTGGTAGACGAACAGGCGTGGCAGGTAGAACAGCCCGGCAAACCAGCAGACGATGCTGACGATGTGGAAGGCTTTGATCCATAGATAGAGCATTTCTAGTTATTCCCAGGTTCACGGTAACTGAAGATAGTAGTGGCTCATGCGCCCGTACGTCACGTTGACGGTTGTCGCAGGACGATACGGCCCCTATTATCGACGGCTTTCCAGTGGGTTCGTTGAGGGCAGGTTTATGGTCAAGGTCGGTATCGTCGGCGGCACGGGTTACACCGGTGTCGAATTGCTGCGTCTGTTGGCACAGCATCCGCAAGCTGAGGTGGTGGTCATCACTTCCCGATCCGAGGCCGGGCTGGCCGTGGCCGATATGTACCCGAACCTGCGAGGCCACTATGACGGCCTGGCGTTCAGCGTTCCGGACATCAAGACCCTGGGCGCGTGCGATGTGGTGTTCTTCGCCACGCCTCACGGTGTTGCCCACGCATTGGCTGGTGAGCTGCTGGCCGCTGGCACCAAGGTGATCGACTTGTCCGCGGACTTCCGTCTGCAGGACGCCGATGAGTGGGCCAAGTGGTACGGCCAGCCGCACGGTGCGCCAGAGTTGCTGGAGGAGGCGGTGTACGGCCTGCCGGAAGTCAATCGTGAGCAGATCAAGCAAGCGCGCCTGATCGCGGTGCCAGGTTGCTATCCAACGGCAACACAACTGGGTTTCCTGCCATTGCTGGAAGCCGGGTTGGCTGATGCGTCGCGCCTGATCGCAGACTGCAAGTCGGGTGTGAGTGGCGCCGGTCGTGGTGCGGCGGTGGGTTCGCTGTACTCCGAGACATCGGAAAGCATGAAGGCCTACGCGGTAAAAGGGCATCGTCACTTGCCGGAAATCCGCCAGGGCCTGCGTCGTGCAGCCGGTAAAGACGTGGGCCTGACCTTCGTACCACACCTGACCCCGATGATCCGCGGCATTCATTCCACGCTCTACGCCACTGTGGCTGACCGTTCGGTTGACCTGCAGGCGCTGTTCGAAAAGCGTTATGCCAACGAACCGTTCGTCGACGTGATGCCAGCCGGCAGCCATCCAGAAACCCGCAGCGTGCGCGGCGCCAATGTGTGCCGGATTGCCGTGCACCGCCCTCAGGATGGCGACCTCGTCGTGGTGTTGTCGGTGATCGATAACCTGGTCAAGGGCGCGTCGGGCCAGGCGGTACAGAACATGAACATCCTGTTTGGCCTGGATGAGAAGCTGGGCTTGTCCCACGCGGGCATACTGCCTTAAGACGCTCAGGTGGTTGCGCAAAAGGCCCGTTGAACGGGCCTTTTGTGTTTTTAATGGCTGCTATGGAGATTGATATACCGTAACAATAGTTGACCGCTTTTCTAGGAGAAGCGGATAATACCGGCCATTACGCATATGGCGGCGCTACGCCGGGAGATTATCAGCATGAGCGTTGAATCCTTCACCCCCACGGCTTTGCAATTCACCCACGGTGCTGCGCACAAGGTGAAGAGCCTGGTCGATGAAGAGGGTAATGATCGCTTGAAGCTGCGCGTATTCGTTACGGGCGGCGGTTGTTCAGGGTTTCAGTACGGTTTTACCTTCGATGAAGATGTGGCCGATGATGACACCATCGTTGAGCGCGAAGGCGTGAGCCTGGTCGTGGACCCGATGAGCTTCCAATACCTGGCAGGTGCCGAGGTGGATTACCAGGAAGGTTTGGAAGGGTCGCGTTTCGTGATCAAGAACCCTAATGCCACCACTACCTGTGGTTGCGGGTCTTCGTTCTCGATCTGATCTGCAGAGCATACAAAAACGCCGCTTGGCTGTGATAGGCCAAGCGGCGTTTTGCTGTCTGCTGATTGCGGGGCGAATCAGGCGGGGTAGATGGCGCCCAGTACCCGAAGCCCACGTGCGCCGGTGACGCTCGGCCGGTTGGCGGCAATGCCCTCAAGGCAGCAGTGGGCCAGCCAGGCGAAGGCCATGGCTTCGACCCAGTCGGGGTGCACGCCGTAGGTGGCGGTGCTGCTGACGTGGGTTGACGGTAGCAGAGCGGCCAGACGACTCATGAGCGTGGAATTGTGAGCGCCGCCGCCGCAGACCAGCAATGTTTCTGTATGGGGTTGGGCTGACTGTAAGGACTCAACGATCGTCAGGGCGGTCAGCTCAAGCAGCGTTGCCTGCACATTCTGGGGCTCAAATGCAGGCAAGAGGCCAAGGTGTTGGTGCAGCCATTCCAGGTTGAACACTTCGCGCCCAGTGCTCTTGGGGCCTTTGGTCACGAAGAAGGGGTCGCTGAGCAGGGCGCTGAGCAACTGGGGCTCGACCTTTCCGCTGGCGGCCCACTGACCATCGCGATCAAAACGTTCGCCGTGTAGTTGGTGAATCCATGCATCCAATAGGACGTTGCCTGGGCCGCAATCGAAGCCGGCTACAGGCTTGCCGGTTTCAATCAGGCTGAGGTTACTGAAACCTCCTACATTCAATACCGCACGGTTACCGGTGTGCTCGCCAAACAGCGCTTCGTGGAAGGCGGGCACCAGCGGCGCGCCCTGGCCACCGGCGGCCACATCACGGCTGCGGAAATCGCTGACCACGGTGATATTTGTCAGCTCGGTGAGCAAGGCCGGGTTACCGATTTGCACGGTAAAGCCGCGGGCGGGCTCATGGCGGATGGTCTGGCCATGGCTGCCGATCGCACGAATGTCCTGGGGCTTGAGGTTTTGCTGATCGAGCAGCGTGTGAATACCGTGTGCGGCCAGCTTCACCCAGTTCTGCTGGGCCATGGCAGAGCGGGCGATTTCATCCGGCCCGCTGGCGCACAAGGCAAGCAGTTCGGCACGTAAGGTATCTGGCATGGGGATGTAGTGCGAGGCGATCAACTTGATCGCCGGGCCTTGCTCGATCACGGCGATATCCAGGCCATCGAGGCTGGTCCCGGACATCACACCTACATAGAGAGGCATGCCTTAACGCTTCGCCGAAGCCAGCAAGGTGGAGCGTTCCTGATCCATGCGTGCCATCAATGGCTGGCTCTGTTGCATGAAGCGGGCGCGTTCAGCCTTGGCGATCGGGTCGGCCATTGGCAGCTTTTGACCCAGCGGGTCAACGTGCACGCCATTGACCTGGAACTCATAGTGCAAATGCGGGCCAGTGGACAGGCCGGTAGTGCCGATATAGCCAATCACCTGGCCTTGCTTCACAGTGCCGCCGGTTTTCACGCCCTTGGCGAAGCCTTGCATGTGGCCGTATAGCGTACGGTAGGTGTTGCCGTGCTGGATGATCACGGTGTTGCCGTAGCCACCACGACGCCCGGCCAGTAAGACTTTGCCGTCACCTGCCGCTTTGATCGGTGTACCACGCGGAGCCGCATAGTCCACGCCTTTGTGGGCGCGGATTTTGTTCAGAATTGGATGCTTGCGACCCATGGAGAAACGCGAGCTAATACGAGCGAAGTCCACCGGGGTGCGGATGAAGGCCTTGCGCATGCTATTGCCATCGGCGGTGTAGTAGCTGCTGTTGCCTTGTTTGTTGGTGTAACGCACGGCGGTGTAGGTCTTGCCGCGGTTGGTAAAGCGCGCAGAGAGAATGTTGCCGGTGCCGACGACCTTGCCGTTGGCGACTTTCTGCTCGTAGATCACGTCGAATTCGTCGCCTTGGCGGATGTCCTGGGCGAAGTCGATGTCGTAGCCAAACACGCTGGCCATGTCCATGGTCAAGCTGTGGGACAGGCCGGCGCGGGCAGCCGACTGCGACAGAGAGCTATTGATGACGCCGTGGACATAGGCGGAGCGCATCACGGGTTTGGTGGTGATGCGGTTGAAGGCAAAACCCTTGGCGCCTTTGGTCAGGGTGATGCTCTCGAGATCGCTGACATTGCTGTGCAGGTTGTGCAACTGGCCGTCGGGCGTCAGTTCGAACTCAAGTTTCTGGCCGTGTTTGAGCTGGGTGAATTGCTTGGCCTGCTTGTCGCTGGCCAGCACTTCATTGACGGTGGCTGCAGGGAGGCCGACTTTCTCGAACAGGGTCGACAATGTGTCGCCCCTGGCCACGACCACTTCTCGGTGTTGTGGATTTTTGGCGGCGTCGGCAGCCGGCGCGGGCGGCTCTTGGGCGGCTTGCTGGGTATCTTCAGGACCGCTTTCTATCTGCGCGAACGGTGATTCGGTGGGTGCATTTGTGGCTTGTTGCGCGTCGGAAGCGTCTTGATCTTGTGTCAGTTGTTCAACTGGACTTTCCAGGTCAAGGCTCAGGGATGTTCGTTTGGCTTCTACGTCACTGGAAGGGAATACCAGGAGTGCCAGGCTGAGAAGGGCGGCGATACCACTTGCGGCGAGCAGGTGGGTCTTCGGGTAAAGCGGCGGCGCTTTAGACGGTTCAGTGGTCATAGGTAATTTTGACTTTGAAGATGAAATGGAAAAGATGAATGACATGATGAAGATGAAATAACTGTATAAAATATAACCAAATCATCTGTGGCGCAAGCTCGCGAACGCTGGGCTTGCTGAACGGTGTCCGTTCGCAGGGCAAAACTTGTAATTAGTCCCTGATCTTGTATGGTTGGTTCCCTTTTGAATCTGAGCCTTGCGGGTCTGTTATGAAGTCGGTTGAAGAGCAGCTAGCGCTGATAAAACGTGGTGCGGAAGAACTGTTGGTCGAAGCTGAGCTGATCGAAAAGCTCAAGCGTGGTCAGCCCCTGCGTATTAAGGCTGGCTTTGATCCGACTGCGCCGGATCTGCACCTGGGTCATACCGTGCTTATTAATAAGCTGCGCCAGTTCCAGGAATTGGGGCATCAGGTCATCTTCCTTATAGGTGACTTCACCGGGATGATCGGTGATCCGAGCGGCAAGAGCGCCACGCGCCCGCCACTGACGCGTGAGCAGGTTCTCGATAATGCCGAGACCTACAAAACTCAGGTGTTCAAGATTCTCGATCCGGCCAAGACCGAAGTGGCATTCAACTCCACTTGGATGGATCAGATGGGGCCGGCGGATTTCATCCGCCTGACTTCCCAGTACACCGTTGCGCGCATGCTTGAGCGTGATGACTTCGACAAGCGCTACTCCACCAATCAGCCGATCGCCATTCATGAGTTCCTCTACCCGCTGGTTCAGGGGTACGACTCGGTAGCCTTGCGCGCGGATGTTGAGCTGGGCGGTACCGACCAGAAGTTCAACCTGTTGATGGGGCGTGAGTTGCAGCGCGCATACGGGCAAGAGGCCCAGTGCATTCTGACCATGCCTTTGCTGGAGGGCTTGGATGGCGTCAAGAAGATGTCCAAGTCTCTGGGCAACTATGTCGGTATCCAAGAAGCGCCGGGCGTGATGTACGGCAAGCTGGTTTCGATTCCTGATGCGCTGATGTGGCGTTACTTCGAGTTGCTGAGTTTCCGCTCGATGGATGAAATCAATGCGCTGCGTGCTGATGTTGAGGCAGGCGCAAATCCGCGAGATGTGAAGATCAAGCTGGCCGAAGAGATTGTTGCGCGCTTCCATGGTGAAGAGGCTGCGGCCAGTGCTCACCGTGCAGCGGGCAATCGCATGAAGGATGGCGAGCTGCCGGATGATCTGCCGGAGATTGAGCTGTCTGCGGCTGAGGCGATGCCGATTGCTGCTGTCCTTAATAAAGCGGGTCTGGTCAAGAATTCGGCGGTTGCGCGTGACCTTCTGGGTTCCGGTGGTGTGCGTATTGATGGTGAGGTCGTGGATCGCACCTTTATATACGAGCTGGGTGCCACCCATGTTTGCCAGGCTGGTAAGAAGGCATTTGCGCGTATTACGCTCAAATCCGAATAAAACTGGAATTAGGTGTTGACGGCGAATTGTATCTGTCTATAATTCGCCCCACTTCCGGCGCAGTCGAAACGGAAAACTCCTTGGTAAACAAAGAGTTATGTAAGTTTCGGCAGCAGGTTGCTTCAGTTCATCGAAGCCAAAAGGAAGTTGAAAAAGAGGTGTTGACAGCAGCGTGTAACGCTGTAGAATTCGCCTCCCGCTAACGAGAGATCGAAGGCGCAAGTGGTTGAAGTTGTTGAAGAATTCTTCGAAAGCTTCTGAAAATAATCACTTGACAGCAAATGAGGCTGCTGTAGAATGCGCGCCTCGGTTGAGACGAAAGATCTTAGCCAACCGCTCTTTAACAACTGAATCAAGCAATTCGTGTGGGTGCTTGTGGAGTCAGACTGATAGTCAACAAGATTATCAGCATCACAAGTTACTCCGCGAGAAATCAAAGATGTAACCAACGATTGCTGAGCCAAGTTTAGGGTTTCTTAAAAACCCAAAGATGTTTGAACTGAAGAGTTTGATCATGGCTCAGATTGAACGCTGGCGGCAGGCCTAACACATGCAAGTCGAGCGGTAGAGAGAAGCTTGCTTCTCTTGAGAGCGGCGGACGGGTGAGTAATGCCTAGGAATCTGCCTGGTAGTGGGGGATAACGTTCGGAAACGAACGCTAATACCGCATACGTCCTACGGGAGAAAGCAGGGGACCCTCGGGCCTTGCGCTATCAGATGAGCCTAGGTCGGATTAGCTAGTTGGTGAGGTAATGGCTCACCAAGGCGACGATCCGTAACTGGTCTGAGAGGATGATCAGTCACACTGGAACTGAGACACGGTCCAGACTCCTACGGGAGGCAGCAGTGGGGAATATTGGACAATGGGCGAAAGCCTGATCCAGCCATGCCGCGTGTGTGAAGAAGGTCTTCGGATTGTAAAGCACTTTAAGTTGGGAGGAAGGGCAGTTACCTAATACGTGATTGTTTTGACGTTACCGACAGAATAAGCACCGGCTAACTCTGTGCCAGCAGCCGCGGTAATACAGAGGGTGCAAGCGTTAATCGGAATTACTGGGCGTAAAGCGCGCGTAGGTGGTTTGTTAAGTTGGATGTGAAATCCCCGGGCTCAACCTGGGAACTGCATTCAAAACTGACTGACTAGAGTATGGTAGAGGGTGGTGGAATTTCCTGTGTAGCGGTGAAATGCGTAGATATAGGAAGGAACACCAGTGGCGAAGGCGACCACCTGGACTAATACTGACACTGAGGTGCGAAAGCGTGGGGAGCAAACAGGATTAGATACCCTGGTAGTCCACGCCGTAAACGATGTCAACTAGCCGTTGGAAGCCTTGAGCTTTTAGTGGCGCAGCTAACGCATTAAGTTGACCGCCTGGGGAGTACGGCCGCAAGGTTAAAACTCAAATGAATTGACGGGGGCCCGCACAAGCGGTGGAGCATGTGGTTTAATTCGAAGCAACGCGAAGAACCTTACCAGGCCTTGACATCCAATGAACTTTCTAGAGATAGATTGGTGCCTTCGGGAACATTGAGACAGGTGCTGCATGGCTGTCGTCAGCTCGTGTCGTGAGATGTTGGGTTAAGTCCCGTAACGAGCGCAACCCTTGTCCTTAGTTACCAGCACGTAATGGTGGGCACTCTAAGGAGACTGCCGGTGACAAACCGGAGGAAGGTGGGGATGACGTCAAGTCATCATGGCCCTTACGGCCTGGGCTACACACGTGCTACAATGGTCGGTACAGAGGGTTGCCAAGCCGCGAGGTGGAGCTAATCCCATAAAACCGATCGTAGTCCGGATCGCAGTCTGCAACTCGACTGCGTGAAGTCGGAATCGCTAGTAATCGCGAATCAGAATGTCGCGGTGAATACGTTCCCGGGCCTTGTACACACCGCCCGTCACACCATGGGAGTGGGTTGCACCAGAAGTAGCTAGTCTAACCTTCGGGAGGACGGTTACCACGGTGTGATTCATGACTGGGGTGAAGTCGTAACAAGGTAGCCGTAGGGGAACCTGCGGCTGGATCACCTCCTTAATCGACGACATCAGCTGCTCCATAAGTTCCCACACGAATTGCTTGATTCATTGAAGAAGACGATAGAAGCAGCTTTAAGCTCCAAGCTGATAGCTCATAGCTAATCAGTTGCGCTCGAAATTGGGTCTGTAGCTCAGTTGGTTAGAGCGCACCCCTGATAAGGGTGAGGTCGGCAGTTCGAATCTGCCCAGACCCACCAATTTTGTTATGGGGCCATAGCTCAACTGGGAGAGCGCCTGCCTTGCACGCAGGAGGTCAACGGTTCGATCCCGTTTGGCTCCACCATATAACTGCTTCTGCTGTTAGAGTTTAGAAATGAATATTCCAGTGTGAATATTGATTTCTAGTCTTTGATTAGATCGTTCTTTAAAAATTTGGGTATGTGATAGAAAGATAGACTGAACGTTACTTTCACTGGTAACGGATCAGGCTAAGGTAAAATTTGTGAGTTCTCTTAATTGAGAAATTCGAATTTTCGGCGAATGTTGTCTTCACAGTATAACCAGATTGCTTGGGGTTATATGGTCAAGTGAAGAAGCGCATACGGTGGATGCCTTGGCAGTCAGAGGCGATGAAAGACGTGGTAGCCTGCGAAAAGCTTCGGGGAGTCGGCAAACAGACTTTGATCCGGAGATGTCTGAATGGGGGAACCCAGCCATCATAAGATGGTTATCTTGTACTGAATACATAGGTGCAAGAGGCGAACCAGGGGAACTGAAACATCTAAGTACCCTGAGGAAAAGAAATCAACCGAGATTCCCTTAGTAGTGGCGAGCGAACGGGGACTAGCCCTTAAGTGGCTTTGAGATTAGCGGAACGTTCTGGAAAGTACGGCCATAGTGGGTGATAGCCCTGTACGCGAAAATCTCTTAGTCATGAAATCGAGTAGGACGGAGCACGAGAAACTTTGTCTGAATATGGGGGGACCATCCTCCAAGGCTAAATACTACTGACTGACCGATAGTGAACTAGTACCGTGAGGGAAAGGCGAAAAGAACCCCGGAGAGGGGAGTGAAATAGATCCTGAAACCGTATGCGTACAAGCAGTGGGAGCCTACTTTGTTAGGTGACTGCGTACCTTTTGTATAATGGGTCAGCGACTTATTTTCAGTGGCGAGCTTAACCGAATAGGGGAGGCGTAGCGAAAGCGAGTCTTAATAGGGCGTCTAGTCGCTGGGAATAGACCCGAAACCGGGCGATCTATCCATGGGCAGGTTGAAGGTTGGGTAACACTAACTGGAGGACCGAACCGACTACCGTTGAAAAGTTAGCGGATGACCTGTGGATCGGAGTGAAAGGCTAATCAAGCTCGGAGATAGCTGGTTCTCCTCGAAAGCTATTTAGGTAGCGCCTCATGTATCACTGTAGGGGGTAGAGCACTGTTTCGGCTAGGGGGTCATCCCGACTTACCAAACCGATGCAAACTCCGAATACCTACAAGTGCCGAGCATGGGAGACACACGGCGGGTGCTAACGTCCGTCGTGAAAAGGGAAACAACCCAGACCGTCAGCTAAGGTCCCAAAGTTATGGTTAAGTGGGAAACGATGTGGGAAGGCTTAGACAGCTAGGAGGTTGGCTTAGAAGCAGCCACCCTTTAAAGAAAGCGTAATAGCTCACTAGTCGAGTCGGCCTGCGCGGAAGATGTAACGGGGCTCAAACCATACACCGAAGCTACGGGTATCACGTAAGTGATGCGGTAGAGGAGCGTTCTGTAAGCCTGTGAAGGTGAGTTGAGAAGCTTGCTGGAGGTATCAGAAGTGCGAATGCTGACATGAGTAACGACAATGGGTGTGAAAAACACCCACGCCGAAAGACCAAGGTTTCCTGCGCAACGTTAATCGACGCAGGGTTAGTCGGTCCCTAAGGCGAGGCTGAAAAGCGTAGTCGATGGAAAACAGGTTAATATTCCTGTACTTCTGGTTATTGCGATGGAGGGACGGAGAAGGCTAGGCCAGCTTGGCGTTGGTTGTCCAAGTTTAAGGTGGTAGGCTGAGATCTTAGGTAAATCCGGGATCTTAAGGCCGAGAGCTGATGACGAGCTAACTTTTAGTTAGCGAAGTGGTTGATGCCATGCTTCCAAGAAAAGCTTCTAAGCTTCAGGTAACCAGGAACCGTACCCCAAACCGACACAGGTGGTTGGGTAGAGAATACCAAGGCGCTTGAGAGAACTCGGGTGAAGGAACTAGGCAAAATGGCACCGTAACTTCGGGAGAAGGTGCGCCGGTGAGGGTGAAGGACTTGCTCCGTAAGCTCATGCCGGTCGAAGATACCAGGCCGCTGCGACTGTTTATTAAAAACACAGCACTCTGCAAACACGAAAGTGGACGTATAGGGTGTGACGCCTGCCCGGTGCCGGAAGGTTAATTGATGGGGTTAGCTAACGCGAAGCTCTTGATCGAAGCCCCGGTAAACGGCGGCCGTAACTATAACGGTCCTAAGGTAGCGAAATTCCTTGTCGGGTAAGTTCCGACCTGCACGAATGGCGTAACGATGGCGGCGCTGTCTCCACCCGAGACTCAGTGAAATTGAAATCGCTGTGAAGATGCAGTGTATCCGCGGCTAGACGGAAAGACCCCGTGAACCTTTACTATAGCTTTGCACTGGACTTTGAATTTGCTTGTGTAGGATAGGTGGGAGGCTTTGAAGCGTGGACGCCAGTTCGCGTGGAGCCATCCTTGAAATACCACCCTGGCAACTTTGAGGTTCTAACTCAGGTCCGTTATCCGGATCGAGGACAGTGTATGGTGGGTAGTTTGACTGGGGCGGTCTCCTCCTAAAGAGTAACGGAGGAGTACGAAGGTGCGCTCAGACCGGTCGGAAATCGGTCGTAGAGTATAAAGGCAAAAGCGCGCTTGACTGCGAGACAGACACGTCGAGCAGGTACGAAAGTAGGTCTTAGTGATCCGGTGGTTCTGTATGGAAGGGCCATCGCTCAACGGATAAAAGGTACTCCGGGGATAACAGGCTGATACCGCCCAAGAGTTCATATCGACGGCGGTGTTTGGCACCTCGATGTCGGCTCATCACATCCTGGGGCTGAAGCCGGTCCCAAGGGTATGGCTGTTCGCCATTTAAAGTGGTACGCGAGCTGGGTTTAGAACGTCGTGAGACAGTTCGGTCCCTATCTGCCGTGGACGTTTGAGATTTGAGAGGGGCTGCTCCTAGTACGAGAGGACCGGAGTGGACGAACCTCTGGTGTTCCGGTTGTCACGCCAGTGGCATTGCCGGGTAGCTATGTTCGGAATAGATAACCGCTGAAAGCATCTAAGCGGGAAACTAGCCTCAAGATGAGATCTCACTGGAACCTTGAGTTCCCTGAAGGGCCGTCGAAGACTACGACGTTGATAGGTTGGGTGTGTAAGCGCTGTGAGGCGTTGAGCTAACCAATACTAATTGCCCGTGAGGCTTGACCATATAACACCCAAGCAATTTGACTACTCTAACGAGCATCAGATTGCGGTGTGTGAAGATGATACGAACCGAAAGTTCGATATCTCACAAAACACCGATCTGTCACATACCCAATTTGCTGAAGCGAGGCCATCAGGTCACGACTCAGTACCCGAATTTCTTGACGACCATAGAGCATTGGAACCACCTGATCCCATCCCGAACTCAGCAGTGAAACGATGCATCGCCGATGGTAGTGTGGGGTTTCCCCATGTGAGAGTAGGTCATCGTCAAGATTAAATTCCGAAACCCCATTTGCGAAAGCAGATGGGGTTTTGTTTTGGGCGGTCGAAAAGCATGGAAATGTCCATTTTTCGGCGACCTTCAGTGCTAAAGTCCTGCGTTTCTATGCAATGACCCTGCGCATGGCTATCATGCGTGCCTCATTGTGAGGCGATATTTGCATGCTGACGCTGTTAAAACTTCTGAAAGATGGCCGATTCCACTCGGGGGAAGCGCTGGGCGCCGCCCTTGGTGTTAGCCGCAGTGCTGTCTGGAAGCAACTCCAGCACCTGGAAGCAGAATTGAATCTGCCCATACATAAGGTGCGAGGGAAGGGGTACCAGTTGGCGTCACCGCTGGTGTTCTTGACTGCTGAAGATATTGCGCTGAATGCGCCCTCCTTGGTGTGGCCCATTCATATATCTGACTCCATTGACTCCACAAATGCTGAAGCCTTGCGTCTTGTTGGTGCCGGGTGCGAGGCGCCGTTTCTAGTGCTTGCGGAGCAGCAAACGGCCGGCCGGGGGCGGAGGGGGCGGAAGTGGGTGAGTCCATTTGCGCAGAATGTGTATTACAGCCTCGTATTGCGCATCGAGTCGGGGCTTCGGCAGTTGGAGGGGCTGAGCCTGGTTGTGGGCTTGGCGGTCATGCAGGCCTTGCGCGAGTCTGGTGTGCAGGGGGCAGAGCTGAAATGGCCTAACGATGTTCTGGTGGGTCAGAAGAAGATTGCCGGCATTTTGCTGGAGTTGGTCGGTGACCCTGCGGATATCTGTCACGTTGTCCTTGGAATAGGCATCAACGTGAATATGCAGAGAGCCGACGATGTGGACCAGCAATGGACTTCACTTCAGTTACAGACAGGCTCTCCGGTGGATCGTAACGCTTTGGTGGCGCGATTGGGGTTGCAGTTGCAAGACTACCTTGAGCGGCACCGCCTGGGCGGTTTTATCGCGCTTCAAGAAGAGTGGGAGCAGAATCACGCTTGGCAGGGGCGTCCGGTATCCCTTATTGCGGGTGTCCACCAAATTGATGGAGTTGTACTGGGGGTCGATCACCAGGGGGCATTGCGCTTGAGTGTTGATGGTGTTGAGAAAATATACAGTGGTGGTGAGCTAAGCCTGAGGTTGCGTGATGATTCTTGAGCTCGACTGCGGGAATAGCTTTATCAAGTGGCGTGTGCTTGATGTCGGTGATACGCGTGCGTCGGCGGAAGGGGTTGTCGGTTCAGACCTGGCATTGATTGACAGCCTTGTGGCGCTTCCCGGACTGTTGCTAACGCGTTGCCGATTGGTGAGTGTTCGTGCCCTGGAAGAAACAAGCAAACTGGTCGAGGCACTGCATGAGGCTTTCGGGGTTGCTGTTTCCTGTGCTGTGCCTGCGCGTGAGATGGCAGGAGTGCGCAACGGCTACGAAGATTTTGAGCGTCTGGGCCTTGATCGCTGGTTGGCAATGCTCGGTGGATTCAAGCTGGCACGCGGCGCTTGCTTGGTGCTTGATTTTGGTACGGCAGCCACGGCGGATTTTATTGCCGCGGACGGTGAGCACCTTGGCGGTTTCATTTGCCCGGGTATGCCGCTCATGCGCAACCAGTTGCGAACTCATACACGCAAGATACGCTACGACGACGCTGCTGCTGAAAGGGCGATGGAACGACTCTCTCCAGGTCGTACGACTGCTGAGGCCGTGGAACGAGGTTGTACGCTTATGCTGAGAGGGTTCGTACTGACTCAGTTGGAGTTGGCGCGAAGCTACTGGGGTGATGATTTCACTGTTTTTCTCACCGGAGGGGACGCCGATTTGGTGGTAGATGCAGTCCCGCAGGCCAGACTCGTTCCAGATCTGGTTTTTGTCGGTTTGGCGATGGCTTGCCCTTTGTCCTGAGGTGATTATGCGTTGGTTGTTTTTGCTTTTACTCGTCCTCAACGCCTTCTATTACATTTGGCATCAACAAGAAGCACCGTTGCGCGCCAAAGATGTCACGCCCCTGAGCCTTTACAAGGGGTCGCAACAGGACATCCGACTGCTCAGCGAATCCTCTGACGTTGTAGCGCGCAAAGAGCGTGCAAAGGCAGCTGATGCGCAAAATACGTGTTTGTACATTGGTGGCTTTGCGGACCAGCGACAGGCGCAGGCCGTTGAGCAGCGGCTCACGAGCCTGGATATAAAGGTCAAGGTTCAATTGCTGAATACTGTCGATGCTTCCGGCTATTGGCTGCGTGTAGCCCCTGAAAGCCGACGCCTGGCTGAGGATCTGCCATTTGAAAACCTTGCTAAGGAATTCAATGAGTTAAAACATAAAATAATGTTGTGCGAAGGCGTTGCATCTCTCGAATAGTTTGCATAGAATGGCGCCCGCTTCGCAGTGAAGACCTTTAAGGCCTACAGCGTGAAGCGAAGGTCAACGCAGCTAACCTCATATTTTTAAATGAGAAAATGCTTGACAGAAGGCCGGCGTGATGTAAAATGCCGGCTCGCTTAGGAGGGGTTCCCGAGCGGCCAAAGGGATCAGACTGTAAATCTGACGTCTACGACTTCGAAGGTTCGAATCCTTCCCCCTCCACCATTTTTAGCGTGAGCTGCAAGCTCCGCGGGTATAGTTTAGTGGTAGAACCTCAGCCTTCCAAGCTGATGATGCGGGTTCGATTCCCGCTACCCGCTCCAAGTTTGCAGGTTGTGCAAGATGTTTCGCTCTTGTAGCTCAGTTGGTAGAGCACACCCTTGGTAAGGGTGAGGTCAGCGGTTCAAATCCGCTCAAGAGCTCCATATGACAAGGCAGATATGAAAATATCTGCCTTTGTTTTAACAGCTGCCTCGGCTTGTTGGTGTGTATCTGGCTCTTATGGTTAGGTGATTTCAAGTCTAGTGGGGTTGGTTGTTGTAAAGTCTTTTTCAGGCCTGCATAATGGTCGGCCTGATTTTGTTTTAGGTCAGTAGCTCAATTGGCAGAGCGACGGTCTCCAAAACCGTAGGTTGGGGGTTCGATTCCCTCCTGACCTGCCAGATTCACGTGGTGTATCTGGCTTTCTTTTCACAGGATCTTCATAGATGACTCCTAAGGCTGAAGCTCAAAGCTCTCGTTTCGATCTGGTCAAGTGGCTCGCTGTAGTCGCCTTGGTGGTCGTAGGCGTTGTTGGCAATCAGTACTATTCTGCTTCGCCGATCCTGTACCGCGTGCTCGCTTTGCTTGCTCTTGCTGCTGTTGCTGCCTTTGTAGGCCTGCAGACTGCCAAAGGCAAGTCTTTCGCGGTCCTGGTAAAGGAAGCTCGCACCGAAATTCGTAAAGTCGTTTGGCCGACTCGCCAAGAAACCACGCAGACCACGTTGATCGTTGTGGCTGTTGTTCTGGTTATGGCGTTGCTGTTGTGGGGGCTTGATTCCCTGCTCGGCTGGCTTGTTTCCTTGATTGTTGGCTAAGGGTGTCCCGTGGCTAAGCGTTGGTACGTTGTGCATGCTTACTCGGGTTACGAGAAGCATGTTATGCGCTCTTTGCTAGAGCGCGTAAAGCTGGCAGGCATGGAAGATGGTTTCGGCGAAATTCTGGTTCCCACTGAAGAAGTGGTTGAAATGCGGAATGGCCAGAAGCGCAAGAGTGAACGCAAGTTCTTCCCAGGCTATGTGCTGGTTCAGATGGACATGAATGAAGGTACTTGGCACTTGGTCAAGGATACCCCTCGTGTCATGGGTTTCATTGGCGGTACCGCTGATAAGCCTGCTCCTATCACCGACAAAGAAGCAGAAGCGATTCTGCGCCGCGTTGCTGATGGTAGCGACAAGCCTAAGCCGAAGACGTTGTTCGAGCCGGGTGAGGTTGTTCGTGTCACAGATGGTCCGTTTGCTGATTTCAACGGTACTGTCGAAGAAGTTAACTACGAAAAGAGCCGGATCCAAGTGGCGGTGCTCATTTTCGGTCGCTCTACTCCGGTAGAGCTGGAGTTCAGCCAGGTCGAGAAGGTCTAGCTGAGCAAGCATCCCAACCCCGCAGCCTTAGGCTGTGGGGTTTTGTCGTCACTGGGATAAACGCGCAAGTAACCGGGGAGCCTTTCGAGGCGCTTGAACCCGTAATTGGAGTGCCTCATGGCCAAGAAGATTACCGCTTACATCAAGCTGCAAGTGAAGGCCGCTCAGGCCAACCCAAGTCCACCTGTTGGTCCAGCTCTGGGTCAGCACGGCGTGAACATCATGGAATTCTGCAAGGCCTTCAACGCCCGTACTCAGGGTCTTGAGCCAGGTCTGCCGACTCCAGTGATCATCACTGTATACAGCGACCGTAGCTTCACTTTCGAAACCAAGTCGACCCCGGCTTCGGTTCTGCTGAAGAAAGCTGCTGGTCTGACTAGCGGTTCCGCTCGTCCTAACACCGTTAAGGTTGGCACCGTAACTCGTGCTCAGCTGGAAGAAATCGCGAAAACCAAAAACGCGGATCTGACTGCAGCTGATATGGATGCAGCCGTGCGTACCATCGCCGGTTCTGCTCGTAGCATGGGCCTTAACGTGGAGGGTGTGTAATGGCTAAGCTGACCAAGCGTCAAAAGGCTATCGCCGGCAAAATCGAAGCGGGCAAGTCCTACAATTTTGTAGACGCTGCTGCTCTGCTGACCGAGCTGTCGACTGTCAAGTTCAGCGAGTCCGTTGACGTTGCTGTAAACCTGGGCGTTGACCCACGTAAATCCGACCAGGTCGTTCGTAGCGCAACTGTGCTGCCACACGGTACTGGCAAGACTGTACGTGTAGCTGTCTTCACCCAAGGCCCGGCAGCTGAAGCTGCTCTGGCCGCCGGCGCTGATCGCGTTGGCATGGACGACCTGGCTGCCGAAATGAAAGGCGGCGACCTGAACTACGACGTCGTTATTGCTTCCCCGGATGCAATGCGCGTTGTGGGTCAGTTGGGTCAGATCCTCGGTCCACGTGGTCTGATGCCTAACCCTAAAGTCGGCACTGTAACGCCAGACGTAGCCACCGCGGTTAAAAACGCCAAGGCTGGTCAGGTTCGTTATCGCACCGACAAAAACGGCATCATTCACACCTCCGTTGGCAAGGTCGGCTTCGACGCCGTCAAGCTGAAGGAAAACGTTGAAGCCCTGATCGCTGATCTGAAGCGTATCAAGCCAGCTTCCTCGAAAGGTATCTACGTCAAGCGCGTTACCCTGAGCACCACTATGGGCCCAGGTCTGGTCATCGACCAAGGTTCGCTGGACGTATAAGACACAGATTGGCGCGAGCGATCGCGCCAATTGAAAAAATTGGGGTCCCTGCCTGGCGGGGGCTATCCAAGACCGTAGGCGGCGCAAGTCTTAAACCACAAGCCTACGCAGATGGTGCTCCCGGTTCCTTACCGAATCAGACACCAAAACGACATCCGGCTCCGGCCAGATGAAACGGTAACAAGCAGGAGTTAAACCCGTGGCAATTAATCTCGAAGACAAGAAGGCCATCGTCGCTGAAGTCAACGAGGCTGCCAAAGCTGCTCTGTCCGCTGTCGTGGCTGATGCCCGTGGTGTGACAGTAGGCGCTATGACCGGACTCCGTAAAGAGGCTCGTGAAGCTGGCGTATACGTACGTGTTGTACGTAACACCCTGCTCAAGCGCGCTGTTGCTGACACTGAATACAGTGTCCTCAACGACGTGTTCACCGGCCCGACTCTGATCGCGTTCTCCAAAGAACATCCAGGCGCTGCTGCCCGTTTGTTCAAAGAATTCGCCAAGAGTCAGGAAAAGTTCGAGATCAAGGCAGCTGCGTTCGAGGGCAAGTTCCTCGCAGCTAACCAAATCGACGTACTGGCAACACTGCCGACCCGCGACGAAGCCATTTCGCAGCTGATGAGCGTGATTCAAGGCGCTACCAGCAAGCTGGCTCGTACTCTGGCCGCAGTTCGCGAGCAAAAAGAAGCTGCCGCAGCCTAAGGCTGAGCGACTTCTCTCGCGTATTTTTGTTTATTTCGATGGCCGAGTAGGCCGTCCCCCAATTCAGGAAATACAGCAATGTCTATCTCCCAAGACGATATCCTCAACGCCGTAGCTGAAATGTCGGTTCTGCAGGTTGTTGAGCTGATCAAAGCTTTCGAAGAAAAATTCGGCGTTTCCGCTGCCGCTGCTTCCGCTGGCCCAGCTGTTGCTGCTGTTGCTGCTGAAGAGCAAACCGAATTCAACGTCATGCTGCTGGAAGCTGGCGAGAAGAAAGTAAACGTGATCAAGGCAGTACGTGAACTGACCGGTCTGGGCCTGAAAGAAGCCAAGGCTGTAGTTGACGGCGCTCCTGCCCAGGTTCTGGAAGCTGTTACCAAAGACGCAGCTGACAAAGCCAAAGCAGCACTGGAAGAAGCAGGCGCTAAAGTCGAGCTGAAGTAAGCATCGACCTTGCGTCTCCAGCCCAAGCGTTAAGCTGAAGGCTGATGGCTGGTGGCTCTTGCCACCGGCCTTTTTCCGTTCTTGGCTGACGACTCGGTCGCCGCCATTAACGCGCTGTAGCCACCCGATGCGGTGGTGCAAACCATGGGGTTTGCGAGATTTTCTGGCTGCTCCCGTCGGGGGGGCCAAACAAGCAGGTGACCAAGCTGGGGAACGCTGATGGCTTACTCATATACTGAGAAAAAACGTATCCGCAAGGACTTTAGCAAGTTGCCGGACGTCATGGATGTCCCGTACCTTCTGGCTATCCAGCTGGATTCGTATCGTGAATTCTTGCAGGCGGGAGCGACCAAAGATCAGTTCCGCGACGTGGGCCTGCATGCGGCCTTCAAATCCGTTTTCCCGATCATCAGCTACTCCGGCAATGCTGCGCTGGAGTACGTCGGTTATCGCCTGGGCGAACCGGCATTTGATGTCAAAGAATGCGTGTTGCGCGGTGTTACGTACGCCGTACCTTTGCGGGTAAAAGTCCGTCTGATCATTTTCGACAAAGAATCGTCGAACAAAGCGATCAAGGACATCAAAGAGCAAGAAGTCTACATGGGCGAAATCCCACTGATGACTGAGAACGGTACCTTCGTTATCAACGGTACCGAACGTGTGATCGTTTCCCAGCTGCACCGTTCCCCGGGCGTGTTCTTCGACCACGACCGCGGCAAGACGCACAGCTCTGGTAAGCTCCTGTACTCCGCGCGGATCATTCCTTACCGTGGTTCGTGGTTGGACTTCGAGTTCGATCCGAAAGACTGCGTGTTCGTGCGTATCGACCGTCGTCGCAAGCTGCCGGCCTCGGTACTGCTGCGCGCGCTCGGCTACACCACTGAGCAAGTGCTGGACGCCTTCTACACCACCAACGTATTCAGCCTGAAGGATGAAACCCTCAAGCTGGAGCTGATTGCTTCGCGTCTGCGTGGTGAAATTGCTGTCCTGGACATTCAGGATGAAAAGGGCAAGGTCATTGTTGAAGCTGGCCGTCGTATCACTGCGCGCCACATCAACCAGATCGAAAAAGCCGGTATCAAAGAGCTGGAAGTGCCTCTGGACTACGTCCTTGGCCGCACGACCGCCAAGGTCATCGTTCACCCAGCTACAGGCGAAATCCTGGCTGAGTGCAACACCGAGCTGAACACCGAAATCCTGGCCAAAATCGCCAAGGCTCAGGTTGTTCGCATCGAGACCCTGTATACCAACGACATCGACTGCGGTCCGTTCATTTCCGACACGCTGAAGATCGACTCCACCAGCAACCAATTGGAAGCGCTGGTCGAGATCTATCGCATGATGCGTCCTGGTGAGCCACCAACCAAAGACGCTGCCGAAACCCTGTTCAACAACCTGTTCTTCAGCCCTGAGCGCTATGACCTGTCTGCGGTCGGCCGGATGAAGTTCAACCGTCGTATCGGTCGTACCGAGATCGAAGGTTCGGGCGTGCTGTGCAAGGAAGACATCGTCGCGGTACTGAAGACCCTGGTCGACATCCGTAACGGCAAAGGCATCGTCGATGACATCGACCACCTGGGTAACCGTCGTGTTCGCTGTGTAGGCGAAATGGCCGAGAACCAGTTCCGCGTTGGCCTGGTACGTGTTGAGCGTGCGGTCAAAGAGCGTCTGTCGATGGCTGAAAGCGAAGGCCTGATGCCGCAAGACCTGATCAACGCCAAGCCAGTGGCTGCGGCGGTGAAAGAGTTCTTCGGTTCCAGCCAGCTTTCCCAGTTCATGGACCAGAACAACCCGCTCTCCGAGATCACCCACAAGCGCCGTGTATCTGCACTGGGCCCGGGCGGTCTGACCCGTGAGCGTGCTGGCTTTGAAGTTCGTGACGTACACCCGACGCACTACGGTCGTGTTTGCCCGATCGAAACGCCGGAAGGTCCGAACATCGGTCTGATCAACTCCCTGGCCGCTTATGCGCGCACCAACCAGTACGGCTTCCTCGAGAGCCCGTACCGCGTGGTGAAAGACGCTCTGGTCACCGACGAGATCGTGTTCCTGTCCGCCATCGAAGAAGCTGATCACGTGATCGCTCAGGCTTCGGCCACGATGAACGACAAGAAAGTCCTGGTCGACGAGCTGGTAGCTGTTCGTCACTTGAACGAGTTCACCGTCAAGGCGCCGGAAGACGTCACCTTGATGGACGTGTCGCCGAAGCAGGTAGTGTCGGTTGCAGCGTCGCTGATCCCGTTCCTGGAGCACGATGACGCCAACCGTGCGTTGATGGGTTCCAACATGCAGCGTCAAGCTGTACCGACCCTGCGCGCCGACAAGCCGCTGGTAGGTACCGGCATGGAGCGTAACGTAGCTCGTGACTCCGGCGTTTGCGTCGTGGCTCGTCGTGGCGGCGTGATCGATTCCGTTGATGCCAGCCGTATCGTGGTTCGTGTTGCCGATGACGAAGTAGAAACTGGCGAAGCCGGTGTCGACATCTACAACCTGACCAAATACACCCGCTCGAACCAGAACACCTGCATCAACCAGCGTCCGCTGGTGAGCAAGGGTGATCGCGTTCAGCGCAGCGACATCATGGCTGATGGCCCGTCCACCGATATGGGTGAGCTGGCTCTGGGCCAGAACATGCGTATCGCGTTCATGGCATGGAACGGCTTCAACTTCGAAGACTCCATCTGCCTGTCCGAGCGTGTTGTTCAAGAAGACCGCTTCACCACGATCCACATTCAGGAACTGACCTGTGTGGCACGTGACACCAAGCTTGGGCCTGAGGAAATCACTGCAGACATCCCGAACGTGGGTGAAGCTGCACTGAACAAGCTGGACGAAGCCGGTATCGTTTACGTAGGTGCTGAAGTAGGCGCAGGCGACATCCTGGTAGGTAAGGTCACCCCGAAAGGCGAGACTCAACTGACTCCGGAAGAAAAACTGCTGCGTGCCATCTTCGGTGAAAAAGCCAGCGACGTTAAAGACACCTCCCTGCGTGTGCCTACCGGTACCAAGGGTACTGTCATCGACGTACAGGTCTTCACCCGTGACGGCGTTGAGCGTGATGCTCGTGCACTGTCCATCGAGAAGACCCAGCTCGACGAGATCCGCAAGGACCTGAACGAAGAGTTCCGTATCGTTGAAGGCGCGACCTTCGAACGTCTGCGTTCCGCCCTGGTAGGCCACAAGGCTGAAGGCGGCGCAGGTCTGAAGAAAGGTCAGGACATCACCGACGAAATCCTCGACGGTCTTGAGCACGGCCAGTGGTTCAAACTGCGCATGGCTGAAGATGCTCTGAACGAGCAGCTCGAGAAGGCTCAGGCCTACATCGTTGATCGTCGCCGTCTGCTGGACGACAAGTTTGAAGACAAGAAGCGCAAACTGCAGCAGGGCGATGACCTGGCTCCAGGCGTGCTGAAAATCGTCAAGGTTTACCTGGCAATCCGTCGCCGCATCCAGCCGGGCGACAAGATGGCTGGTCGTCACGGTAACAAGGGTGTGGTCTCCGTGATCATGCCGGTTGAAGACATGCCGCACGATGCCAATGGCACCCCGGTCGACGTCGTCCTCAACCCGTTGGGCGTACCTTCGCGTATGAACGTTGGTCAGATCCTTGAAACCCACCTGGGCCTCGCGGCCAAAGGTCTGGGCGAGAAGATCAACCGTATGATCGAAGAGCAGCGCAAGGTCGCAGACCTGCGTAAGTTCCTGCACGAGATCTACAACGAGATCGGCGGTCGCAACGAAGAGCTGGACACCTTCTCCGACCAGGAAATCCTGGATCTGGCGAAGAACCTGCGCGGCGGCGTTCCAATGGCTACCCCGGTGTTCGACGGTGCCAAGGAAAGCGAAATCAAGGCCATGCTGAAACTGGCAGACCTGCCAGAAAGCGGCCAGATGCAGCTGTTCGACGGCCGTACCGGCAACAAGTTCGAGCGCCCGGTTACTGTTGGCTACATGTACATGCTGAAGCTGAACCACTTGGTAGACGACAAGATGCACGCTCGTTCTACCGGTTCGTACAGCCTCGTTACCCAGCAGCCGCTGGGTGGTAAGGCTCAGTTCGGTGGTCAGCGTTTCGGGGAGATGGAGGTCTGGGCACTGGAAGCATACGGTGCTGCTTACACTCTGCAAGAAATGCTCACAGTGAAGTCGGACGATGTGAACGGCCGGACCAAGATGTACAAAAACATCGTGGACGGCGATCACCGTATGGAGCCGGGCATGCCCGAGTCCTTCAACGTGTTGATCAAAGAAATTCGTTCCCTCGGCATCGATATCGATCTGGAAACCGAATAACACGTGACGCGAATCGAGAGCGGGGCCGTTTAGCCCGCTCTCTGCTCCGCCAGGAGGAAAGGCCTTGAAAGACCTACTGAATTTGCTGAAAAACCAGGGTCAAGTCGAAGAGTTCGACGCCATCCGTATTGGATTGGCATCGCCTGAGATGATCCGTTCGTGGTCGTTCGGTGAAGTTAAAAAGCCGGAAACCATCAACTACCGTACGTTCAAACCTGAGCGTGACGGCCTGTTCTGCGCCAAGATCTTTGGCCCGGTAAAGGATTACGAGTGCCTGTGCGGTAAGTACAAGCGCTTGAAGCACCGTGGTGTGATCTGCGAGAAGTGCGGCGTTGAAGTTGCACTGGCCAAGGTTCGTCGTGAGCGCATGGCGCACATCGAACTGGCTTCGCCAGTTGCCCATATCTGGTTCCTGAAATCGCTGCCGTCCCGTATCGGCTTGCTGATGGACATGACTCTGCGTGATATCGAACGCGTTCTCTACTTCGAGAGCTATGTCGTTATCGATCCAGGCATGACCACCCTTGAAAAAGGTCAGCTGCTGAACGACGAGCAGTATTTCGAAGCGCTGGAAGAGTTCGGCGACGATTTCGATGCCCGCATGGGTGCCGAAGCTGTCCGCGAACTGCTGCACGCTATCGACCTGGAGCACGAGATTGGCCGTCTGCGTGAAGAAATTCCGCAAACCAACTCCGAAACCAAGATCAAGAAGCTGTCCAAGCGTCTGAAGTTGATGGAAGCCTTCCAGGGTTCCGGCAACTTGCCAGAGTGGATGGTGCTGACCGTTCTGCCGGTTCTGCCGCCAGACCTGCGTCCGCTGGTACCGTTGGACGGTGGTCGTTTCGCGACGTCCGACCTCAACGACCTGTACCGCCGCGTGATCAACCGTAACAACCGCTTGAAGCGCCTGCTCGATCTGTCCGCGCCGGACATCATCGTGCGCAACGAAAAGCGTATGTTGCAAGAAGCGGTCGACGCCTTGCTCGACAACGGTCGTCGTGGCCGCGCTATCACTGGTTCCAACAAGCGTCCTCTGAAATCCCTGGCTGACATGATCAAGGGTAAGCAAGGTCGTTTCCGTCAGAACTTGCTCGGTAAGCGTGTTGACTACTCCGGTCGTTCGGTAATTACCGTAGGCCCGACCCTGCGTCTGCACCAGTGCGGTCTGCCTAAGAAGATGGCTCTGGAGCTGTTCAAGCCGTTCATCTTCGGCAAGCTGGAAATGCGCGGTCTCGCGACCACCATCAAAGCGGCCAAGAAAATGGTCGAGCGCGAACTGCCAGAGGTTTGGGACGTTCTCGCTGAAGTGATCCGCGAACACCCGGTTCTCCTCAACCGTGCACCGACCCTTCACCGTCTGGGTATCCAGGCGTTTGAACCGGTACTGATCGAAGGTAAGGCTATCCAGCTGCACCCGCTGGTCTGTGCTGCGTACAACGCCGACTTCGACGGCGACCAAATGGCCGTGCACGTACCGCTGACACTGGAAGCCCAGTTGGAAGCGCGCGCGTTGATGATGTCGACCAACAACATTCTGTCGCCAGCCAACGGTGAGCCAATCATCGTTCCGTCGCAGGACGTTGTATTGGGTCTGTACTACATGACCCGTGAAGCGATCAACGCCAAGGGCGAAGGTCGTGTGTTCGCTGACCTGCAAGAAGTTGACCGTGTGTTCCGTGCCGGCGAAGCCGCACTGCACGCCAAGGTCAAAGTGCGGATCAACGAAACCGTCAACGACCGTGATGGCGGCAGCGTGACCAACACCCGTATTGTCGACACCACCGTCGGCCGTGCGCTGTTGTATCAGGTTGTACCAAAAGGCCTGTCGTACGACGTCGTCAACCTGCCGATGAAGAAAAAGGCGATCTCCAAGCTGATCAACCAGTGCTACCGCGTGGTTGGTTTGAAAGAGACCGTGATCTTCGCTGACCAGTTGATGTACACCGGTTTTGCTTACTCGACCATTTCCGGCGTTTCCATCGGTGTTAACGACTTCGTTATCCCGGATGAAAAAGCCCGCATCATCGGTGCTGCCACCGACGAAGTGAAAGAGATCGAAAGCCAGTACGCCTCCGGCCTGGTAACCCAGGGCGAGAAGTACAACAAGGTAATCGACCTTTGGTCGAAGGCGAACGACGAAGTTTCCAAGGCGATGATGGCCAACCTCTCGAAAGAGAAAGTCATCGACCGTCACGGCGACGAAGTTGACCAAGAGTCCTTCAACTCGATGTACATGATGGCCGACTCGGGCGCACGGGGTTCTGCTGCGCAGATCCGTCAGCTCGCCGGTATGCGTGGCCTGATGGCCAAGCCGGACGGTTCCATCATCGAAACGCCGATTACTGCGAACTTCCGTGAAGGTTTGAGCGTACTTCAGTACTTCATCTCCACTCACGGTGCTCGTAAGGGTCTTGCGGATACCGCGTTGAAAACCGCTAACTCCGGTTACCTGACTCGTCGTCTGGTAGACGTTGCACAAGATCTGGTTGTCACCGAGATCGATTGCGGCACCGAGCACGGCCTGCTGATGACTCCGCACATTGAAGGCGGTGACGTTGTAGAGCCGCTGGGTGAGCGCGTATTGGGTCGTGTGATTGCCCGTGACGTATTCAAGCCAGGCACCGAGGAAGTTATCGTTCCTGCCGGTACTCTGGTAGACGAGAAGTGGGTCGAGTTCATCGAACTCAACAGCATCGACGAAGTGATCGTTCGCTCGCCGATCAGCTGCGAAACCCGCTACGGCATTTGTGCCAAGTGCTACGGCCGTGACTTGGCTCGTGGTCACCAGGTGAACATCGGTGAAGCGGTCGGCGTTATCGCTGCCCAGTCCATCGGTGAGCCGGGTACCCAGCTGACCATGCGTACGTTCCACATCGGTGGTGCGGCAAGCCGTACCTCCGCAGCTGACAGCGTTCAGGTGAAGAATGGCGGTACTGTCCGTCTGCACAACCTGAAACACGTTGAGCGAGTGGATGGCCACCTGGTTGCTGTGTCCCGTTCCGGTGAGCTGGCAATCGCTGATGACTACGGTCGTGAGCGCGAGCGTTACAAGCTGCCGTACGGTGCTGTGATTTCGGTTAAAGAAGGTGACAAGGTCGACGCTGGCGCAATCGTGGCCAAGTGGGATCCGCACACTCACCCAATCGTTACCGAAATGAAAGGTACCGTGACCTACGTGGGCATGGAAGAAGGCATCACGATCAAGCGTCAGACTGACGAATTGACCGGTATGACCAACATTGAAGTACTCGATGCGAAAGATCGTCCAGCTGCCGGTAAAGACATCCGTCCTGCCGTGAAGATGGTCGATGACAACGGCAAGGACTTGTTGCTGCCAGGCACTGACGTAATCGCTCAGTACTTCCTGCCAGCCAACGCCCTGGTCGGTGTAGCGGATGGTGCGAAGATCGCGATCGGTGATGTTATCGCGCGTATCCCGCAAGAAACTTCGAAGACCCGTGACATCACCGGTGGTCTGCCGCGTGTTGCCGACTTGTTCGAAGCGCGTCGTCCGAAAGAAGCGTCGATTCTGGCTGAAGTCAGCGGTACCATCGCATTCGGTAAGGAAACCAAAGGCAAGCGCCGTCTGGTTATTACGCCGAACGACGGTAGCGATCCGTACGAAGAGCTGATTCCGAAGTGGCGTCACCTCAACGTCTTCGAAGGCGAACAGGTAAACCGCGGCGAAGTTATCTCCGACGGCCCAAGCGATCCACACGACATCCTGCGTCTGCTGGGTGTGAGTGCGCTGGCCAAGTACATCGTTAACGAGATCCAGGACGTTTACCGCCTGCAAGGCGTGAAGATCAACGATAAGCACATCGAGACGATCCTGCGTCAGATGCTGCGTAAAGTTGAAATCGCTGAATCCGGCGATTCCAGTTTCATCAAGGGCGACCAGATGGAACTGACTCACGTACTGGTGGAAAACGAGCGTCTGGCCGCGGAAGACAAATTTGTCTCCAAGTTCACTCGCGTGTTGCTGGGTATCACCAAGGCGTCGTTGTCCACTGAGTCGTTCATCTCGGCGGCCTCCTTCCAGGAGACCACTCGCGTACTGACCGAAGCAGCGGTAACCGGCAAGCGCGATTACCTGCGCGGCCTGAAAGAAAACGTGGTTGTGGGTCGTCTGATCCCAGCCGGTACCGGTTTGGCTTACCACAGCGAGCGTAAGCGTCGCCGTGATGCTGACAAACCGTTGCGCGTAAGCGCCAGTGAAGTGGAAGCTGCACTGACCGAAGCGCTGAACTCTAGCGGTAACTGAGTTCTGCGATAAATAAGACCGGGCCCTGGCAGCCCCCATTCGTCGGATCGAGGCAGTTTTGTCCCGGTTCGATGAGAGGGGAGGTCGGGGCCTTGCCTTGACTGGGGACAAGATCCTCTTTAGACTCTTGTACCCCTAAATTTGGCGGGAATTCGTTCCTGCCATTTTGCTTTTCTTGCAAGACAATAGCGTCGCAAGACAACAGTGGAGCTAGTAGATGGCAACTATCAACCAGCTGGTACGTCAGCCGCGTAAGCGTATCGTCGAGAAATCCGACGTACCTGCGCTGCAGAACTGCCCGCAACGTCGTGGCGTATGCACTCGCGTGTATACCACTACGCCGAAAAAACCTAACTCGGCACTGCGTAAAGTATGCCGTGTGCGCCTGACCAACGGTTTCGAGGTTTCCTCGTACATCGGTGGTGAAGGTCACAACCTGCAAGAGCACAGCGTGGTACTGATCCGCGGCGGTCGTGTAAAAGACTTGCCAGGTGTTCGTTACCACACCGTACGCGGCTCCTTGGATACTTCCGGCGTTAAAGGTCGTAACCAGGGTCGTTCGAAGTACGGTACCAAGAAGCCTAAGTAGTAGCGGCTTTTTGTAACACTGAATCATCTTATTTTCTGAGTCGATAAGAGTAAGGTCGGAGGCGTCCCGAAAGGGCACCGATTCCGAGCGAACCTGAAGACCGTTTGAGGGCTTATCCATGCCAAGAAGACGCGTAGCAGCCAAGCGCGAAGTGCTTGACGATCCAAAATACGGAAGCCAAATCCTGGCCAAGTTCATGAACCACGTGATGGAAAGCGGCAAGAAAGCCGTTGCCGAGCGTATCGTTTATGGCGCGCTGGAAAAGGTTAAAGAACGCAAGAACAGCGATCCCCTGGAAATCTTCGAGAAAGCTCTCGACGCCATCGCTCCGCTGGTCGAAGTGAAGTCGCGCCGTGTAGGCGGTGCTACTTACCAGGTTCCGGTCGAAGTTCGCCCGTCCCGTCGTAACGCTCTGGCAATGCGCTGGTTGGTAGACTTCGCCCGTAAGCGCGGCGAGAAGTCTATGGCTCTGCGTTTGGCCGGCGAGCTGTTGGACGCTGCTGAAGGTAAAGGTGCTGCTGTTAAGAAGCGTGAAGACGTGCACCGTATGGCTGAAGCTAACAAAGCTTTCTCGCACTACCGCTTCTAATCTTAGCTTCACTAATTTTGCGAGGGCTTTATGGCTCGTACTACTCCGATTAGCCGCTACCGTAACATCGGTATCGTTGCTCACGTGGATGCTGGTAAAACCACCACCACTGAGCGCGTACTGTTTTACACCGGCAAAAGTCACAAAATGGGCGAGGTGCATGACGGCGCCGCGACCACAGACTGGATGGTTCAGGAGCAGGAGCGTGGTATTACCATTACTTCTGCTGCTATTACCGCCTTCTGGAAAGGTTCCGAGAAGCAGTACAAAGACGAGCACCGTTTCAACGTAATCGATACCCCGGGCCACGTAGACTTCACCATTGAAGTTGAACGTTCCCTGCGCGTACTCGACGGCGCTGTCGTTGTGTTCTGCGGTACCTCGGGTGTTGAGCCGCAGTCGGAAACCGTATGGCGTCAAGCCAACAAGTACGGTGTTCCACGTCTTGTTTACGTAAACAAGATGGACCGTGCTGGCGCCAACTTCCTGCGCGTGATCGGTCAGATCAAGCAGCGTCTGGGTCACACCCCGGTGCCAATCCAATTGGCTATCGGTTCCGAAGACAACTTCCAGGGTCAGATCGATCTGATCAACATGGAAGCGGTCTACTGGAATGATTCCGACAAAGGTATGGTTCCTGTTCGCAAGCCTATCCCTGCAGAGCTGCAGGAACTGGCTGACGAGTGGCGTAACAACATGGTTGAGGCTGCTGCCGAAGCCAGCGAAGAGCTGATGAACAAGTACCTCGAAGGTGAAGAACTCACCAACGTGGAAATCAAGGCTGCTCTGCGTCAGCGTACTATCGCTGGTGAGATCGTCTTGGCTGTTTGTGGTTCTTCCTTCAAGAACAAGGGTGTTCCCCTGGTTCTCGACGCCGTTATCGACTACCTGCCGGCTCCAACCGACATTCCTGCTATCAAGGGTACCAACCCGGATAACGAGGAAGAAGAGATGGAGCGTCACGCCGATGACAGCGAGCCGTTCTCGGCTTTGGCGTTCAAGATCGCAACCGACCCATTCGTGGGTACTTTGACCTTCGTCCGCGTTTACTCGGGCGTGTTGGCCTCCGGCGACGGCGTGATCAACTCGGTTAAAGGCAAGAAAGAGCGCGTGGGTCGTATGGTGCAAATGCACGCAAACGCCCGTGAAGAGATCAAGGAAGTGCGCGCTGGTGACATCGCGGCCCTGATCGGCATGAAGGACGTCACCACTGGTGAGACTTTGTGCGACGCTGCCAAGCCAATCATCCTGGTTCGGATGGACTTCCCGGAGCCGGTTATTTCGGTTGCCGTAGAGCCTAAGACCAAGGATGACCAGGAAAAAATGGGTATCGCTCTGGGCAAACTTGCTCAGGAAGATCCATCTTTCCGCGTCAAGACTGATGAAGAGACTGGTCAAACGATCATCTCTGGCATGGGCGAGCTTCACCTGGACATCCTGGTTGACCGGATGCGCCGTGAGTTCAACGTCGAAGCCAACATCGGTAAGCCTCAGGTTTCCTATCGTGAGCGCATCACGAAGAATTGCGAAATCGAAGGCAAGTTCGTTCGTCAGTCCGGCGGTCGTGGTCAGTTCGGTCACTGCTGGATCCGTTTTGCTCCTGCTGACGAAGGTCAGGAAGGTCTGCAATTCGTGAACGAAGTAGTAGGTGGTGTTGTTCCTAAGGAATACATCCCTGCTATCCAGAAGGGTATCGAAGAGCAGATGAAGAACGGTGTTGTTGCCGGCTATCCGCTGATCGGCCTGAAAGCAACCGTTTTTGACGGTTCTTACCACGACGTCGACTCCAACGAGATGGCGTTTAAGGTGGCTGCTTCCATGGCAACCAAGCAACTGGCCCAGAAGGGCGGTGGTGAGTTGCTTGAGCCAATCATGGCGGTAGAAGTTGTTACACCTGAAGACTATATGGGTGATGTCATGGGCGACCTTAACCGTCGTCGCGGCATGATCTTGGGTATGGAAGACACGGTTTCCGGCAAAGTGATTCGCGCCGAGGTTCCGTTGGGTGAGATGTTCGGTTATGCGACCGACGTTCGCTCCATGTCCCAGGGTCGCGCAAGCTACTCTATGGAATTCAAAAAATACAACACAGCTCCGGCGCACATCGCTGAAACTGTATCCAAAAAACAAGGCTGATTCAGTCCTTTAGGCAAGGAGTTAATTGTCGTGGCTAAAGAAAAATTTGATCGTTCCCTACCGCACGTCAACGTTGGCACCATCGGTCACGTTGACCACGGTAAAACCACTCTGACTGCTGCTCTGACTCGCGTTTGCTCCGAAGTTTTCGGTTCGGCTCGTGTTGACTTCGACAAGATCGACAGCGCACCAGAAGAAAAAGCTCGTGGTATCACCATCAACACCGCGCACGTTGAGTACAACTCGACTATTCGTCACTACGCTCACGTTGACTGCCCAGGTCACGCTGACTATGTGAAGAACATGATCACTGGTGCTGCCCAGATGGACGGCGCTATCCTGGTTTGCTCGGCCGCTGATGGTCCGATGCCACAAACCCGTGAGCACATCCTGCTGTCCCGTCAGGTAGGCGTTCCGTACATCGTGGTCTTCCTGAACAAGGCTGACCTGGTAGACGACGCTGAGCTGCTGGAACTGGTTGAGATGGAAGTGCGCGATCTGCTGAGCACTTACGACTTCCCAGGCGACGACACTCCGATCATCATCGGTTCTGCTCGTATGGCTCTGGAAGGCAAAGACGACAACGAAATGGGCACCACTGCCGTTCGTAAGCTGGTTGAAACTCTGGATTCCTACATCCCAGAGCCAGTTCGTCTGACCGACAAGCCGTTCCTGATGCCAATCGAAGACGTATTCTCGATCTCCGGTCGTGGTACTGTTGTGACTGGTCGTATCGAGCGCGGTATCGTTCGCGTTCAGGATCCACTGGAAATCGTTGGTCTGCGTGACACCACCGTCACCACCTGCACCGGTGTTGAAATGTTCCGTAAACTGCTCGACGAAGGTCGTGCTGGCGAGAACTGCGGCGTTCTGCTGCGTGGTACCAAGCGTGACGACGTTGAGCGTGGCCAGGTTCTGGTTAAGCCAGGTTCGGTTAAGCCGCACACCAAGTTCACCGCAGAAGTTTACGTTCTGAGCAAGGAAGAAGGCGGTCGTCACACTCCGTTCTTCAAAGGCTACCGTCCACAGTTCTACTTCCGTACTACTGACGTGACCGGTAACTGCGAATTGCCAGAAGGCGTAGAAATGGTAATGCCAGGCGATAACATTCAAATGACTGTTACCCTGATCAAAACCATCGCTATGGAAGACGGCCTGCGCTTCGCTATCCGTGAAGGCGGCCGTACCGTTGGTGCTGGCGTTGTAGCTAAAATCATCGAGTAATTATCTCTTCTGAGATAGCTCTGATGTTTTGAAAAGGCCCCCGCTCAGCGGGGGCCTTTTTTATTGGGTTGACACCTATCAGGGCCGTCTATAGAATTGCGCCTCCTTTTAACGGGCGTATTGCGCTCGCTGGGAATAGCAGCCGGAGTCTGAAATCCAATGCAAAATCAGCAAATCCGTATCAGGTTGAAGGCTTTTGACCATCGCCTGATCGACCAATCCACCCAGGAAATCGTGGAAACCGCGAAACGTACTGGTGCTCAAGTGCGTGGTCCAATTCCACTGCCTACCCGTAAAGAGCGGTTCACCGTTCTGGTCTCCCCGCACGTCAACAAAGACGCGCGTGACCAGTACGAGATCCGTACTCATAAGCGCGTACTGGACATCGTCCAGCCAACGGATAAAACCGTTGATGCACTTATGAAGCTCGATCTGGCGGCCGGTGTGGAAGTACAGATCAGCCTCGGCTAAGACTTGGGTCTTAGTCGTGTAACGCTCTGAAATGGGCGGCCATAGCGGGTGAAAGCCCCGTACACTCATGAGGTTTACAACATGACTATTGGTGTAGTCGGTCGTAAATGCGGTATGACCCGTATTTTCACCGAAGAAGGTGTCTCCATTCCGGTCACGGTCATTGAGATCGAGCCGAATCGCGTCACCCAGTTCAAAACTGAAGAAACCGATGGCTATCGTGCAGTGCAAGTCACTGTCGGCGAGCGTCGTGCTTCGCGTGTGACTGCTGCTCAAGCAGGTCACTTCGCTAAAGCAAACGTTGCAGCTGGTCGCACTGTTATGGAGTTCCGTCTCGAAGATGGCGACTACCAGGCTGGCGATCTGATCAACGCTGAAATCTTCGCTGCTGGTCAACTGGTTGATGTAACCGGTCAGTCCAAAGGTAAAGGCTTCCAGGGTACGATCAAGCGTTGGAATTTCCGTGGCCAAGACAACACTCACGGTAACTCCGTCTCCCACCGCGTCCCGGGCTCTATTGGCCAGTGCCAGACTCCTGGTCGTGTATTCAAGGGCAAAAAAATGTCCGGTCATATGGGCGCTGAGCGCGTGACCGTGCAGTCCCTCGAAGTAGTGCGCGTCGACGCTGAACGCAATCTGTTGTTGGTCAAGGGTGCTGTTCCTGGCGCTACTGGCGGCAACCTGGTTGTACGTCCAGCGGCCAAGGCTCGCGGTTAAGGGGAAGCTGACATGCAATTAAATGTAAATGACGCTCAAGCGATCGAAGTTTCCGAACTGACATTTGGCGGCGAATTCAACGAGACGCTGGTTCACCAAGCAGTCGTGGCCTACATGGCCGGCGGCCGTCAAGGTAGCAAGCAGCAAAAGACCCGTTCCGACGTACGTGGTGGCGGTAAGCGCCCTTGGCGTCAGAAAGGTACTGGCCGTGCTCGTGCCGGTACTATCCGTAGCCCAATCTGGCGTGGCGGTGGTACCACTTTCGCAGCTCGTCCGCAGGATCACTCGCAGAAGCTCAACAAGAAGATGTACCGCGCAGCTCTGCGCTCCATCCTTGCTGAACTGGTGCGTACTGACCGTCTGGTCGTGGTTCAGGACTTCGCTGTTGAAAGCCCGAAAACCAAAGATCTGCTGGGCAAACTGAACAACATGAGCCTGACCGATGTTTTGATCGTGTCTGAAGCTGTTGATCAGAACCTGTACCTGGCTGCTCGTAACCTGCCACACGTTGATGTACGTGACGTGCAAGGTTCCGATCCAGTTAGTCTGATCGCATACGACAAGGTGTTGATCACCGTGTCGGCCGTGAAGAAATTCGAGGAGCTGCTGGGATGAACCAGGAACGCGTATTTAAAGTTCTGCTTGGCCCGCACGTTTCCGAAAAGGCTACGGTTCTGGCTGACAAGAAAGGCCAGTTCGTTTTCAAGGTTGCAACTGACGCAACCAAGCTGGAAATCAAGAAGGCCGTCGAAAGCCTGTTCAGCGTGAAAGTAGAGCGTGTTACTACCCTGAATGTTCTGGGTAAGAGCAAGCGCACTGCTCGCGGTCTGGGCAAGCGTAATGACTGGAAGAAGGCAGTTATCTCCCTTCAGCCAGGCCAAGATCTCGATTTCAGCAGCAGTGCTGAGTAAGGAAGGGGTGCATCATGGCAATCGTTAAATGCAAACCGACTTCCCCTGGCCGCCGTTTTGTGGTCAAGGTGGTCAACCAGGAGCTGCATAAAGGCGCTCCTCACGCACCGCTGCTCGAGAAAAAATCGAAGTCTGGTGGTCGTAACAACAATGGTCGTATTACCACTCGTCACATCGGTGGTGGCCATAAGCAGCATTATCGTCTGGTTGATTTCCGTCGCAACGACAAAGATGGCATCGCTGCCACTGTCGAGCGTATCGAATACGATCCAAACCGTACTGCTCACATCGCTCTGCTGCTGTACGCAGATGGCGAGCGTCGCTACATCATCGCCCCTAAAGGCGTGAGCGCTGGCGACCAGCTGATCGCAGGTGCCTTGGCACCGATCAAGCCGGGCAACGCTCTGCAACTGCGCAACATTCCAGTTGGTAGCACCGTACACGGCATCGAATTGAAGCCAGGTAAAGGCGCGCAAATCGCTCGTTCCGCTGGTGCTTCGGCTCAGCTGATCGCTCGTGAAGGTGTCTACGTGACCCTGCGTCTGCGTTCTGGTGAGATGCGTAAAGTGCTGGCTGAATGCCGTGCGACCCTGGGCGAAGTCTCGAACTCCGAGCACAGCCTGCGTTCGTTGGGTAAAGCTGGTGCCAAACGCTGGCGTGGCGTTCGCCCAACCGTTCGTGGTGTTGCCATGAACCCGGTTGACCACCCACACGGTGGTGGTGAAGGTCGTACCTCTGGTGGTCGTCATCCGGTATCGCCATGGGGCTTCCCGACTAAGGGCGCGAAGACTCGTGGTAATAAGCGTACCGACAAAATGATCGTCCGTCGTCGCAAGTAAATAGAGGGATACGACAGTGCCACGTTCTCTGAAAAAAGGTCCTTTTATTGATCTTCACCTACTGAAGAAGATCGAAGTGGCGGCGGAAAAGAACGATCGCAAACCAGTTAAGACCTGGTCGCGTCGTTCGATGATCCTGCCACAAATGGTCGGTCTGACCATCGCTGTACACAACGGTCGCTTGCACGTCCCAGTTCTCGTGAACGAAGACATGGTCGGCCACAAACTAGGCGAGTTTGCCGGTACCCGCACTTATCGTGGGCACGTGGCAGACAAGAAAGCCAAGCGTTAAGGGGTAAGGAAATGGAAGTAGCCGCTAAGTTGTCGGGCGCTCGAATCTCCGCCCAGAAAGCCCGCTTGGTCGCCGACCAGATCCGCGGGAAGAAGGTGGGCGAAGCGCTCAACCTGTTGGCTTTCAGCAGTAAGAAAGCCGCCGAGATCATGAAGAAAGTGCTGGAGTCGGCCGTAGCCAACGCCGAGCATAACGAAGGCGCAGACGTTGATGACCTGAAGGTCAGCACCGTTTTCGTCAACGAAGGGCGTTCGCTGAAGCGCATCATGCCACGTGCCAAAGGCCGTGCTGATCGCATCGTCAAGCGGTCTTGCCATATCACTGTCAAGGTTGCTGACAAGTAACGGAGTCGAAGAGATGGGTCAGAAAGTACATCCCATTGGCATTCGCCTGGGAATCGTCAAGGAGCACACCTCCGTCTGGTACGCAGACGGTCGGACTTATGCGGACTATTTGTTCGCTGATCTGAAGGTGCGTGAGTATCTCCAAGACAAACTAAAAAGCGCGTCCGTAAGCCGTATCGATATCCATCGTCCGGCCCAAACTGCACGTATCACCATCCACACCGCTCGTCCAGGTATCGTTATCGGGAAGAAAGGTGAAGATGTTGAGAAACTGCGTCAGGACCTGACCAAGCAAATGGGTGTGCCTGTGCACATCAATATCGAAGAGATCCGCAAGCCGGAGCTCGACGGTATGCTGGTTGCGCAGAGCGTAGCTCAGCAGCTGGAGCGTCGCGTAATGTTCCGTCGCGCTATGAAGCGCGCTGTACAGAACGCCATGCGCATTGGTGCCAAAGGCATCAAAATCCAAGTGAGCGGTCGTCTCGGCGGTGCTGAAATCGCACGTACTGAATGGTATCGCGAAGGTCGTGTGCCACTGCACACCCTGCGTGCCGACATCGACTATGCCAACTACGAAGCTCACACCACTTACGGTGTGATCGGTGTAAAGGTTTGGATCTTCAAAGGCGAAGTAATTGGTGGTCGCCAAGAAGAACTGAAACCACAAGCACCAGCGCCTCGTAAAAAAGCTGCTAAGTAAGGGGTACGCCAAATGTTGCAACCTAAGCGTACGAAGTTCCGCAAGCAGATGACAGGCCACAACCGTGGTCTGGCTCAGCGCGGTAGCAAAGTCAGCTTCGGCGAGTTCGCGCTGAAGTCTGTAGCTCGTGGTCGTCTCACCGCTCGTCAGATCGAGTCAGCGCGTCGTGCTCTGACCCGTCACGTAAAACGTGGCGGCAAGATCTGGATCCGTGTATTCCCGGACAAGCCGATCTCCAAAAAAACTCTCGAGGTTCGGATGGGTAAAGGTAAGGGTAACGTGGAATACTGGGTAGCCCAGATTCAGCCAGGCAAAGTCCTGTATGAAATCGAGGGTGTTTCTGAAGAGCTGGCGCGTGAGGCTTTCGCCCTGGCTGCTGCAAAGCTGCCGCTCGCCACCTCCTTTGTTAAACGGACGGTGATGTGATGAAAGCGAATGAACTTCGTGAAAAATCCGCACAGCAGCTGAACGAGCAACTGCTCGGCCTGCTGCGCGACCAGTTCAATCTGCGTATGCAGAAAGCAACTGGCCAGTTGGGGCAGTCTCATCTGCTCTCGCAAGTTAAGCGTGACATCGCTCGCGTGAAGACTGTGCTCAACCAGCAGGCAGGTAAGTGATCATGGCTGAAGCCGAAAAGACTGTCCGTACGCTGACTGGCCGTGTTGTCAGCGACAAGATGGACAAAACCATCACCGTTTTGATCGAGCGTCGCGTTAAGCACCCGATCTACGGTAAATACGTTAAGCGTTCGACTAAGCTGCACGCGCACGACGAAACCAATCAGTGCCACATCGGCGACAAAGTCACTATTCGTGAAACTCGTCCGCTGGCCAAGACCAAGTCTTGGGCACTGGTTGATGTTCTCGAACGCGCTGTGGAAGTCTAAGGACTAGGGGTCGGAGAAATTATATGATTCAGACTCAATCCATGCTCGATGTGGCCGATAACAGCGGCGCTCGCCGTGTTATGTGCATCAAGGTGCTGGGTGGCTCCCATCGTCGTTACGCTGGTATCGGTGACATCATCAAAGTTACCGTCAAGGAAGCAATTCCTCGCGGTAAAGTGAAAAAAGGCCAAGTGATGACTGCTGTTGTAGTCCGCACTCGTCACGGCGTACGTCGTGCTGATGGCTCCATTATCCGCTTTGATGGCAACGCTGCTGTTCTTCTGAACAACAAGCAAGAGCCGATCGGCACCCGTATCTTTGGGCCAGTGACCCGTGAACTTCGTACTGAGAAGTTCATGAAGATCGTCTCGCTCGCCCCAGAAGTGCTGTAAGGAGATCCGACATGCAAAAGATTCGTCGTGACGACGAGATCATCGTGATCGCCGGCAAAGACAAAGGTAAGCGCGGTAAGGTGCTTAAGGTTCTCGCTAATAACCGTCTGGTTATCGGTGGTCTGAACCTGGTCAAGCGTCATACCAAGCCTAACCCGATGTCGGGCGTGCAGGGCGGTATCGTCGAGAAAGAAGCTCCGCTGGACGCTTCTAACGTCGCCATCTTCAACGGCGAAACCAACAAGGCTGACCGCGTTGGTTTCAAAGTAGAAGACGGTAAGAAAATTCGTGTCTTCAAGTCGACCCAAAAAGCGGTTGATGCTTGAACACTGCTAGGTAGATTAGACCATGGCACGACTACAAGAGATTTACCGGAAGGAAATCGCCCCTAAGCTTAAGGAAGAACTTAAGCTTGGGAACGTGATGGAAGTTCCGCGCGTTACCAAAATCACCCTGAACATGGGTCTGGGCGAAGCGATCGGTGACAAAAAAGTCATCGAGCACGCTGTTGCTGACCTGGAAAAGATCACCGGCCAGAAAGTCGTTGTGACCTACGCTCGGAAATCCATCGCTGGCTTTAAAGTCCGTGAAGGTTGGCCGATCGGCGTCAAAGTGACCCTGCGCCGTGAGCGTATGTACGAATTCCTGGATCGTCTGCTGTCGATCTCCCTGCCTCGGGTCCGCGACTTCCGCGGCCTGAATGCCAAGTCCTTCGATGGTCGTGGTAACTACAGCATGGGCGTGAAAGAGCAGATCATCTTCCCGGAAATCGACTACGACAAGATCGATGCTCTCCGCGGTCTGGACATCACCCTGACCACCACTGCCAAGAACGATGATGAAGGTCGCGCCCTGTTGCGTGCTTTCAAATTCCCGTTCCGCAACTGATTGGAGTAGGACCATGGCCAAGATGAGCATGAAAAACCGCGAGCTGAAGCGTCAGCTCACGGTTGCCAAGTACGCCAAGAAGCGTGCAGCACTGAAAGCAATCATCGTTGATCTGAACGCAAGTCCAGAAGCGCGTTGGGAAGCTACAGTTGCTCTGCAGAAGCAGCCACGTGACGCAAGCGCTTCGCGCATGCGTAACCGCTGCCGCCTGACCGGTCGTCCACACGGCGTTTACCGCAAGTTCGGCCTCGGCCGTAACAAACTGCGTGAAGCGGCAATGCGTGGTGACGTACCAGGTCTGGTTAAAGCCAGCTGGTAAGTACTTTCAACGTCCAGGGGGTCAATGTCGCAAGATACTGACCGCCGGTGACCTTGAATCTGGAACAAGCCCCTTTTGGGGCTTGTTTCATTTCTGGAGTGTGTCTAAAATACGCGGCTCGCCTGAGCCCGTGTTTTTTACCCGGAGATTCTCGGCGACATATGTAGCCGCAAGGCTAATTTTTTTGTATTAGGAGCGTCTAGCCCATGAGTATGCAGGACCCGTTAGCGGACATGCTAACTCGTATCCGTAATGCCCAGATGGCTGAAAAGTCCGTCGTAAGCATGCCATCTTCCAAGTTGAAGGTAGCTGTTGCCAAAGTCCTGAAAGACGAAGGCTACATTGCGGGTTATCAGATCAGCAGCGATGTTAAAGCTCTGCTGTCCATCGAGCTGAAGTACTTCGAAGGCCGTTCGGTCATCGAGGAAGTGAAGCGCGTTAGCCGTCCAGGCCTGCGTCAGTACAAGTCCGCTGAAGATCTGCCGAAAGTTCGTGGCGGTCTGGGCGTGTCTATCGTCTCCACCAACAAAGGTGTGATGACGGATCGTGCTGCGCGCGCTGCCGGTGTCGGCGGCGAAGTTCTTTGCACTGTGTTCTAAGGGGGGATAAGCATGTCTCGCGTCGCTAAGAACCCCGTTAAGCTGCCAGCCGGTGTCGAAGTCAAATTCGCAGGCCAACAGCTTTCGGTGAAGGGTGCCAAGGGTACTCTTGAACTGAACATCCATTCGTCCGTTGAGATCGTTGAAGAAGCTGGTGAGCTGCGTTTCGCTGCTCGCAATGGCGATCAACAAACTCGCGCAATGGCCGGTACCACGCGTGCGTTGGTAAACAACATGGTCCAAGGCGTAAGCCAAGGCTTCGAGCGTAAGCTCCAGCTGGTCGGTGTTGGTTACAAAGCGCAAGCAAAAGGCACGGTTTTGAACCTGGCCCTTGGCTTCTCGCACCCTGTGGATTACGAACTGCCAGCGGGCATCACTGCTGAGACCCCTAGCCAGACCGATATCCTGATCAAGGGCATCGATAAGCAGCTGGTAGGTCAAGTGGCCGCTGAGATCCGCGACTTCCGTCCACCAGAGCCGTACAAAGGCAAAGGTGTGCGCTACGCGGACGAAGTCGTCCGTCGTAAAGAAGCCAAGAAGAAGTAGGGCATAGCAAATGACCGACAAAAAAGTTACTCGACTGCGTCGCGCTCGCAAAGCACGCCTGAAAATGCACGAACTCGAAGTCGTGCGTCTCTGCGTGTTCCGCTCGTCGCAGCACATCTACGCCCAGGTCATCTCGGCCGACGGCAACAAAGTCCTGGCAAGCGCCTCGACTTTGGATAAAGAACTGCGTGATGGTGCCACCGGCAACATCGACGCGGCCACAAAGGTTGGCCAGCTGGTCGCTACGCGTGCTAAGGCCGCTGGCGTCTCGCAAGTGGCTTTCGACCGCTCTGGCTTCAAGTACCACGGTCGCGTGAAAGCGCTGGCTGATGCTGCTCGTGAAGCTGGGCTGGAGTTCTAAGTTATGTCAAATAACGACCAAAAGCGCGACGAAGGCTACATTGAGAAGCTGGTTCAAGTTAACCGCGTAGCCAAAACCGTTAAAGGCGGCCGTATCTTCACTTTCACCGCGTTGACCGTGGTTGGTGATGGTAAGGGCCGTGTTGGCTTCGGCCGTGGCAAGTCGCGTGAAGTGCCTGCTGCGATCCAGAAGGCAATGGAAGCTGCTCGTCGCAACATGATCCAAGTTGATCTGAACGGCACCACTCTGCAGTACGCAATGAAGTCCGCCCATGGCGCTTCGAAGGTGTACATGCAGCCTGCTTCTGAAGGTACCGGTATCATCGCTGGCGGCGCTATGCGTGCTGTTCTCGAAGTTGCTGGCGTTCAGAACGTTCTGGCCAAGTGCTACGGCTCGACTAACCCGGTAAACGTGGTTCACGCCACTTTCAAAGGTTTGAAAGCTATGCAATCTCCTGAGTCCATCGCTGCCAAGCGTGGCCTGACTGTCAAGGAGATCTTCTGATCATGGCTACCGTTAAAGTAACGCTGATCAAAAGCATGACCGGCCGCATCCCTAACCACAAACTGTGTGTTAAAGGTCTGGGTCTGCGTCGCATCGGTCACACTGTAGAAGTCCAGGATACTCCCGAGAATCGCGGGATGATCAACAAGGCTTACTACATGCTGCGTGTAGAGGGTTAATCGATGAAACTCAATGATCTGAGTCCAGCGCCGGGTTCCCGTCGCGAAAAGCATCGTCCGGGCCGTGGTATCGGTAGCGGTTTGGGTAAGACTGGTGGCCGTGGCCACAAAGGTCAAACCTCCCGCTCCGGTGGCACCATCGCTCCAGGCTTTGAAGGCGGTCAACAGCCGCTGCATCGTCGCCTGCCTAAGTTCGGTTTCGTATCCCTGAAGGCCATGGACCGCGCAGAAGTGCGTCTGTCCGAGCTGGCTAAAGTGGAAGGCGACATCGTTACTGTGCAGACCCTGAAAGATGCCAACGTGATCAACGTCAACGTACAGCGTGTGAAAATCATGCTGTCCGGTGAAGTGACTCGCGCTGTCACTATCGGCAAGGGAATCGGCGCCACCAAAGGTGCGCGTTCGGCTATCGAAGCAGCTGGCGGCAAGTTCGAGGAATAAATGGCTAAGCAAGGTGCTCTCTCAGCGCTCGGCAAAGGCGGTATGTCTGAACTTTGGGCTCGTCTGCGTTTTCTGTTCCTGGCGATTATCGTCTACCGAATAGGCGCACACATCCCGGTTCCAGGTATCAACCCGGACCGACTCGCAGACCTGTTTCGACAGAATGAGGGGACCATTCTTAGCTTGTTCAACATGTTTTCCGGCGGCGCGCTGGAACGGATGAGCATTTTTGCATTGGGGATCATGCCGTACATTTCGGCATCGATCATCATGCAACTGATGACCGCCGTCAGCCCGCAGCTGGAGCAGTTGAAGAAGGAAGGTGAAGCTGGCCGTCGCAAGATTAGCCAGTACACCCGCTACGGCACTGTCGTTCTCGCCTTGGTCCAAGCTATCGGCATGTCCGTTGGTCTGGCCGGGCAGGGCGTTGCGTTCACTGGTGACTTTGGCTTCCATTTCGTCGCGGTATCCACATTTGTGGCTGGTGCGATGTTCATGATGTGGCTGGGTGAGCAGATTACTGAGCGTGGTGTTGGCAACGGTATCTCGATGTTGATTTTCGCAGGTATCGTCGCCGGTCTTCCGAGAGCGATTGGGCAGTCTTTCGAGTCTGCACGTCAGGGTGATATCAACATTTTCGCCTTGGTTGCCATCGGTTTGCTGGCAGTAGCGATTATCGGTTTTGTGGTGTTCATTGAGCGTGGCCAGCGTCGTATTGCTGTTCACTACGCCAAGCGTCAGCAGGGCCGCAAGGTTTTTGCTGCGCAGACCAGCCACTTGCCGCTGAAAGTGAATATGGCCGGTGTAATTCCGGCAATTTTCGCGAGCAGCATTTTGCTGTTTCCGGCTTCGTTGGGTACCTGGTTTGGTCAGTCCGAAAATATGGGCTGGCTGCAGGACCTCTCTCAGTCGATCGCTCCTGGTCAGCCGTTGAATATTCTGCTGTTTAGTGCAGGGATTATTTTCTTCTGCTTCTTCTATACGGCGTTGATGTTCAATCCGAAAGACGTAGCGGAAAACCTGAAGAAGTCCGGTGCCTTTATTCCGGGCATCCGTCCAGGTGAGCAGTCTGCACGCTACATTGATGGTGTTCTGACTCGTTTGACCCTGTTCGGTGCTCTATATATGACGGCCGTGTGCTTGTTGCCCCAGTTCCTGGTGGTTGCAGCAAACGTTCCGTTCTACCTTGGCGGGACCTCGTTGCTGATCGTGGTCGTGGTTGTGATGGACTTCATGTCCCAAGTACAATCGCACCTCGTTTCGCACCAGTACGAATCCCTGATGAAGAAAGCCAACCTGAAGGGCTACGGCAGCGGCATGTTGCGCTGAGTACCCCATAAGGTTCGAGGAGTTGGTGATGAAAGTTCGTGCATCGGTGAAAAAGCTGTGCCGTAACTGCAAGATTATTCGCCGCGAAGGTGTTGTTCGAGTAATTTGCAGCGCGGAACCGCGTCACAAACAGCGCCAAGGCTGAGTGTGATCCGCTTGAAGCCCGGCAGCTAGTGCGCTGCCGGGTTGATTATTTGTTATTACAGCGATATTATCTCGCGCCCTATTTCTTGGCTTCCGGGGCGTAGGTAGCTGTCAATTGGAGTCCCACTGAATGGCCCGTATTGCAGGCGTTAACATTCCAGATAACAAGCACACTGTTATCTCGCTGACCTACATCTATGGTGTTGGTCGCACTACTGCGCAGAAAATTTGCGCAGTTGCTGGGGTAAACCCAGCCGCTAAGATCAAGGATCTGAGCGACGAGCAGATTGAACAGCTGCGTGGCGAAGTGGCGAAGTTCACCACTGAAGGTGACCTGCGTCGCGAAATCAACATGAAAATCAAGCGTTTGATGGACCTCGGTTGCTATCGCGGTCTGCGTCATCGTCGTGGTCTTCCAGTACGCGGTCAGCGTACCAAGACTAACGCGCGTACCCGTAAAGGTCCGCGTAAGCCGATCCGCAAGTAATCGCCCCAGCGAATCGACAGGAAAATTATCATGGCAAAACCTGCTGCTCGTCCTCGTAAAAAAGTTAAAAAGACAGTGGTTGATGGCATCGCCCACATCCATGCTTCTTTTAACAACACCATCGTGACCATCACCGACCGTCAAGGTAACGCGCTTTCTTGGGCTACCTCCGGTGGTTCGGGTTTCCGCGGTTCCCGCAAGTCCACCCCGTTTGCTGCTCAAGTAGCTGCTGAACGTGCTGGTCAAGCTGCGCTGGAATACGGCCTGAAAAACCTCGACGTTAACGTCAAAGGTCCAGGTCCAGGTCGTGAGTCTGCTGTCCGTGCTTTGAACGGCTGTGGCTATAAGATCGCCAGCATCACCGACGTGACGCCAATCCCGCACAACGGGTGCCGTCCGCCGAAGAAGCGCCGCGTGTAATCCAGGAGATTGTAAAGAATGGCTCGTTACATTGGTCCAAAATGCAAACTCGCTCGTCGCGAAGGCACCGATCTCTTCCTGAAGAGCGGCGTGCGCGCGATCGAATCGAAGTGCAACATTGAAGCAGCACCTGGTATCCACGGCCAACGCCGCGGTCGCCAGTCCGATTACGGCACCCAACTGCGTGAAAAGCAGAAGGTCCGTCGTATCTACGGCGTTCTCGAGCGTCAGTTCAGCGGCTACTACAAAGAAGCTGCTGGCAAGAAAGGTGCAACCGGTGAAAACCTGCTGCAACTGCTCGAATGCCGTCTGGACAACGTTGTATACCGTATGGGCTTTGGTTCTACTCGTGCCGAATCCCGTCAGCTGGTATCGCACAAGTCGATCAGCGTTAACGGTCAGACCGTAAACGTTCCGTCCTACCAGGTTCGTGCTGGTGACGTGGTCGCAGTTCGCGAGAAAGCAAAAAACCAACTTCGCATTGTCCAAGCTCTCGATCTGTGTGCCCAACGTGGCCGCGTAGAATGGGTAGAAGTAGACACTGAGAAGAAGTCGGGCGTTTTCAAGAACGTTCCTGCTCGCAGTGATCTGTCCGCCGACATCAACGAAAGCCTGATTGTCGAGCTCTACTCCAAGTAAGGGCTAGAAAATAGGTGCATCCATGCAGATTTCGGTAAATGAGTTCCTGACACCCCGCCACATTGATGTGCAGGTTGTCAGTCCAACCCGCGCCAAAATTACTCTCGAGCCTCTCGAGCGTGGTTTTGGCCACACCCTGGGCAACGCGCTGCGCCGCATCCTGTTGTCCTCAATGCCCGGCTGTGCAGTAGTCGAGGCCGAGATTGACGGTGTGCTCCACGAGTACAGCGCCATCGAAGGTGTACAGGAAGACGTAATTGAAATCCTGTTGAACCTTAAAGGTCTGGCTATCAAGCTGCACGGCCGTGACGAAGTTACGCTGACCTTGTCGAAGAAGGGTTCGGGGGTGGTTACCGCTGCCGATATTCAGCTGGATCATGATGTCGAGATCGTTAACCCCGATCACGTAATCGCTAACCTGGCGTCTAACGGCGCCCTGAACATGAAGCTCACCGTAGCTCGTGGTCGTGGTTATGAACCGGCCGACTCGCGTCAGAGCGATGAAGACGAAAGCCGCAGCATTGGTCGCTTGCAGCTTGACTCTTCGTTCAGCCCGGTTCGCCGTATCGCATACGTGGTGGAAAACGCCCGTGTCGAACAGCGTACTAACCTGGACAAGCTGGTTATTGATCTGGAAACCAACGGTACTCTGGATCCTGAAGAGGCTATCCGCCGCGCTGCAACCATTCTGCAACAGCAGTTGGCTGCGTTCGTCGACCTCAAAGGTGACAGCGAACCAGTGGTAATCGAGCAGGAAGACGAGATCGATCCGATCCTGCTTCGCCCGGTTGACGATCTGGAACTGACTGTACGTTCGGCTAACTGCCTTAAGGCGGAAAACATTTACTACATCGGCGACCTGATTCAGCGTACCGAAGTAGAACTGTTGAAGACTCCGAACCTGGGCAAGAAATCCTTGACTGAAATCAAGGACGTTCTGGCCTCCCGCGGTCTGTCCCTCGGCATGCGCCTCGACAACTGGCCGCCTGCAAGTCTTAAGAAGGACGACAAGGCGACTGCCTGATCGTCGTAATCACCGAACGTGAGTTTGGTAAGGAATGAACCATGCGTCATCGTAAAAGTGGTCGTCACCTGAGCCGTACCAGCTCGCACCGCAAGGCCATGTTCCAAAACATGGCGGTGTCGCTGTTCGAGCACGAGCTGATCAAAACTACACTGCCGAAAGCTAAAGAACTGCGTCGCGTTGCTGAGCCGCTGATCACTTTGGCCAAGACAGACAGCCTGGCTAACCGCCGTCTGGCTTTCGACCGTACTCGTTCGAAAGCTATCGTTGGTAAGCTCTTCAACGACCTGGGCAAGCGTTACGCTACCCGTGAGGGTGGCTACCTGCGCATCCTCAAGTGCGGTTTCCGCGCTGGCGACAACGCGCCTATGGCGTACGTCGAGTTGGTTGATCGTGCTACTGCCGGCGAAGCTGTAAGCGCCGAGTAAGACGACAAGCTGTAACGAAGAACCGGGCCTAGTGCCCGGTTTTTTGTGCGCGTAATAAAAGCGCGATGCGTACAAGCTTCCGGGGGTTTGGCTTGGCACTATGACGTTTGGGGAGTTTGGTAGTTATTCTCTATCGATGCCTACAATTTAATGAATTTGTAGACGTCATATTGATGATCAATACTTCCTCCAAGCCGATTAGCCGGCAGTTCCAAGTCCGACCTGAGGGAAATTGAGCATGAGCCAGAACAAAATCCTTACTACCGCCAGCGGCGCGCCCGTTGCGGATAACCAGAATTCCCGATCCGCCGGCCCGCGCGGTCCGCTGCTGCTCGACGATTTTCACCTGATCGAGAAGCTCGCTCACTTCAACCGTGAAAACATTCCTGAGCGTCGTGTGCATGCGAAGGGGTCGGGTGCCTACGGTACTTTCACGGTCACCCAAGACATCACTCAGTACACCAGCGCCAAGCTGTTCGAGTCGGTTGGCAAGCAAACCCCTACCTTCCTGCGGTTTTCCACCGTAGGGGGGGAGCGCGGTTCGGCTGATACCGAGCGCGACCCACGTGGTTTCGCCTTGAAGTTCTACACCGAAGAAGGCAACTGGGACATCGTGGGTAACAACACCCCTGTGTTTTTCATCCGCGATCCGTTGAAGTTCCCGGACTTCATCCACACCCAAAAACGCCTGCCGCAAAGCAACCTGAAAAGCGCACAAATGATGTGGGATTTCTGGTCGCACTCCCCAGAGGCACTGCACCAGGTCACCATCCTGTTTTCGGACCGTGGTATTCCTGACGGCTACCGCCACATGCACGGCTTCGGCAGCCACACTTATAGCCTGATCAACGCCAAGGGCGAGCGTCACTGGGTTAAGTGGCACTACAAAACCAAGCAGGGCATCAAGAACCTGGCGCCCGCCGAAGCGGCTCGTCTGGCCGGTACCGACCCTGATTACGCCCAGCGCGATCTGTTCGGTGCAATCGAACGGGGTGACTTCCCGAAATGGCGTGTCTGCATCCAGATCATGACCGAGGCTCAGGCCAACGCTCATTACGAAAATCCTTTTGATGTGACCAAAACCTGGTCGCAGAAGGAGTTTCCGCTGATCGAAGTCGGAGAACTGGAGCTTAATCGCAACCCACAAAACTACTTCGCTGAAGTGGAACAGGCTGCGTTCGGCCCTAGCAACATGGTTCCAGGTGTAGGCCTGTCGCCAGACCGTATGTTGCAAGGCCGTGTGTTCGCGTATGCAGATGCCCACCGCTACCGTGTTGGCACCAACCACCAGCAACTGCCGGTGAACGCCCCACGTAGCCCGGTGAACAGCTACCAGCGCGATGGTTCGATGGCATTCGGCAGCAACGGTGGCGCAGCGCCCAACTACGAGCCGAACAGCTACGCCGATGCGCCGAAACAAGCCCCTCAATACGCTGAGCCTGCTTTGGCCTTGAGCGGTGCGGCAGATCGTTACGATCACCGGGAAGACACTGACTACTACAGCCACGCCGGTGCGCTGTTCCGCCTGATGAACGATGAGCAGAAAGCCTTGCTCACCAGCAATATCGCCGGAGCAATGGGCGGCGTTTCCAGTGATGTGGTCCAGCGTCAATTGCAGCACTTCTACAAGGCAGATCCTGCTTATGGAGAAGCAATCGCAAAGGCACTGGGTGTATCGCTTAACTAACTCTAAACGATAAGCAGAACCGCCCTCATTTGGGCGGTTTTTGCGTTATTTCAGCTACTTTTCTCCGGAAATCTTCACTTTTCTGCCGTTGGTCCCGTGACCTTCAGGTCATCATGGTTCAAACTACAGACTTTCAAGCAGGGAGATGTAGGGCGATGCAAGGTCACCCCGACGTAATCGATTACCTCAACACGTTGCTGACGGGCGAACTGGCGGCTCGTGACCAATATTTCATCCACTCGCGTATGTACGAAGACTGGGGCTTTACCGAGCTCTACGAGCGTATCAACCATGAGATGGAAGAAGAGGCACAGCACGCCGACGCACTGATGCGCCGTATCCTCATGCTCGAAGGCACGCCGCGTATGCGTCCCGATGATCTGGACGTGGGCACAACCGTACCTGACATGCTCGCTGCCGACCTGCGCCTCGAGTACAAGGTCCGTGCCGCGCTCTGCAAAGGCATCGAACTCTGCGAGCAGCACAACGACTATGTCACCCGGGAAATCCTGCGGGTGCAGTTGAATGACACCGAAGAAGATCACACCTACTGGCTTGAAAAGCAGTTGGGCCTGATCAAGCTGATCGGCCTGGAGAATTACCTGCAATCGCAGTTCTGATTTCCGGCTACAAAAAAGCCCCTGTCACCGCAAGGTGACAGGGGCTTTTCATTGGGCCTGAAAAGGTCAGGCCCGGTCGCGTTCCAGCAACGGCTTCAGGTAGTAACCGGTATGCGACTGCGGCATTTCGGAGACCTGCTCCGGCGTGCCTACGGCAATGATCTGGCCACCCTTGGAACCGCCTTCCGGCCCCAGGTCCACCAGCCAATCGGCCGTCTTGATCACATCAAGGTTGTGCTCGATTACCACCACGGTGTTGCCGTGGTCGCGCAGGCGGTGCAGCACGTCCAGCAATTGCTGTATATCCGCGAAGTGCAGGCCCGTGGTCGGCTCATCGAGGATATACAGGGTCTTGCCGGTATCGCGTTTTGACAGCTCGCGAGACAACTTCACCCGCTGCGCCTCACCACCTGACAGCGTGGTCGCCGACTGACCCAGCTTGATATACGACAAACCCACGTCCATCAGCGTCTGCAGTTTGCGCGCCAACGCCGGAACTGCGTCGAAGAACACCCGCGCTTCCTCGATGGTCATCTCCAGGGTTTCGTGGATGCTCTTGCCCTTGTACTTGATCTCCAGGGTCTCGCGGTTGTAGCGCTTGCTTTTGCACACATCGCACGGCACGTAGATGTCCGGCAGGAAGTGCATTTCCACCTTGATCAAGCCGTCGCCCTGGCACGCTTCGCAGCGTCCGCCCTTGACGTTGAACGAGAACCGACCCGGCCCGTAACCCCGTGAGCGGGATTCCGGAACACCGGCAAACAGTTCACGAATGGGCGTGAACAAACCGGTGTAGGTCGCCGGGTTGGAACGTGGCGTCCGGCCAATCGGGCTTTGGTCGATGTCGACCACCTTATCCAGGTGTTCCAGGCCTTTGATGCTGTCGTGCGCCGCCGCTTCCAAGGTGGTCGCGCCGTTCAGGGCAGTGGCACTCAAGGGAAACAACGTGTTGTTTATGAGCGTCGATTTACCTGAGCCGGAAACACCGGTCACGCATGTCAGCAAACCAATTGGAATTTCCAAGTCGACATTGCGCAAGTTGTTACCGCGTGCGCCCTTGAGGTGCAGCGCCAGCTTCTTGTTACGCGGTGTGCGTTTGGCCGGCACTTCGATCTTGACGCGGCCAGACAAGTATTTGCCGGTCAGCGAGTCCGGGTGAGCCATGACTTCGGCCGGGGTGCCTTCAGCGACAATATGTCCGCCATGCACACCGGCGCCCGGGCCGATATCAACCACGTAATCCGCCAGGCGAATCGCGTCTTCATCGTGTTCGACCACAATCACCGTGTTGCCGATATCCCGCAGGTGTTTCAACGTACCCAGCAGGCGATCGTTGTCGCGCTGGTGCAGGCCAATCGACGGTTCGTCGAGGATGTACAACACACCCACAAGGCCGGCGCCGATCTGGCTGGCCAGGCGGATGCGCTGTGCTTCACCGCCGGACAAGGTATCGGCGCTGCGGTCCAGAGAGAGGTAATCCAGGCCAACGTTGACCAGGAACTGCAACCGCTCGCGAATCTCCTTGAGGATCTTGTCGGCGATTTCTCCACGGCGGCCGGTCAGCTTGAGTACGCCAAAGTATTCGCAGGCATCACCGATCGGCAGGTTGGTCACCGCCGGCAATGTTTTCTCGCCCACCCACACATGCCGCGCCTCACGACGCAGGCGAGTGCCGCGGCAATCCGGGCAAGGTTGTGTGCTGAGGAATTTCGCCAGTTCTTCGCGCACGCTGGCCGATTCTGTCTCGCGGTAGCGACGCTCCAGGTTCGGCACGATACCTTCGAACGGGTGCGAGCGCTTGACGATATCGCCACGGTCGTTCAGGTACTTGAAGTCGACGTTCTGCGAACCACTGCCGTGCAAGATGACCTTCTGCTGGTCCGCCGGCAGTTGGTTGAACGGTACCTCCAGGCTGAATTTGTAATGCGACGCCAACGACCCCAGCATCTGGAAGTAGTAAACGTTGCGCCGATCCCAGCCGCGTATCGCCCCCTCCGCCAGCGTCATGTCACCGTTGACCAGGCGCTTGATGTCGAAGAACTGCTTCACCCCCAGGCCATCACAGGTCGGGCAGGCGCCGGCCGGGTTGTTGAAGGAGAACAGCTTGGGTTCAAGCTCGCTGATGGCGTGGCCGCAGATCGGGCAGGCAAAGCGCGCGGAGAAGATGATCTCTTCGCCCGGCTCGTCGTCCATCGGCGCCACGAGTGCAATGCCGTCGGCCAGCTTCAACGCGGTTTCGAAGGATTCCGCCAGGCGCTGCTGCAGATCGGCGCGCACTTTGAAACGGTCAACGACCACATCGATCGAGTGCTTCTTCTGCTTGTCGAGCTTCGGCGCCTCGTCCAGCTCATAGAGCTTGCCGTTGATGCGTGCACGTACAAAACCTTGCGCCCGCAGCTCTTCGAAGACGGAAAGGTGTTCACCCTTGCGCTCACGGATCACCGGTGCCAGCAGCATCAGCTTGGCGCCTTCCGGCTGGGCCAGCACCAGGTCGACCATCTGGCTGACGGTCTGGGCTTCCAGGGGAATGTCGTGGTCCGGGCAACGCGGAATACCCACACGTGCATACAGCAGGCGCAGGTAGTCGTAGATTTCGGTGATGGTGCCCACGGTGGAGCGCGGGTTATGGGAGGTCGACTTCTGTTCGATGGAGATCGCCGGCGACAGGCCTTCAATGGTGTCGACGTCGGGCTTTTCCATCATCGACAGGAACTGGCGGGCATAGGCCGACAGCGATTCCACATAGCGACGCTGGCCTTCGGCATACAGCGTGTCGAACGCCAGGGACGATTTGCCGGACCCGGACAAACCGGTGATGACGATCAGTTTGTCCCGGGGCAGGGTCAGGTCGATGTTCTTCAGGTTGTGGGTTCTAGCCCCACGAATCAGGATCTTGTCCAAGATGGCCTCGCACGGCGGGCGTAAATAATGCCGGAGTATACGGCTAAAGACTGGATGAATATACACTGTCAAAAGGCCGCTTGCAGCCTTAGATGAAAGCTGCGCGGCAAAGCGCCGCATATACCCTCTCAATCGATGGGACTGGTAGAATCGCCGCCGGTTCACATGAGGTTTTTCCATGCACGATCCCCACAGCGAGCGCATGAGTAGCGGCGAGACCCGAGCGGCAAGCGGTCTGGCCCTGGTGTTCGCCTTCCGTATGCTGGGCATGTTTATGGTGTTGCCGGTGCTGGCGACCTATGGAATGGATCTCGCCGGCGCGACCCCCGCATTGATTGGTCTGGCCATTGGCGCGTATGGCCTGACCCAGGCCATTTTCCAGATCCCGTTCGGGATCATTTCCGACCGTATTGGCCGTCGCCCGGTGATCTACCTCGGGCTGATCGTGTTTGCCCTCGGCAGTGTGCTGGCGGCCCAGTCCGACTCCATATGGGGCGTGATTGCCGGGCGTATCCTGCAAGGCGCCGGCGCGATTTCCGCGGCCGTGATGGCCTTGCTGTCGGACCTGACCCGCGAACAACACCGCACCAAGGCCATGGCCATGATCGGCATGACCATCGGTCTGTCGTTTGCCGTGGCCATGGTCGTCGGCCCTTTGCTGACCCGCGCGTTCGGCCTACACGGACTGTTCCTCGCCACCGGCGGCATGGCGCTGTTCGGCATCGTGATCGTGGCCTTTATGGTGCCGCGCTCCACCGGCACGTTGCAGCATCGCGAATCGGGTGTCGCGCGCAAGGCACTCTTGCCGACACTCAAGCACCCCGACCTGCTGCGCCTGGATTTAGGTATCTTCGTATTACACGCCATGCTGATGTGCAGCTTCGTTGCCTTGCCCCTGGCACTGGTGGAAAAAGCCGGTCTGCCCAAGGAACAGCACTGGTGGGTCTACCTGACAGCGCTGCTGATTTCATTCTTCGCCATGATTCCGTTCATCATTTATGGCGAGAAAAAACGCAAAATGAAACGAATCCTGCTCGGTGCCGTCACGACGCTGATGCTCACTGAGCTATTCTTCTGGCAGTTCGGCGACAGCCTGCGGGCGCTGGTAATCGGCACGGTGGTGTTCTTCACTGCGTTCAACCTGCTGGAGGCGTCACTGCCTTCGCTGATCAGTAAAGTTTCACCGGCCGGTGGCAAGGGCACGGCGATGGGGGTGTATTCCACCAGTCAGTTCCTCGGCTCTGCACTGGGCGGCATCATGGGGGGCTGGATGTTCCAGCATGGCGGTTTGTCGGTTGTCTTCCTCGGATGCGCCGGGCTGGCTGCACTTTGGCTGGCCTTTGCTGTTACCATGCGCGAACCTCCCTACGTCACAAGTTTGCGTTTGCCGCTATCGCCTGAGGCGATCCGCGAAAGCGGCCTGGTAGAGCGCCTTAAGGCCGTCGTAGGGGTAACAGATGCAGTCGTGGTCGCGGAAGAGGCGGCCATTTACATCAAATTGGACACCGAATTATTGGATCGCGCGACGCTCGAGCAACTGGTCAACCCAGTGCCGACAGCGCGCCCAGCCTAGGAGAACGTTATGGCCCGTGGGGTTAACAAAGTCATATTGGTCGGTACATGCGGCCAGGATCCCGAAGTTCGCTACTTGCCTAACGGTAACGCCGTGACCAACCTGAGTCTGGCGACCAGCGAACAGTGGACCGACAAGCAGACTGGCCAGAAGGTCGAGAAAACCGAATGGCACCGCGTGTCGATGTTCGGCAAGGTTGCCGAGATCGCTGGTGAGTACCTGCGCAAAGGTTCGCAGGTCTACATCGAAGGCAAACTGCAGACCCGCGAGTGGGAAAAAGACGGCATCAAGCGTTACACCACTGAAATCGTGGTCGACATGCAAGGCACCATGCAACTGCTGGGCGGCCGTCCGCAGGGCGACCAACAAGGCCAAGGCGGCATGTCCAACTCGGCACCGCGTCCACAGCAGTCCCGCCCACAGCCAAGCCAGCAGCCACAGCGTGAGTCGCGCCCAGCGCCACAACAGGCTGCCCCGCAACCGGCTCCGGATTTTGACAGCTTTGATGACGATATTCCGTTCTAGGACTTACCTGAGACTTTATTGTAAAGTTTTTGTCGGAAAGCCCCTATTTAAGGGGCTTTTTTGATGGTTCACGTTGTAAAGTTTTACGTCGCGATTTGCCGATTTTCAGGATTGTGTACTACCTTGAAAAATGTAAAATTTTCATGGGTTGTAATCCCGATGACTTTATTGGCGATAAAACACATCCAATTCCGCCATGGCGAGCGGCATAAATTGTTGGTTAGTGCCCAGACGGGCATCCCTCTGTATTACCCCTCACTCTTTATCACTACCCATGTCCGTGCTGGCGGCTTCTCCGTTTCTACAGTGCAGGGGGCGCTTGCGGCAATTAAAGTGCTGTATGCCTGGTAAGCAAACCAAGGCATTAATCTTGAAGCGTTGTTTTCGACAGGACGACTGCTCCTGCGCGAGGAAGTTACTTCGTTGGTCGCGTTTAGTGCCCGGCTGTTAAGTGGGGAGCGCCGACAACTAACCGCGAAGGTGCACACCTTGAAGCTTAACGCCGGCAGAACCGTCGCTTGTAATACGCGTAGCGTCGGTGCGCAGACGCAATTCACACGGATCAGCACAATGTCAAAATACCTTGGCTTTTTGGCTGAAACATTACGTGTCGGGCGTGATAGTAGTGCGACGGAGAGTCAGGTGAGTGCAATGGTTAAGCGTCTCAACGCATGCCGACCAAAGGTAAGGAACATCTCAGCAGTCGACCGGGATGAGAGGGGCTTGGACATCCATTTGGTGGATTAGGTACTCGAGTATCTTTGGCCAGATCACCCGCAGAATCCTTTTTCTAGTAAGGGTCTCCAGCAGCGCAATTATTTAATCATAACGCTGCTTCGCTATCTGGGCATTAGGCGGGGCGAACTGCTCAATTTGCGGGTAGAGGACGTAGATTTCAGTCAGGGTGTGATCAAAATCGTTAGACGTGCGGACAGCCCGCTGGACAGTCGCCGAAATCAACCGTTGGTTAAGACCGCGCAGCGTGTGAGCGCAGGGCGTGACGTAGTGATCGCCAGCCAGACCGAACAGGACGACTACGCCTATCAGCGGCGGCGCATCAGCGGCACCGAGCAAACCATCCTGCAACATGCGTCGACGGTGGAGGTTGGCGGCCACATGGCCATTGAGGCCCGGCGCGATATTGCGGTTATTGCCAGCACCGTTAGTGCTGCCAAGAACCTGAGCGTTGAAGCGGGTGAAAACGTGTCGCTTATTTCTGCGGCCAATGAGCAACACGAGTATTCGAAAGGCAAAAAAGGCAATACTAAAACCACGACCCAACTGGACAACGTGACCCAGCAAACCGCTCAGCTAAACGCTGGCGGTAACTTGGTTGCTATTGCAGGTACCGACCTGACCCTGGTTGCCAGCAAAATCAGCGCCGGCAACGAAGCCTATATTCAGGCGGGTGAGGAGTTGAAGCTGTTGGCCGCGCAAGACAGTCATTACTCGTTGTATGACATGAATAAAAAGGGCAGTTGGGGTAGCAAGAAAACTCAGCGTGATGAGGTGACCCAGGTCACCCATGTGGGCAGCGAGATCAAAGCCGGTTCGAGCATGATGCTCGAAAGTGGCAGTAATCAGCTGTTTCAAGCGGCAAAGCTCCAGAGTGGGGGGGACATTGCGATTGTCAGCGGTGGCTCGGTGACATTTGAGGCGGTTAAAGACTCGCGGCAGGAGAGTCACGAAAAGAGTAAGAGCGATATGGCGTGGAACAGTGCCAAAGGTGAAGGCAGTACTGACGAGACATTACGTCAGACCTTGATGGTGGGGCAGGGGCAACTCGCTATTCGCGCCGCCGGTAAGATCAATATAGACCTCAAGCAGATTGACCAAAAAACTGTCAGCCAGACGATTGATGCAATGGTTCAAGCCGAGCCTCAGCTTGCCTGGATCAAAGTAGCTGAAGCCAATGGGCAAGTTGATTGGCGAATGGTCAAGGAGATCCACGACAGCTGGGACTATAAGCAATCGGGATTAGGTGCCGCACCCGCGCTGATTATTTCGATTGTCGCCAGCATCTACCTGGGGCCCCTCGCGGGGGCTATGGCTAGCAACTTTGCGGTTGGGACAATCAATGGCGGCGGTGATATTGGTGCGGGACTGAAAGCGGCCACCAGTAAAGATGCGATCAAGGGTTACGCGACGCAAATGGTCACTAGCGGAGTCCTGGCCGGAATAGACACCGCTGTCGGTGGTTGGAATACCGACGGGGCGTTGATTCTTAACGCGGACGGGGTCAATAACCCTGGTTATAGCAAGAGCATGCTGGACTGGAACACGGTCAGTGACAATGTGCTGCGCAGCACTACCCACGCTTTGGTAGCCGGCAGCATCAATACGGCGATAAACGGCGGTAGCTTGAAGGACAATCTTGGCGCAGCCGCAGTTTCCGAAGGGCTGGACCTGACGGCAGCCTTTGGCAACAAGCAGGTGGGCGATTTGGCTGAGTACCTGAAAATAACCCCAGGGTCGGCACAAAAAGTCTTGATGCATGCTGTATTGGGAGGAGCGTTATCAAGCGCTAAAGGTGGAGACTTCAAGACCGGGGCTTTAGCCGGCGCCGCCTCAGAAGGATTGACAGCTTTCGCAACGGAAAAACTGGGTAACTACCTGGACTCCCGGTTTGCCACGGATACCCAGTTCCGGGTAGGCACCGCTCAACTCGTCGGCGTTTTGGCGGGTGCTCTAGTCAACGGTGATCCTGCAACCGCTAGCTGGGTAGCCGGAAACGCAAAAAAATATAATGATGAGTTTCATATTGGTGGGCCCGCCATTGCGGGGGCTGTGAGTGCAGGTGAAAAAGTGCTTAAAGAGGGTGGAACGCCAGACCAGGCTACCGCTGCAATGAGTTCGCACCTGAGGGGCGATGGTTTTGATGGGCCAATGCCTGCCAATGGACTTGTACAAGCATGGTCAATCGGTGTTGGTCTGCCCCTGGCGGCAGTTGAAGCACCTGCTGTAGGGATAGGAGGGCTGGTAGCGGGTGCCTTGATTTCCGGCGGCGCAAATTTCGGCTATCAGCTATCGACGGGTAAGGACGTTAACTATACCGATGTATCCATCGCCGCGACGGTTGGAGGATTAACGCAAGGGAAGGGGTTCTGGCTGACTCAAGGATACGGATTGAGCGGCGCTTATTTGGGCAGTGTAATCAAGGGCGAGGATGCGAAGTATTCGTTGCTGGGCTCTGTGCTAGGCACTGCAATAGGTTATAAATCCGGAAATGTGATCACAGGGCAGTTGAAACCATTAATAGGAAATACTGCGAGCGAAACCTCAGGAGCGGCGACAGGTTCTGTATTGTCTGAAATTGTCAGCGGTGGTGTATCTAATATGGGAAGTAATAAATGAAGCCAAAAACGGTAGGTTGGTACCTATTGGGTACGCTAGTTGTGTATTTTTTTCTGGTTTTTTTTATGGTGGGTATTGTCGGTAATTTACTTGTGGCGACGATTGCATATTTCAAGCTGGGTCATTGGGCGCTTGAGACTGGCGTTATCAATGCCTCTCTGAAAGTCGCTGCTTACTGCGGAGTTCCAGTAGGTGCGGGTATTTGGGTGTTGTCATGGCTGAAAAGTCGTAAAGAAAAAAAAAGGCACTAGTATTTGTGCTATCGGTGGGGAAAAGGGATGAAAGGAAAAGGGGACGGATTTATGTGCGCCAGACAAAGCGTGGTCGCCTGGAATTGACGGCGCAAGCCGTCATGAAATGGCGTAAGAAACCGAGCGGGTACTAACCCCGTCCGGCAAGGACCAGCCATCCACCGGAAGCGAGTCTTGTGTGGTGCTCGGGTAACCGGCACTGCGAAGCTTAGACAGCGAGTGTATAGGCCGTGTAATACAGCCTCGAAATGTCCGCAGCGTGGAAGCCGACGCCTTATAAATAGTGGAAGGCAACATTGAAATACCGCAATGGCTTGGTATTGAAATCCCACCGGGGTCAGAGAGCAGGGCATGTACGCATGAGGGTTTTTCAGGAGCCTGGCCCGTTGTTTTCCTCCATGAGATGACCGGTGAGGAAAGGAGCGGCCGCCAACCTTCCATGGAAAAGGGGACGGATTTTATTTAGTTCCTGTTTTTTAATCTGTTAGCTAAGAAATGGCTTGGCGTATTATTGCTCTTTAATAATTGAGTTTTTTTGCTTGGCAAGCTTGGCTTAGTCAAGCGGGGGTAGTCCATTTAATGCTTTTTGGTGTTCATAAAAATTGTAACGGACGACTTCGCGTCAGTATCCATCAAACCTCTGGGTCCCGTGACTCAGGGGTTTTTTATTGGGTGGGATACAGGCCTTGGCCATGAGGCTATCGAATCCAATCATCCACGGAGCGTCGTTTGGCTTTCTTGCCTGTCAGCAAGATGGGTTTTCCCCAGTCGAACAATGATGTGGATATCCGATGTTTCTTGCCTTTGAACACGGTGCTGAGCATTGCCCGGATATTCTCCAGCAAGGGAGGTTCAAGGTCCGCCTGAAGGGGATAGCCCTGCGGGTAATTTCGCCGTTCGACCCAATACACGATGCGAGAAGTGATGAACAGGGAGAGCATCATCGCGCCCATCGTGAACGGCAGCGTCAAGTACGGTGGGAGGCTCTCGGGCTTGTTCCAGATGACGTCCAGGCCGTAGTCCTGTAGCAGAAGCGCGCCCGCGATGAAGAACCCCGGCAACGTATTGAAGATGAGCAGCAAGCAGGTCAACATCGATAAGCGTTCGAGGAACGGTGCCCTGACTTCCTCCGCCGTATGATCAATCGGACTGTCCTGCCCGATGATTCGCCCTATAACCTTGACTTCGGTCATGGCGTTGCCCGTCACGAAGATGGGCACAATCAGGTACTCACCGGGGTTTATGCAGTCAAAGTCGATGCGTATTGTCGTCGGGCTTGTAATCGTTGCCGCACAGTCGGTCTGGTCTTCGAAAGGGACGGTCTTGGCGCTCACCAGGGTGCAGTCATCGCCGACCTGTATCTGGAGTGGCGCCGATGGCGTCAGGTCAGATTGCACGACTGGTTGATTGCCTTTGTTCCAGATCAACATGCCGATCACGTACACGCCTCTGTGCTGATTGCCTTCTTCATCACATATGCGAAACGGCAGTTCTTTCGGTATCTCAGCCACGATGCCCCTGAGCAACAGGCGCGCCTCCAGGCGTTTATGGGGGAGGTTGGGCTTTCGGCCGAACAGCGTGGTGATCAATCGAACAAGTGCAGTAACCGGGGAGAGAAATTCTCCGAGTGTCATATAGGCCTCCCATCCCTAGGCAAAAAACGAGGTATGTCATCTTCAACGTGTCGTGACTATAAACGCTTTGTACCGGGGAGGCTGTTTTCGGCAAAGCGGACCAGGCGTGCAGCACTCGGTATTTGTCCTCGAGGCTCACACGATTTAGGCTGGCGCCAACGTCAACAAGATGGAAAGCCGCGATGACCTGGTCTGCCAAGCAATACACACTGTTCGAACAGCAGCGCACCCGTCCCGTCCGTGACTTGGTCGCGGCCATTCCGAATGCCGAGGTGCGCAACGCCGTGGATCTGGGCTGCGGCCCCGGTAACTCCACCGAAGTGCTGGCCGAGCGTTTTCCGCAAGCCCATGTCACCGGCCTGGACAGCTCCGACGAAATGCTGGTGGACGCCCGCAAACGGCTGCCGGCACTGAGCTTCGAACTGGCGGATATAGGTGACTGGAAACCTGTGCAAGCCTTCGATGTGATCCTGGCCAACGCGTCCCTGCAATGGTTACCGGACCACGCCATGCTTTACCCGCACCTGGCCCGCCAACTGACGCCCGGTGGCACGCTGGCGGTGCAAACCCCGGACAACCTCGATGAGCCTGCCCACCGGCTTGCCCGCGACGTCGCGGCCGATGGTCCTTGGTCGGCCAAGATCGGCGCGGTCAAACACAACCAGCGTCATACCGCGAGCTACTACTACGAACTGCTGAGCAAGCATTGCAGTACCGTCGATGTGTGGCGCACCACGTATCAGCACCCGTTGGCCGACCACGCGGCGGTGGTGGAGTGGTTCAAAGCATCGGCGCTCAGACCGTTCCTTGCGCCTTTGACCGACGGCGAGAAAGCCGCCTTCCTGCAGGAATATCAGGCGCGGATTACCCAGGCCTATCCAGCCCTGGCGGATGGCACCGTGTTGCTGCCGTTTCCGCGCCTGTTCATCATCGCGACCCGCTGACGCTAAGACGACAAGTGGCGGTCAAGCCGCCGCCGCTTGCGCTTTCAAGTACTCATCTGCCGACACCACACCCGCATAACCAAAGGCCAGCGACGCCATGTACGCCCCATGCACCTGCGCCGCCGGAATCACCTGGCCATTGAACTCCAGGTCCCGTGTCGCGCACGCGTCATGAATCACCGTGACCTTGTAGCCCAGGTCCGCCGCCGCCCGTACCACGCCGTCGATGCACATGTGGCTCATGCTGCCAACCACCACCAGGTCTGTGATGGTGCGTTGTTCCAGCAGTGCGCGCAGGTTGGTTTCGCGAAACGCATTCACAAAGTGTTTAAGCACCACCGGCTCACTGCCTTCGTTCAGCACCTTGGAATGCAGATGCGCCCCTTCGGAGCCTGGCGTGAAGAACGGCGCGTCATCGGACGTGAACTCATGGCGCACATGAATCACCGCATCGCCTGCCTGGCGAAACGCCTGCAGTACTTGCGCGGCCTTGTCTGCCGCGGCGTCCACGCCGTCGAGTGGCCACTTGCCTTGGGGGAAGTAGTCGTTCTGGATATCGATTAGGATGAGCGCTTGCTTGGCCATGTTGTGTTGCCTCGTGATGGGTTGATGGGCCCAGTATCTTAGCTGGCGCCCGCACCGGGGATTGGCTGCGCCGACAATAACAGGGGGAAAACTGACAATGGTGGTCGTCGAGCTGGGCGTGTTGATCTACCAAGGTGCGCAGTTGGCCGCCGTGCATGGCTTGACCGACCTGTTCGGCGTGGCCAACCGCATCGCCGCCGAACATCAATCCGCGCAATTGCCCTTGCTGCGGGTCAGCCATTGGCAGGTGGATGTTACCGGTAAACCGGCGCGCGTATTCAGCAGTCACCCTGGCCCCGAGCAACCGATGATGGCCGTGCTGGTGCCGCCGTCGATTGGTGAATTCACCGAAGACCAGGCGCCCCTCGCGCTGTTGGAGTGGATTCGCCAGCAACACGCGGCGGGTACGGTGTTGGGCGGTGTGTGCATTGGCTCGATCATGCTGGCGCGCAGTGGGTTGCTTGACGGACGTAGTGCCACCACCCATTGGTCTTCTGCCAAATCTTTCGCCGCCCGTTACCCGGCGGTGCGCCTGGAGGCGGATAAGCCCATCGTCGATGACGGCGACCTGATCACCACTGCCGGCTTGATGGCCTGGTCCGAACTCGGCCTGCGCCTGGTCGACCGCCTGATGGGCCCAAGTATCGCGGCCGATACCGCGCGGTTCCTGGTGATCGAACACAGCGACAGTGCCAGCCAATGCGGCAGTAACTTTGCGCCGATTCTCGGCCACGGCGACGCGGCCATCCTCAAGGTTCAGCACTGGTTGCAGGCCAGCGGCGCGGTGGATGTTTCCCTGGCCGCGATGGCCCGGGAAGCCGGTTTGGAAGAGCGCACCTTCCTACGGCGCTTTCGCAACGCCACGGGTTTGAAACCCACCGAATACTGTCAGCACTTGCGCGTGGGCAAGGCGCGGCAGATGCTGGAATTCACTAACGGTACCATCGACCATATCGCCTGGACTGTGGGTTACCAGGACCCGAGTGCCTTTCGCGCCACCTTCAAGAAGATCACCGGCCTGGCGCCCAGCGATTACCGCAGCCGTTTCGGCGTGTGAATCGTGCAGAACGCCGCCGCATCAGAAGGGCGTCGTGCAGAAAAGAGCAGGCCAACTGCCATCGGTTTTTCAGCAACTGGTTGATTTGAAAGTATTCCTGCCCGAGAGCGCCTTGGCCTGATCTCTGCAACGTTCTGTATACACACATGGCGGGATGGCCAAGGGGGACGCATGACCCCGATTCAACGCAAGAAGCTGGTAGTCGCTCACTCCACACGTGAGGGCGCGCCCCTGCATGAAATCGAAACCAACCGCGCCCTGGCGCGCTGGCTGGCGCAGATCCTCGCGCTCAAGTTCGGTGGCAGTTATGACGCTGATCTGCACGCGGGGCTGGCGCTGTACCTGCTGCCCACACAAACTCTGGTCGGCCCGGCCCAGGCGCGAGCGCTCAATATCACGGGGCCGCAGGATTTGTGGGGCGGGTACGTTGACCAAGATTTCATCTGCACCAAAGCCATCAGCCATGGTTTGCTCGGCCCTGAAGCCAAAGCGCCCGAAGGTTGGTCGGCACTGTTCTGCGAGCGTGTCCGTAAAGTCGTGCTGGACGGCTTGAGCGTTTTCGCACTGGAAGACGCGCGCCCAGCCGCCACGCGCTTGCTCTACAGTGGACCCATCCGTTTGAAACCCGTGCACGCCTGCGCGGGCCGAGGGCAGGAAGTTATCCACAGCCTGGATGAATTCGAAGCGGTGCTGGCGCGACCTGATGCCGCGAAACTCTTTAGCGAAGGCGTGGTGCTGGAGCAAGACCTGCACGACGTGGTCACCCACAGCGTCGGCCAGAGCTTTATCGGTGATTACGTGTTCAGCTACTGCGGCGAGCAATACCTGACGCAAGACGGGCAGGGCGAAGACGTTTACGGTGGCTCCAACCTGCTGGTGGTGCCGGGTTACTACGAAGACCTGTTACAGCTCCAACTGCCCGACGACGTACGCGAAGCCATCAAACAAGCCCAGGTCTTCGATACGGCTGCCGATGAAGCCTACCCTGGCTTCTATGCATCGCGGCGCAACTATGACATTGCCCAGGGTCTCGACAGCGACGGCCAGCGCCGCAGTGGTGTGCTCGAACAATCCTGGCGGATGGGCGGGGCCAGCAGCGCGGAAGTCGCGGCGCTACAAAGTTTTATCAACAACCCTGGCCTGCGTGCGATCCATGTGTCCTCCGTGGAAACCTATGTGGACCAACCGTTGCCGGCCGATGCCATCGAGGTGTATCGCGGCCCGGCGGAAAACAGCGAGTTTCTTCTCAAGTACGTGACGGTTAAATCTTATGACGGCTAGAAGCGAAAGCATTGCGATCGATATTGACGACGAACAGATGAGCGGCACCTTCCTGAGCCCCAAATCCAAAGTGCCCGGCGTGTTGTTTGTGCACGGTTGGGGCGGTAGCCAGGAGCGAGACCTTGAGCGCGCCAAAGGCATCGCCGGCTTGGGCTGTGTCTGCCTGACCTTCGACCTGCGCGGGCACGCTGGCACGGGCATTCCATTGTCGCGCGTCACCCGCGAAGACAACCTGCGCGACCTGCTGGCGGCCTATGACCGGCTGTTGGCGCACCCGGCCATCGACACCTCGGCGGTCGCGGTGGTGGGCACCAGTTACGGTGGCTACCTCGCGGCGATTCTCACCTCACTGCGCCCGGTGCGCTGGCTGGCGCTGCGCGTGCCGGCGCTGTACCGCGATCATGAGTGGCTCAAGCCCAAGCGTGATCTGGACAAGGCCGACCTGATGGATTACCGCAGCACCTTGGTCCACGCCGAAACCAATCGCGCCTTGCACGCGTGTTCGGCGTTTACCGGGGATGTCTTGATCGTTGAGTCGGAAACCGATGACCACGTGCCCCATGCCACCATCATGAGTTACCGCGCGGCGTGCCAGCAGACTCACTCCCTGACCCATCGCATCATCGACGGCGCCGACCATTCCCTCAGCGATCCGGTGTCCCAGCAAGCGTACACCTCAATCCTGGTGGACTGGATCACCGAGATGGTGGTGGGCGAGCGGTTGAGCATCATCCAATCCCAGTAAGCGTTCAGGCGGGTGTTTTTTTCACCCGCAACGCCTTTGCCTTCGCCTCCACGCCCAGATACATCACCAGTGCGATCAGCAGCGGCACAATAAAGTAGATGGCCCGATACGCAATCAACCCGGCCAGTAAGCTGCCCCGCGACGCTTCATGCTGCAACAGCGCAATAAAGACCGCTTCGAGCACACCCAGCCCGGCCGGAATATGGGTCAGCACCCCGGCAATCGCGCTGATCAACAACACGCCCAGCACCAGCGGATAGTCCAGCTTGGCCGGCAACAGGGTGAAGATCACCGCGGCCATCAGCGACCAATTCAACGCGCCCAGCATCAACTGCAGGCACGCCATGCGCACCGATGGCAGGTTGATTTCCATGCCGCGAATCGTCCACGCGCGTTTCTTCGAAAACTGGCAGGCCAGTAGATAGCCGAGGCTGGCCAGTACCAACAATGCGCCAATGCCTTGCAATGCGGTGGTGCTGACTTTCCATCCCGGCGGCATGGTCACCAGGCCGCTGCTGAACACCACCCCGGCAATCGCCATGTAGCCAAACCAATTGGTGGCCAGGCTCAGACCGAGGATCTTGGCGATATTGCTGGTGCTCACCCCTAGTCGCGAATACAGCCGATAACGCATGGCAATGCCGCCGACCCACGCGCTCAGATTGAGGTTGAAGGCGTAGCTGATGATGCCCACCGGCAGGATCTGCTTCCACACCAGGTTCTGACGGATGTAGGTGCGGCCGATCAAGTCGAAGCTGGCGTACACCAGAAAACTGCACAGTGTCAGTGCACCTGCAATCACCAGTGTGCGCACCTTGAAGTCGCCCAGGGTTTGCACCACTTCGCTCCAATCGATACGCCGCGCGAGCAGGGTGAACAACACGATCAGCACCAGGAAGAAGGCGATGGTCAGCGGTTTCTTCCAGCGTTTGAACCTGGATTCAGTGGTCATTGGCCTGGCTCTCAATCGGTTTCAAACGTGGCTTGTGCGCGGGCAGCCAACCCGTCAACGCAGGGAAATGGCGCATCACATGAAACACCAGAAAACCCACCGTCAATCGCCAGAGCCACAGGCGCGGCTTGCGGTTTTCCGGCATGGTCTGGCAGTGGTCGCGGGCGAGTATCTCCAGGCGTTTGTAGAGCTGTTGATTGAATCCGCGGTCGCGAATCAATACGTTGGCTTCCAGGTTCAGCGACAGGCTCAACGGGTCCAGATTGCTCGACCCCACGGTGCTCCATTCGTCATCCACCAACGCGACTTTGCCGTGCAGCGGGCGCTGGCAATATTCGTGGATCACCACGCCATCCTTGAGCAGGTAGTCGTAGAGCATCCGCGCCGCCAGTTTGGCCAGCAGGACGTCTGGCTGGCCCTGCATGATCAGTTGCACGTGCACGCCCCGGCGCGCGGCGTTGCGGATTTCGCGCAGCAGGCGATAGCCTGGGAAGAAGTAGGCGTTGGCAATCACCGCGCGTTTTTGTGCCTTGCTCAGCGCGTGGATATACGCCTCTTCGATGTCATCGCGATGCTGTACGTTGTCCCGATAAATCAGGCGCACCAGGCCATCGCCCTTGTCGGTGGACCACAACGAAGGCCGCTGCTGGCGCCGCCGCCAGCCACGTCGCGTGCGGACCTGGCGACCGCTTTGCGCCAGGGCGAAGTGATGCAGGTCAGCCACGGCGGGGCCTATTACCTGCACCGCGTAATCCTGCTTGGCTTCGGGGCCGAAATCCCCCAGGTGATCGGCGGAGAAATTGATCCCGCCGATAAACGCCACTTCAGCGTCCACCACCACAATCTTGCGGTGCAGGCGGCGAAACCAATTGGTGCGAAAACCCAGGGTCTTGGATGCGGGGTCAAACATTTGCACCGTGACCCCGGCGGCCGCCAGTTCGCCGAGAAACGTTGGGCTCAGTTCGCCACAACCAAAACCGTCCAGGCTGACCACTACCTTGACCCCACGCTCTGCGGCCTCGATCAAGATGCCCTGCAGCTCATGGCCTACCTTGTCTTCGAAGAGGATGAAGGTCTCCAGCAGAATCTCCCGTCGGGCCGCGCGCAGGGCTTCGAACACCTTGGGAAAATAGGCCTCGCCGTTCTCCAGCAACTCAATCTGGTTGCCACTCTGCCAGCCGTAATCCAGGTCGCGAGCCTTGGCTTCGTCCGGCGGCTGGTCGGTGGAGATATGTTCCACGGCCACGTTCATAGCTCGATCTCCACCGAGAGCGGTACATGGTCGGACAGGTGGGACCAAGGCCGAGTCGTCAGCACCCTAGGGTTATGCACCTTCAGATTGCGCACATAAATCCGGTCCAGCGCCAGCAACGGCAGGCGCGCCGGGAAGGTGCGCGCAGGTTTGCCCATGGATTCAATAAACACCTCCTTCAAGCCGGCCTTGCTCAGGTCGGCCTTTTGTCGCCAATCGTTGAAATCACCGGCGACCACCAGCGGCGCGTCGGCCGGGATCTCGCTGATGCGCTGTTCGATCAGGCGTAATTGCTGCTGGCGGTGTACCTCGCGCAAGCCCAGGTGGATGCAAATCGCATGTATCTCCTGGCCGGTACCTGGCATACGCAGCACGCAATGCAGCAGGCCACGGTTTTCATGGCCGCTTTGGGAGATATCGAGGTTGTCATGGCGCACGATCTGGAATTTCGACAGCAGCGCATTGCCGTGGTCGCCATGGGGATAGACGGCATTGCGCCCGTAGGCGAACTGCGGCCAGATGCTGTCGGCGAGGAACTCGTACTGCGGCATGTTCGGCCAGTCACTGAAGCGCTGGGGGTGGCGTTCGTGGGTGCCGTGGATTTCCTGGAGGAACACCATGTCGGCGCCCACGCTGCGCACCGCTTCACGCAGCTCGGGCAGGATGAAACGTCGGTTCAGGGCAGTGAAGCCCTTGTGGATATTGACCGTCAGCACCGTGAAGCGAGTGATGGCGACGCTGGGGGTGATGGGCACCCAGTCGGGGATCGCAGCCATGATTGCTCCTGTGGAAGAAGTGGGGGCCTGGCCCCCTGTTTATGGCTGACTGTGATTTTTGGCTGAAAGTTTCCAGCGTCCTACAGACGGCATAAAGATGCCGCTGAAGGGGAACGATCAACGCCCAAACCCGTCAGTTCCTTACAGACCCTTCTGAAGGAGCCCGGTGTTTTGCTGAATCTAAAGACTGCATTACTGCTCGGCGCGCTGCTGTTCTGCGGCAGTGGCGCGCTACAGGCTGCGGCCACGGCGCCTGAACCTGAAGCGCCGGCGAAGCCGGAATTGCTGGTGGAGGGCGGTTTGCTGGGGGCGATCAGTTCCAGCATTGATGACGTACAGCAAAAGCTCGATCTCAATCAGAACCTGATCGATGAGTGGCGCCTGCGGGCGGACCGAGCGGCCAATGAGGTCGGGCGGTTGGTCAATCAGACGGCTGCGCGCTCACCCTGGAGCGTGGCGGGGGATTTCCTGTTGCTGTCCGGCGTGTGGTGCGGGGCTTTTGTGGTGCTGACGCTCCTGGGGCGGTTTATCGTGCAGCGCTTGGGCCGTCGCACTTTCTTCGAGCGGCGCGAGCGCCTGCTGGCAGTGCTCGGGTACGTGATTCCCTATACGATTCCTGCGCTGATTTGCCTGCCGCTGACCCTGTATGTCAGCCACTTTTTACCCACCTCCATAGGTCGCGCGCTGGCGCTGTGTTTTGCCTACGCCACCAGCAGCGGCATTTTTTCCACCTCGATGCTGTTGTGCGTCATTGTCATGTTCAATGTCGGACACAAGCGCCCGGCGGTTCGGATTATTCGCAGCTACTGCCCCAAACCGCTGTTCCTGATCGGCTTTCTCGCGGCCCTCAGCGATGCGTTGACCAGCCCCCAGATCGCTCGCCAGCTCGGTGGCAATATCACCAGCAGTATCGCGGTGTTTACCGGTTTGTTCGCGGCGGTGATCTTCGGCGTGCTGGTGGTACGACTGCGTCGGCCGGTGGCTCATCTGATTCGTAACCGGCCGTTGGCCCAACGCCTCAAACATCCGGCGTTGCAGCAATCACTGCGGGTGTTTTCCGGGTTGTGGTATTGGCCGATTCTGCTGATGGTGCTGGTCTCGGCAATCAACCTGATCGGCGCCGGCGACGATAATCAGAAGACCCTGCGTTGCGCGCTGTTCACCACGATCCTGCTGATCGGCACGGTGTTTCTCAGCACGGTGTTGCAACACCTGTTCAAGTCGCGCAGCCAGGTGGCGATCCAGCGCAGCAGTGCCTACAAGGAACGCTTCCTCAGCCTGTTGCACGCGATCCTGCGTATTGTCATGGCCATCGCGTTTATCGAGATCCTCGGGCGGATCTGGGGGGTGTCGCTGTTCGAATTCGCCCAACGCAATTCGGTGGGTCGGGCGATCAGTGATTCTCTCAGCAGCATCGGCCTGATCCTGCTGATGACCTGGCTGTTCTGGGTGGTGCTCGACACGGCTATCCAGGAAGCGTTGAAACCGCCGGTCAACAAACGCTCCAGTCGCCAGCCCAGCACACGGGTGAAAACCATCCTGCCGCTGCTGCGCAATGCGGTGAAGATCATTCTGGTGGTGATCTGCGCGATCACTACCATGGCCAATCTCGGGATCAACGTCGCGCCGCTGCTGGCCGGTGCCGGGGTGGTCGGCCTGGCCATTGGTTTCGGCTCGCAACAACTGGTGCAGGACGTGATCACCGGGCTGTTCATCATCATCGAAGACACCCTGTCCATTGGCGACTGGGTGGTGCTCGACTCGGGCCACGCCGGTACCGTCGAAGGCCTGACGATTCGCACCCTGCGCCTGCGCGATGGCAAGGGCTTTGTGCACTCGGTGCCGTTCGGGCAAATCAAGGCGGTCACCAACCAGTCGCGGCAATTTGCGTATGCGTTCTTCTCGGTGCAGTTCACTTACGACACGGACGTGGACAAGGCGGTGGAGCTGATCCGCGAGGCGGGGCAGTCGATCCGTGATGACGTGTTCCTCAAGTACAACCTGCAAGGGCCGCTGGAGGTGTTTGGCGTCGACAAGATGGACCTTAATGGCGTGGTGCTCACTGCGCAGTTTCGCACGGTGTCGGGCGGGCAATATGCGGTGAGTCGCGCGTTCAACCAGCGCTTGAAAAAGCTTGTGGATAACTGTGGCGAGGTGCATTTCGCGCAGACTTATCCACAGCAGGTCCTGGTGCCTGCGCGGACGGCCCTTGAGCATGAACCTACCGAGGCTGGCGCGAAGATAGTTAATCCGTGACGGTTGCGCTACAAACCCGCAAAATGCAACGATTCTGATAAATACCTAATAACCATCGTTCCATACTGACCGGGCCTGCTCAATCTATGCGAATGCGCCTTATGTTACTGGGCGGCGGGAATGCCCTCGGGCAGGCGCTGATTCGCCTCGGTGCAGAGGAAGACATCGGTTTCCTCGCACCCAAACCGCCCCAAGACGGCTGGGATGCCGCGAGCCTCACCCAATTGCTCGACGACACCCGTCCCGATGCGTTGATCAACCTCGCCTACTATTTCGACTGGTTCCAGGCCGAAGCGGTCAGCGAAACCCGCCTGGCTGGCCAAGAGTTCGCCATCGAGCGCCTGGCCGAGCTGTGCCAGCACCACAACATCACCCTGCTGCAACCGTCCAGCTACCGCGTGTTCGATGGCTCCCGCGCTACCGCCTATAGCGAAAAGGACGAGCCGGTGCCCCTGGGCCTGCGCGGCCAGGCGTTGTGGCGCATCGAGCAAAGTGTGCGCGCCACCTGCCCGCAACATGTGTTGCTACGGTTTGGCTGGCTGCTGGATGACAGCGCTGACGGCACCCTCGGGCGCTTCCTGGCCCGGGCGGAGAAACCGGATGAATTGCTGATGGCGGACGACCGTCGCGGCAATCCGACGCCGGTGGACGATGCCGCGCGGGTGATCATCTCGGTGCTCAAGCAGCTCGATTGTGCGGCGCCGCTGTGGGGCACCTATCACTATGCCGGCCAAGAGGCGACCACGCCGTTGGCGCTGGGCCAGGCGATCCTCACCGAAGCGCGCAGCTACCATCTGCTGGCGATCGAATCCCCCACCGCCCAGGCCCACGCGGCCCGGCCGGATGCGAGCGAAGAACCGCAACACGCGGTGCTCGCCTGCAAGAAAATCCTCCACACCTTCGGCATCAAGCCACGGGCATGGCGGGCCGGGCTGCCGGCGTTGCTGGATCGTTTCTACCGCCACAGCTGAATACACGCAAAACCAAATGTGGGAGCGGCGGTGCGCCGCTCCCACATTGGTTATGCAGTGTTGCTTAGAACTTGTAGCCGATACCCACCATGTAAACCATCGGATCCACGTCCACATTGACCTTGGCGCGGGTGCCTTGGCCTAGGGCATTGTTGTCCACGGTCGCCTTGGTGCTGATGTCGATATAGCGCGCCTGGGCGTTGATCATCCACTTGTCGTTGATCATGTAGTCCGCGCCAATCTGCGCGGCCCAGCCCCAGGAGTTTTCAGCCTTGAAGTTGCTGAAGCCGGCGCCTTGAGCACGGCTGCCGACGTGTTCGTCGTAGATCCAGGTGTAGTTGATACCGGCGCCCACGTACGGCTGGAAGGCCGACTTGTTGTCCAGTGGGTAGTACACGATGCTCAGGGTCGGCGGCAGGTGTTTCAGGGTGCCGAGCTTGCCGTTGGCGGCGCCAAGGGCGGTGTTCTTGATCTTCACATCATGCTCGAACGGCGTCGCGGCCAGCAGTTCGATACCGACGTGGTTGGTCAGCATGTAGGCGAAGTTCAGACCCAGTTGGGTATCGCTGCTCATGGTCGCCTTGCCGCCCAGGTTGGCGCCCGCCAATGGACCCTGGTCAACTTTGACGTGACCGCTGTCCGCCTTCGGGTTCACGGTGATTGCACCGGCACGCACCAGAATGTCACCCGCTTCATGAGCGTGTACGACGGGGGCGACGAGGGCGAGCGCGAAGAGGGACGCGCCGAGCAGAGACTTGTTCATGGGAGCTCCAAAGGACGTTTAAAAGTTGTACGTCCAATGGTAAAGATCGTTCCGCCCGGTCTTTTGACTCAGCTCAATGAAAGGGCGATCAGCGCTATTCCGGCAGTTCGTACATGTAAATCTTCTCGGCTTCCATCTGGTAACCGGCATCGGCCAGCTCGCTGGTGGATGGCTTGACCTGCATCGCGCCTTCGATCCAGTACGGCTGGTACAGCTCATCGAGTTTCACGCCGATTTCGCTTTTGACATGCACGATCTGGTTCGAGGGCGGCGGCGGGACATGGATGCACGCGCCGAAATACGGCACCAGCAAGAACTCGGCGGTGCGCCCGTTTTCGCTGACCTCCAGTGGCACGATGTAGCCGGGCAAGCGAATGTGCTGGCCATTGAGCCCTGGCACCACCGGCGCGTTGGGCATTTCCTGCTTGGCAGCCGGTGCCGACTCCAGGGCATCTGCCATGCCGGAGAGATTGTGCAGCGGTTGCATGTTCGGCACTTCCGGCTCGGCATCCGGTGGGATCAGTTCCGACCAGGTCAGCTCTTTGGGCTCGGCGGCCCAGGCGGGCAGCGCGATCAGCAGAAACAATGCAAACAGGACGCGACGCATCAAGGCCTTCCTCATAAACGTATGGACAGGCCATCGGCCAGGGATTGCCGATAGGCACGCCACGCGGGCACGCTGCCCATCAACAGTGCGGCGGCCAGGATACCGGCGAGCAGCGTCCATTCATATTCGCTCGGCCAGGACATCGGCAGGTCCAGGCCGTAATTGGCCTGCAGATACCCGCGTGAGGCGGCGATGCACACGTAAAGCAAACCAACGCCGGCTACCACGCCGGACAGCGCCAGGGCGAAGGCTTCGAAGATCAGCAACGTCGCGATATGCCAAGGGCGCGCACCTACAGAGCGCAAAATCGCCATTTCGCGGCGGCGTTCGTTGAGGCTGGTGAGGATCGCTGTGAGCATGCCGATCAAGCCGGTAAGCACCACGAACAGCGAGATCACGAACAGCGCTTTTTCGGCGGTGCCCATCATGCTCCATAACTCTTGCAGCGCCACGCCGGGCAGGATCGCCAGCATCGGCTCGCCACGGAACTCGTTGATTTCCCGTTGCAGGGCGAAGGTGGAAATCTTGTTGTTCAGGCCCAGCATGAACGCGGTGATGGCCTGCGGCGTGAGGTCCATGTTGCGCGCCTGGTCGGCACTGATGCGGCCTTTGCCCTGGGCCGGCACGCCGTTGTGCCAGTCGATGTGGATCGCCTCCATGCCGCCGAGGCTGATGTGCAACGTGCGATCCACCGGTGTGCCGGTGCGCTTGAGGATGCCGACTACGGTGAAGGGCTTGTCATCGTGCTTCACCAGGCTGACCACGGCTACGCCGTGGGCCAGCACCAGTTTGTCGCCGAGTTTGTAATGCAACGCGTCGGCGACTTCTGCACCGAGCACCACTTCAAACGGGTCGGTGGCGAAGGCGCGTCCGCTGGCCAGTTCGAGGTTTTGCTTGCGGCCGTATTGGTAATGTTCGAAGTAGGATTCATTGGTGCCCATCACACGGTAGCCGCGATGGGAGTCGCCGAGGGAAATCGGGATCGCCCATTTCACCTGAGGGCTGGCGGCGAAATGCTCGAAGCTGTCCCAGCGGATGTTGTTGGTGGCATTGCCAATGCGGAACACCGAGTACAGCAGCAGGTTCACCGAACCTGAGCGCGCACCGACGATCAGGTCGGTGCCGCTGATGGTGCTGGCGAAACTGTTGCGCGCCTCAACGCGCACGCGCTCCACCGCCAGCAACAGGCACACCGACAGGGCGATGGCGAATGCGGTGAGGATCGCGGTAAAGCGACGGTTAGCCAGGCTGGCCATGGCTAGACGGAACAGATACATCTCAAACCTCTGCGGGCGTGGCGGCGCGATTGAGTTCGGCCAGCGACAGGTTGCGGTCGAACAGCGAAGCCAGGCTCTGGTCATGGCTGACAAACAACAGGCTGGCGCCGGCTTCACGGCATTCGGCAAACAACAGCTGTAGGAAGGCTTCGCGGGCGTCGTGGTCCAAGGCCGAGGTGGGTTCGTCGGCGATCACCAGTTCCGGTTGGCCGATCAACGCACGGGCGGCGGCCACCCGCTGCTGCTGGCCGATGGAAAGTGAGTCGGCGCGGCGCTCCAGCAGGGATTTGTCTTTCAATCCCAGGTGCGCGAGTAAAGCGGCGGCGGCCTGGTCGACACTGCCATGGCGCTGTTTCGCCCGTTGCGCACGCAGTGTGGAAAAGTGGCAGGGCAACTCGACGTTCTCGCGTACCGAGAGGAATGGCAGCAGGTTGAACTGCTGGAAAATGTAGCCGGTGTGGTCGACGCGAAAACGATCGCGCGCGCCAGCCGAAAGCTCGGTCAGTTCTTGGCCGAGCAGGCGGATATTGCCCCGGCTGGGTTTCTGCACCCCGCCAAGCAGGCCCAGCAATGTGGTTTTGCCACTGCCGCTCGGGCCCTTGAGAAACAGGGTTTCTCCTGCTTCCAGGCGGAACGCAGGGATGTCCAGCAACTGTGGGTGATTGGGCCAGTTGAAGCCCAGGTCAGACAGTTCGATCAATGCGTGGGTCATGGGAAATCAGTATTGCCTGGTGGTGGAAAATGACGCCGATCCATTGTGGGAGCTGGCTTGCCTGCGATGCGGGCGACTCGGTTTTTGCAGACAGACCGAGGCGATCCCTTCGCAGGCAAGCCAGCTCCCACAGCCAAATCAGAACTTCAGGGTGGCTGCTGTGGCCGTTGCGTCAACCCCTTGCTGGCCACTCGGGCCGATCAGTTGTACCTGAATTTTCTGGGTGGCGGGGAAGGTCTTGAACACCTGGGTCAGGTCGAGGTTGCTCAAGGCCGTCGGCGTGGCGCAGGTGAATTGGTAGTGGGCGTGGATTTCGCTGTGGTCGTGATGGTGTTCGTGGGCGGCCGCGCCTTTGCCGTCGGTGGCGTGGTCATCATCGTCATCATGGTCGGCCTCGGGCTTGTCGCCGAACAGCGGGCTGTTGAGTGCCTGGCTGCTGACCACACAACCGGCGGCTTTAGGCAGGTTGAACAGGGCGACAGGGTTTTCCAGCTGTTTGCGCACGGCGGCGACCTTGGCTTTGTCTGCCGGGGTGGTGGCCAGGTGTTCGAAACCCACCAGGTTCATTGCCGGGCTATCCAGCTCCAGCTCCAGGGCCTGGCCGTCGAGCACCGCGTTGAGACGGCCCACGCCGTGTTCATGGGCACCAAGGCTAGGGTGTTCATGGTCGTGATCATCATGAGCGTGGGCAACCGCCAATGGCAGCAGGGCAAACGGCAAAGCAAGCAACAGACGGCGCATGAGAAGGCTCCAGAACATGAAAGTTTTGTTATGTGATCTTATAACAATGTGCCCAGAGTTTGACCGCCCGCTTGGCGTTGCGCAAGCCGCATGGGAGCATGCCTGTCAGAAAACTGCAGGAGTAAGGACGATGTTGCGAATTCGTGGAACCGTCGGCGACCTGCCGGTGGATTTGACCCTGGAGCTGGACGACGGCGACTGGGCGCGGCTCGGCGCACAGTTGCAGGCGACGCCCGTGGCCAGCGCGACGGCTGCGCCGGTGGCTCCGGTCAAACACAATGATGATCTATGGCAGAGTGCCCAGGACCTGTTGCGCGAGGCAGGGCAACTCAGTGGCCTGGAGCTGCTTGACCAGTTGGAAGGCTTGGCCGGCGACGCTTCGGCGGGCAAGCGTCTGTTGGTGCGCCTGCGCCATAGCGCCCAGGTGAAGGTTGCCAGCGGCGGGGATACGCCGCTGTACAGCTGGGTCGGCGATTAGTACAGCGCGGCAAATAACTTGCGGCGGTACACGGTCACCAGTGGGTGATCGTTGCCCAGCAGTTCGAACACCTGCAGCAAGGCCTTGTGCGGCAGGCCTTCGCTGTAGCTGCGGTTGCGGATGAACAGCTTGAGCAAACCTTCCAGCGCCGCGTCGTACTGCTGACGCGCCAGTTGCTGGATCGCCAGTTGATAGGCGGCTTCGTCGTCCTGCGGGTTTTGCGCCAGGCGGCTTTTCAGGTCGGCGGCGTCCGGCAGGTCGGCAGCCTGACGCAGGAAGGTGATCTGTGCCTTCGCACCGGCGAGGGCGGCTTTGTGGTCGTCGCTTTTAACCGCGTCCAGCACGGTCTGGGCTTCGCCCAATTCACCGCGTTCGGCCAGGCAGCGTGCGTACAGGATCAGCGCCGCAGCGTTGGTATTGTCCTCGCCCAACAGCGCCACCAACACCGCTTCGGCATCGCTGATGCGACCTTCGGCAAACAAGGCCTGGGCCTGCTCCAACGGATTCGCCGCCGCCGGTGGTGGCATCTGTACATGGGGCTCCAACAGCGCCCGCACCGCCGACTCCGGCTGCGCCCCGGCAAACCCGTCCACCGGCTGGCCATCCTTGAACAGCACCACCGTCGGCAGGCTTTGAATGCCAAAACGCGCGACGATGTCCTGCTCGGCCTCGCAATCGACCTTGGCCAACAGCAACTCGCCCTGATAACTCTCGGCAATCTTCGCGAGCATCGGCATCAACGCCTTGCAGGGCGCGCACCACTCGGCCCAGAAATCCACCAGCACGGGTTTCTCGAAGGAGTTCTGGATTACCGCCTGGTCGAACGTGGCAGTGGTGACATCGAAGATGTACGGCGTGGGTTCACTCATCGGGCGTCTCGAATAAAGCGGGAATGGGGCAACTATAAGGGCTGGCGCGGTTGGCTGAAAGTGCGGTGGAGTTGGCACCGCTTTCGCGAGCAAGGCCGCTCCCACAGGGGGAACGGGCCCAAGTGTGGGAGCGGGCTTGCTCGCGAAGGTCTCATGCGCGCCGCGAATGGTACAGGCTTACCTTGCGAAATTCCCAAGGCTCCGCCAAGTCCGGCAACGTCAATGCATCAAGGATCTCCAGCCGCTGATAATCCGGGTGCTGAAAATCCCTCACCCGCGAATCCGCCACCAACGCTTCACGGCCACGGGTCAAGAATTGATCCAGCAACGGCAGGTTCGCCCGGTCGTAGAGCACATCGGCGACCAGGATCAGGTCGAAGCGGTCGGCTTCGGCGAAGAAGTCCGCCGAATAACCCAGTGCTACGCCGTTGAGTTCGGCATTCGCTCGACAGGACGCCAACGCCAGTGGGTCGAGGTCGCAGGCCACCACTTCCCGTGCGCCGGCCTTGGCCGCCGCAATCCCTGCAACACCTGAACCCGCGCCAAAATCCAGCACGCGCTTGCCCGCAACCCACTCAGGGTTCGCCGCCAGGTACCGCGCCAGCGCCAGGCCGCTGGCCCAGCAAAAACTCCAGTAGGGCGGTTCATGCAGGATGCGCCGGGTTTCCTCGGGGCTGAAGGCACGGTCCATGTTGTCCGCATCCAGCAGCCATAACGACAACGCGGTGCCCGGCAGCGGGCAGGGCACCAGTTGCGCGTCGCCGATCAGTCCGCTCAGCGCGGCTTGCAGGTCCAGCGGTGGCGTCATGGTGCCTTGACGAGTTGCAGGGGGCCGGTGGACTGGTTGATCGCCTGGGTCACACGCACGGCGGGCAGGTGCAGGATCAACTGGCCGGATTGGCTGGCGCGGCCACGCAGTTCAACCCGCGCGCCGGCCGGGAAGGCTTCGGGGTTGAAGCGCAGGCGAAAGGCCAGGGGCTTGCCGTTGCCGCTCAATACGCTGCTGGCCAGCAATTGTTGCGGGCGCGAACGGTCGTCGATCACCAGCAGCGCCATCTCGACTTCGGCACCCGCCGGAATGTTGGTCAGGCTGCCGCTGATTTCCCGTTGATAGGCGGGCAGGGGACCCAGGTCCTCAATGCCAGGTACTTTTTTCTCTTGCGCGGGAGTGGGTTGAGGTGCGGCCGGCTTGGGGGCTTCGCTGCTGCAGGCGACCAGGAAACTGAACAGGGTGAGCAAAACAAGTGGTCGTAACTGCATGTACGGCTCCAGAAAGGACAAAATCCGTGGCTAAAAAAATATGAAACATAATAGTCAGCCTATATACCGTAAAGGCTATGGCTTGTCTTGCCACGGGGATGCGCTACCATGGCCCTCCCTTTATTTGTTGCCTGCCCACCATGCACTGTCCCTTCTGCGGTGCCAACGACACCAAGGTCATTGACTCGCGTCTGGTCGCCGAGGGCGATCAAGTGCGTCGCCGGCGCGAATGCCTGGCCTGCGGTGAACGTTTCACCACCTTTGAAACCGCCGAACTGGTATTGCCACGTCTGATCAAATCCGACGGTAGCCGCCAGCCTTTCGACGAAGAAAAACTGCGCGCCGGTATGCAGCGCGCCCTGGAAAAACGCCCGGTGAGTGTCGAGCGGCTGGAGGCGGCGCTGGTGCATATCAAGCACAAGTTGCGTGCGACCGGTGAGCGCGAGGTCAAGAGCCTGGTGGTTGGAGAACTGGTGATGGGCGAGCTGCAAAAGCTCGACGAAGTTGCCTATATCCGTTTCGCCTCGGTGTATCGACGCTTCCAGGACCTCAACGAGTTCCGCGAAGAGATCGACCGCCTGGCCCGTGAGCCTGCCAAAGAATGAACCCACTGCCTGCCGAACAAGCTGTGCTCGACGCCCATTACATGGCCCGTGCCCTGGAACTGGCGCGCAAGGGCCTGTACACCACCCATCCCAACCCGCGTGTGGGGTGCGTGATTGTACGTGACGGGCAGATTGTCGGCGAAGGCTGGCATGAGCGAACCGGCGAACCCCATGCCGAGCCCAATGCCCTGCGCGCCGCTGGTGCCAGGGCCCGTGGCGCCACGGTGTATGTGACCCTCGAACCGTGCAGCCACCACGGGCATACGCCGCCCTGCGCTGATGCGTTGGTCACTGCGGGTGTCGCTCGCGTTGTGGCTGGCATGCAGGACCCGAACCCCGAAGTGGCGGGGCGCGGCATGCAGCGCTTGGCTCAGGCCGGTATTGAGGTCCGTAGCGGGGTGCTGGAAGCTGAAGCGCGCGCGCTGAATCCAGGTTTCCTCAAGCGCATGGAACACGGCCTGCCCTTCGTGCGGGTCAAGCTGGCGATGAGCCTGGACGGCCGCACCGCGATGGCCAACGGCGAAAGCCAATGGATCACCGGCCCCGCCGCTCGCGCCGCCGTGCAGCGCCTGCGCGCCGAGGCCAGCGTGGTGCTGACCGGCGCCGATACGGTGCTGGCCGACGGGGCACGCCTGACCGTGCGCGCCGCCGAACTCGGCCTGGACGAAGCCACCACCGCCCTGGCCATGTCACGTCCGCCGTTGCGGGTGTTGATCGACGGCCGCCTGCGCGTGCCGCTCAATGCGCCGTTCTTCAAGGCCGGGCCGGCGCTGGTCATCACCTGCGTAACCCCGGAAAACCAGTTTCCCCGTGGCCCCGAGTGCCTGGTGGTACCGGGCGTCGATGGTCAGGTCGACCTGCGCTCGGCGCTGGTCGCGCTGGCAGCCCGTGGCGTCAATGAAGTGTTGGTGGAGGCCGGCCCAAGCCTGGCCGGTGCGTTTGCCCAGCAAGGCCTGGTGGATGAATACGTGATTTTCATCGCCGGCAAGTTCCTCGGCTCCGCCGCCCGGCCTTTGTTGGACTGGCCGCTTGAGAAACTGGCCAACGCCCCCCAACTCAAGATCACTGAAATGCGCGCTGTAGGCGACGACTGGCGAGTCACTGCCATCCCTGTGCCAGCAGCGAGCGTATAATTCCCGGCCTGCGCTTGCGCGTCAGCCCCTCGTTTTCAGGAGAACGAAATGTTCACCGGCATTATCGAATCCATCGGCAGCATCCGTGCAATGACCCCAAAAGGCGGCGACGTACGCCTGCTGGTTGAAACCGGCAAGCTCGACCTGGGTGACGTCAAGCTGGGCGACAGTATTGCCGTCAGCGGCGTCTGCCTGACCGTCATCGAACTGCCGGGCAATGGTTTTGCCGCTGATGTCAGCCGGGAAACCCTGGATTGCACCGCGATGAACGACCTCAAGGCCGGCAGCCCGGTCAACCTGGAAAAAGCCCTGACCCCCACCACCCGTCTCGGTGGTCACCTGGTCAGCGGCCACGTCGACGGCGTCGGCGAAGTGGTTGCCCGCAGCGAAAACGCGCGTGCCGTGGAGTTTCGCATCCGCGCGCCGAAAGAATTGGCCAAGTACATCGCCCACAAAGGCTCGATCACCGTCGATGGCACCAGCCTGACCGTGAACGCCGTGAATGGCGCCGAGTTTGAACTGACCATCATTCCCCACACCCTCAGCGAAACCATCATGGCGTCTTACCAGCCGGGTCGCCGGGTGAACCTGGAAGTGGACTTGCTTGCCCGTTACCTGGAGCGCCTGTTGCTGGGCGATAAGGCCGCAGAGCCCGCCACCGGTAACATCACCGAAAGTTTTCTGGCCGCTAACGGCTACCTGAAATCCTGACCAAGGGGGTGCCGCGTGGCGCTCAATAGCATCGAAGAACTGGTTGAAGACATCCGCCAAGGCAAGATGGTCATCCTGATGGATGACGAAGACCGCGAGAACGAAGGCGACATCATCATGGCCGCCGAGGCCTGCCTGCCTGAGCACATCAACTTCATGGCCAAGCACGCCCGCGGGTTGATCTGCATGCCCATGAGCCGTGAGCGTTGTGAATTGCTCAAGCTGCCGTTGATGGCACCTCGCAATGGCTCGGGTTTTGGCACCAAGTTCACCGTATCGATTGAGGCCACCACCGGCGTCACCACCGGTATCTCTGCTGCTGACCGTGCACGCACCGTGCAGGCCGCCGCCGCGAAAGACGCCAAGGCCGAAGACATCGTCAGCCCCGGCCACATCTTCCCGCTGATGGCCCAGCCCGGCGGAACCCTGGCCCGCGCCGGCCACACCGAAGCCGCCTGCGACCTGGCGCGCATGGCCGGTTTCGAGCCGAGCGGGGTGATCTGCGAAGTGATGAACGACGACGGCACCATGGCCCGTCGCACCGAACTCGAGGCGTTTGCCGCCGAGCACAACCTCAAGATCGGCACCATCGCCGACCTGATTCACTACCGCATGATCCACGAACGTACCGTTCAGCGGATTGCCGAGCAGCCACTGGACAGCGAATTGGGCCAATTCAATCTGGTGACCTACCGTGATTCAGTGGAAGGTGACGTGCACATGGCCCTGACCCTGGGCACCATTTGCGCCGAAGAGCCGACCTTGGTGCGCGTGCACAACATGGACCCATTGCGCGACCTGTTGATGGTCAAGCAGCCCGGCCGCTGGAGCCTGCGCGCCGCCATGACTGCGGTTTCCGAGGCCGGCAGTGGTGTGGTGCTGTTGCTCGGTCACCCGTTGGATGGCGATGTCTTGCTGGCGCATATCCGCGAAACGGCTGATCACGCGCCAGTGAAAAAACCGACCACCTACAGCATCGTCGGTGCCGGTTCGCAGATCCTGCGTGACCTGGGCGTGCGCAAAATGCGCCTGATGAGTGCGCCAATGAAATTTAATGCGATATCCGGTTTCGACCTGGAAGTAGTAGAATACGTGCCCTCCGAATAAAGGCTGGCGATTTTCGCCCCTTGTTCGTGGTTCAAATATCACTAAGGGACGCGTCATACACGCGTCCCGGCTCTTTAAGAGATTTGTCGAATGACCCTGAAGACCATCGAAGGTACCTTCATCGCCCCCAAAGGCCGCTACGCCCTGGTGGTTGGCCGCTTCAACAGCTTCGTGGTTGAAAGCCTGGTAAGCGGTGCCGTGGACGCCTTGGTTCGCCACGGTGTGAGCGAGAGCGATATCACCCTCATCCGCGCCCCTGGCGCCTTCGAAATTCCACTGGTTGCGCAAAAAGTTGCTCAGCAGGGTGAATACGCGGCGATCATCGCCCTGGGCGCGGTCATTCGTGGCGGTACTCCGCACTTCGAATACGTGGCAGGTGAATGCACCAAGGGCCTGGCCCAGGTGTCCATGGAGTTCGGCGTACCCGTCGCTTTCGGCGTGCTGACGGTGGATTCCATCGAGCAAGCCATCGAGCGTTCCGGCACCAAGGCCGGCAACAAAGGCGCTGAAGCTGCCCTGTCCGCCCTGGAAATGGTCAGCCTGCTGTCGCAGTTGGAGGCCAAGTGATTTCCGACGAGAGCGACAACTTCAACCCGCGCGAGCCACGTCCAGCCGATGCTGGCAAGCCATCCAAGAACGAGAAGCGTCGCGCTGCTCGTCAGTTGGCGACCCAGGCGCTGTATCAGCGTCACCTGGCGGGCGCTTCGTTGAACGAGATCGAAGCACAGTTTCGCGTCGACAACGATTTTACCTTCGCCGACCTGCCGTACTTCCACGACATTCTGCACGGTGTACATGCCCACCTGACCGAGATCGATACAGCCCTGGCACCTTGCCTGGACCTGACCATCGAAGAGCTGGACCCGGTTGAGCTGTGCGTGATGCGGCTGTCTGCCTGGGAACTGCTGTATCGCGTCGACGTGCCGTACCGCGTGGTAATCAACGAAGGTATCGAGTTGGCGAAAGTCTACGGTTCGACCGACGGCCACAAGTTCGTCAACGGCGTGCTCGACAAGCTGGCTCCGCGCCTGCGTGAAGCCGAAGTGAAGGCGTACAAGCGCTAAACCGCGCTTGGGACCTGAATGGGCGAGTTTGAGCTGATCCGCAACTACTTCGCCGCCGCGCCTTGTGCGCAGGGCGGCGAGGGCATTGCCTTGGGGATCGGTGACGACTGCGCCTTGCTGGCGCTCCCTGCCGGGGAGCAGTTGGCAGTCTCCACCGATACATTGGTGGCCGGGGTGCATTTTGCCGACCCCTGCGACCCGTTCCTGCTGGGCCAGCGCTCGTTGGCCGTGGCAGTCAGCGACCTGGCCGCCATGGGCGCCCATCCTCTCGCGTTTACCCTTGCCCTGACCACGCCGACCGTCAATGCCGATTGGCTGCAACGCTATGCCGAGGGTTTGAACCTCATGGCGCAGCGCTGCGGCGTGGGCCTGGTGGGCGGCGATACCACCCGTGGCCCCTTGAGCCTGACCCTGACCGTGTTTGGTCGCGTACCCGCCGGGCAAGCCTTGACCCGCAGCGGTGCGCGGCCGGGTGACCTGCTGTGTGTCGGCGGTGAATTGGGCAATGCCGCCGGCGCGTTGTCGTTGGTATTGGGCCAGCGCAATGCTGACGCGGCCGTTGCCGATCCGCTACTGGCCCACTACTGGTCGCCGCAGCCGCAGTTGGCCCTGGGGCTGGCACTGCGCGGCAAGGCCACGGCTGCCATGGATATTTCCGACGGTCTCTTGGCCGATTGCGGGCATATCGCCACGGCCTCGGCTGTCAGCCTGTTGATCGAACGCCAGCGCTTGCCCCTGTCCCAGGCGTTGTTGGCGTTTGTCGGCGAGGATGCGGCGCGCGTCGCGGCCCTGAGCGGGGGCGACGACTACGTGCTGGTGTTCACCTTGCCATCCGACGAGCTGGCATCGTTGCTGGCCGACGGCTGGCCGGTCCATGTGATCGGCCGGGTCGAGGCGGGGCAGGGCGTGACGCTGCTCGACGGCAACGGGCACGACATCACGCCAGCCATCCATGGTTATCAACACTTTCAGCAGACCCCCTGAGTCGGTGCGCTGCGCTACCCTTTATCGCGTAATCACGGATGCAAGGCCCTGTAGGAGGTCGCCACCATGGATGTGCGCCGTTGGCTGCTGATAGTGCTGTGTGTCTTTACGGCGGTCGTCCAGGCGCAGGACGCGCCCGGCAAGGTCGTGTTGGCCAGTGAGGAGTGGAACGACTACACCAACAAAAATGGCAGCGGCCTGGCCTGGGACGTACTGCGCCAGGTGTTTGAACCCGCCGGAATAACGCTGCAGACGCGTTCAGTGCCCTACACCCGCTCGGTCGGCCTGGCCCAGCGCGGCGAAGTGGATGGCTGGGTCGGTTCCTATCGTGAGGAAGCCACCGGGGTGCTGTACCCCCATTGGAATTTCGATTCCGACCACATCTACGCCCTCGGCCTGGCCGGTACGCCGGCGCCGACGCTGGCTACGCTGGGTAATTACCGCTTGGCCTGGGTGCGTGGCTACAAGTACGAGGAGTACTTGCCCACTGTGCAGCGCTTCAACCAAATCGAGCGCCGCGACGGCATTTTGCCGATGCTGGAACACGCGCGAGCCGACTTCTACATCGATGCGCTGACCGAGGCCCAGTACGTGCTCAATCAGGCGGATGACCCGTCCAGATTCAGACTGACCCACATCGTCGAAATCCCGCTTTATATCGGGTTTGCCGATAATGAACGAGGTCGCGCCTTGATGGCTGTATTCGACCAACGCATGGCTGTTCTGGTGAAAAGCGGCGCGTTGAAGGCGATTTTTGAACGCTGGAAACAGCCATATCCGTTCTAAGTAGGCGCGAGCAAGCGCACGTCTACATAGAATCAATAAGAAGGCCAATCGAACCGATTGATCTTTATCAGCGATAATTCAGCTTAAGCGTCCGTAGGAAGCTGCTGTTACAATGGCCGCCATCGTAAAAACTGAAATCAGGAGCACACGGTGCCCGTCGTTTTCGTCGCCGCTTCCAAGCTGCCTACCCCTTTTGCCACGTTCACCATTAACGGCTTCCTCGAAGACGCCACCGGGCGCGAGCACGTTGTGCTGAGCCTGGGCGATATCGCTGATGGCGCGCCGGTGCTGGGTCGTGTGCATTCCGAATGCCTGACCGGCGACGCGTTGTTCAGCCAGCGTTGCGACTGCGGTTCGCAACTGGAAGCCGCCATGCGGGCCATCGCCCGTGAAGGTCGCGGCGTGTTGCTGTACCTGCGTCAGGAAGGTCGTGGCATTGGCCTGATGAACAAGATCCGCGCCTACGAGCTGCAAGATGGCGGCGCCGATACCGTCGAGGCTAACGAGCGCCTGGGCTTTGCCGCCGACCAGCGTGACTACGCGATCTGCCTGCCGATGCTGGAGCATCTGGGCGTGAAATCCCTGCGCCTGATGACCAACAACCCGCGCAAGGTCAAAGCGTTGACCGAGATGGGCATCACCGTGGCCGAGCGTGTGCCGCTGCACACCGGGCACAACCCGCACAACAAGCTCTACCTGGCCACCAAGGCCAGCAAGCTCGACCACATGATGGGCAACGAGCATCAGGGCGAGGTCGACCGCGCGTGACCCGTGGCCAGGTGAAACGGCGACTGTCCTTCAACTGGTGGCAGTACCTGGCCCTGGCGTTGTTCCCCCTGTTCGTGATCAACCTGGTGTTTGGTCAGGCGGAGTCCTTGCTGCCAGTGTTGGCCATGCCGTTCTTCATTGCTGGCGTGGCCTCGATGTTTCTTAGCCTGCGTTACTTCAACGGCTATAAACACGCGTTGATCGCCACCTCCAAAGCCCTCGATACCCCCGAAGAGCCGGCTGCCTGGATCACCCTGGCGGCCCGTCGGCGCACGGCGTTGCTAGTGGCGGCCGTGCCGGCCTGGATCGGCGCGCTGGCCGTGTTCGTTGGCTTGGAAGCCGTGCCGCTGTTCCTGCTGGCGCTGTCGACGCTGGTGCTGTTTTACCTTTACCGCATCCCCCGTCAATTAGGATGAGGCGTCACTGGCTGGCGGTCCTGCTGCTGGCGTTCTGTGCTCAGGCTTTGGCGGCCGAGCGGGTGGTCAGCCTGGCGCCGTCCCTGTCTGAAATCGTCGTCGAACTGGGCGCCGCCGACTTGCTGGTGGGTGTGCTCGACGGCGGCGATCGTCCGGTTGCCCTGGCGCAAGTGCCGTCGGTGGGGCATTACGGCCAATTGGACATGGAGCGCCTGCTAAGCCTCAAGCCCGACCTGATCCTGCTGTGGCCCGGCAGCGTCGGCCCGGCCCAGCGTGAGCAATTGCAGCGCCTGAACATCCCGATTTATGTCGCCGAACCCCATAGCCTTGAACAGCTCACCACCCAAGTCCAGGCGATCGCCGAGCAATTGGGGCGACCTGAGTCCGGTCGTCAATTGGCCGCGCACTTGCGCCAACGCTTGGCCGACCTGCGTCAGCGCTATCAGCGTGTCGAACCATTGCGCGTGTTTTACCAGGTATGGAACCAGCCGCTGTATACCGTGGGCGGTGGGCAAATCATCAGCGATGCGTTGAGTGTGTGCGGGGCGCGCAATGTGTTCGACGATCTCAAGCTGCCGGCGCCGCAGGTGAGCATAGAGTCGGTGTTGCAGCGTGACCCCGAATTGATTCTGGTCGGGGATCAAGCGCAGAGGGAGGCCTGGAAGGTCTGGCCAGCGATGGCGGAGCGGGTGCGGTTGGTGCCAGACAAAGGCCTGGAGCGGCCCAGCGGGCAGATGCTGGAGGCGGTGGCGCGGCTGTGTCAGGTGATTGCACCTAACAAGTGATACCGCTTTCGCGAGCACGCCCGCTCCCACATTTGGAATGCGTTTGCCCTGTGGGAGCGGGCTTGCTCGCGAAGAGGCCCGTACAGGCGACGATCAAATGTCCGGTGTCCAAGTCACCCCAAGCATCCACACCCGGCCTTCCTCTCGGTAATCCTGATTATTGGCGTATGTCGGGTCGTTATAGCTATAGCGCGCCCGTGCATAAGTCTTATCCAGCAAGTTGTCGACCTTCAACGACAACGCCACTTCCCGATTCAGCGCCCAACTGCTGCGCAATCCCAGTAAGGCATACCCGCCCAGGCGGTGGGTGTTGTCCTCATCGTCATAACTGCTGCTGATGGCCTGCCAACTGGCGCCCACCCCCAGTTTGTCGAACTGCCGATCCAGATCCAGATTCACCGTACGCCGCGCCCGGCGGGCCAAGGTGTGTCCGCTGTCGCGGTCGCGTGGGTCGATGATCGACAGCCCCAGGTTGCCTTGCCAGCCGAACAGCTCCTGCTTGAGCGCGGCTTCAAAGCCGTTGATGCGCGCTGACGCCACGTTCTGCGGCTTGCCGGAGCGGTCGAGGATGATCGCATCGCTCAAGTCGGTGCGGTACAGCGAGGCTTCCAGGCGTGTGCTGTCGCTCAACTGGCTGCGCCATTGCAGTTCGTAGCTCTTTGAGGTTTCGGGCTGCAGGTTGGGGTTGCTGTACTTCGTATCCGGGTAATACAGGTCGTTGAAGGTCGGCGCACGGAAGCCTTCGCTGTAGCTCAGCAACACATCGTTGTCCGGGTTGACCGGCAAGGTCAGGGTGCCGCTCCAGCTATTCTGTCCACCGAACTGCTGGTTCTGGTCACGTCGCAGGCCCAGTTCCGTGGAAAACCAATCACCCTTGAACCGATGCTGCACAAAGGCCGCGCGGTTCCAGCGACTGTTTTCGGTAAAGAGGGTGGAGCCGTGGAAGCGGTCTTCATACCAGTCGCCGCCGAGAATCAGGCTGTTCCGGTCGTTCAGCGTCAGGTCGTTCTGCCAGTTGACCGAGTCGCGGTAGGTGTTGAACACGCTGAAATCGTCACTGAGGGTGTCGCGCTTGGTATCGCGGTTCTCGCTGTGGCCTAACTCCAGGCGTGATTGCCAGCGCTCGTTGAGCTTGGCATCGACATAGCCGCTGGCACTGCTGACGGTGTAGTTGGTGTAGGGCTTTTGCCCCAGCGTTCGCCCGGTAGTGGCGTCGTAGCGGCCGAAACTGTTGTCGTACTCTGACTTGCCGCGGTTATCCAACAGGTTGAAACCGGCCTCCAGCTCATCGCTGAAGGAATGGCTGAGGTTCAGGCTGAGGGACTGATTGCGGTAGGCGTCATGGTCGCCATCGCTGGGGAATGATGTATGCGTCGAGTTGATACCCGCGGTGTCATCCAGGCTCGCGCCGAGGTTGAAACGGGTGTGTTCATCGCCGCCGGACAGGCCAAGGCTGCGCTCCCAGGTCTGGTTGCTGCCAAAGCCCAACTTCAGGCGTGGTTGCAGGCCTTGCTCGGTATTCCGGCGGGTAAACACCTGGATCACCCCGCCAATCGCATCGCTGCCGTAGATCACCGAGCGTGAGCCGCGCAGCACTTCCACTCGTTCAATCTGGTCGACGTTCAGGTATTGCAAGCCGCTGTCGCCGGAGGTGGTATTGGCGATACGTTGGCCGTCCACCAATACCAGGCTTTGCGCGGATTTGGTGCCGCGAATGAAGATCCCCGGCAAACTGCCGCGTCCACCGGTAGGCGCGACCTGCACGCCAGGCACGCGACTGAGCAGGTCGGTGACGCTGGTGGGTTGCAGGCGGTCGATGTCGTCACGGGTGAACACCGTGTTGGCGGCGCTGCTGTCGTTGCGTGCCTGCACCTGGCGGTTCGCGCTGATGACCACGTTGGGAAGTTTCAGGGCGTCGTCGCGGGTGTCGGCGAGCAGGTCCGGAGAGGTTAGCAGCAGCAAGGGCAGGGCGAAGCAGAGGCGATTCATGGGCGGTCCACGGCTGTTAAAATTGACACAAAACCAATGTGGGAGCGGGCTTGCTCGCGAAGGGGTGAGGCAGCCACATAAGTAGTGACTGATACACCGCTTTCGCGAGCAAGCCCGCTCCCACATTTTAGTCCCCGTTTCAGCCGGGAGATTGGGTTACAGGCCCAGCAGCGCCATGCGCTCGCGCACCGATGCCTCAATGCCGGCTTCATCCAACCCGCATTCCGCCAGCATCTGCGCCGGCTTGGCGTGTTCGACGTACACATCCGGCAAGCCCAGGTGCAGCACCGACTTGAGGATGTTCTCCCGCGCCAGGAACTCGCTGACTGCCGCACCGGCGCCGCCCATGATGGCGTTTTCTTCGACGGTCACCAGCAATTCGTGGCTGCCGGCAATCTCACGTACCAAGGCTTCATCCAGGGGTTTGACGAAGCGCATGTCGACCACGGTGGCGTCGATCTTTTCGGCGACTTTCAAGGCTTCGGCCAATTGCACGCCAAACACCAGGAACGCGGTCTTGCTGCCTTGGCGACGCACGATGCCCTTGCCGATCTCGATGGGCTCAAGATCCTTCTCGATCACTGCATTCGGGCCATTACCGCGCGGGTAACGCACGGCCGCCGGGCCGTTGTACAGGTGGCCGGTGCTGAGCATCTTGCGCAGTTCGTTCTCGTCGCTTGGCGTCATTACCAGCATGCCGGGGATGCAGCGCAGGTAGGACAGGTCGAAGCTGCCGGCGTGAGTCGGGCCGTCTTCGCCCACTAAGCCTGCGCGGTCGATGGCAAACAGCACGTCGAGGTTCTGCACCGCCACATCGTGAACAAGCTGGTCATAACCGCGTTGCAGGAAAGTGGAATAGATCGCTACCACCGGCTTGGCACCTTCACAGGCCATGCCGGCGGCGAACGTCACCGCGTGCTGCTCGGCAATCGCCACGTCGAAATAACGCAGTGGGAAGCGCTCGCTGAACGCGACCAGGTCGGAGCCTTCCTTCATCGCCGGGGTAATGCCCACCAAGCGCGGATCGGCGGCGGCCATGTCACACAGCCATTCGCCGAACACACCGGAATACTTCGGCCCGCTGGCCTTTTTCGGCGCAGCGGCAGGCGCGTCCACCGGCTCCAGCTTGGTGATGGCGTGGTAGCCGATCGGGTCGACTTCCGCCGGGGCGAAGCCTTTGCCTTTCTTGGTGACGATGTGCAGGAACTGCGGCCCCTTGAGGTCACGCATGTTACGCAGCGTGGCGATCAGGGTCGGCAGGTCGTGGCCGTCGATCGGGCCGATGTAGTTCCAGCCCAGCTCTTCGAACAGGGTGCCGGGCACCAGCATGCCCTTGGCGTATTCTTCGGTACGACGGGCAATTTCCCACGCGCCAGGCAGACGCGAGAGGACCTTCTTGCTGCCTTCGCGCATGCTGGCATACGTGCGGCTGGAGAGGATCTTGGCCAGGTAGTTGGACAGGCCGCCGACATTGCGCGAGATCGACATGTCGTTGTCGTTGAGGATCACCAGCATGTTGGCATCCACTTCCGGCGCATGGTTGAGCGCTTCGAAGGCCATGCCGGCGGTCAGCGCGCCATCACCAATCACCGCAATCGCCTTGCGATCACTGCCTTGCAGGCGGGCGGCAATCGCCATGCCCAGCGCGGCGCTGATCGAGGTACTGGAGTGGCCGACGCCAAAGGTGTCGTACTCGCTCTCGGCGCGGCGCGGGAAGGCGGCAATGCCGTCCTTCTGGCGCAGGCTGCCCATGCGCTCGCGGCGACCCGTGAGGATCTTGTGCGGATACGCCTGATGGCCCACGTCCCACACCAGCCGGTCATCCGGGGTGTCGAACACGTAATGCAGGGCGATGGTCAGCTCGATGACGCCCAGGCCGGCGCCAAAATGCCCACCGGTCTGGCCGACCGTGTAGAGCAATTCCAGGCGCAACTCATCGGCCAGGGTTTCCAGCTCGGCTTCACCCAATCGACGCAGGCCGGCCGGCGTGACAGCACGGTCAAGCAGGGGCGTGGACGGGCGCTTGCGGGGAATCTCTTGAAACGTCGTGGGCATCAGGCGAATCGTTATAGGTATAGAAGAGGCGGCAGTTTACCTCAAGCATCGCGAACTGCCCACGCAGAGCGCCCAACTTGGCCGATATGCGGCCGCAAAGGCCGCCGTTATCAGTGCCGGCGTTCGACGATATACCGCGCCAAGTCACGCAGTGGCTCGGCCGCCGCGTCGAAAGGTCGCAGGGCGTCCAGGGCCTGGTCACGCAGCTCCAGGGCATAGGCCTTGGCGGCTTCCAGCCCGAGCAGTGCAGGATATGTCGGTTTATCCCGTGCGATATCGGCACCTTGGCGTTTGCCCAGAGTGGCAGTGTCACTTTCTACGTCGAGAATATCGTCCTGCACCTGGAACGCCAGGCCGATGGCCAGCGCGTAGGTCTTCAGCGCCGCCAATTGAGCGGCTTGCGCACGCCCACTGGCCAGGGCGCCCAGGTGTACGGCGGCTTCGATCAAGGCACCGGTCTTGTGGCGGTGCATGTATTCCAGCGCCTGTTGATCAAGCTTCCGGCCCACCGACCCCAAGTCGATGGCCTGGCCACCGACCATCCCGGCCGGGCCCGCTGCCACGGCCAGCGCCGTGACCATGCGTAAACGGATCTCGGCATTGACGCTGCTCAGCGCCGGGTCCAGCAATGCGCTGAACGCCAGGCTTTGCAGGCCATCGCCGGCGAGGATCGCGCAGGCTTCATCAAAGGCTTTGTGAGTGGTCGGCTGGCCGCGACGCAAATCGTCGTCGTCCATCGCCGGCAAGTCGTCATGCACCAGGGAATAGGCGTGGATCAACTCCACCGCACAGGCCGCGCCATTGGCCTGCTCAGCGGCTGCGCCCAAGGCTTCACACGCCGCATACGCCAGCAACGGACGCACGCGCTTGCCGCCATTCATCACGCTGTAGCGCATGGCTTCGTAAAGACGCTTGAGTTCAGGGCTTGGCGCAACAAACAAGGGCTCCAGCGCCGCATTGACCCGGGCTTGGCTACTGGCCTGATACGCATCGATCATTCCGGCTGTTCCGCATCGAAAGGTTCTTCGGCCAACTCCCCGTCACGCTCCAGCAGCATTTGCACCTTCTGCTCCGCCTGCGCGAGCGCGCTCTGGCAGTCGCGGGTCAGGCCGATGCCTTGCTCAAACGCCGTCAACGAGTCTTCCAGCGACAACTCGCCGTTCTCCAGACGCTCGACCAGGGCTTGCAGGTCGGCGAGGGATTGTTCGAAATCGAGTGCAACTTTTTTGCGGGCCATGGCGGCTATTCCGGTAGACGGTAAACCGGCGCGACACTAGCAGACATGGGGGATTGGGGCAAATGAGCGGGGGTGTCACTTGCCAGCTGTCTTGGCCTGATACCGGGTGCTGAGGCCGCCACCGGGCAGCCGGACCAGGCAGTCAGCCCTGTCTGCATCTTTTCCAGCGCAGTGAGCTGCACGTCCAGTTCGCTGGGGTTTCAGGGGAGGGGATGCTTTAGCGGCGACAGTCAAGCATCTAGCCTCGGTTCTCGTTCGTGCAACACGCTGTTGCACAAACGATCCCAGCCTCAAAACCCCGGCGGAATATACCCCGGCACAAATGGCACGTTCAGGCACTTGCCATGCAGGATCCGGCCATCCTCAATCCTGAACAGCACGATCTTCTTCGCCTTATCCACCGTGGCTTCCAGCTTGCAATCCGAACTGTGCCCGACTTGCTGGTAATACTCCGTATACACCATCCCGTTCCCGGTGTGGTTCATTGAAGTCCCAGCGGCTTCGGTGGTCGTCCAGGATGAGGACTTGTGCCAGGTCATCACCACCTGGGTGTCGCCATTGGGTGCATTCTGCTTCTTCATCGAGTCGGGCTTGCCGAATAAATCCAGCGCCTCTTGCACGTCACGGCCTTCCCAACGCGATTGTGCAATCAGGTGGCACCCGTTGATAAACAGCACGGCCGGCAACAAAAGTCCTGCCAGCAACAGCCTTGTCCATGTAGGCATCGTGAATCCTTCTTGTCGGTAAGGGTTGCTCAGCGCTTGTTGCCCAGCATGTCGTCGAGGTCATCAATCATCTGGCTCTTCTCCTGAGTCGGGCCCAACTGCTCGAACATGGCCTTGGTAGTCTGGATCATCTGCAGATGGGTCATCTTGCCCATGGCGATGGTGTCCTTGCTCTTGCCCGGTTCGCAGACATACGCGAGCGTGCGGTCGAGCCAGAACTCCTTTGGCGTCTGCCACGTGTTGGAGACCTTCAAGTGCGTGAGGGTGTAGGAAAATGGCGCGACCGACTGGCCGTTGAGAAAGCGCACCTTGCGCGTGGAGCACTGCACTTCGATGTTGTACACATCGATCATTGGTTTGCCCGGTTCTTCATACACCACCGTGACGGCCACCAATTTGGCGCCCTTGTTGTGGTTCGAGGGCACCACCGAGGTACGGTCGGCCACATACATCACATTTTGATGGGCCCGGCCGCTGCCGTAGATGATCGACCAGTCGCCAATCGGTGTTTGTTCATCGGCCAATACCGATGTTGCGCTGGTCAGCAATAGGGGCAGAAGTGCCAGGCAGCGACCGACCTTGGTTAAAGTATTCAATAGCGTCCTTCCTTGAGGCTCGAAATAAGCGAAGGACTTTAGTGGTGAGGCGGTGCAGCCACAATTAGGGCGAGTGTACTAATGGCGAATGGCTAGGTAACGACGCAAAAAGCCTGCGTTTCAAGGCAGGCTTATGGTGTGTGGCGATTTGACTTAGTCTTTGCGAGCCGTCAGCGCCGCATAACCATTCATCAAGTTGCGATAGTTGGGAATACGCTGGGACAACAGATTCCCCAGGCCTTCGATATCGTTGCGCCAGTCGCGGTGCAGCTCACACGCCACCGAGAACCAGTTCATCAACTGCGCACCGGCTTGCGTCATCCGGCTCCACGCCGCCTGCTGCACCGTGGTATTGAACGTGCCCGACGCATCGGTCACCACAAACACCTCAAACCCTTCCGCCAGCGCCGACAAGGTCGGGAACGCTACGCACACATCCGTCACTACACCGGCAATGATGATCTGCTTACGGCCGGTCGCCTTGATCGCCTTGACGAAGTCTTCGTTATCCCACGCGTTGATCTGGCCAGGGCGGGCGATGTACGGCGCGTCCGGGAACATCTCTTTCAACTCCGGCACCAGCGGGCCATTCGGGCCTTGCTCGAAACTGGTGGTAAGGATGGTCGGCAGGTTGAAGAACTTGGCCAGGTCGGCCAGGGCCAACACGTTGTTCTTGAACTCGTTGGGCGAGAAGTCCTGCACCAGAGAGATCAGGCCGGTCTGGTGATCGACCAACAGAACAATGGCGTCGTCTTTGTTGAGGCGGTTGTAGGTTGGAGCGCTCATGGTTGAATCCTTTTTTGTTTAGGTTGGTTGGGCGTTGCGTTCAACATGGGCACAGATTAATGGGTGGCTGTCGGGGGATAAAGCAGGTGAAAACGGTAATACCGTCAACTCAGGCGTGACAATGCTTGTCTTTGCGTACGCCAAGCCTTTTGTCGTGAATGAAGGACTGAGCTTTTAGGATGCCTGGGGGCGTGTGGCTGGGTTGCAGCAGTGACTTGGTGGGGATGGCGAAGACAGTGGCGGAGCGGGCTATGGCGTGTATTCAGCCTTAGAGGCAGGGCGGGCTATAAGCTGCCCGCTTTTGCTCATTCAAATGTCCAACGGCTTGTCGGACAATTGACTTGGGGTTTATGCGGGCATTAAAAAGCCGGCTTTTGGGCGGCGTTATTTTCCTGATTATGCCTTATTTTGCTGGGTTTTTGTTGGTATAAAATCTTTGTCCCCCCATTTGTCCCCCCACTTAGGGCTTTCGTAACTGTTGGGGGATATTCAGGGCACTACAGTGCTTGGAGTCGACTGAAGGACGGATCAAGGTCGCTACGTTACGGATAATCCTCTGCATCAATAATGGCTTGTTGCTATGCTCACGCGCTTTCGTTCGGCATCAGGCAAGGAGTGGGCTGCCACCATGGCGTCATTGATAACAGAAGATTTGAGCCAGCCCGGTACCCATGCGTTGGTGATTGGAGTGAGTGCCTACGAATTTCTGCTCGGGAGCCAAAATTGCAGCTCGCAAGGTCAGGAATTTGGTATCGGCCAACTTTCAGCCGCTGCTCGCTCTGCATCAGAGTTCGCCGCTTGGTTGATGGAAGACTATAGCCGCAGCGAACTACCTTTGCGCAGCTTGCGCGTGCTGTTATCTCCTTCACCAGATGAGACCATCTCGCCAAGTATTCACGCTCTCCTTAAAGGTGATTGGAAGGCCACCCGGCAAAATGTCGAGGCCATGTTCACCGAATTCAGAGATGCTGCCGCAAGCCACGAAGATAATATCGCCATTGTGTATGTTGTAGGGCACGGTGTGCAGTTTAGTAAAAATGGCGCGGTATTGTTGTTGAATGATTTCGCTGACCCGCAGCATCGTTATGCAACGTATACCGGTGCTGTGGATATGAAAATGATGCACGACGCCATGAACCATGGAGAAACTGCCCAAACACAATTCTGGTTCGTCGATGTATGCCGCGATGTGCCTGCCGACGTCGAGCGCTACGACGTCCTCGCCGGTGTGATGGGTGGTAACGTAAGCCGTACCGGTTCAGCCAAGACTTCTCCGTTGTTTCTCTCGGCATCTTCTGGGCAAGGTGCCTTTGCAAGCAAGGATAAACTGACTCTCTTTTGTGATGCTCTTATGTCGGGTCTTAAAGAGGGGCATGCGGCGCGCTCCGAAGGAGAGCGCAACTCTCCTTGGCGTGTGTCGGTCAATACGTTGGTCGAGTACCTACCAGCGGCAGTGCAGTCCTTGGCCAACGCAGCCGGTGAGATACAGCAGGTTGAATGCACTGGAAAAATCACCAACGCAATTTTCCACGAATGTTCGAAGCCGCCTGATGTCGACTTGACAATCTCTATTCGATCAGGTTTCAACAGCGCCAACTACACGGCCAACCTCAAGCATCGAGGTGCATTGCTTTACGCGAATCATTCAGCCTGGCCACTCACGGCTAGGGTCCGCGCGGGCCTTTATGCAATTGAAGTAACGACTCTCACTCCTCCAGGTAAAGATGAGGATTGCCTGAATCTCCAACCTCCCAGCAATGAGAAGGTGCTGCCACTATGACAACTAATGGAGAAAAGAGTGGGGTGTTGCAGATAGATGTCGATTCAAAACTCTACTATCGCGGCGAAGGGATCCGAGTGGAAATTCGCGACAGTGATTTGATTTTGATCCAGCCTGCGACCACTCGTCGACGCTTTGACCTGCCAATCGGGCTCTACGAAATTAGCGCGGTTCTCGAGGATGGGAAGCGAACCACCAAAATTGTAGCGGTCACCGAAAAAGAGTCGACCCGTATCTCGCTGGACCCAGATTTGCCGTTTCAGCCTCCGGCTTCTACCAAGGAGCACGATTTTCATTCGCTAAGCGAAATGCACCAGCTTCAATCCTTGAAATCAGAAATGGAATTAGTCGACATCAGTTCAGATGTCACTGTATATGCAGTGGAAAGCCATTGGATCATCCGTCATACAGAGGACATGGAGCAGGTTCCAGTTGCGACAATACGTATAGCTGGACGCGCGGTTCGAGCAAGCCTGCCTATTAGTGCTGGCGACCATCGCTACTCGGTGACTTGTCATGTAAAGCGCCATGCCGAAGCTCCTTCCAAGCTACCCGAGATCAATATCTCGCAATCCCGTAGCATTGCCTCAGCGATGGAGAGCATGGTTTTCGCTGGTCAGTTTGAGTCTGCAGCACGGCTCGCCAGTAACGCGATGAAAACCTTGCTGGAGAAGTTCGTCGACCCAACTGGTGCCGTGCTGGCCGCACTGATCCTTCACAAGACAGGTCGCCTCAATGACAAGCTGGCTCTTCTCATCCATTTGGTACAGCGTTTCGACTGGCTTCCTGACGGTAAAATCTTGCTAGCCTCGCAGTTGGCGCGAATTCCTGAGAAGCGTCACATAGCGTTGCAACTTGCCTGTGATGCCAGTAAACAGCGCATTTTATTTACCGAAACCTTCTCCTTACTTCTTGATCTGCTGCGCTACTGGCCTGCTGAGGGTGATAGTAGTGCTCGTAGCGAAGCCCTGTCTCGTCTGGGTAAATGCGCGCCCTTTGTCGACTGGCGCTCGACCTATTTATGCGACCGATTACCGGAGGACCACGATGCTGACGCTGCAACTCCTACCCGCGCGTGAGGGTGATGCCATCTGGGTGCGCTGGGGGAACTCTGAAGCGCCTTATCAAATGCTGATCGACATGGGCACCGAGGAAACTGGCAGGCAGTTGCGTGAACGCATCAACAGCCTGCCTGAAGCTCAACGCGTATTCGAGCTGGTAGTGGTCACCCACATAGACCGAGACCATATTGGTGGCTTGTTGTCATGCCTAGTCGATGCCGCTCCCCTATCAGGTTTTGCGACTAAGGATTTTTGGTTTAATGGTTTTGCGCATCTCGATGGCCACAAGCCAGACAGTGGGCTTGAGTCGATGGGTGCCGTTCAGGGCGAACGATTGAGCCGCTGGCTTGAGACACAACACTGGAACAAGCATTTCAATGGTGGTCCCGTTTGTTGTGAAAAGACGCTCCCTCTTCCTTGGCTGGATCTGGAAGGCGGAATGCGCTTGACCGTTTTAGGACCAACAGCAGAACGGCTCAGTGCGCTGAAACCTGTTTGGAAGAAAGAAGTGCAGGCAGCGCTGAAGAGGGAGCAGCATAGCACCTCAGTACTGGAACGGATGGGTGGCGCTGTAGAGCTTCGGGAGCTAGACAGCCAGTCGGCGCTCAGTCGCCTCGCCGAGCGAGGTCGGAACCGCGATGATAGTCCGGCTAATGCCAGCAGCATTGTCCTGTTACTGGAGTATCAAGGTAAGCGAATATTACTGTCCGGGGATTCGTTCTCTACTGACTTGAAGAGATCAGTGCAGTTGTTGTCTCCGACCCAGCCACTTGAGCTGACAGCCTTTAAAATCCCCCACCATGGCAGCAATGGCAATCTGTGTAAGGCGTTGATAGAAAGTGTGATTTGCCAACAATGGCTGATTTCAACCGATGGCTCGCGCTTCCGGCATCCAGATGACGAAACTCTAGCTCGTATTCTCAGCTACAGTAAACAACGTCCTGCAAATGTCGGATTTAATGTCCCGAGTGCTATCAATGAAAAATGGGATAGGGATGACTGGCGCAGTGCGTTCGACTACGTCACCACGTATGGCAACGCAGAGGATGGATTAACTATCACCTTTTAGCCGCTACTGTTTCTTGCGTATGCATTCAGCAAGGCGCTCTCCTGTTACCTTTGCCTTTCTAACGGATGCAACCTCACATTCCCAGACAACGAATACTCTCCAGCCCGACGCTTCGAGAGTATTTGTTACGCGGCAATCCCGAGCGACATTTTTCTCGAATTTTTCCACCCAAAATGCTGTATTGCTTTTCGGTGTCGTGGCAATTGTGCAGTTGAAGTGCCTGTGCCAGAAGCATCCGTGGACGAAAACCACAGCCTTATACCGGGGAAAGACAAGGTCAGGCTTGCCGGGCAAGCCAACCCCATTCAAACGGTAGCGCAGGCCTAGACTATGCAAAATTTTGCGCAGTGCTATTTCTGGGCGAGTGTTGCTCCCCTTGATTCGGGCCATCCTTTCTGACCGTTCTTTAGGGGAGAGGAAGTCGGTCATATCCGACCTCCGCGTTGAGAGCTCCTAGGCCGGGCTTTCATTTCCCTTCTTAACCAGTTCGTAGAAAGGTAAGCCATGAATTACCTCTCCCGAGACATCGAAAGACTTATAGAGGCAGTGATGATTAGGTAGGGTCTTCACACGCTCTGATAGTTCAGCAAGATCCGATGTAAAGCCGAGGACTCCCAGCTCGGCAGGCGTGATGTTTGGTACCTTGTGGATGAACCAGGACAGTAGTGGTTCCCTGTAGTCGGTCGCACCGACCTTAAAGTGCCTAAGGAATTGCGATGCTAATATCACGCCAGTGCCAAACTCCCGGCCTTGTAGCAACAGCTTGCGTAGAACGTCGAATTCGTAACGCATGATATTGTCGGCTTCGTCCACCAATAGGTAGGAATCGATCGCCCTGAGCTGCGGGTCGGTGCCAGTAAAAGCTCGCTTGGGTACCTTGAGCATGTTCTCGTAAAACATGTTTAGTAAGATGGCGACGAGCATGTTCTTGCTGCGGTCGTCTTGTCCCATGGAGCTCAGGGATATCACCACAACGCCATCGAAGAATTCGTCAAAAGGTTTTGTTTCCCCCTTGGTCTTCGCAAACACCTCCATGTCTACCAGATCATCAATGATTGCCATTGGCGCGTCCGACTTTCCGCTGAGTATCTCTCTGTATTCCGCATGGATATCGTAGATCGTAGGCTGGCGGTCTTGAGCAGTAGCTGCCTCGTAAGCGTTACGGACAGCTGCTTTCAGTTTGTCCCGCTGCACAGGACCTATGCCCGAGTACACCTTGTCGAGGACGTCTGCGAAAAACCGGAACCGATCTAACCATGGTGCGGAAGATTCCCCCATTCCGGTGGTATCAAAGAGGTTCAGGGGTAGGTGGTAGGGTTTTACCACCTTTGCCCCCGTAGCCTTTACGAAATCCGGGCTACTAAAGTCGCTCTTATAATCGAAGATCAAGAAGCGTGGCTTGATCCCACGGTTTGCATCGCTGGCTCTGGATATCTGCAGGATAAGCGACTTGAGGAATTGGGTCTTACCTGTGCCAAGGTCACCTGCCACACCGATGTTCAATTGATTTAGTCGAGTATCCGATATGTTTAGACTTAGCGGTCTTGGCTCGAAACCATCAACTGTTTTGCCTACGGAAAGGATTACGCCTGCGCCTAATTCGTCAGGTATCAAGGAAGGTGCGATCTCTCCATTTGAATTGCTGGAGGATGTTTCTTCGTCGATTAACTGCACTACCGGTGCGCTGTTCGAAATTATTGAAGGGTCTAATGATTGTTCGTTTTTTGCTGCGGAACTGTCGAACGAAGGCACGCTGGTAGTCTTGGTCAGCAGGGGAGGCAATAGTCCCCAATCACCCACTTTGGCACGCACAGCGTCGTAGAACGACTGTGGGTCGTTGTCGACTACGATACGACCTGCATCCTTACTTGAAATGACAATCGTCTCTTCGAAATTGTCGCCATCACGATCGTGTGGACCGCTCAAGGTTGAATCATCGACGACGATAAGTCGTCCTCTTAAATCTAGGCTAGGTCTTGATGCAGGGTCGAGGATCGCTGCGGCGATGCGCTCGTGGTAACTCGCCCATCGGGTCGCCTGCCCCTCTACTGCCTGATGCTGACTGTAGACTCGTAAGCCAAAGCCAATCATAGAAAGTAGTAGATGTTGGTAAGCCAGGCTCCATGCCATAGATTTACTGGCGCGTTCCTCGATGGCCTCCAAAAGCTTTGAGAGTGCTCTGGCTTGCGAAAGGGCTTCGAAGGCATCGGTGGCTCCGAACACACTTCCTTGACGACACTTGACCTCTATGGGCGTCAGATGGAGATGCACTTTGTCGCTACTGATTCGTACGCCGACTACCAGCAGGTCGGGGCGTGAAAGGGAGGTCTCTTTGCGTTCTTTGCCGAGGGAACGTGCAAGGTCGGCAAGATAACCTCTGAATGGGTCGACGGGAACGATTATTGCGATTGTAGATTCCTCTGACGACCCCGCCAGCACTGGTAACAAGCTATTCAGGTTTCCTTCAACGCGGAACTGGTCTTGAAGGAGTCGGACCGCTAGGAAGAGGCCAAGGTCGCCTGTAGCACCTGTATCGTCCCCAGAGAGGCCGCGTACGGTGGGGATTCCCCTTCTAGCGACCTCCAGAAGAATCTGCTCGACCTTGGAATCGTTTAAGTTGTCGCATCCTGGAAGGGGCTTCAGTACACGGCGTAACGCATCACGATCGGCTTCCTTGACCTGTGATAAGAGGTAGTAGCCACTGGTATCGCCTGCACGATGGGAGTATGAGGGGAGGTCGTAGTCCCACAGGTAAGTGCCTTCGATCCATCCACCCAAAAAGCAAGCAGGGTCAATTGCAGAGGACGAGACTGCAACGTAACCGGCGCTATTTTCCTTAAGCATGTCTGACACTGCGTGGACGCTTGGCGAGAACTGCAGGCCTACCTTACTGTCCCTCATCCTTTCGACCATGAGCATGCATGTTGACACCTTGTCGGCAAATGGTTCGCCAGAGGGAGGCATCTGCAGGCCTTGACGTGATTCACTTAGGAATGAGCCTTGAAGCTGACGCCTAACCCTATGTCTGATTAGGCCGCCAACGCCCATCGGTGAGAGCATGCCTACATCTTTGGACCCAGGTTCTGCCGAATCTAATTGTGCAATGATGCCTAGATCAGGCGTGGCGCCTAAAGGTTGTTTGTCATACCAGCGAACGTGGTTATCGGTGTCCTCGGAGAGGTTGGCGATCGTGGCTTGGTCAGGCCTTCCTGAAAGCCTAGTATCGAAAACTTCCAAAATCTTCGCACCGACACTTTGCATCGGTGCTTTCGCGCCTCCGTTACCGAACCGCTTTGTACACCAGTTGGTTAAACCTTCGTTGCAGGCATCAGTGGTACCACCTGCACTAGACACTACCAGACTGATAATGGGCTTTGCTGCAAGAAGGTTAGTTACATCGTCGAGTGCGCGCGAAACCTGAGCTGGACTGAATCCACTTGAGATACCACCGACAGTTAGGCCAAAAGTATTGTCGAATGGGGGCCGGCGGGTACGGGCTGGTAACTGTCCAAGACGAGAGCCATTCCAGAGAACGGACCAATAGTCCGAGCTACATTCGACGGACAGAAAGTCTATTCGCTCTACGCCACTTGGAGACTGTAGAGAGATGGTCAACAGGTCGGGAACACAATCTGGGTCAAGAATACTTGCCGCCGGACAAGGTAAGGGGGAGTCGCCTTCCACTTCATCCCGTAGGACTTTCTGGGCAAGGCAATGCCATGCAAGTCGCAATGGATGAAGGGGGGAAAGGATGATGGCGTCTGGAATTCTACTCAGGGTTCGTCCGTCTAGTTCTAGCGAGCAGACCGCAATGGCATCTATCCAACAAGCAATGTCCGGGTCGGTGTCGAGCCAAGACATATAAGCATCAAGATAGGTTTCGGCGAGTACGCGAAACTCAGTGTCATCCGAGAGCCAGGCTCCTAGCGTCGCAGACTCGATGAGTCCCGACTGGTCATCGCCTCGTATATATTTTGCAATCTCTTGGCGAGCTTCCACGAATCCTTTTGGTGGCTGGAAACTCAGAATGTTCGGGCGCGGGTCATGCAGGAAGCGGCCTTGCGAGAGAATTGGACCGTTAGCGGCATTCCAGTTGGGTGGAACCCAACTAGATACGTAGTCATCTGCTATCACTAGGGGGCTGAACGATTTGGCTACGTTCTGCTCCTCAAGTATCCAGGTCTGCAAGCTTGAAGCACGCGCATTCCGGTCCAGATGGACGACGGCCTTTGTGTCGAACTTTTCAAGATGTCGGCGGTTTAGCTTGATTAGGCGCTCGAACTCACTCCGGCAGCCTTCCTCCTTTGCTTCATCGCAAGCAAGGTAAACTCTGCAGGTCTGAGGAGAGGCCTCGCCCAAGAGGTTAAAGGCGATATCTAGCTGATACTTACCGTCGGCCTCAACTTCTACTAGATATTCATCTTCTCCAACGATCCGCGCGTCGATGGATTGTTGCTGTCCTTCTAGTTCAGTAGCATCGTCCGACATGCCTTCCACTTTGCCAATGGTTGCTCCTGGCGATAAGTGGAAGCGCAGTTCATATCGCCCCGAACCAGGCAGCGAAAGGGATGTCTCCCAGTCCATCGCTGCAGTCTTTTTACTGGGTTTCTTAGGTGGTGACAGTTTTGTCGCTAGCCTGCAGGTTACCAGTATCCCTGGCTTCCAGTTCATTAACGAAATGACCCGGACACTTGCAGGCTTGCAACCCGTAGAGGTGACCTTATAAGTTAAGGGTGTCTTGTGTGCGGGAGGGAGAAGATCTGTGTATTCATTAATTCCGCTAGAGGATGCTTGTAACGGGGTTGGCGCCTTACCATAGGAGCCCCCTGTCAGTAGAAACTCTTCTGGTTGACCGCTTTCGCTCGTAGAGACGGCTAGCTCCACCTTATCACGCACTATCGCTGGTAAGCCCTTGGTTGCGGGAATAATACTATTCGTGCATCGAATACTGATTTCTCCGATAACTTCATCGGGCTCTTCGGCAAGCAGAACAGTCCATTGCTCTATAGTTAGCAGCGTCCACCAAACGGGTGGAGAAACTAGCGCTAGGGCTTTCCCTGGCAAATAAAAAGCCTGGGTCGCACGTTCAAAGGCAGTAGGGACGTCGCAGCTTGCTTGAAGGTGGTGGAGCAATTCGCGAAGAGCTTGAGCGATATCGTCAGGCGCGCCCTGTGCTAGGCGTTCAATACCAGTCTTGAACCCATCAGCAAGCTCATCTGCAATTTTCGCTATGACGGAGAGCTGTGCCTTCGACGAGAGCCCATTGTCTGCCATTGGGGGGAGACCACATGCCAGGGCAAGCGCATTTCCTGGTGAGAGATGTAGTTGGGCAGTCTCTATCGAAAATATGCGGGATAGCATGCGCCATGAAGCTGCGTGGTTGGCATGCTCTGGATCCACCTCGTCGATGGAGCTTGCAGCTGCATGGATTAATTGCTTCGCATCGTCTCTCTGCGGATCTACGATGCCTGCGGCGAGCAATGCCTCATTTACCGATTGCTGCACAAAGCCGTCGTCCCACCATTTTTCGAGATCGGCACTCATGCCGAATACATCACTTGAAGACTCGATCGAAAGGTTGTTGTGCTGGCCCGCAGGAACTAGGGCTACGAAGCTGGAATTATTTGGATCATTTCGTACATCCAGCAAATGGTCGTTATCGCATTTGCCAGACTCCCCGATACGAAGCTTATGGCTATTCAACTGGTCAGTTGGATACTGGAGCAGTACTGGTAGAGTCACCATACTGCCGTCTATTCCAGACATAACTTGAATTCCCCCATCACGAGCGAGCTCCACGTAGACTTGCTCGAGAATCTCAAGGGGTGGGCCGCGGAAAATCAGCCGATACTCAAATTTCTTGCCGCTAAGCCCCTGTGTTGCACCCAAAGCTTTTTCACGGACAATTGATGCGAGCCAGTTTGCGAGTTTATTCATATTCGTATTCCTGAAGGACTTGGCTCGTGTGGAAGGGTGGCAATAGCAGCATGCCGCTCTCGGCATCTGGGCTATCGAGCACAAGACCAAGCATCCTTAGCTGGTGCCCCAAGTCATTCCTGGCTATTTCGTGTTTATCTACGGTAATGCCGTAGGCCTCGAGGTGTAGTCCTAGTCTATGGATTGAGCGAGGCCCACCCATCCCGGCGAGGGCGCAGTGGACTAAAGCCAACACAGCTACAGGTCCAAGGGATACGATCCATGGGCTGGACGGACTGCTTCCTTTCTTCTTGAGGATATATCCCTGGTCATACCCCCTGAGCAACGGGACTGCAGTCTGGCGTTGCCCTAGCGCGTGCCTCGCGAATTCCAGCAAATTCGAGCCGATACCTTTCCTACATAGCAACGCGCGAGCTTCTTGCTCGCGTATATCGATAATGGTTTCGAGAGTCCCTGCGCGAAGGAGGGAATCTCTATGGTTTTGGATATGCTGGCAAAGTGCGGCAATTCCTTTGCTTGAGGAGAAATCGCCCTCGTAGGGGGTTCCTATTTGCTTCAGTGACCAAAGGAGCGTATTTATCCCCAGTCTCGCGTTTAGGTAGCTGGACACCTTGTCCTTGATACCTTGAAGTGCCTTTCCTCCGTAAGCCATGTATTGCGGGGCTTCAGGGAAAATTGCGATCCTTACCTCTTGCTCGTTAGGCGTCGCGCCCTCGGTAAATGCTGCGGAGAGACAGCTCCAAATCCTCGCGTGGACATCACATAACCATGTCACATGGGAGACTGCTCCTAGGCGCAGCACAGCCTCTAATAAACTAGTCCATTGCCGGCGAGTCATGGAGTCTTTCGCCTGCATGATGGCTTGCAGGTCCTTGGCAAATCGTCTGGCTGGCAGGAATTGAATTTCCTTAAAGTCGGACGCCGTCAGTGTTGTTGCTTCCTCTTCCGGAATCCGCGCAAGAGACCATGCACCTGTGCCTTGATTCCACGACGATGTCTCCTGCTCAAGCCAGCGAGCGAAGAAGTCGTCGTTATCATTGACACTTAAAGAGTCGAAGAGATGTTTCCAAAGGCGCTGTGCTGATTCCTGATCTTTTGAACCCAGGCAAACCATGCGGCGTATCAAGCTGCCGGCAGGCCAGGAGTTGCTACTTAGGCGAGCGGAGCCAGAGAAGATCGCCGCTCCTGGTACGAGAGGAGTAACCTGCACAAAGCGTTTGGAAGACTGGTTAGGAAGTTTTGGGCTCTCCAATATCCCGTGAAGCACTGTGTGCCAGGCATCCACGCCTATTACGGCTCCAGTTGGCGGCAGTTGGCTCTTTTCCCGAAGTTTCTGTATGCGTCGATCTAAGTCACGTCCCGCCTGTGGCACGCTGCCTTCGCTTACTGATTCAAAGCCTATCGTCCGGTAGAGCGAGGCTAGAAGGACCTCTGAGCTTGCGTATTCCGGCGCGGGGCTCATGGCTAGAGCCGACTTCTGATAAATGCTGTTGGAGAAGCGCCAAGGTGCTTGTTTGAATTCCATAAGGCTCATTCGACATCCTCCTTGCTCGCGACTAAGCCATCCCATGAGCGAGCTACTACAGTGCCATCTGACCCGATGCGGATTTTGGCATGCTCGAGAAGTTCCTCATCCCGGACAATGGAACCGGAAAGACGAGCTTTTGTTGTATCTAATAGCGCCAAGACCGTACGAGGGAGAGAAGCAGGGGATAGCCCCCTCTCTAGCTCCTTCACTGCCTTGAACAAGTCATAGGTAAGGGGGATTGCTTGCGCCGATTGCACATGGCCGACCCCGAGGTAACAGATTGGTGGACGAGGCCGTCCTGGAGTGTTCTGGGGCAGCATCCTGACCTGGCGTAGAGGCACAACCAATGTCGCCTGACGTTGCTTGGGTGGAAGTGGTTGTCCGAATGTAGTGGTTAGTGAGACCTCGAATTCCTGACCTGTATTCAGCAGGCCCTTCACTTGCTGTACAACCTCGTAAAGCTGGTGCTTGTCATTCTCTTCGACGACCAGTTGGAAAGCCTGCAGGATCTTGAAATCTGCAACTACTGCCGTTCGGGTACAAATGCTTCTGCGGACTAGGCGGCAAGCAAAGTCGCGGAGTAAATGTTGAACACGACTGGCCGCGACAGGTCTCCTTCGTCGGACAATAGGCATTGAAAGCATTTCGTCTGCATTAGAAAGTCGCTTGAGTAGCTCCAGCTCGTTTCGCGATAAGACTTTATATTTGCGGATGAACTCTATTCCGCCGGCTAGGGAGCGACTGAAGCGAACGTCGAGGTCGCCGAGGCTAACCATGCTTTGGCTACTTACCGCGACCTGACTGTCGGGACTTGCGAATGCTGGGTCTAAGGTATCGACGAGGCCTTCCAGCAATGGCGCAATTGTAGCCGGAAGGTAATGTGTCTTTCTCTCTGCAAGAAAGTGCACGAGCCCCATCAGGGTTCGCCCTGCTTCGGCATCTAGCTCCTTCTCGAGGCCTAGGTCCTTGAGATCACGGCGGAGCGAGGTCGCCGCATCCTTGTCCCAACGATGGAACAGTGCATGTTGGTAGCTTGATGTTGCTAGGTGGAAAATCGCAGTGAGTGATTGCCGGTTGTGCTTTTTTGTGCCGGCTGCTTTGTGGTCAAGTTCGACAAGATTCTCGGCCCACTGGCAAGGTGTTGATTGGTGCGTGTGCCTTGCTGAGTCATGAACTACTGGGTGGTGACCAGCCAACAAGTACGAGGTAAGGGAGAAAAGGTCACGGAAGCTCCAACGCTTGCCGCTGGCTAGCTCATACCAGCGTAGAATCTTCAGTAACGCAGTTCGGTGCTCATCTCTGGCTAAGATGACCTGGCTGGTACAGAAGGGGCATTTTTCGCCTGCTGGACATGCTCCCTTTATGGGCCACATTTCGGATGCAGTGGCCTGGCCGATTAGGATTTCGGCTGGCGCCGAAGTCGCGTCGTCAGGCTGGACTAGTAGGGACTCTGCATCCATTGGCCAGACTGCAATCGATGGGAAACCTTCGAGTGGCCAGCATGAAGGGGCATCGTATGCCAGGCTTACAGCCCGCGTAACAGCCTCGAGGATGGCGCGCGGTTTTTCCAGATTATTGTCGAGAGCATGTATCAATGCGTCATCGAGGACGCCCCGGTTAACGCAGCATAGATAAGCTTGGGATGGTGGCCCATCCAGAAGCCTGCCGAGCTCCTCGATAAGGAGTGCTGGCGCAGTGCTTCCCTCGTGACCAGCTGTCGAAGTGGCGTCCTGAACTATATCTAAGCTCAGACTACTATCGAGTCTTGAAAGGCTTCCAGCATCGACGCTTACTATTCGTGGAACTTTGAATCCAGCGGATGGATGGAATGCCTTTGAAAGCTCTTCGATGAGCCGTCCTCCACAGCCTAGGTTCGCGTCTAGCCAGTGGATAGTGGACTCGATCGCTTCGGTTTTTCCATTACCTGGTCCGCCAACCAGCAGGATAATCCTTGGGATGCTCGTGCTGTCGGCCGGAAGCTTCTCGGTCCAGGCTTGGAGCCGAGCCAGAAGGCTTGTCCTTAATAATAGTTTGTTGGGCTGCCCGCTTTCGTTGTCTAAAAGCCGCTTCACTCCCCCCGAGTGATGGCCGGCCCAGTCGACAAGGGCAGCGGGGTAGCGCGCCCCTTCCATTTGGGTGCTATCCATTCCCCTCGACTCCTATGTTTTTAAGCGATGGCTAAAATTTCTTGTTCTGGTTCACTGATTGTTTTTTGACTTTTTGCGGCGATGGCTTCTTTTAGTACGGACTCGATCGCCAGGCCAATGGCTCTTGCAAGGTAAGGAGGAACAGCGTTGCCTACCTGCGTGTAGCGCGGGCATTCCTTAGTACGTTGGCTCCCGCCGGTGGTGAATTTACCTCGGAACTGGAACCAGTCGGGAAACGACTGCAGACGCGCAGACTCTCGGACGGTCAGTATTCTGGGCTCGCTGTAATGGAGCACATCGTCAGGCAACGTCGTTATTGTGGGAGCAGGATTTTCCGCTCGCATTAGGCAAATGCGGTGCTTCTTGAGACCATATTTCTCCCGTTGGGCCAAGCTCATCAAGCTACCCTTGATGCACTCGGGGTCCTGAATGATCTTCAAGAACCGTTCACTGACCTCAGGCTTGTGTTTTGCTAAGCGTACGCTGTCCATGGAGCCGTCACTCCCCTGATGCATGAGGGCTTGATACGGTGTCCGAGGCCCCTTGTACGCGAGCTCTTGGAAGCCGGTACGAGAAGAAGGATCAGTGCATGGCCTGATACCCGTGTGCTTTATCTCCAGATCCGAAATGGCCTCCGAAGCGCTGACTATTTCTGGAAGGCCAAGCTCCTGCAGTTGTTTCAGCCTAGCTTCCTCTAGCAGCTCGAAAGCTCTGCTGGCGCCTCCACGAAGATGACGAGCAAGATCCTTGCGAACTCCTATAACGATTAGGCGTGGTCGCTTCTGGGGGACTCCAAAAAGTGAGGAGTCCAATATTCGACCGAGGACCTGATATCCAACGCTATCCAGGCTTGCGACAAGCTTGTCATAGTAGGACTGGGGCTTTACTTGAATTCCAAGGTCCTTCCAAGCTTTGGCTTTATGCGCGACCTTCATGCCTGGTACGTTTTCCAGGACAATGGCCGCTGGCTGAATGGCCTTGACCATTTCCACGTACTTCTCAAACAGTTGGTTTCGTGGGTCGGACTCTAGTCGCTTTCCTGAGAAGCTGAATCCTTGGCAGGGAGGGCCTCCTGCAAGCACATGCACTTTGCCCTTGAGCTCGGAAAGTTTAAGTGGGTGCTGTTCAAGAATTTCGTCGATACCCCAGGCTTTTCTTTCCAGCCAATCGGGCCATTCGAATTGAGGTGCAGGCACGTTACGCCCTTCGAGCAGGTTTGCCGAAAGGGTAGAAAATGCCATTTTGTCGCGTTCGACGGCAAAAACGCCGTTTAGCCCTGCGAGCGATAGACCTAGAGATAGGCCTCCACAGCCCGCAAAGAGATCTGCGAACATCAAAGGTTGCCCGGGGGCAGGTAGTGAGGGGAGGGTTTCGAAATTTTTCATGGGCTCCTGCCCGGATACGGTCGTTTTCAGGGTAGGGAGCGTCTCGCGAAGCCCTTGGCTATCGCCAATAAAGGCAGCACGATGGTGGTCTTTTTTCGCCATTGATGCTGGATGCTTACTCGGCATGCTGACTAGAGGTAGCTCGGTAGGCGTCGAGGGGGCAATAGTGGTGGATAATGGATTGCCCTGCAAGCAAACGCAATGGCTTAGGCCGCCTGACGGCTGGATTAATTTGAGATTATCCAATTCACTTATGTCTTTGAATTCATCCAGAAATATTGCGTCGGCTAAGCCTGGGGCTTCGCTTGGTGGTACCCACATATTGAGCTCCTTTAGCCGGTTTGAAACCCGAGTAATCTTTCTTCAGCGCAACCCTGTGCTGCTTTAGTCGGGAGCTAGCTGAGTGAGTGTATTGAAGAGTTGGCAGGTGAATCCAGGTGTTTTGGAAGGCGCCGGCCCGGAGTGCTGTGATTATATACAGTATTGGCCTTGGGGCGATTCGTACAGTCACGTTCGTCGACTGATACGGAGCTCCTTGATTTAGATAGGCTCTGCATAGCAACACTCGCTCCCTTGCGTCCGCGAAAGTGCTGCGCGGGAATTAATCCTGACGTTTGCGAGGAGCGCCGAACAAGGAAGAACGGCAGGTCGCGCAGAAACAGAGCTCGGATTTTCGATCGGCCAGATAAGAAAATTAATTTGTGCCGGTAGGAGGCGTGTCTGCCTCCTGTCCGGCTTCTGCCGTTTATTCGAATCTGGATTGGCGCTGGAGAAGCCATTGAAAGAGCAATAAAGCTATGCCAACGGCGATCAGGATCGGCGGGAATCGTAATATCAGGATTACAGTCAACACTACTGCTGAAGCGCTTGCCAGCACGCCGATAAAGGTGAAAAGTGTGATCAAGAAACGTATCAATGCCATGGGAGTCTCCTTGTTTTAAGTGATTTGGCTCGGTGAGAGTTTTAGGCGCCACCTTCCTAAATTGGCTCGTACGCGCCGCTTACAGATTCCCTCGCTCTGCCATTGATTTGCAGCCTTCATGGGCCACCACAACGTGATCCAAAATCTGGGTGCCAACCATATTCAGAGCTTGTTTAAGAGGAGTTGTGCGTGCGCGATCGGCTTGACTGACCTCTTGGGTGCCAGAGGGTTGTTTATGAACCAAGATCACAGCCGCAGCGTTGTGTTCCAGTACGATTTTCACCACTTCCTGTGGGTACACGCCGGCGCCTTCCAGAGGGCCGCTAAATAGCTCTCTGAAACCAATAACCCGGTGCTCTGTATCGAGCAGTAACAAAGCAAAGACTTCGTAATCATGAAACTGCAGCAGAGTTTGTAGGTGGCTGAATACGAGTCTGCGTTCAGTCAATGCACGTCCTTTTGTCAGGCGATACATAGCGAGTTGTTGAGCCATTTGTAAAACGTCCGCCTCGGTGAGCGGTGATTCCAGGGCATAGGTGTCGGTCGTTTCACCGGATTTGAGCTTGGGATATTTCATGCTGGGATTCCTATCCGAACGCGTGAAAGTACAAGAGGGTGGGCGCGCAGTTATTGAGGGCGGTGCTGGGATAAAAAGATTCCGAACGCCCCATTGGAGAAGGCGCTCGGCGATGCTGTGTTTGATGGTTCACGCAACGAGTTGTAACGCTGCATCGAGTGCCTTCTGTTTGATTACTGCGCCTTGCCCAAACCATGCCGAATCCATTCGATACTCAGAACTCCTGGCACGCTTTTCATGATCCACATATTCAGTCACGGCATTCAGCAAGCCCCATGCTGTTCCGCGAGCGGACTCCATTTCAGATCCTCGGCCTTTACCTTCGTAGAGGCTTTGCACCTTCTCCATAGCTCGTTTGTTGGGCAGTACATTTGGAATGGGGTCATGCGCGCCGGTGTCGCATAGCACTTCCATAAAAAAGCCGATGACTTCTTTCGTCTGAACTTTGCGTTCGGCGAGGGCATGCATCCGATACATGAATTCGTCCCATCGCGAGACGGCAATACCTAGTTGCTTTTTGATGGTTTGCGGGTCAAAACGCGTGCTGTGCGGCACTTTTATGGCGTGACTGGCGCTGTTCAAGGAGATGCTCAGGGTGTTGTTGCAGACCACGCGAACGGTGGTGGGGGTCGCAGTGGTAGCCAATGTGCCGTCGCACGAAGTCGCCAGCAGTAGATAACCGTTGACTTGATCCTTGTCCCTTAGGGTTGTCGCCTGGCCTGTCCTGGCGAGAGCCCAGAACTTACGACCACCTTTGAGCACTCCAGCGGTTTCAAGTGCGTAGCCCGTGACTTCCGTCAGTTCTCGATAGAACTCCAAAACTTCACGGGGCTGGACCACTTGATAGCGATGCGAGACCACCGACAGAGGTGCTTTAGTGTCGGATCGGTACAGCACCTTTTGCTCCGGGAATGAGTGAATGGTGCCTAGGTGACGGGCGGCATCGGCTTTGAAATGAACTGGGCTGTCCTGAATCTGCCAGTTCATGCCGGCTTCGCGTTGCCAGACTTCCAGGGGTTGATTCGGTGACAGAGCAGAGCCCAAGCCATGCCAGGGCGTAGCACCAACATAAGCCATTTGTTCAATGAGATGAGCCATATGTGATTCCTTTGAGTAACGGTCGGCATAAGCGCTGCGCAGATCGCAGCACGAGCCGGGTTGATTAGGGAGAGTGTGCTGATTAAGTAGGCAGGTTGAAGCGATGTCCGCAGACCAGACGGAGGTTGTTGGCCAGCGCATAGCGATCCAACTTTTCGCCGAGCTGAGCGCCGAGCGCGCAGCCGCCCACGCTCCCGACAAACCCGCCAAGCAAGGCACCCGAGAGGCGTCCAAGTTTGATGCCCAGCGGACTGATAAGAGCGCCTGCGGTCGAGCCTAATTGGCTATCGATGAGTGCTGTGCTTGCACCGTGCGTGGCACCGACGACAGTACCCACGAAGGCAGCAATCTTCATGGCTGGTTGGAGATAAGCAATTTTTCTGGAGGTACAGCAAGGGCACTGAAATAACATGGTGTTGGATTCCATGAGGGATATTCAGTGTGGTGATGTAGTTGTGAAATTAGTTTCAATATCGTTTTGGTGGCGGGGGCTAGCGGCGTTGGCAGCCAAAGGCCATGCGGAGTTAGTTCCTCAGCTACTGAGTTAGTTCCTACGGTTCAGAAAGCTCCTTTTAGGCGGGGATTTTTGGGTATTTACGAAGGGTTTTTGCCAACCGATGCGTCGATGGAAAACTACTGGAATGGCCAATGATGTGTCCGGTCCCCTAGAGCAGTATTCACAAAAAGAAGCATCGGCAGCGGAGCTAAAACCCAGAAACCACCGCCAGGCCTCACAGGCACGTCAGACGAATTGACGGTGTAGATGCATAGGGGCAACGTCGAACGGGGGGCAGAGACCACTTCCACGGGTCGTGAGGCGGGTAGCGTGTTTCCACATTTGAGGAGCATGCCAATCCTCAGGAAAAAAATACTTGTCGTTGCCGGTCTTATCGTTGCGGCACGCTCGCTTTAAAGTCGCATCACTCCCAAACACATAACGAGTAGCCAAGTGACAAACACCCAAACGGTTTTCTCCCCGAGGATATTGCGCCTTAAGCAATTGACCGAGCGTATCGGCCTTGGGCGGTCAACGATTTATGATCGCATGAACGTCCAGTCGCCGAGGTACGACCCTACGTTCCCCAAACCGATCAAGCTGGGGGCCTCGGCCATTGGCTGGATCGACTCCGAAATCACCACGTGGATTGAGCAGCGCATGTCTGCCAAGGAGGCATGCTAATCATTAAAAGGCCTCTTCACCGGTGAGTAGACTGAAATTTTCTGACTATTTTTGTGCTGAGTTCGAACACTAACTCTGTATGGGGTTTTAATTAATATTTTTGTTGCGAGGTGCGCTGCAGGCAGTACTTTGATCGGACTCGGCTTGCCTAAATATTTCTGGCTTATATGTTATCAGCAGTAATTAGTAGTATCTCTCTTTGCCATTGGTAATGGCTCTAGTGATGATGGGGTTCAATTATAATCGGTGTCCTTTATGCTTATCCATCTTATAGAGAGGCATGCCTGAAGAAAGTACAGAAGAATGGATTGACTTGTTCCAAGACAAGTCAATCAATAATCAACGTAATCTATTGAGTGCTTAAGGGTATGAAGGGCTATGTAAGCGTGTCTAATCATGAGCGCTATAATGCGCTCTTGAGCACGTGTCGTATGAAGCTTGAGAGCGGTGACATACAGGGCGAGTTAGATATCGGTTTGGTCTGTGAGCTGAAGCGAACATCGTTTTTGGCTCAGCAGCTCATCAAGTCGGAGGGCGACGCATTCGAGTTGTATGTTGACAGGGACGGTGGCAGCGCTCTGAAGTTTAATGCTGCGGGTGATATATTGCGTAAGCTGGTAAAAGTGCATGTTTTCAGTGATGACCGATTTGGTGAGTTGTATAGGTTTGAGCCGTATATCGAATTGGTCGTCAGGCAGATTACAGATGCGGGCTTGCATCACACGTATTTGTCGCACAAACGAGCAGCGCTATGCGGTGATGCTCAGGTGCTGCTCGCATTGTTTAACGGTTGTGTTGATAGGATTCGCCAAGAGGCTAAATCTAAGCAGTTCCAGTCCAAGCTTAAAAACTACCAGCGTTCAGGCAATAAAAATTACAAAGAACTGACGGAGTACATAGATGCATTGTTTGAGCGCTATTCCAGATTGTTGGTGCTGAGGGTTGATCTGGGCTACCGCAAAGAGTTCTCCAAGACGACACAGGCTGAGGCCAAGCAAGATCGAGAGCATCTGTTCCAGAACACTAGGTCGAACAAGCTGTTTGGCGATATGGTGGGCTACATATGGAAACTGGAGCATGGGCCGGATAAAGGCTTCCATTATCATATGATGTTTTTCTTTGATGGCTCCAAGGTTCGGGAGGATGGAACGCTGGTCAAGCGAATAGGCCAGTACTGGCTCAATGTGATTACTAAAGGCCGAGGCGTGTATTACAACTGTAACGCGGACAAATCGCGCTACAAGAGCTGTGGGATCGGTATGGTCGATCACCGGGATAGCCTGATGCGGGATGGGCTAGGCAAGGCGGTGCTCTACCTGACCAAGATTGATCTCTACATGAAGCTTCAAGCGGTTGGGCGCGGCATGGGAAAAATGGAACGACCTCGTCAGAAAGACCCGCGCGGTAGGCCTAGGGCGGTCCCTACGGATAGCACTCGCGCTGCATAGGGGGGAGCGCAGCCAAAGGCTCTCAGCGGCACTGAGAGCCGTATGGTCGATCTCGAAAGCACAGCTGCGGGAAATCTGAGCTTTATTGTGCATCCGCATGTTTATTCTTTTTCCAAGCAGGATTCACGAGTTTATCTTTAGGAAGCCAGGTTTTCTCTAAAAGCTCTCGAATATTCGATGAGGTCAAACCAAGTGGGCGGGTTTTGAGAATGAACTCGGCCAGATCCTCCTCTAGTGCGGTTGCTGCGCTACGGTAGCTAGGCCAGCCACCCTTCGGTTTCAACTCCTCAAGCAGCCTTATTGCTTCTTCTTGGACTGGTAGGAAGTTTTTAATTCGAGCTTTTCCGTTTTTGCTGTTTTGTTGAGAGCGTTTTTTAAATTCTGCGCGTTTTTGGATGACTGCTGATTTTTCTATAATTTCTCCGACCATTAGGCTAGCGTGGTTGTTGAAGGCCCAGGCGCGGACATGTTCGTTGCTTGCTTCTGCGGCCCTAGCCAGTTCAATGTACAAACAGGCGTATTGAGCCTCTTTGAGAATGCTCTTGGTTTCGTCGTCATACTCATTGACTTCGCTACCCCACGCCTGCTCCAGCTCCGCTTGTCGTGCAAGATCGCTCGTAACCACGCGGATATCACTCAACAGTTTGATATGTACGTCGCGGCCAAGCAGCGGTTCGAAGAAATGTTCCAAGAGTAATCCGTGGTTTCTCGCGATGGCTTCACCAATGCTGGTATTGCCAATACGTTCATTCAGATGTGTTGCGAATTGAAGCGCTGAAAAGAGTGGTGACGTCGTTTTTGTCATTGTGTAGTTCTTTATCGTAGTTGTTGACGTTGCGTGTCGGCCGATACCTCAGTTTCTAATATCCCTATTTTTGGGGTGGGTAACGGGCATGGCTCAAGCTCAGAGTTTGGCGGCCGTTACGGGAGTGGTTAGAAATTTGCTCCAATCGTTCATCAAGGCGCGGCGCTTGTCGAGAAAGTCCGAGCGGGAATAGGCCCCTTCAGTCTGGTCACGCTCATCATGCGCCAACGCCATCTCGCATACCTCGCGCGGGTAATGGGTACATTCCCCGGCCCAGTCTCGAAATGAGGACCGAAAGCCGTGTCGGGTGATTCTCTCGTATCCCATGCCATGCAGTAGCGTGCGTACAGCGTTCGCATGCATGACCCCTGTCTTGCCCTGGCCAGGGAATAGAAAGGTACTTCCTTCATCTCGCGGAATGGTCTTTACCAGCGTCACGACTTCTTCAGCGAGTGGAATTACGAAAGCTATTCGCATCTTCATTCGCTCATCCGGCAGCGACCAAGTTCCAGCTTCCAGGTCAAACTCATCCCAACGAGCGAACCTGACCATGTGAGCGCGTGCGCTGGTCATGATTAGCAGTTGAGCGGCCCAAGACGGAGGTGTGGAGTTTGCCCTGAGCTTGAACATCAGTGCCGGCACATCCTGCCAGCGCAAAGCCTCAAAGTGCTCACGCTTCCGAGCCTTCTTCTTTTCAGCGCGACTCAACAAATTGTCTAAGTGTCCGCGCCAGCGAGCAGGGTTCTCACCTTCTCGCAGGTTACGGGCCTTGGCGGCATCCAGAACCTGTTCAATTTGCCCACGTAACTCATCGGCGGTTCTGGTTTTGGTAGCCCAGATGGGTTGCAACACCTTGAGCACCTGAGGCGTGCCGATCTCCTCGGCTGACAGTTTGCCGATGTGGTCAAACGCGTACAGCTCCAGCTTTCTCAGCCAGCCTTTGCGCCACTTATCTGACCAGGTGCTTCCGTGAGCCTCGCAATAGTCCTTCGCGAGTGTTTCGAACTTCAACTGTTTTGCCGCGCTTGTTCGCTGTGCTTCTAGTTGGGCTGCGCGTTCAATGTCGCGAGCAGCTAGAGGATCTATACCGTCGCTTAATAGACTGCGCTTAGCGCTGGCTTCAAGCCTAGCTTTCTTGAGGCTCACTTCAGGGAATGACCCCAAGCCCATCTCTCTGCGACGTCCTGCCAGTTGGAAGCGAAGTAGCCAGGATTTGCGCCCGGTAGGTTTGACAACCAAGCGAAGCCCATCACCATCTTCATAGGTGCCCGGTTCGGTCAGGTTTTCGACTTGTTTCGGATTCAACTTACCCATTGGATTCTCCCTGTCGTCCCTTATGTCCCCCCACCTGTCCCCCCACTGTGTTGTTGGATGAGGTTAAATGGTGTTGAACACCATCGGACAGGAAAGCGCCTGAAGACCCCGGAATAGCTAAGCTATCAGGTGGCTTCTCGGATGGGATAGGTTTATTTTGGACAATTAAAAAGCCGGCTTGTGGCCGGCTTCTCGGGGACTGCTTCAGCTTGTTTTTGACAAGCCTCACCAGCCTTCAAATCGCTCAGCCCACGTTGCGTCGGGCTGAATAGTAGGGGCATCAGCGGGAACTCCTCCGCATCGCCAGCAAGGTGAATAGCCTTAAGCCACCCCCTGCCAAATGTGCGGCGCATGATACCCACATTCCCCTCAGTTGCCCACCTCCGGATCCGATTTAGAGCCTTCCCAGCCCAATAGGTGCTCATCCAGCGGCACCGGTGGACGGCGGTTGTTGAGGGTGGACCACCAGAACACCCACCCCACAATCTGGACGTTCTGCTCAAACCGTTGCTCGTACGTCAGGTATTCGTCCGGATGTTCACCGGCGTTGTGGCTGCGCATCCGCAACCCACCGCCAGGTCGGTTGTAGAGGTATTTGATGCGCAGCATCCCGTCGTGCTCTACCGCATAAATTTCGCCGTCGATGATTTGCGTGCGGCCTCGGTCGATAGCGAGGGTGGCGCCTTGCTGGATGATGTCGATCATGCTGTTGTCGACCATGTAGGCGCCCAGGGCACGGTCGGGGTGCACGTTAAGGGCTTGGAGGGTGTGCAGGGTGACGCGGATGCGTTCGATAGAGGTAAATGAGGGGTGGAGGTCGATCTCCACGTCGATTTTTTCCGGGAGACAGGCGGGGCCTGTGAGGTATTGGCCGCTTCCTTCGCGGGTGGTGGGCAGTCCTTTTCGGGTGTTCGGGCCTTCCAGCAGGAAGTTGGCCGGTGGGTGTTTGGGGCCTTCGCCGGTGCGCAGCCAACGGCTGGAGATGCACAGCAGTTCTGCGATTTCGTTGAGTCGACCCATGGGGACGCCGCGCTTGAACCAGTTGTTCACGTGTTGGGGCGTGACGCCGCGGTTCTTGGCGAAGTCGGAGGCGGAAAGGTGGACTTCCCGTAATAGCGCTTTTAAACGATCACCTGATGTATTCATGAACGCAGAGTTTACTGGCCGGAATTACAGATCAAATAAACCATGCGTTGAGTTGCGTGTGTAGGTCGTTGCTTAGTTGTAGCCTGATACTTCGGATTCAGGTGCTGGTTAAACCTTTTATATAAGTTAATGAACTTGTCGTTTAATTTTTCCCACAAAAAAAGCCCCGAATGATCGGGGCTTTTTCAGTTGCCGGGGCAATGAGGAGCGGGTATCAGCCTTTGTAGGCAGCGACCGACTTCAGGATCTCGGCGCGGGCGGCATCTGCGTTGCCCCAACCGTCGATCTTCACCCATTTGCCTTTTTCGAGGTCTTTGTAGTTCTCGAAGAAGTGTTTGATCTGCTCCAGCAACAGGGGCGGCAGGTCGGTGTATTCCTTCACGTCCACGTACAGCTGGGACAGCTTGTCGTGTGGAACCGCGATCACTTTGGCATCGCCGCCGCCGTCGTCGGTCATGTTCAGGATGCCGACTGGACGCGCGCGGATAACCGAACCTGGGGTAACCGGGTAAGGGGTTACGACCAGCACGTCGAGGGGGTCACCGTCGTCAGCCAGGGTGTTAGGGATGAAACCGTAGTTGGCCGGGTAGAACATCGGGGTGGCCATGAAACGGTCAACGAACAGGCAGTCGCTGTCTTTGTCGATTTCGTATTTGATCGGCGCGTGGTTGGCCGGAATCTCGATGGCGACGTAGATGTCGTTCGGCAGGTCTTTGCCAGCCGGAATCTTGCTGTAGCTCATTGGGCGTTGCCCCCGTTAATTGGCCAAGAAACTTGGCCGGATTGGCCTAAAAGTGGCGGCGATTATAGGCACATTCTGACGCCGATGCCATGCGCCAGACGTCGTACGGTCATTCGTCCTGTGGCTGATAACGCGGGTCGCTGGCTTGCAGTTGGGTCAGGCGGGCCAAGGGATCCTGGCGATAAAAGCGGCTGAGTTGGGCGTACACCTGTGGATAACGGTTGACCAGCAAATCCGGAGCGCTGAAAAAATATTCGCTGGTGACGGCGAAGAATTCAGCCGGGTTTTCGGCGGCGTAGGGGTCGATCTCGGTGTCGGCGTCCGGGTTGGCGTCCAGTTGGCGATTGAGGTCGTCGTAGGCGCTCTGCATCACGCTGGCCCATTCCTGCACGCGCATGTCGTTGTGCAGTGGCGGCAGGCCGTTGGCGTCGCCGTTGAGCATGTCGAGTTTGTGCGCCAGTTCGTGGATGACCAGGTTGTAGCCTTCCCAGTTGCCACTGGCCAGCACCCCGGGCCAGGCGAGGATCACCGGGCCCTGTTGCCAGGCTTCGCCGCTGTGTTCGCCGTCCCATTCGTGTTCGATGCCACTGCTGTCGCGATGGCGCTGGGGGCTGACGAAGTCGTCGGGGTACAGCACGATTTCATGGAAGCCCTGGTACCAGTCGAGGTCGCCCAGGTTCATCAACGGCAATTGCGCCTGAGCGGCGAGCAGCAGGCGTTGTTCCTGGTGCAGCTCGACGCCGGGCAGGGCGGTCAGGTGCTTTTCGGCGAGGAACACCACGCAGGCTTCGCGCAGCCATTGGTCCTGCTCGGCGCTGATGCCGTCGAGGAAGGTCAAATGGTGGCGCACCCGCTGCCAGGTGTCATCGGCAATCGGGTGCTTGGCCAGCAAGCGCTGGCGACGCCAGGCGCTGAGCGACCACATCGGCGCTTACTGCGACTTGACTTCGGAGGACGCGCGGCCAAAACGGCTGCGGAACACGCCAATGATCATCGGCACCAGCGACAGCAGAATGATGAACACCACCAGCAGCGACAGGTTTTTCTTGATGAACGGCACGTTGCCGAAGAAGTAACCCAAGGTCACCAGGCCGCCGACCCACAGGATGGTGCCGAATACGCTGAAGCCGAAGAAGCGCGGATAAGGCATTTTGGCGATACCGGCCACGAACGGCGCGAAGGTGCGCAGGATCGGCAGGAAGCGCGCCAGGGTCACGGTCTTGCCGCCGTGCTTGTCGTAGAAGTCGTGGGTCTTCTGCAGGTAGTCGCGGCGGAAGATTTTCGAGTTCGGGTTGCTGAACAGGCGTTCTCCGGCTGTTCGCCCGATCACATAGTTGGTGCTGTCGCCCAGGATTGCCGCCAGCATCAACAGGCCGGCGAGTAACACCGGGTCCATGCCGCCGCCAGCCGCCACGGCGCCTGCGATGAACAGCAACGAATCACCCGGCAGGAATGGCATCACCACCAGGCCGGTTTCGCAAAAAATGACCAGAAACAGAATGGCGTAGATCCACGGACCGTAATTGGTTACCAGCAGGTCGAGGTAGACGTCGAGATGCAGGATAAGGTCGAGCGGGTTGAAATCCATGGATGGCACCTGTGTGGATGGCCCGGCTCAGCAGGCCTGTGCGGAAGCTCGGGTAATAAGGCTACAAGTGTATGCCGCAATTCTTACAACCCTGAAAGGTCCGCATTATACGGATTGAGGCGTGAAAAGCGTGTTGGTTTTGTAGCGGGGGATGTCGTGGGTGTTCCAGGCATACATCGATCAAAATGTGGGAGCGGGCTTGCTCGCGAATGCGGCGTATCAGTCGACTAATCCGGTGACTGCCCCGCCGCTTTCGCGAGCAAGCCCGCTCCCACAGGGGATTTGTGGCGTTTTGGCTATTGGGGTCAGTCTTCGTTGATTGGCAAGGTGTAGTTCTTGAACTCGGTGTCCTCGCGAAACCCGATCGACTCATAGGTCTTCTGCGCCACTTCATTGTCACTGCTGGTCGAGACCCGCAACCGTACCGCGTGGGTCTCCTTGGCCATTTTCTTCGCCGTGCGCATCAGGTTGTCCGCCACCAGTTGTCGGCGCGCGTCTTCAGCCACGTAGATGTCGTTGAGGATCCACACGCGCTTGAGTGATAGCGACGAAAAGCTCGGGTACAGCTGGCAAAAGCCCAGCAGTTTCTTGTCGTCATCATCCGCCAGGGCCAGGTAAATCACCGATTCCTTGCGGCGCAGGCGTTTTTCCAGAAAGGCCCGCGATGAATCCGGGAAGGGCAAGGCCCCGTAGAACTCGCGGTATTTGACGAACAACGGGGTCAGCAGGTCCAGGTGTTCCGGGGTCGCTTGAGTAATCCGCATGCCAGGCCTCAACTTCCAAATGGGGTATGACCACACAAGCGGCCGTGACTCGATGCTGCCTAATGGCGCGAAAAAGCGCAATCGTACCGCGATCAGTCATCCGGTGAACTGAGCAGGAAATTGCCTTTCATCAGGTCCGGGTCATCGGATTCAATGGTCTGAACCTGCGCTTCGTCCTTGAGGTTGACCCCCGACAGCTGCCGACGACACGCTTCTCGCATCAAATACAGCAAGCGATGAGCCGCCATGCCATAGCTCAGGCCCTCCAGGCGTACATTCGAGATGCAATTGCGATAGGCGTCGGTGAGGCCGACCTTGGGGTTGTAGGTGAAATACAGCCCCAGACTGTCCGGTGAACTGAGCCCCGGCCGTTCGCCGATCAGGATCACCACCATCTTGGCGCCGAGCAATTGCCCGATTTCATCCGCCACCGCCACGCGGCCTTGTTCCACCAGGATGACCGGCGACAACGACCAGCCTTCGGCGTGGGTTTGTTCTTCCATGCGCGTCAGAAACGGCAAGGTGTGTTTATGCACGGCCAGCGCGGATAAACCATCGGCCACTACAACGGCCAAATCCACGCCGCCGGGGTTGGCCGACGCGTGGTCGCGCAGCGCTTGGGCGGATTCATCGCTCAAGCGCCGCCCCAAATCCGGGCGTTGCAGGTAGCTGTGGCGGTCTGCAGCGGCGCTGTGCAGCAGCAGGCTGTCACGCCCGCGTTCGGCCAGCTGGCTGCTGAGGCCCGCATGGTCAAAGGGCAAATGCACCGCGTCCCGCGCCTGGGCGTGGGCAAACTGAAAATCCAGCTGCGCGTGGGTGGGAATGCTGGTGCCGGTTCGGCCCAGGGCAATGCGCGCCGGGGTCAGGCGGCGCAGTTCCAGCCAGGGGTTGTCAGGCAGGTCGAGTTGCACAGGCGGCTCCTTCATCCCAGTTGCGCCAGGGCTTGGCGAAACGCCGGTGGCAGGCTGTTGCCGAAGTGCACCTTGCCGTCGGCTTGCGTGAAGATGCCCATTTTTGCCAGCCACTGCTCAAACTCCGGCGCCGGTTTTAAACCCAATGTTTGCCGGGCGTAGAGCGCGTCGTGGAACGAAGTGGTCTGGTAGTTGAGCATAATGTCGTCGGAACCGGGGATGCCCATGATGAAATTGATCCCGGCCACGCCCAGCAGGGTCAGCAGGGTGTCCATGTCGTCCTGGTCGGCTTCGGCGTGGTTGGTGTAACAGATGTCGCACCCCATGGGCACGCCGAGTAGCTTGCCGCAGAAGTGGTCTTCCAGGCCGGCGCGGATGATCTGCTTGCCGTTGTACAGGTACTCCGGGCCGATAAATCCTACGACTGTATTTACCAGAAACGGTTTGAAATGTCGGGCTACCGCGTAGGCGCGCGTCTCGCAGGTTTGTTGGTCGACGCCAAAGTGCGCGTTGGCCGATAAGGCGCTGCCTTGACCTGTCTCGAAGTACATCAAGTTCTGGCCCAAGATGCCGCGATTGAGGCTCAACCCTGCTTCGTACCCTTCCTGCAGCACGCTCAGGCTGATGCCGAAACTGGCATTGGCCGCCTCGGTGCCGGCGATCGACTGGAACACCAGGTCCAGCGGTACGCCACGGTTGATCGCCTCGATGGAGGTGGTGACATGAGTGAGCACGCAGGCCTGGGTCGGGATTTCGTAGCGCTGGATGATCGCGTCGAGCATTTCCAGCATGGCGCAGATCGAGGCGATGCTATCGGTGGCCGGGTTGATGCCGATCATGGCGTCGCCGTTGCCGTACAGCAGACCATCCAGAATGCTCGCGGCGATGCCCGCCGGTTCGTCTGTAGGATGGTTGGGTTGCAGGCGGGTGGATAAACGCCCGCGCAGGCCCATGGTGCCGCGAAATTGCGTGACCACGCGGATCTTCTGCGCCACCAGTACCAGGTCCTGCACGCGCATGATCTTGGACACGGCGGCGGCCATCTCTGGCGTCAGACCTGGCGCCAAGGCGCGTAGGGAATGTTCGTCGGCCGCGTCGCTGAGCAGCCAGTCGCGCAGGCCGCCCACGGTCAGGTGGCTGACCGGTGCAAACGCCTGGGTGTCGTGGGTGTCGATGATCAGCCGGGTGACTTCATCACTTTCATAGGGGATCAACACTTCCTGCAGAAAGTGTTTCAGCGGGATATTCGCCAGCGCCATCTGCGCCGCCACCCGCTCACCGTCATTCTGTGCGGCGACGCCGGCCAGGAAGTCTCCGGAACGCGCGGGGCTGGCCTTGGCCATCACGTCCTTGAGGCTGTCGAAGCGGTAGGTTTGTGCACCCACCGCGTGGGAAAAGCTTGCCATACAGTGTCTCCTTGGCGGCGCGGGCAATTGCTCGCGCCGAGGTTTACGGCAGTTAGTGCAAGGCGGCCTCTGCGGCCTGGATCGCCGCGAATTCCTCTTCGGGCGTGCCTGCTACCAAGTGATGCCGGCTGTAGAAAGCAAAGTAAGCAATTAATACTCCATAGATGATCGCGGCGCCAATCACCACCCGTGGATCCACCAGAAAGCCCGCCACCACGGCCACGCAGGCCAGTACCAGCGCAACGCCTGAAGTGAAGATGCCACCCGGCGTGCGGTACGGACGGTCCATTTTGGGGCGACGGATGCGCAGGGTGATGTGCGCGGCCATCATCAGCACGTAGGAAATCGTCGCGCCGAACACCGCCACCAGAATCAGCAGGTCACCCTGGCCGGTCAGCGACAGGCCAAAACCGATGATGCCGGGGATCACCAGCGCCAGGACCGGCGCCTTGCTTTTGTTGGTCTGGGACAGTTTGCGCGGCAGGTAGCCGGCGCGTGACAGTGCGAAGATCTGCCGCGAATAGGCATAGATGATCGAGAAAAAGCTCGCGATCAGACCCGCCAGGCCGACCAGGTTGACGAAGCTGCCCATCCAGGTGGAACCGCCGTAGGACAACGCCAACGCTTCAACCAGCGGGTTGCCGGATTTGACCAGCGCGTAAGTGCCAGCGCCGCCCGGTGCAATAACGAGGATAAGCAGGGCAAAGCTGGTCAGCACCACGATGGCGCCAATCAAGCCGCGCGGCAGGTCGCGTTTCGGGTTTTTGGTTTCTTCGGCCGCCAGGGGCACACCTTCTACCGCGAGGAAAAACCAGATGGCATAGGGAATCGCCGCCCACACACCCACGTAGCCGAATGGCAGGAAGGTGCTGGCGCCCTTTGCCTCGGTCACTGGAATGTCCAGCAGGTTGGCGACATTGAAGTGCGGCACCATCGCCACCAGGAACACTCCCAGGGCAATCGCGGCCACGGCGGTGATCACAAACATCAACTTCAGTGCTTCACCGACACCAAAGATGTGGATGCCGATAAAGATGATGTAGAACGCCAGGTAGATCATCCAGCCGCCGATGCCGAACAGCGACTCGCAATACGCGCCGATAAACACCGCGATGGCGGCGGGGGCGATGGCGTATTCGATCAGGATCGCGGTGCCCGTTAGGAACCCGCCCCAAGGCCCGAATGCACTGCGGGCAAAGCCGTAGCCGCCACCGGCGGTAGGAATCATGGAAGACAGTTCGGCCAGGGAAAAGCACATGCACAGGTACATGGTGGCCATCAGCAATGTCGCGAGGAACATCCCGCCCCAGCCACCCTGGGCCAGGCCGAAGTTCCAGCCAGCGTAGTCGCCGGAGATGACGTAGGCAACGCCGAGGCCAACCAGCAGCACCCAGCCGGCGGCGCCTTTTTTCAGTTCGCGTTGCTGGAAGTAGTCGGTGTCGACTTTTTCGAAGTCGACGGAGGATCCAGTAGGTTCGCTAGGCATTGGAAAGTACCTTCCATTCTTATTGTTTTTAACTCGGCCTCTGTGTGCCGAATGAGGTAGCAGCTACTTGCGAAGTTCAAATGTGGGAGCAGGCAAGCCAGCTCCCACACTTGATCTCATTTCAAGTTGAGAGCGGGTCGCCTGCTAGGAGGCAACTTTAGAAGAAGCCAAGTGGATTAATGTCGTAACTCACCAGCAAGTTCTTGGTCTGCTGGTAGTGATCCAACATCATCTTGTGCGTCTCACGCCCCACGCCGGACTTCTTGTAACCGCCGAATGCCGCATGCGCCGGGTACAGGTGGTAGCAGTTGGTCCACACGCGGCCCGCTTTGATCGCGCGGCCCATGCGGTAGGCGCGGTTGATGTCGCGAGTCCACACGCCGGCGCCCAGGCCGAACTCGGTGTCGTTGGCAATTGCCAGGGCTTCGGCTTCGTCCTTGAAGGTGGTGATGCTCACCACCGGGCCGAAGATTTCTTCCTGGAACACACGCATTTCGTTGGTGCCCTTGAGCAGGGTCGGCTGGATGTAATAACCCCCCGCCATATCACCGCTGAGCTGCTCGACTTTGCCGCCCGTCAGCAGTTGTGCGCCTTCGCCCTTGGCGATTTCCAGGTAGGACAGGATCTTGTCGAACTGTTGCTCGGACGCCTGGGCGCCGACCATGGTGTCGGTGTCCAGCGGGTCGCCGCGTTTGATCTGCTCGACTTTCTTCATGACCACTTTCATGAAGTCGTCGTAGATCGACTCTTCCACCAGCGCGCGGGAAGGGCAGGTGCACACTTCGCCCTGGTTGAAGAACGCCAGTACCAGGCCTTCAGCGGCCTTTTCAATAAAGGAAGGCTCGGCTTTCATAATGTCGGCAAAGAAGATGTTCGGCGACTTGCCGCCCAGTTCAACCGTCGACGGAATGATGTTTTCCGCAGCACATTTCATGATGTGCGAGCCCACTGGCGTGGAGCCGGTGAAGGCGATTTTGGCGATACGCTTGCTGGTGGCCAGCGCTTCGCCGGCCTCTTTGCCGTAGCCGTGCACCACGTTCAGGACGCCCGGCGGCAGCAGGTCGCCGATCAGTTCCATCAGTACGTTGATGCCCAGCGGGGTTTGCTCGGCGGGTTTGAGCACCACGCAGTTACCAGCGGCCAGGGCTGGGGCGAGTTTCCACGCCGCCATCAGCAGCGGGAAGTTCCACGGAATGATCTGGCCAACCACGCCCAGTGGCTCATGGAAGTGGTACGACGCGGTGTGCTCGTTGATCTCGGCGCTGGTGCCCTCCTGGGCGCGGATGCAGCCGGCGAAGTAACGGAAGTGGTCGGCGGCCAGCGGGATGTCAGCGTTGAGGGTTTCACGCACGGCTTTGCCATTGTCCCAGGTTTCGGTGATGGCCAGCAGTTCGAGGTTTTGTTCAATGCGGTCGGCGATTTTCAGCAGGACCAGCGCGCGGTCCTGGGCCGAGGTCTTGCCCCAGGCGTCGGCGGCGGCATGGGCGGCGTCCAGGGCCTTGTCGATGTCTTTGGCCGTGGAGCGCGGGAATTCGGCGATTGCCTTGCCGTTGACCGGCGAGGTGTTGGTGAAATAGTTGCCATCGACCGGCGCAACGAACTCGCCACCGATGTAGTTGCCGTACTTGGCCTTGAACGAAACGATGGCGCCTTCAGTACCGGGGTGTGCGTAACGCATGGTGGGTATCTCCTGGCTTTTATGTTTATTGGGAGCGCAGCGCGACAAGCGCTTGATAAAGCGTAGAGCAAAGGTTGGGCCACCGTTTCGTGGACCAGCGAAATCAAGGGGTTGGACATTGTTGCAAGGCGTGGCTGTGGCAGGGTCGATACGGGCGATGTGACAGTTTGTGCCACAAACGGTACAGCCTGTGACCAGTGGGTCGGCCTGGGATTGCATTGCCTGGTTCGCTGGGGGATGCTGGGGGTTCTCACGCAGGGAGAATAATAAGAAATGCACAACGATCATTTCAGCCGCCATGCCCAGCAAGTCCTCACCGTGGCGCATGGCCGCGACCCGTCCAGCGATCCGTCCATCGCCCGCTCCTGGCTGCGTTGCCTGGAGGACTATCACCTCGACCCTGCGCAAACCATTGCACCCACTGTGCTCGAACACGGTCGCTTGCTGGAAAGCCGCGAGCGCCTGCAGCAAGTGCTGCACATTGCCGGCAGCGAGATGAACAGCCTGCATCAGCAGCTCTCCGGTGCGGGGCATGCTGTGTTGCTGACCGATGCGCGCGGCGTGATCCTCAACTGTGTCACCGCGCCGTCCGAGCGCAAGATCTTCGAGCGCGCCGGGTTGTGGCTGGGTGCCGATTGGAGCGAGGCCTGCGAAGGCACCAACGGCATCGGCACCTGCCTGGTGGAGCGCCAATCCCTGACCATTCATCGTGACGAACACTTCCGGGGCCGGCACACCGGGCTGACCTGCTCGGCGAGCCCGGTGTTCGATCCGCAGGGTGATCTGCTGGCCGTGCTGGATGTGTCCTCCGCACGGGAGGCCGTGTCGCGCCAGAGCCAGTTCCACACCATGGCGTTGGTGAACCTGTCGGCGAAGATGATCGAGAGTTGCTACTTCCTGCGTCACTTTGAACACCACTGGTTGCTGCGTTTTCACTTGCAGGCGGAGTCGGTGGGGTTGTTCAGTGAAGGGTTGCTGGCATTCGACGGAGACGGGCGCATCTGTGCGGTCAACCAGAGCGCGCTGAACCTGTTGGGCCAGGTGCGTGGCGGTTTGTTGGGGCACCCGGTGGAAGCGTTTTTTGATTGCTCACTGGATCAACTGCTTGGCCGCGCCAGCGCCAATGCCACGGCCAGTTGGCCGCTGCGGACCCGTGATGGGCGACAGTTATTTGCCGCGCTGCGTGGCCAAGTGCGCAGCGCATCGACACCTTTCGTCCAGCCTGAGCCCGCTCCGTTGCCCGGTATTTGCCTGGGCGATCCGACGCTGCAACAGGACTTTCGCAAGGCGCTGCGGGTATTCGAGCGTGATGTGCCGCTGTTGATCAATGGCGAAACCGGCTCCGGCAAAGAGGCCTTCGCCAAGGCGGTGCACCTGGCGAGCCAGCGTGCCAACAAGGCGTTCGTCGCACTCAATTGCGCCGCCATCCCGGAAAGCCTGATCGAAAGCGAACTGTTCGGCTATCGCGGCGGCAGCTTCACCGGTGCGCGCAAAGAGGGCATGCAAGGCAAATTGCAGCAAGCCGATGGCGGCACCCTGTTCCTCGATGAAATCGGTGATATGCCCCTGGCGCTGCAAACCCGCCTGTTAAGGGTTCTGGAAGATCGGCTGGTGGTGCCGCTCGGCGGTGAGCCCCAGGCGGTGAACGTACGAATTATCAGCGCGACTCACCGGAATTTGCTGGAGCGTGTGCAGGACGGTAGCTTTCGCGAGGACCTGTATTACCGGCTCAATGGCCTGGAAGTCGGTTTGCCGCCTTTGCGCGAGCGCAGTGATAAAGCCCAGTTGCTGGATTTCCTGCTGACCCAGGAGGCCAATGGTGAGCCGGTTGCCCTCGACCCGTCGGCGCGGGGAGCGTTGTTGGCGTTTGCCTGGCCGGGGAACGTCCGCCAGCTGCGCACGGTGCTGCGCACCTTGGTGGCGCTGTGTGATGAGGGGCGTGTTGGCCTGGAAGATTTGCCTGCGCAGATTCGTCAGGTCAGGCCCGTGGCAGTCGCGCAGACCAAACCGCTGGAGTCGCCGCTGGAAGACGCCGAGCGCCTGGCGTTGCTCACGGCGTTGCAGCAGCAGCGCTGGCACATGACGCACACGGCGGAGCAACTGGGCGTCAGCCGCAACACGCTGTATAGAAAGCTGCGCCGGCATGGCATCGCGCGTCACGCCCTCAGCTAAAGGGTGCGATTTTCGCCCCCCTGCGCTAACCTGCCTCGATGTTTTACGAGGTCGACTATGCACATTCATATTCTCGGTATTTGCGGCACATTCATGGGCTCGATGGCAGTACTGGCCAAAGAGCTGGGCCATCACGTGACAGGCTCCGACGCCAACGTCTATCCGCCCATGAGCACGCAACTCGAGGCCCAGGGTATCGAGTTGACCCAAGGTTACGACCCGTCGCAATTCGACCCGGTCCCGGACCTGGTGGTGATCGGCAATGCCATGTCCCGTGGCAACCCGGCAGTCGAATACGTACTCAATAAAGGTTTGCCTTATGTGTCCGGCCCGCAATGGCTGGCCGACCATGTGTTGCAAGGCCGTTGGGTACTCGCGGTCGCTGGCACCCACGGCAAAACCACCACCAGCAGCATGCTCGCCTGGGTGCTGGAGCATGCAGGCATGAGCCCGGGCTTCCTGATCGGTGGTGTGCCGCAGAATTTCTCGGTGTCGGCGCGCCTGGGCGATACGCCGTTCTTCGTGATCGAGGCGGATGAATACGACAGCGCCTTCTTCGACAAGCGCTCCAAATTCGTTCACTACCGCCCGCGCACGGCAATCCTGAACAACCTGGAGTTCGACCACGCCGACATCTTCCCCGATCTGGCGGCCATCGAGCGTCAGTTCCATCACCTGGTGCGCACCATTCCGAGCGAAGGCCTGGTGATCCACCCGACCACCGAGCCGGCCTTGCAGCGTGTGATCGAGATGGGCTGCTGGACCCCGGTGCAAACCACTGGCGAGGGCGGGCAGTGGCAGGTCAAGCTGCTCAGCGACGACGGTTCCACATTTGAAGTGCTGTTCGAAGGCCAGACCCAAGGCATCGTCGAGTGGGACATGACCGGCCAGCACAACGTCGCCAATGCCTTGGTCACCCTGGCGGCTGCGCGGCACGTGGGCGTGGTGCCTTCCATGGGCATTGCCGCGTTGAGCGCGTTCAAAAGCGTGAAGCGCCGTATGGAAAAAGTTGCCGACGTGAATGGCGTTACCATCTACGACGACTTTGCCCACCACCCGACGGCAATTGCTACTACGTTGGATGGCCTGCGCAAACGTGTCGGCGATGCGCCGATCATTGCGATTGTCGAGCCGCGCTCCAACTCCATGAAGCTCGGTGCCCACCGGGATGGCCTGCCGGAAAGCGTCAACGACGCCGACCAGGTGGTCTGGTACGCACCGGCCAACCTCGGCTGGGATCTGCCGGCGATTGCAGCCCTGTGCACCGTGCCTTCCCTGGTCTGCGACTCCATCGAAGGCATCATCGAACACGTCAAGCGCCTGGCCAAACCGGGCACCCATGTCGTGGTCATGAGCAACGGCGGCTTTGGCGGCCTGCACGGCAAATTGGCTGAGGCGCTGAAATGAGTGGCCCGGAACGCGTTACCCTGGCGATGACCGGCGCTTCTGGTGCGCCTTATGGTTTGCGCCTGCTGGATTGCCTGGTACGCGAAGAGCGCGAGGTGCACTTCCTGATCTCCAAGGCCGCGCAGTTGGTGATGGCCACCGAGACCGACGTGGCGCTGCCGCCCAAGGTGCAGATGATGCAGGCCTTCCTCACCGAATACACCGGTGCGGCGGCGGGGCAGATCAAGGTCTACGGTAAAGAGGATTGGATGTCGCCCGTGGCTTCCGGCTCCGGCGCGCCGGCGGCGATGGTGGTGGTGCCATGTTCCACCGGGACCTTGTCGGCGATTGCTACCGGTGCCTGCAACAACCTGATCGAGCGCGCGGCGGATGTGACCTTGAAGGAGCGTCGCCAGTTGATCCTGGTGCCCCGTGAAGCGCCGTATTCGAGCATTCACCTGGAACACATGCTCAAGCTGTCGAACATGGGCGTCACCATTTTGCCGGCCTCGCCGGGCTTCTATCACCAGCCGCAGACCATCGATGACCTGGTGGACTTTGTGGTGGCGCGCATCCTCAACCTGCTGAACATCCCTCAGGACATGCTGCCGCGTTGGGGTGAGCACCATTTGAGCAGTGATGAGTAAGGCGCTGCTGATCCTGTTGGCGCTGCAACTGGCCGGCTGCGCCACCGCGCGCACACTGGATGCGGCAAAACCTGGCGCGCCGGTGGTGTATGCCGGTACGCGCCTGGACCTGTATGCGATGAAGGGGGGTTGCTGCGCCAAGGACAGGTTTGGTGCCGAGGCGCCGAGCTACCCTGGGGTGGATCTGCCGGCCAGTGCGTTGCTCGATACGCTGTTGTTGCCGCTGTCGGTGTTGACGGTTCTTGGGGTTGGCTTCAACGCTACCGGTGGTCTCTAACCCTGTCTGGAAGGCGGCACAAAACCCATGTGGGAGCGCGAATGCGGTGGATCAGTCATATTACTCGTCGACTGACACACTGCCTTCGCGAGCAAGCCCGCTCCCACATTTGAATCTCTGCCGGATAGTTAAATCGGATTACTTGCCCAGCTTGCGCAACTCATCCGACTCCACCACCCGCACCCCATCCTGTTCTTCCAGCGCCAGGCGCCACATGGCCCGGGCCAGTTCACACACTTCGATACCACGGTATTTGCCTGGAATCAGTCGTGATAACGGGCCGGCCAACTGTTCGGTCAGGCGCGGCTCCAGCCGTTCCCCCAACAGCAACGACGGCCGCACGATGGTCAGTTGAGGCCAGTCCTGGGCTTTCAGCGCCTCTTCCATTTCCCCTTTGACGCGGTTGTAGAAGACCGACGATTTCGGGTCGGCGCCAATGGCGCTGATCACGACCAAGTGCCGTGCGCCCATTTCCCGCGCGCGTTTGGCGAAGGCCACCACCATGTCCAGATCGACGGCGCGAAAAGCCGCTTCGGAGCCCGCCTGTTTGAGGGTGGTGCCCAGGCAGCAGAAGGCCAGATCCACCCGGCCACTCAGCTGCGGCAGGAACACCGCCGGGTCGCCCACCGGGTTTTCCAGGTGCGGGTGTTCCGCCAATGGCTTGCGGCTGGGTGCGAGCACGCGGGTCACGGTGGGTTCGTTGAGCAGGCGATCGAGCAGGTGTTCGCCGGTAAGGCCGGAGGCTCCGGCGAGCAAGATATGCTGAGGCGTCAGGTACATGGTGTTTCCCCCTTGTTACACGTTACAGCTTAGTTGCCTTTGGCTTCCTTGCTATTCATTGAGACGCTTTCGAGCGCCTTTCGTGCCTGCTGTTTGCGTAATAATTGCCAATGGGCGATCACACCCTTGGGGGCCCAGATCTGCGGCTCGGAGGCTTCGAAGTTGTCCGCCTGTTCGCGTTCGGCCACATGCAGTTGTGCCAGCTTGAAGGCTTGCTGCAAGTCGTCGGTCTGGTTGAAGGCTTGGGCGAAGAGGGCGTCGCCGAAGTAGGTGAAGTCGGCTTCCTCGGAGCAACCGAAAGACACGCGATCGGCGCGGGACGCGGTCATGATCAGGGTGCGATCGTCCTTTAGCGCCGGTATGAAGCCACCGGAGTAGCAGGCGGAAATCACCACGATCTTGTCGCGGCTCTTCAGCGGTGCCAGCACGGCGGCGAGCTCATCGGCGGGCAGGTCGGCCAGCTCCATACGCGGTTGGTCCAGCACCAGTTCGTGTTCGTGGGTACCGTGGCTGGTCATGTAGATAAACACCAGGTCTTCCGGCCCGGTGCGGTCGGCCAGAGTCTGCACGGCGCGGCGCAGGCTTTCGCGCGTGGCCAGCGGGCGGTCGGCGATGTGATCGCGGTGGTTGACCAGGCGAATCTGCCCGCGTGCACCAAAACGGGTGGCGAGCATGTTGCTGACGTAATCGGCTTCGCGCAGGAACACGCTCTGTTTGCCGTCGCCGGCCACGGCCAGGGTGTACAGCTCGACGGCCGGGGTCGAGGCGGGCACGGCGGCGAGGGCTGCGTTGAGCAAACCACCTTGGGCCAGTACGCCGATCTCCAACGGGTCGGGCAGCAGTTTGCCATCGGCGTCACGCACGCGCATGCCATTGACCCACGTGCCGGCCTGCACGGTGCCGTCGGTGAGGACCAGGGTGCCTTTGCCTTGATAGCTGTCGCTGTCGAACCCGCCGATATAGAAGCTGCCGTCGGTGAGGTTCAGGCGGCCTTCACCGCTGAAGCGCCAATCGCTGAACTGGCCGACATAGTGGCTGCCGTCGACACCGATCAACTCGCCCTTGCCGCTGAGCGCGCCTTCCTTGAACTGGCCGATCCACACGTCGCCGTCGGCGTTCTCGTAGCGGCCCTTGCCATTGAGCTGGTTCTGCTTGAATTGGCCGACATAAATGTCGCCATCGGCGCTGTTGAAAGTGCCGTTGCCTTCCAGTTGACCATCGACGAAATGGCCGCTGAACTGGTTGCCGCTGTCGTCGTTGCGCTGGCCTTCGCCATTCGGTTTGCCGTGGGCGAACTGGCCCTGGTATTGGCTGCCGTCCGCCAGCTCCAGGCGACCGAGGCCGGAATACTGGTCGTCCTTGAATTCGCCGCGATAGGTCATCTGCCCCTCTTTGAGGGTGCCTTCGCCGTTGCGTCGACCGTTCTTGAAGCCGCCCACATAGTGGCTGCCCGCCGTGGTCAGGCTGCCCTGGCCGTCGAACAGCCCCTGCTGGAACTGGCCTTTATAGACTTCGCCATTGCTGCCATGCCACTCGCCCTGGCCGTGCCACTGGCCTTTGTCGAACTGGCCGGCATACCAGCTGCCGTTGGGGTAGTCCACGCGGCCCTGACCTTGCAGCAAACCATCGACCACATCGCCCCGGTAGCGGCCGCCGTCGGGCAGGCGCGCATCGGGCGGCAACAGCGATTCGCCGTCTCCGCAAGCGGTGAGCAACAGGGCAAGGGCGAGGGGAGCGAGTGGGCGCATAGCGGGATCCGGATAATTGAGCGCCGAGTATGCCGCAGCTGCGAGTTTCATACATAAATTTACATACGCTGTGGTGAGGTTTATGTCCCCACCACAGGCACGGACTTACACGAAGTAGAGGGACAGCGACTCAGCAATGTAAGCTGGTTTTTCCTGACCTTCGATTTCCAGGGTGGCGGTGGCCTTGAGCAGCCATTGGCCGGGTTTTTTCTCGGTGACGTCATTGAGCGTCACGTTCAGGCGCACCTTGGAGTTGACCTTCACCGGCTGGATGAAGCGCACGCTGTCCAAGCCATAGTTGACGGCCATCTTCAGGCCCTCGGGCACGATCAGCAGGTCCTCCATCAGTTTGGGCATCAGCGACAGCGACAGGAAACCGTGGGCGATGGTGCTGCCGAACGGGGTTTGCGCGGCCTTGACCGGGTCGACGTGGATGAACTGATGATCGCCAGTGGCCTCGGCGAACAGGTTGATACGCGCCTGGTCGATGGTGAGCCATTCGGAACGTCCCAGTTCCTTGCCGACATAATCTTTGAGCTGCGCTACGGGTACATAGGGCATTGCGTCTCTCCTTGGTTCATCACGCTGTGTAGAACGTCTGGTTTTTTATGGATTACAGAGAACCAATGTAGATCATCATGGCCGATAGGCTCGGTCAACCCACCATGCTTTTGGCGAATGCCGGTGCATAGGGCGGGCGTGCTTATAATGCGGGCGAGTATTGAGGGGGAAGAACGGATGCTGTTACGTGGCCTGACCTGGCTGGTGCTGTTTCAACTGATCGGCACGGCGATTAATCATTTGCTGTTGCCGGTACTGCCGGGGCCGATCATCGGGCTGCTGTTGATGCTGGGTTTTCTGATCTGGAAGGGCGATGTCGGCGAGCCCTTGAGCCTGGCGGCCAGCAGCCTGTTGCGTTACTTGCCGTTGCTGCTGGTGCCACCGGCGGTGGGGGTGATGGTGTATGCCAAGGATATTGCCGCTGATTTCTGGGCCATTGTCGGTGCGCTGGTGCTGTCGCTGGTGATCGCCATGGGCTTCGTGGGCGTGCTGATGCAGCAGATGGTCAAGCGCAAGGAGAAGGATCAATGATCTTCGACTGGCATGGCGCGTGGACAGCGGTGATTCATCACCCGTTGTTCGGCATCGGCATCACCCTCGGCGCTTATCAGTTGGTACTGGCAGGGTTCGAGAAAACCCGTTGGATCTTCCTGCAGCCGGTGCTGGTGTCCATGTTGCTGGTGATCGGCGTGCTGATCAGTTGTGGCCTGAGCTACGCCGAGTACCGCAAGAGCACCGAGATCATGGGCATCCTGCTGGGTCCGGCGACCGTGGCCCTGGCGGTGCCGCTTTACTTGAACCTGCGGCGCATTCGCCAATTGTTCTGGCCGATTTTTACTACGCTGGTGATAGGCGGTGTGCTCGCCACCGGCCTGTGTGTGCTGCTGGGCTGGTGGTTTGGCGCCGAGCACAGGATGTTGATGACCATGGCGCCCAAGTCGGTGACTTCACCGATCGCCATGCTGGTGGCCGAGCAGATCGGCGGCGTGGCGGCTTTGGCGGCGGTATTTGTGCTGATCACCGGGGTGATCGGTGCGATGATCGGCCCGGCGTATTTGTCTCGCCTGGGGGTGCACAGCCCCGAGGCGCGCGGCATGGCGCTGGGCATGACTGCTCATGCCGTCGGCACCTCGGTGGCCCTGCAGGAAAGCGAAGAATGCGGCGCTTTTGCAGCGCTGGCGATGAGTCTGATGGGCGTGGCCACGGCGGTGTTCCTGCCGCTGGCTGTGTCGGTGATCGTTTAAACCGGGTTTAAGGAAACCTTTATGAGTCTGGCGCTGTTCCCGCTCAATACCGTGCTGTTCCCTGGCTGCACCCTCGACCTGCAACTGTTCGAGGCGCGCTACCTGGATATGGTCGCCCGCTGCATGAAAAAGGGCGAAAGCTTCGGTGTGGTGTGCATTCTCGACGGCCAGGAGGTGGGCACGGCGCCGGACGGCTACGCGCTGATCGGCTGTGAAGCGCTGATCCGCGACTTCAAGCAACAGGACAACGGCCTGCTGGGGATTCGCGTCGAAGGCGGGCGCAGGTTTCGCGTACGGGATGCCGGTGTGCAGAAAGACCAACTGCTGGTGGCCGACGTGCAGTGGCTCGAAGAACTGCCGGACCAGCCGTTGGAAGAAGAAGATGCCGACCTGCTGGCGCTGCTCCAGGCATTGGCCGAGCACCCCATGGTGGCGTCGTTGGACATGGACGCCCACGCCGACGGCCAGCAAGCCTTGGGCAATCAGTTGGCGTATCTGCTGCCGTTCACCGAGGCCGACAAGATCGACCTGCTGCAACTCGATGACCCGCAGCAACGCCTGGATGCGATCCAGATGCTGCTCGACGAATTGCAGGGCGAACTGTTCACTTAATAGGCATAGCGCAGCAGGGCGTGGGGCGTGCCAGTGAGTGCGATGAAGCTGAGCACCGCGACCAATGCCGGCAGCAACAGCCACCAGGTTTTTTGCGACATGGCCGGCAGCGGGCTTCGATACTGGCTGATGCCCAGGCTGAACGCACACACCGTCATCGCCAGCAGCGTGCCGGCCAGGATGTCCGTGGGCCAGTGGGCGCCGAGGTAGACGCGCGATAGCGCAATGAAAGCGGCGGGAATGCAGCCCAACAACATCCAGGTCAGGCGCAACCGCACGGGTTGTCCGCGACCGGCCAGGATCGCCAGCGCCAGGAAAAACGCGAACGCGCCCGACGCGTGGCCGCTGGGCATGCTGAAGCTGGTCAGCGGGTCGGTGAGGATTTCCGGGCGGCCACGGGCGAAAAACAGCTTGGTCCCGGTGTTGATCACCGCAGCCCCGGCCAGCGTTGCGCCAACGAACACTGCGTGGCGCCATTGCCGCGCCAATAGCAGCAGGCCAGTGAACACCGCGCTGGCAACGAACATCTTCTTGAACTCACCCAGCTGGGTGATGCGCACCATCACTTCGTCCAGCCAGGGGCTGCGGTGTTCCTGCACCAGGGCGCTTAGGCCGTGGTCGAAGTTGTCCAGCGAGTGGTAGCCAATAAACAGCGCGATCAATAGCACCAGGCTGGCACACCCAATCCATAACGTGGCGCGCCGATGGCCGCGCAGGCTGCTGTTCAGGCTCAGTCCAATCAACGCCGCCAGGCAACCCGCAACCACTGCCGCCTCGGGCCAGAACCCTTCGGGCAAGGGCAGGCGGAACGCAGCGCCGGTCGCCCAGCCGGGCAGCAGATAAGCCACCGTCCAACCCGCTGCTGCCACAATGCTCACCATGGCGAAACGCGGGAATGGCATGTCGCACATACCGGCCACCATCGGCAGCATAGGGCGCAATGGGCCGATGAAACGTCCGACCAGCAGGCTGGCAATGCCGTACTTGTGGAAGTAAGTTTCGGCGCCGTTCATCCATTCGGGATGATGGCGCAGGCCGGGCAGACGCCGGATGTTCTGATGGAAATGTCGTCCGAGGAAGTAGGACACCCCGTCACCCAGCAAGCCGCCGAGGAAACCCAGCAGCAGGGTTTCGCTCAAGGATAGCGCGCCGCTACCGGCCAGCGCCGCAATGGCAAACAACAATACCGTGCCCGGCACGATAAGCCCGGCGATGGCCAGGCATTCCACGCAGGCGACGATAAACACCGCGACCGCCAGCCATTCGGGGTTCAGTGTTAACCAGCCGGTAATGCTATCGAGCCATTGGCTCATACAGTCCTCTCCATTTGTGCGGCCATTTCCTCTCGAACTCATAGCCGGCCACACCGCCGGCCAACTGTGGGAGTGGGCTTGCTCCCACATTGGATCTGCGGTGTGGCAGGTATCGATTTCCAGCAGGGACAGCGGTCATTACTTATCAAATCAAAAAATAATCGCGGTCTTCGACCTGGCCCCGGCGCAGCGGGTTCCGCGTGCAATAAGGCGCGTAGCCCGCATCGACGAAGCGGTACATCAGGTGTTCATCACGCCCGCTGGGGATGCCCAGGCGCGTGGTCTGGATGATCTGGATCGGGGTCTGGCCCACGTCTTCAACATAGAGCTGTTCCTGATCGAAACGCTTGGCGTCCCACATCGGCACCTTCAACCCCAGGGCTTTGCACAGCAGGGTCTGACCGGCGCAGAGTTTTTGCAAGGTGCGTGGGCTGCCATCGGCATTCGGGTTGTTCAGCAGCATCTGCGCCAGGCTCGCCGGGCCGGATAACTCATCGACCCATGGATAGGCTGATTTGATCAATACGGCATTGCCCGGCCCATGGGCGCTGAAGTTCAGGGAGTCGCCGCCACGGGCGTAGTACATGTAGATATGGCCACCGTCCAGAAACAAAGCCTTACGCTTTTCTGTGTAGCCCAATGAGGCGTGGCTGCCTTTTTCGGCCACGTAATAGGCTTCGGTTTCAATAATTCGCGCAGAAAGCCAGGTTTCGCCGACGCGATGGCGGATGACTTTTCCGAGCAATGCTTGCGCAAGAATTTGCGCGTCACGGTCGAAGAAGCTGTCGGGCAGGGCGCTGGCGGGGAGTTGGGGCGATGAACTGGGCATGGCGGTCAGGGTAAATACGGCTAAATGTGACGGAATCATAACAACTCCCACCTTAATTACCGCTGAACCCCAGGTTTTTACAGTTCATTTCGACCATCCGCCCCTCACCGCTGTCAGTCGGGCGGCGTCACAGCTATAATCTGCCGCTTTCCTCCCTGCCAAGACTCCCTGACTATGACTGAGTCCGTTCTTGACTACATGACCCGCCTGGGTCGCGCTGCCCGTCAGGCCTCGCGGCTGATCGCCCGTGCGAGCACTGCGCAGAAGAACCGTGCCCTGCTGGCCGCCGCCGACGCTCTGGATGCCTCGCGCTCCGAGCTGACCGCCGCCAACGAGCAAGACCTGGCCAACGGCCGCGCCAATGGCTTGGAACCGGCCCTGCTGGACCGCCTGGCGCTGACCCCGGCACGTATCGACGACATGATCGAAGGCCTGCGTCAGGTGGCCAAGCTGCCTGACCCCATCGGTGAAATCCGTGACATGCGTTACCTGCCATCCGGCATTCAGGTCGGCAAGATGCGCGTGCCGCTGGGCGTGATCGGCATCATTTATGAGTCGCGTCCGAACGTGACCATCGACGCCGCGAGCCTGTGCCTCAAATCCGGCAACGCCACTATCCTGCGTGGCGGTTCCGAGGCGATCAATTCCAACCGTGCCATCGCCGCGTGCATCCAGCAGGGCCTGGCCGTGGCCGAGTTGCCTGCCGAAGTGGTGCAAGTGGTGGAAACCACCGACCGCGCCGCCGTAGGCGCGCTGATCACCATGCCCGAATTCGTCGACGTGATCGTGCCGCGTGGTGGCAAGAGCCTGATCGAACGTGTCAGCCGTGATGCAAAAGTGCCCGTCATCAAGCACCTGGACGGCGTGTGCCATGTGTACATCGACATCGCCGCCGACATCGACAAGGCGATCCGCATCGCCGACAACGCCAAGACCCACCGCTACGCCCCTTGCAACACCATGGAGACGCTGCTGGTGCACGTCGGCATTGCCGATCGCGTGCTGCCGCCGCTGGCTGCCATCTACCGCGACAAGGGCGTGGAACTGCGGGGCTGCGCGCGTACCCGTGCGCTGCTGGGCGCGGACGTGATCGACGCGACCGAGCTTGACTGGTACACCGAATACACCGCGCCGATCCTGTCGATCAAGATTGTCGACGACCTCGACGAGGCCATCGAACACATCAACACCTATGGCTCCAAGCACACCGACGCGATTGTTTCCGAGCATTTCAGCGATGCCCGGCGTTTCCTCACCGAAGTGGACTCCGCTTCGGTGATGATCAACGCCTCGACGCGTTTTGCCGACGGCTTCGAGTACGGCCTGGGGGCGGAGATCGGTATTTCCACCGACAAACTCCACGCCCGCGGCCCGGTTGGCCTGGAAGGCCTGACCAGTGAGAAGTACGTGGTGTTCGGCGATGGTCATGTGCGCACTTGATGGGTAAACGCATCGGGCTGCTCGGCGGTACCTTCGACCCCGTGCACATCGGCCATTTGCGCAGTGCCCTGGAAGTCGCGGATGCCCTCGCGCTGGACGAGCTGCGCATGATGCCCAACGCTCGGCCGCCCCATCGCGATACGCCGCAAGTGTCGCCACAGCAGCGCCTGGAAATGGTGCGCCTGGCGGTGGACGGCATAACGCCGCTGGTGGTGGACGACCGCGAGCTCAAGCGCGATAAACCGTCCTACACTGTGGACACCCTGGAACTGATACGCGCCGAGTTGGCCGTGGATGACCAGTTGTTTCTGCTTTTGGGCTGGGACGCATTTTGCGGCCTGCCCTCTTGGCATCGCTGGGAGGAACTCCTCCAGCATTGCCACATCCTGGTTTTGCAACGCCCGGATGCCGACAGCGAACCGCCGGATGCCTTGCGCAACCTGCTGGCCGCGCGGTCGGTAAGTGACCCCTTGGCCCTGACCGGGCCGAACGGGAATATTGCATTCGTCTGGCAGACCCCGCTTGCGGTGTCCGCCACCCAGATCCGTCAACTGCTGGCCAGCGGGAAGTCGGTACGTTTCCTGGTGCCTGACGCGGTCCTGGCCTACATCGATGCGCACGGGCTTTACCGTGCGTCGAACTGAAAAGGCGCGCTCGAACCTACGCACAGTCGTAGAGCGGGCGCCCGAACATACGAGCAAAACGAGTTTTATATGACGAACAAAGACGTAAGCAAAGTTAAGCGCAAAGGCACCTTCAAAAGCGCTCCGCTGCCAGTAGAAGCCCACACCGGCCCTGAGCTGGCTGGCGAAGAACTGGTAAAAGTCGCCGTGGCGGCCCTTGAAGACGTCAAGGCCCAGGACATCCAGGTACTGGACGTGCGCGACAAGCAGAGCATCACCGACTACATGATCATCGCCACCGGTACCTCGAACCGCCAGATCGGCGCGATGCTCGACAAGGTCCGCGAAGCCGTCAAAGCCCAAGGCGTGAAGCCGCTGGGTGAAGAAGGCAAGGGCGACAGTGACTGGGTGCTGCTGGACATGGACGACGTGATCGTTCACATGATGACCTCCAACGCCCGTCAGTTCTACGACCTGGAGCGTCTGTGGAAAGGCGCCGAGCAGAGCCGTGCCGCCGATGGCAAGCACCACAGCCCGGAAGTGGGCCACGCGCACTTCGACAAGCTGAACAAAGACCAGGAATAAGGAACGGCTGTGCGCCTGCGTCTGATTGCTGTCGGTTCACGCATGCCCAAGTGGGTGGAAGAAGGCTGGCATGAGTATGCCAAGCGTCTGCCCGCTGAGCTGTCGCTGGAATTGGTCGAGATACCGCTCAATACCCGGGGCAAGAATGCCGACGTGGCGCGCTTCATCCGTCAGGAAGGCGAAGCCATGTTGGCCAAGGTCGGCCCCAATGAGCGCATCGTCACCCTCGAAGTCCACGGCAAACCCTGGAGCACCGAGCAGTTGGCGGTGGAACTGGATCGCTGGCGCCTGGATTCGCGTACGGTCAACTTCATGGTCGGCGGCCCCGAAGGGCTGGCGCCGGAAGTCTGTGCGCGGGCGGATCAGCGTTGGTCGCTGTCGGCGCTGACGCTGCCGCACCCGTTGGTACGGATTCTGATCGGTGAACAGCTGTATCGCGCCTGGACAGTTCTGTCCGGGCACCCTTACCACAAATAATCTGCGCCCCTCCCGATGACCCAGCCGATCCGCATCAAGGACCACGAGAAAGACGCACGTCTTGTACGCTCGCGTGTGGTGTTTGGCGCAATCATGGTGGTGGCGTTGTTGGGTGTGCTGATCGCACGCCTGTATTTCCTGCAGGTGATCCAGTACGACTATCACTCCACCTTGTCGGAAAACAACCGGGTGCATGTGCAGCCGATCCCGCCGACCCGCGGGCTGATCTTCGACCGCAATGGCGTGGTAGTGGCGGATAACCGGCCCAGCTTCAGTCTGAGCATGACCCGTGAGCGCTCCGGTGACTGGCAGCAGATCCTCGATGTGATCGTCGAGGTGCTGCAGCTGACGCCGGAAGACCGGGCGATCTTCGAGAAACGCATGAAACAGGGGCGCCGGCCTTTCGAGCCGGTACCGATCCTGTTTGAGCTGACCGAAGAGCAAATCGCACGGATCGCGGTGAACCAGTTCCGTTTGCCGGGTGTGGAAGTGGTGGCGCAGTTGGTGCGGCATTACCCGCAAGGGCCGCACTTTGCTCACTCTGTCGGTTACATGGGGCGAATCAACGAAAAAGAGCTGAAAACCCTCGATCCGGTCAATTACAGCGGCACCCACCATATCGGCAAGACCGGCATCGAGCGTTTCTACGAGCCCGAGCTGCACGGCCAAGTGGGTTACGAAGAAGTCGAGACCAACGCCCGTGGCCGCGTGCTGCGGGTGCTCAAACGCACCGATCCGGTGCCCGGCAAGGACATCGTGCTGAGCCTGGACATCAAATTGCAGGAAGCGGCGGAGATGGCCTTGGGCGGTCGTCGCGGCGCGGTGGTTGCCCTGGATCCGAAGACCGGCGAAGTGCTGGCGATGGTCAGCCAGCCAAGCTTTGACCCCAACCTGTTCGTGACCGGCATCAGCTTCAAGGCTTACGCCGAGTTGCGTGACTCCATTGACCGGCCACTGTTCAACCGCGTACTGCGCGGTCTGTACCCGCCGGGGTCGACGATCAAGCCGGCGGTGGCGATTGCCGGTCTGGACGCGGGGGTGGTCACGGCCTCCAGCCGGGTGTTCGACCCGGGCTACTACATGCTGCCCAACTACGATCATAAATACCGTAACTGGAACCGCACCGGTGACGGCTATGTCGACCTGGACACCGCGATCATGCGCTCCAACGACACCTATTTTTACGACCTGGCGCATAAGCTGGGCATTGACCGCTTGTCCGCCTACATGGGCAAGTTCGGCCTCGGCCAGAAGGTCTCCCTGGACATGTTCGAGGAATCCCCCGGCTTGATGCCGTCGCGGGAGTGGAAACGAGCGACCCGTCGCCAGGCGTGGTTCCCGGGTGAAACCCTGATTCTTGGCATTGGCCAGGGCTATATGCAGGCCACGCCGCTGCAACTGGCCCAGGCCACGGCACTGGTGGCGAACAAAGGTATCTGGAACCGTCCGCACCTGGCCAAGACCATCGAAGGCGAAAAGCCGGTGGATGACAACCCGATCCCGGACATTGTGCTGCGCGATGCGTCGGACTGGACCAAGGTCAACCACGGCATGCAGCAAGTCATGCACGGCGCCCGTGGCACCGCACGCAAGGCGGCGGTTGGCGCGCAATACCGCATCGCCGGCAAGAGCGGTACCGCTCAGGTGGTGGCGATCAAGCAGGGTGAAAAATACGACCGCACCAAGGTCCAGGAGCGCCACCGTGACCACGCCTTGTTTGTCGGCTTTGCCCCGGCGGACGACCCGAAAATCGTGGTGGCGGTGATGGTCGAGAACGGCGAGTCCGGTTCCGGCGTCGCTGCGCCCGTGGTGCGCCAAGTGATGGACGCCTGGCTGTTGGCCGACGACGGCAGGCTCAAGCCCGAATATGGCGGCCCCCCTTCAAGCACCGAGGTTACGGCCCGTGAAGAGTAATTTTGACCGCATCCTCTCCAGTGAGGATGTGATGCGTCGCCGTGCGACGTTGCTGCAGCGCATGCACATTGATGGCCCGTTGCTGATCCTGCTGCTGACCCTGGCGGCCGGCAGTCTGTTCGTGCTGTATTCGGCCAGTGGCAAGAACTGGGACCTGCTGATCAAACAGGCGTCGTCGTTCGGCCTGGGGTTGTTGTCGATGGTGGTGATCGCCCAGCTTGAGCCGCGCTTCATGGCGCGATGGGTGCCACTCGGTTATGTCGCTGGCGTGCTGCTGCTGGTGGTGGTGGACGTGATGGGCCACAACGCCATGGGGGCGACCCGCTGGATCAACATCCCGGGGGTGATTCGCTTCCAGCCGTCGGAATTCATGAAGATTCTGATGCCGGCGACCATCGCCTGGTACCTGTCCAAGCGCACCTTGCCGCCGCAGCTCAAGCACGTGGGGATCAGCCTGATTCTGATCGGGGTGCCGTTCATCCTGATCGTGCGCCAGCCCGACCTTGGCACCTCGCTGCTGATCCTGGCGGGCGGTGCGTTCGTGCTGTTCATGGGCGGATTGCGCTGGCGCTGGATCCTCAGCGTGCTGGCCGCCGCCGTGCCCGTGGCCGTGGCCATGTGGTTCTTTTTTATGCACGACTACCAGAAGCAGCGGATCCTGACGTTCCTCGACCCCGAAAGCGACCCGTTGGGCACGGGCTGGAACATTATTCAGTCGAAGGCCGCCATCGGTTCCGGTGGAGTATTTGGCAAGGGTTGGTTACTGGGCACCCAGTCGCACCTGGACTTTTTGCCCGAGAGCCATACCGACTTCATCATTGCGGTGATGGGCGAAGAGTTCGGCCTGGTGGGCATATGCGCGCTGTTGCTGATCTATTTGCTGTTGATTGGTCGCGGCCTGGTGATCACCGCGCAGGCGCAGACGCTGTTCGGCAAATTGCTGGCCGGTGCCTTGACCATGACTTTTTTTGTTTACGTTTTCGTCAACATCGGTATGGTCAGTGGCCTGTTGCCGGTGGTTGGGGTGCCGTTGCCGTTCATTAGCTACGGCGGAACTTCGCTGGTGACATTGCTGTCAGCGTTTGGGGTTTTGATGTCGATTCATACGCATCGTAAATGGATCGCGCAGGTTTGAATAAGGTGAAGATGTCAATGCAAGTAATGCGCGGCTGGGCGACTCGGCACGCGTCCTGGATGGGCCTGATTGGGCTGCTGGGCGCAACGCAAGAGGCGCAGGCCGGTGACTACGATGGTTCACCCCAGGTCGCCGAGTTTGTCGGTGAAATGACCCGCGACTATGGTTTCGCCGGTGAACAACTGATGGGCGTGTTCCGCGAAGCCCAGAAGAAGCAGGCGATCCTCGACGCCATCTCTCGCCCAGCCGAACGCGTGAAACAGTGGAAGGAATACCGCCCGATGTTCCTCACCGACGCCCGCGTGGCGCGGGGTGTGGACTTCTGGCGCCAGCACGAGGCGGTACTGGCCCGCGCCGAGCAGGAATACGGCGTGCCGGCCCAGGTGATTGTCTCGATCATTGGTATCGAAACGTTTTACGGGCGCAATACCGGCAGTTACCGGGTGATCGACGCCTTGTCGACCCTGGGCTTTGATTACCCGCCGCGCGCTGACTTCTTCCGCAAGGAGCTGCGTGAATTCCTGCTGCTGGCGCGCGAAGAACAGGTCGACCCGCTGACCCTCAAGGGTTCCTACGCCGGGGCGATGGGCTTGCCGCAGTTCATGCCGAGCAGTTTCCGCGCCTATGCGGTGGATTTTGACGGCGACGGGCATATCAATATCTGGAGCAACCCCGACGACGCCATCGGCAGCGTGGCCAGCTACTTCAAGCGCCATGGCTGGGTCGCTGGCGAGCCGGTGGTGATCCGCGCCGACGTCACCGGGGACCGTGCCGATGAAGGCCTGACCCAGGGCATCGAGCCCGCCAAGACGGTCGGGGAGTTGCGGGCGCTGGGCTGGTCGAGTCAGAATGCGCTGCCTGATGATATGCCGGTCACCGCGTTCCGCCTCGAAGGCGAAAACGGTCCGGAATACTGGATGGGCCTGAAGAATTTCTACGCAATCACGCGTTATAACCGCAGTGTGATGTACGCCATGGCCGTGCATCAGCTGTCAGACATGCTGGTCCAAGCACGGGGCAACAAGTAATGCGGGCATCGCCGTTCTATCAACCGCTCAAGCTGGTGGCGTTCGCCGCGTTGTCCTTGCTGGTCGTCAGTTGTTCCACCACCAACAGCCGCGCGCCGGCGCAGAAGTCCGGCGGCGCAGTCGTCCGTGCCCAGCCAGGCCTGGACATCAACCGCGCGCACAAAGACGGCGCGCCGTGGTGGGACGTCGACGTGTCAAAGATCCCGGATGCCACGCCAACCCTGCACACTGGCCCGTACAAGGCCAACCCCTATACCGTGCTGGGCAAGAGCTACTTCCCGCTGCAGGAGTCCAAGACCTACGTGCAATCGGGCACGGCGTCCTGGTATGGCACCAAATTCCACGGCCAGAACACCGCCAACGGCGAAGTGTATGACCTGTACGGCATGAGCGCGGCCCACAAGACGTTGCCGCTGCCCAGCTATGTGCGGGTGACCAACCTGGACAACAACCGCACGGTGATCCTGCGGGTCAACGACCGTGGACCGTTCTACTCGGACCGCATCATCGACTTGTCCTACGCCGCCGCGAAGAAACTCGGTTACGCCGAAACCGGCACCGCGCGCGTCAAGGTCGAAGGCATTGACCCGGCCCAGTACTGGGCCCAGCGTGGCAAGCCGGCGCCGTTGATGCTCAACGAGCCGCAAACCCAACAGCCGCAAGTGACGGCCTCCACGGGCAAGATCGAGCAGTGGACGCCGCCGCCGGCACAGCACGCGCCTGATACCGTGGTCGTACCCCATGCGGCGCCTGGCGCATCCATGGCCGGCGGGCAATACCTGCAGGTGGGCGCTTTCGCCAACCCGGATGCGGCAGAACTGTTAAGGTCCAAGCTCAGTGGTATGGTCAACGCGCCGGTGTTTATCAGCTCCATCGTGCGTAACCAGCAGACATTGCACCGTGTACGCATGGGCCCGATCGGCTCGCCGAGCGAAGTCGCACACGTACAGAACAGCGTACGCATGGCCAACCTGGGGCAACCCAGCGTGGTCACTTCAGAATAAGTAAGCATTGATGGTTCAGGCTCGTGCGCGGGCTCGAACCCTGGTTGTTGGCTCGTTGAACAATAAAAACCCAGGGGCAAGGGGTGAGCGGGCAACCGAACACGCGACAGTCTGGCAACGGGCTGTCTGAATAAGTTTTGCCCGCGAGGGCAAGTTTCCATAAGCAATTTCGAGAGACGGATGAACATCACCACCTTAGCCAAACGCACGTGCCTGCTTCTTTCGCTGATCATCACCCCGGCCGCCTGGGCCGTTGAAATGGTGCCGGCTTCCCCGCAACTGGCCGCCAAGTCCTGGGTCCTCATGGATGCCGCCAGTGGCAACGTGCTGGTCGAGAGCAACGGTGACCAGCGCCTGCCGCCGGCCAGCCTGACCAAACTGATGACCGCCTACATCGCGACCCTGGAAATCCGTCGCGGCCAGATCGGCGAGAACGACCCGGTCACCGTCAGCGAAAACGCCTGGCGTACCGGCGGTTCGCGGATGTTCATCAAGGTTGGCTCGCAGGTCACCGTGAGCGACCTGCTGCACGGCATCATCATCCAGTCCGGTAACGACGCCAGCGTCGCCCTGGCCGAGCACATCGCCGGCAGCGAAGACGCGTTCGCCGACATGATGAACAAAACCGTGGCCGACCTGGGCATGACCAACAGCCACTTCATGAACCCGACCGGCCTGCCGAACCCAGAGCACTACTCGTCGGCTCACGACATGGCGATCCTGGCGCGCGCGATCATCCGCGTCGACCCGGTGCACTACGCGATCTACTCCCAGAAGGAATTCTTCTGGAACAACATCAAGCAGCCTAACCGCAACCTGTTGCTGTGGCGCGACAAGACCGTCGATGGCCTGAAAACCGGCCACACCGACGAAGCCGGCTACTGCATGGTGTCGTCTGCTGTCCGTGACGGCCAACGCTTGATCGCCGTGGTCTTCGGTACCAACAGCGAGCAGGCCCGTGCGGCCGAGACGCAAAAGCTGCTGACCTACGGTTTCCGTTTCTTCGAAACCCAGACCTTCTACCAGAAGGGTGCTGAGCTGGCGACCGCGCCAGTGTGGAAAGGCGCGACCTCCCAGGTCAAAGCCGGCCTGGCCGACGACCTGACCCTGACCATGCCTAAAGGCCAGCTGAAAAAGCTCGCGGCCAGCATGACCATGAACCCGCAATTGGTTGCCCCAATCGCCAAGGGTGATGTGATCGGCAAGGTCGAAGTCAAGCTGGACGACAAAGTGGTGCACAGCGCCGACCTGATCGCCCTGGACGCCGTCGACGAAGGTGGTATCTTCCGCCGCGTCTGGGATAGCATCCGTCTATTCTTCTACAGCTTGTTCAACTGATAGTGTGCACCTGCAAAGCCCCGCGTTGATCCGACGCGGGGCTTTGCCCGTCGCCACGGCTTACGCTTACGAGGCCGTTACGCCATGACCGATAAAGAAGTAAAGGCGCCAAAGATCGAATTCCCGGTGGTGGACTATCCCATCAAGGTGATCAGCGATACCGGTGTCGGCCGTAAAGACCTGATCCTTGAGATCGTGCGTAAACACGCAACGATCAACGATCAGCGCGTGGACGAACGATCCAGTTCAACCGGCAAATACACCACGATCCAGTTGCACATCGTTGCGATCGATCAAGACCAGCTCTACAACATCAACAGCGAACTGCGGGCCACGGGCTTCGTGCACATGGTGTTGTGATGTCTCACGTCCTGGGCTTTCGCGAGCTCGGCCGGATGGACTACGAGCCCGTCTGGCACGCCATGCAGCGGTTCACCAACGAGCGCGGCACGTCGGCACCCGATGAAATCTGGTTGGTGGAACACCCGCCGGTCTTCACCCAGGGGCAGGCCGGCAAGGCCGAGCATCTGTTGCTGCCGGGTGATATTCCGGTGGTGCAGGTCGACCGAGGGGGTCAAGTGACTTACCATGGTCCGGGTCAACTGGTGGCGTATCTGCTGCTGGACGTTCGCAAGCTTGGGTTCGGCGTACGTGACTTGGTAAGCCGTATGGAGGCTTGCCTGATCGAGCTGTTGGCCAGTTACGGCGTGAGCGCCGCGGCCAAGCCCGATGCACCCGGTGTGTACGTGGACGGCGCGAAAATCGCCTCCCTCGGTTTACGCATTCGCCACGGTTGTTCCTTTCATGGCCTGGCCCTGAATGTGGACATGGACCTGGCACCGTTCCGGCGCATCAACCCGTGTGGCTATGCCGGGTTGGCGATGACGCAGCTGAGCGACCATGCCACACCGATTAAATTTGCCGAGGTAAGTGCCCGGCTGCGTGCGCAGCTCGTCAAACACCTCGACTATGCTGAGCAGACGACCCTTACGGGCGGAATCGACTGATTATGACTACTGATGCAGTGCAAACCATGATCCCGACGGTGGACGTTACCGAACGTCCGGCCCCGGCCCCGCGTGCCAAGGTGGAAGCCGGCGTCAAGCTGCGCGGCGCCGAGAAGGTTGCACGCATCCCGGTGAAGATCATTCCGACCACCGAACTGCCGAAGAAGCCTGACTGGATCCGCGTGCGCATCCCGGTTTCGCCGGAAGTCGACCGTATCAAGGCTTTGCTGCGCAAACACAAGCTGCACAGCGTGTGCGAAGAAGCGTCCTGCCCGAACCTGGGCGAGTGCTTCTCTGGCGGCACCGCCACCTTCATGATCATGGGTGACATCTGCACCCGTCGTTGCCCGTTCTGCGACGTGGGCCACGGCCGTCCGAAGCCATTGGACGTCAACGAGCCGGAAAGCCTGGCCATCGCCATCGCCGACCTGAAACTCAAGTACGTGGTGATCACCTCGGTTGACCGCGACGACCTGCGTGACGGCGGTGCCCAGCACTTTGCCGACTGCATCCGCGAGATTCGCAAGCTGTCGCCGAACGTGATGCTCGAAACCCTGGTGCCGGACTACCGTGGTCGCATGGAGGTAGCGTTGGAAATCACCGCCGCCGAGCCACCGGATGTGTTCAACCACAACCTGGAAACCGTGCCACGCCTGTACAAGGCGGCGCGTCCGGGGTCGGACTACCAGTGGTCGCTGACCCTGCTGCAGAAATTCAAGCAGATGATGCCGCACATCCCAACCAAATCCGGCCTGATGCTGGGTCTGGGCGAGACCGACGAAGAAGTCATCGAAGTCATGAAGCGCATGCGCGAACACGACATCGACATGCTGACCCTGGGCCAGTACCTGCAACCGTCCCGCAGCCACTTGCCGGTGCAGCGTTTCGTGCACCCGGACACCTTCGCCTGGTTCGCCGAGGAAGGTTACAAGATGGGCTTCAAGAACGTGGCGTCGGGGCCGTTGGTACGTTCCTCGTATCACGCTGATGAACAGGCCAAGCTGGTCAAGGCTAGCCTGGTTTCCTGATCGGGGTTCAGGCCCAGTGTGGGAGGGGGCTTATGTGGGAGGGGGCTTGCCCCCGATTGCGGTATGTCAGTCGCTACATGTGCTGGCTGATCCACCGCTATCGGGGGCAAGCCCCCTCCCACATTTCGCTCCGCGTTAGTTAGGGAGAGTTGTGTATGACCGCCGCCGTTCCTGCCCTTCGTAGCGAAGGCACCATCGCCCTGATCGCCCCCGCCGGCCCCGCCACCCTGGACGTCGAAAAAGCCGGCCAATGGATGCGTACTCGCGGCTACGACCTGCGGATCTTCCCCGGCGTCTATGAACGCGATGGCTACCTCGCCGGCAGCGATAAAACCCGCCTCAACGACCTTCACAACGCCTTTGCCAACCCCGATATCGACGCCATCTTCTGCCTGCGTGGCGGTTACGGCACGCCACGCCTGCTCGACAGCCTGGACTTCGACCTGTTGCGCGCCAACCCCAAGCCATTCGTAGGCTACAGCGATATAACCGCTCTGCACCTGGCAATCAGCCGCTACGCCGGTTTTGTGACCTTCCACGGGCCGATGCTCAACGCCGACCTGTTGGGTGACAAGCAGCAACCTACCGAGTCTTCATTGTTCAGCATGCTGCGCGGCCAATTGGGCGCTGGCAGCGTGCTGGCGCACCCGGCAGCTTACCCGCTGACCACCCTCGAACCTGGCATTGCCTGTGGGCGCTTGCTGGGTGGCAACCTGTCGATGATCGCGGCGGTCATGGGCACGCCCTTCGAGATCGACGCAGAAGGCATCATCCTGCTGATCGAGGACGTCAACGAGCCGATCTACCGTATTGACCGCCTGCTGACGCACCTGCGTTTGGCGGGCAAGCTGGCGCAGGTTGCCGGTGTGCTGGTCGGGGATGTGGCGGGGGTGGACGGTGCCGCGCTGGAGCGCCTACTCAAGCAGACCTTCGAACCCTTGCGCATTCCGGTGCTGTCAGGCTGGCGCAGCGGGCATTGTGATCCGAATCTGACGCTGCCGATGGGCGCGTTGGTCAGGCTGGATGCGGGGGAGAAGAGGGTGGTGTTGGAGCAGGATGTGGTGTTCAAGGCCTGAGCTTGTTGTCGCCTAACAAACCGCCTTCGCGAGCAAGCCCGCTCCCACATTTGTCAGCATTCCAAAGTTGGAACTCGGTCAAATGTGGGAGCGGGCTTGCTCGCGAAAGCGGTGGCAGCCATAAGCCGATCTACCGATTCTGCAACGATTCCAGCAGTTTCACCGTCGGATAGCCATCCGCCGGCCAGCCCAGCGCTTGCTGCGCTGCACGGATCGCCTTGCGCGTATTGGCGCCGATAATGCCGTCCGGGTTGCCCGCGTCATAGCCATTGGCACTCAAGGCCGTCTGCAGGTCGATACGCTGCGAGCGGCTCAATGGCAGCTCATCCTTCGGCCAATCGCCACGAATCACGCCACCGCCCGCGAAGCGTTCCGACAGCAGGCCAACCGCCAATGCGTAGGACGACGAGTTATTGTACTTGAGGATTGCACGGAAGTTATCCAGCACCAGGAAGGCCGGACCACGGTAACCGGCCGGCAATAGCAAGGCAGCGGACAGTTGGTCAACGTTCGGCGGCAGGGTTGCGCCCGGCGGCAGTTGGATGCCCAGTTTGAGCCATTCAGCAACTGTCTTGCGGATGCCGCCATCGGCCAGCGCGTAATCGAAATTCGCCGGCAGTTGTTTCACCTCGAAGCCCCACGGCTGGCCCTTCTGCCAGCCGGAGCTTTGCAGGTAGTGCGCGGTGGAGGCGAGGGCGTCGGCCGGGCTGTTCCAGATATCGCGGCGACCGTCGCCATCGAAGTCCACGGCGTGGGTGTTGTAGGTGGTCGGGATGAATTGGGTCTGGCCCATGGCCCCGGCCCAGGAGCCTTTCATCTGGTCGGCCTGGATATCGCCATGCTGGATGATCTGCAACGCGGCCAGCAATTGCGCCTGGGCGAATGCTGGGCGACGGCCTTCATAGGCCAGGGTCGCGAGTGAGCGGATCACTGAGTTATTGCCCTGGAACTGGCCGAAGTTGCTCTCCATCCCCCATACCGACACCAATGCCTGGCGGTCGACGCCATAGCGTTGTTCGATGCTTTGCAGGATGTCGGCGTACTTGATCAACAGCGACTGGCCGTTACGTACGCGCAGTGGCGAGAGGGCGCCATCGAGGTACTCCCACACCGGGCGGGAAAATTCAGGCTGGCTGCGATCGGCCCGGATCACCGCCATGTCCGGGGTGACATTGGCGAAGGCGTTGTCGAACACGGCAGCGGTGATGCCGGCCTGCAGGGCTTGCACACGAAAGCCCGCCTGCCATTCGGCGAAGGTCTGGGTCGGTTGGATGTCCAGATTGTCCACGGCCAGCGGGGCCACGACAGCGGGCGCTACCACGGGGGCGGTCTGGAGTTTGGGCAGGGGTTGAGCGTCGGCGGCGGTCGGTTTTTCCGCGCAGGCGACGAGCAGAATGAGGCTGGAGGCAGCGATCAATTGGCGAAGGTGCCAACGATGGGAAAGACTAGAGGGCATGCACAGGTCCAGGGATTACAAATCAGGTGCAGACCTTATCATGTCAGAGGGGCGCTTGCCTTCAGGCAGCCAGAAAGTAAGAAGCCTCCCAGCTATTAGACTGGAAGGCTTCGCGGCGGTAGCTGCCTTTGCCCTTGCCGGCGCGTTCCTGACGGCTGCGGAACAGTGGCTGGGCGATGATGGATTTGGCCTTGTTGGGGCCATGCTTGGATGGCTTTTTGCTCATGGTCGGTACTCTCGTCAGGTGGGATGAAGCGGTGCAAATCATCTGCCGAAGTCGGGCCGCTGTAAAGCCCGGCGATGTGTAGGTGTTTTCGTATGCTGAAGTAAGCGCGGTGAATGTGGGAGCTGGCTTGCCTGCGATAGCATCAGCTCGATGCCTCTGAAAAACCGAGGTGCCTGCATCGCGGGCAAGCTCGGCTCCCACAGGGGAACGTGGTGTTTCAAGAGGGTGTTATTCGGCGGGGAGGGTCAGGCGCTGGCCGGCCATCAACAGCGACAAACGGCTCAGGCTCATCCATGGCGAACCGGCCGCCTGGCCCTTGATCTGTGCGTCGATGCGCTGCGCTTCCAGCAAGAGTTGCGCCCAGCGTTGCGCCGAGTGCCGCTGCAGCGCTTTGCTCATCAGCGGTTTGCGCTTGTCCCATACCGGCGGCCGGGCTTGGCTGAAGGCCTTGTCCAGCGGCGTGCCCTGGCTGTATTGCAGGGCAATATTGGCCAGTACGCGCAGTTCACGGGCCAGGGCCCAGAGAATCACCGGTGGTTCCACCCCTTCGCCACGCAGGCCTTCGAGCATGCGCAGGGCGTGGGCGGGTTCGCCATTAAGGATCGCGTCCACCAGTCCGAACACATCAAAGCGTGCGCTATCCGCCACGGCGCCCTGGACGGTCTCGACGGTAATCTGCCCGTCTTCGGCCATCAGCTTGAGCTTTTCGATCTCCTGGGCGGCGGCAAGCAAGTTGCCTTCGACCCGGGCGGCGATCAGCTCCACCGCATCCTGGGTCGCCGACAGCCCCGATTGGGACAGGCGCTGGCGAATCCACTGCGGTAGCTGGTTGCTGTCCACTGGCCAGATCTGGATGAACTGGGTGTGGGCCCCTTCCACCAAGGCCTTGCCCCATTTGGTTTTCTGCGCACTGCCGTCGAGCTTGGGCAGGCTGATCAGCAGCACCGTGTCTTCGGCCGGGCGTGAGCAGTATTCCATCAAGGCGGCAGCGCCTTTGTCGCCAGGCTTGCCCGAAGGCAGGCGCAGTTCCAGCAGGCGTTTTTCGGCAAACAGCGACATGCTTGCGCCAGCTTGCAGCAGCGTGCCCCAGTCGAAACTGGCGTCGGCGCTGAAGACCTGGCGTTCGTCGAAGCCTTGCTGGCGTGCCGCGGTGCGGATGGCGTCGGCGGCTTCCTGGCACAGCAGCGGGTCATCGCCGCTGACGATATAGACAGGCGCAAGGCCACCTTGCAGGTGTTTGGCGAGTTGGGCGGGAGCGAGTTTCATAGGCAGGGCGAACGGGGCGTTTGGGGCGCCCCGTCTGGCTTACTCGACAGGTACTTCAACAGGCGATTGTTTCGGCGTGTTGTCTTCGTACTCTTTGGCGGCTTTCAGCGCGTCAGCGTCGGCTTTGGCCTTGTTGTCAGCGGCCTGCTGCAGGGCTTCCAATTGCACTGGCGTCAGCAGTTGCAGACGCAGGATCATGCGCTGGACCAGCTCACGACGCATTTCCTTGCGCACTTGGACGATTTCCGAGTCCGAGCCCACCAGGTTGTTGCCATCGTGGCTCACGACCTTCTGGACCTGGATCTTGTCACCCATCAATGGCAGATGGTCGCGGCCCTGGATTTGGAAGCTCAGTTCGGTGCTCAACTCGATGTCCGACGCACGGCCGGCGCTGGCGTAGCTCAGGTTGCGCTGGGTTTCTCTCTCATCAGCCAGGAACAGCTTGTAGGTCGCGCCGGTGTAAACGTGCACGCCGCTGTTTTCTAGAACCTGGCGCAACTGAATCACGGTGTCGCCGTAGGCATTGCGGGCGCTGACGTCCAGTTCCTTGATCGCCAGGTCGTTGGTGCCGGTGCCGCGCAGCTGGAAGCCGCAAGCGCTCAGCAGCACGGCAAGGCCCATTACCAGCAAATTGCGTTTGATCATTTTGTTGCTCCCCTTGAAACCATGTGGGCCTTATCGAGGCCCTGAAGGCTTTGTTCGACGCAGGGCTCAAGCCCTGCGCCCGATCCGATTAGCTAGCGACGATATTGACCAGTTTGCCAGGCACCACGATCACTTTGCGGATCGTCAGGCCTTCGGTAAAGCGCAGCACGTTTTCGTTGACGCGGGCAGCCGCTTCAACGTCTTCGCGGCTGGCGGTAGCCGGCATGTCGATCTGGCCACGCAGTTTGCCGTTGACCTGGATCACCAGTTGCAGCGTGTCCTGTACCAGGGCGCTGTCATCCTGCACCGGCCAGCGTGCATCGATGACGGCTTCGCTGTGGCCCAGGCGGTTCCACAGGTCGTGGCTGATGTGCGGCGTGATCGGTGCCAGCAGCAGGGTGACCGTTTCCAGGCCTTCCTGTACCAGTGCACGATCCTGTTCGGTCGCTTGTGGTGCTTTTTCCAGCACGTTCATCAGTGTCATCACCTGGGCGATGGCGGTGTTGAACTTGTGGTTCTGGCCCACGTCCTGGCTGGCTTGCTTGATGGCCAGGTGGGTGCTGCGGCGAATCAGTTTCTGCTCGTCGCTCAAGGCGTTCACGTCCAGTTTGCCCGGCAGGCCCTGGCTGATGTGGGCGTGCGCCAGGCGCCAGACGCGCTTGAGGAAGCGGTGCGAACCTTCGACGCCGGAGTCGGACCATTCGGCGCTCATGTCGGGCGGCGAGGCGAACATCATGAACAGGCGGCAGGTGTCGGCGCCGAACTGATCGATCATCGACTGTGGGTCAACGCCGTTGTTCTTTGACTTGGCCATCTTCTCGGTGCCGCCGATTTCCACCGGCAGGCCATCGGCGATCAGCTTGGCGCTGATGACCTTGGCTTTGCTGTCGCGCTCAAGCTCAACGTCGGCCGGGTTGAACCAGGTATAGGCGCCATTGGCTTCTCGGCGATAGTAAGTCTCGGCGACCACCATGCCCTGGGTCAGCAGGTTCTTGAACGGCTCATCGGAGCTCACCAGGCCTTCATCGCGCATCAGCTTGTGGAAGAAGCGCGCATACAGCAGGTGAAGGATGGCGTGTTCGATACCGCCGATGTACTGGTCAACCGGCAGCCAGTGATCGGCCGCGGATTTTTCCACCAGGCCACCCTCGTAGTGCGGCGAGGCGTAACGGGCGTAGTACCACGAGGACTCGACGAAGGTGTCCATGGTGTCGGTTTCACGCTTGGCAGGCTGGCCGCATTTCGGGCAGCTGCATTCGTAGAACTCGGGCATGCGCGCCAATGGCGAACCGGCGCCATCCGGTACCACATCTTCCGGCAGGACAACCGGCAGTTGGTCTTCCGGTACTGGCACGTCGCCACAGCTTTCGCAGTGAATGATCGGGATCGGGCAGCCCCAGTAGCGCTGGCGGCTGATGCCCCAGTCACGCAGACGGAACTGGGTGCGCGAGGCACCGAGGTTTTTCTTGATCAGTGCAACTTCGATTGCATCGAAAGCGCCTTGGAAGTCCAGGCCGTCGAACTCGCCGGAATTGATCAGTTCACCGTGCTCGCCGTAGGCGTCTTGCCACGGGGCCGGGTTGGTATCGCCCGAGCTGGTGCGCACCACGGATTTGATCGGCAGGTTGTATTTGGTGGCGAATTCGAAATCGCGCTCGTCGTGAGCCGGCACAGCCATTACTGCGCCATCGCCGTAGTGCATCAGCACGTAGTTGGCGACCCAGACCGGCAGCTTCTCGCCCGTCAGCGGGTGCTCGACGAACAGACCGGTGGGCAGGCCTTTTTTCTCCTGGGTGGCAACGTCGGCTTCGGCCACACTGCCGCCTTTGCATTCGGCGATGAACGCCTGCAGCTCAGGGTTGTTCTGTGCGGCCTGGGTGGCCAGCGGGTGTTCGGCGGCCACGGCGACGTAAGTCGCGCCCATCAGGGTATCCGGACGGGTGGTGAAGACTTTGAGTGCGCCCGCTTCGCCGATCGAGTCGACGTTGTACGGGAACTGCACTTCCATGCCTTTCGACTTGCCGATCCAGTTGCGCTGCATGGTCTTGACCTGCTCAGGCCAGCCCGGCAGGTCGTCGAGGCTCGACAAGAGCTCATCCGCATAGGCGGTGATCTTGAAGTAGTACATCGGGATTTCGCGCTTTTCGATCAGCGCGCCGGAGCGCCAGCCGCGGCCGTCGATCACCTGTTCGTTGGCCAGGACGGTCTGGTCGATCGGGTCCCAGTTCACGGTGCCGCTTTTTTTGTAGATCACGCCTTTTTCGAACAGGCGAGTGAACAGCCATTGTTCCCAGCGGTAGTAATCCGGCTTGCAGGTGGTCACCTCGCGGGACCAATCCACCGCCAGGCCCAGGCTGCGCAGCTGGGTTTTCATGTAGGCGATGTTTTCGTAGGTCCACTTGGCGGGCGCCACGTTGTTTTTCATCGCGGCGTTTTCCGCCGGCATGCCGAAGGCGTCCCAACCCATGGGTTGCAGGACGTTCTTGCCTTGCATGCGCTGGTAACGGGAAATCACGTCGCCGATGGTGTAGTTACGCACGTGCCCCATGTGTAGCTTGCCGCTGGGGTAAGGGAACATCGATAGGCAGTAGTAAGTCTCCTTGCCTGGCTGTTCACTGACTTCAAAGGACTTTTGCTCGTCCCAGAAGGTTTGGGCGGCATTTTCTATTTCACGGGGCTGATATTGTTCGTGCATGGCTACTTTTGAACTGAATAGGGGTGGCCTAATCCTCTTCGGTGCAACATTCAGGTTGATCGACACCAAAAAGCGGCGCGTCCGTGCCCAAACCCTGCGGGAAGTGGAGTTACAGGAAGCGCCGTAGCATACATGACCCCACTCTATCGAGGGAAACCCTGATTGCGCAGGCAGGGCCGTCTGTCGCGGCGCCAGGCAGGTGCAGCCATGGGGGCTACGCTGTTTATTGGGGAATGAGTCATATCTTCAATGAGGTGAGGGGATGGTTGAATCGCAGCGAATCGTAACGACACCGGATATCTACGAAGGACTGATCGACCGATTGGGTCGTGCATTGGATGCAGCGAGGACAGCGGGCCGATTGCGTGATGAACGGCCTGTTGAGTTGGAACTGCGTGGGCTTAGCCGCGCGGAGCTGGAACTGATCAATGCTTATCTGGACCGCAATGGGCGCAGTGCGCCTCCTTGGGTGGCAACCCCGCCAATCAAGGAGCCTACGCATTCAGCCAAGGTGGTGTGGCTCAAGGACTTGTCGGCCGGCCGTGGCGCGGAAAAACTCCGGTCCGCCCGCCACAAGTAGTTCACTCCCCCCTGAACTGCATCATCGCTCTATGTCACCGTAAAGATTGTCGCTAAACCCCGTTACACCTTAGGCTTCGGGCATCTATGGAGATGCCCGATGCCTATTCGTTACTTCATCAAACAACTGCTCCTGCCGCCCGGCATTCTTTTGCTGTTGCTGGCCCTTGCCTGGTGGTTTCGTCGCAGCCGTCCGCGCTTGGCGGCGTGCTGCTTCGCCCTGGGGCTGGGTGGCCTGTGGCTGATCAGCTTGCCGGTGATGGTGGAGTGGGGTGCCCGGGCCCTGGAAAGCGAGCCACCGTTGGCCCGTGAGGACTGGAGCACCCTGGCCCAGCGCGCCGACGCCATTGTGGTGTTGGGTTCGGGGCGTGAACGCGGTGACCCGGCCTGGGGCGCCGACCAGCCCACCGGTATCGGCCTGGGGCGCCAGCGCTACGCCGCACGCTTGGCCGAGGCTTCCGGTTTGCCGGTGCTGACCTCCGGTGGCCTGCATTACGGCACACCGCCCAGCGAGGCGGAGTTGATGGCCGTGTCGATGCAGGATGATTTCGGTGTAACCGTACGCTGGAAGGAAGAGCGCAGCCGTACGACCTGGGAAAATGCGCAGATGAGTGCCGAGATTCTATTGCCGGAGGGTATCAAGCGCGTGGTGGTGGTGACCCAGGCCTGGCACATGTCGCGTTCGGTCTGGAGCTTTGAAAAGGCCGGTTTCACCGTGGTGCCGGCGCCCGTGGGTTTCCTGGGCGTGGACAACGCCCGGCCGCTGGGTGGTTGGATGCCGGAGTTCAAGTCGGTGTGGCAGAGCGGGCAGTTGATCAATGAAGCGGTGGGGCAGGTGGGGTATCGGGTGTTCTACCAATAACACCGCAAATCAAAATGTGGGAGCGGGCTTGCTCGCGAATGCGGTGTGTCAGTCACCAAATGTATTGACTGATCCACCGCATTCGCGAGCAAGCCCGCTCCCACATTGGGTGTCTGCGTTTGTCTGTCAGACGGTTTTGGCCATGCGACCGGCCAGCAGCGCCCAGCCAAACAGCCCCAGGCACACAATGATCAACGGCCATGAGCGCCATTGCAGGTACGGCGTAAGGTTGTGCATCGGCACGACTTCACCGTAGAGGATGCCGCGTTCGAATTGCGGGATCTGCGCGGTGATCTGACCGAACGGGTTGATCAGGCCGGTCACGCCATTGTTGGTGGCGCGGATCATCCAGCGACCGGCTTCGAGCGCACGCATCTGCGCCATTTGCAGGTGCTGCAACGGACCGATGGAGCGGCCGAACCACGTATCGTTGCTGATGGTGAGCAGCAGATCACTCTGGGCCGACAGGCCGGCAGCGAACTCCGGGTACACCACTTCGTAGCAAATGAACGGCGCAATCTGATAGCCCTTGGCCTGCAGCATTGCCTGGTCTGACGGGCCGCGAGCGAAGTCGGACATTGGCAAATCGAAGAAGGCAATCAGGCCGCGCAGCATGTCCTGCAGCGGCACGTACTCGCCAAACGGCACCAGCTTCTGTTTGAGGTAGGTGCCGTCGCCTTCGCCAACCACGGTGATACCGTTGAAGTAGCGCTTCTGGTGATGCACTTCCTGGCGGATCGGTACGCCGGTGATCAGCGCGGTGTGCCGGTCGGCAGCGAACTTGCCCATCATGCCCAGGTAGCCTTCGACAGACTCCTTGAGCACCGGCACGGCGGTTTCCGGCCACACCAGCAGGTCGACGGGCTTGGAGGTGAAGCTCATGTCGCGGTACAGCGCGAGCTGTGCGTTGAGCTGCTCCGGGTCCCACTTCATGCTTTGTTCGACGTTGCCCTGGATGGCGGCCACGCTCAGCGGCGCGCCAGACGGGCTGGTCCAGGCGTGATGCTTGAGCGCCAGGCCGATCGCCCAGGGCGCGACCAGTAATACAAGGCCTGCACCAATGAATGCGTTGCGCTTGCCAGCCAGCAGGCGCGGCAAGTTGCACAGCAGCGCCGCCGTGAGTGCCAGGGCAAAGGAAATCAGCCACATACCGCCCACGGGCGCCAAACCCGTCAGCGGGCCGTCAAGCTGGCTGTAGCCGGAGTACAGCCACGGAAACCCCGTCAGGAACCAGCCGCGAAACGCTTCCTGGCCCACCCACAACGCAGCAAACGTCAATGCATCCGCCAATGGGGCCTCGTTACGACGCAACCAGCGCGCCCACAACCACGCGGGCAGCGCGAAGAACCAGGCGATGGCGGCGGTAAACAGCAGCATCAAGAAACCCGCCAGCAGCACCGAAGCGCCGCCGAAGTGGTGGATGCTGTAGTAGATCCAGCTGGTGCCGGCGCCGAACAAGCCGAAACCGAAGCACCAGCCACGGCCCAGGGCCTGGCGCGGGCTCAGGTCCCGCAGCCCGATATAGAACAGTCCGACCGCCAGCAGCGCAAATGGCCACACGTCGAACGGCGCCAACGCCAGGGTGGTGATGGCACCGGCCACCACGGCCAGCAGATTACCGGGCCAGCCGGGGCGGGTTAGGCGCTGCATGTCATTCCTTAGCGGGCAATAGGGGTCAGGCGGATCAAGTGGATTCGACGACTATCGGCATTCAGGATGCGGAAGCGATACGCGCCGATCTCGGTGGTTTCGTTACGCTTGGGCAGATGCCCGAACGCACTCATCACCAACCCGCCGACGGTATCGAACTCGTCATCGGAGAATTCGCTGTCGAAGAACTCATTGAAGTTCTCGATCGGCGTCAGCGCCTTGATCAGGAAGTCACCGCTGGGCAGTGGCTTGATGTAGCTGTCTTCTTCAACGTCGTGCTCGTCCTCGATGTCGCCGACGATCTGTTCCAGCACGTCTTCAATCGTCACCAGGCCGGCTACGCCGCCGTATTCGTCGATCACGATTGCCATGTGATTGTGGTTGGCGCGGAATTCGCGCAGCAACACATTCAGGCGCTTGGATTCGGGCACGAAGGTGGCCGGACGCAGCAGGTCCTTGATGTTGAAGCTGTCGCCGTTCTCCTTGAGGATCAGCGGCAGCAGGTCCTTGGCCAACAGGACGCCCATGACGTCGTCATGGCTTTCACCGATCACCGGGTAGCGCGAGTGCGCCGAGTCGATCACGGCCGGGAGGAATTCCCGAGGGGTCTGGGTCGCCTTGATGCTGATCATCTGCGAGCGCGGGACCATGATGTCGCGTACTTGCAGGTCAGCCACCTGGATGGCGCCTTCGACGATGGCCAGCGCTTCGCTGTCCAGCAACTTGTTCTGATGGGCCTCGCGCAGCAGCTCAAGCAGCTCCTGGCGGTTTTTCGGCTCGTGGGCAAAAGCCTGGGTCAGTTTACCCAGCCATGACTTCTGCCCGTTGCTCGATCGGTCTTCGCTCATAGCGATTACTCTGAATCCTTTATTGTTACAGTTGAGTGTTTTTAAACTTCGTCGTCGGCATACGGGTCCGGATGACCCAATTCTGCAAGCAACGTTTGTTCCAGTGTTTCCATTTCCTCGGCTTCGTCATCGTCTATATGGTCGTAACCCAAGAGATGCAAGCAGCCGTGGATGACTAGATGGGCCCAATGGGCTTCTAGTTCCTTGCCTTGTTCTTTTGCCTCGCGCTCCACCACGGCGACACAGATGACCAGATCGCCCAGCAACGGGATATCCAGCAGTTCATCCGGCACGTCGGCGGGGAAGGACAGCACGTTGGTCGCGTAATCCTTCTGGCGCCAGGTGTGATTCAGTTCGCGGCCCTCGGGCTCGTCCACCAGGCGAATGGTCAGTTCCGAGTCGGCGGTGCGCTGGCGCAGGGCCAGGGCGCACCATTGGCGGAACTGTGCTTCGCTGGGGGCGGGCGCGTCGGTGGCCAGCTGCAGGTCAAGCTCAAGCATCGCGGCGAACATCCTTGGACAAACCATCGTCGCGGTGTTCGAAGCGCTCGTAGGCCTCGACAATGCGCTGCACCAGCGGGTGGCGCACCACATCCTTGGGCATGAAGTGCGTGAAGCTGATGCCCGGCACGTCCTTGAGCACCTCGATCACCTGGCCCAGGCCCGACTTGGTGCCCTTGGGCAGGTCGACCTGGGTGATGTCGCCGGTGATCACCGCAGTGGAGCCGAAGCCGATCCGGGTGAGGAACATCTTCATTTGCTCGACAGTGGTGTTCTGGCTTTCGTCGAGGATGATGAAACTGTTGTTCAAGGTACGACCGCGCATGTAGGCCAGCGGGGCGATCTCGATCACCTGGCGTTCGATCAGCTTGGCCACGTATTCGAAGCCGAGCATCTCGTACAGCGCGTCATAGAGCGGGCGCAGGTACGGGTCGATCTTCTGGGCCAGGTCGCCGGGCAGGAAACCGAGCTTTTCGCCGGCCTCGACCGCTGGGCGCACCAGCAGGATGCGGCGCACTTGCTCACGCTCCAACGCGTCGACCGCGCAGGCCACGGCCAGGTAGGTCTTGCCGGTACCGGCAGGGCCGATGCCGAAATTGATGTCGTTGCCGAGGATTTCCTTGACGTACTTCTGCTGATTCAAGCCACGGGGGCGAATCATGCCTTTTTTGGTACGCAGGGCCACGCTGGCTTCGGCCACAGGGTTGTTGGCCAGGTCTTCAACCGCCGATTCCTGCAGGTACAGGTGCACCGTTTCCGGCGACAGCTCACTGCCCTTGGTTTCGCGGTAGAGACGGCGCAGCAGGTTTTCTGCAGACGTGGTGTGTTGGGGTTCACCAATGAGCTCGAACTGATTGCCGCGGTTGCGGATCTCGATGCTCAGGCGTTGTTCGATCAGGCGCAGGTGCTCGTCGAACTGTCCGCACAGATTGGCGAAACGGCGAGCCTCAAATGGCTCGAGGATAAAACGATGGGGTTCTGCTATGGGTGCGTTCAAGGTCGCTTTTAGCCGCCCTTTGGCTGTTGAGGTGAAAGAGAGAATAACGCCAGGCGCCGGTGTGCGAAAGCACTTAAATAGCCTGGCCCCACTCTCGATAACCATGAAGAACTCCTGTGGGAGCTGGCTTGCCTGCGATAGCGGTGGGTCAGTTGGCACATAGGGCACTGATACATCGCTATCGCAGGCAAGCCAGCTCCCACATTTTGATCTTCATCCGGTCCGCGAGATCAGTTGATCAGCGAGCCGCGCAACGAGTGTGGCTGCGCCGCATCGATGTGCACATCGGCAAATTGGCCGATCAGGGTCGGGTTGTCGCAGCGGAAGTTGACGATGCGGTTGTTCTCGGTGCGCCCCTGCAACTCACCCGGGTCTTTCTTCGAGTAATCGGTGACCAGGATGCGCTGGGTCGAGCCGACCATTTGTCGGCTAATCTCGAAACCCTGTTGGTTGAGGCGATGTTGCAGTGCGTTCAACCGCTCCTTTTTCAACGCCTCCGGGGTTTCGTCCAGCAGGTCCGCCGCCGGGGTGCCCGGGCGCTGGCTGTACACAAACGAGTAGGAAAAGTCGAAACCGACGTCTTCGATCAGCTTCATGGTCTGCTGGAAGTCTTTCTCGGTTTCGCCAGGGAAACCGACGATGAAGTCCGAGCTGATGCAGATACCCGGCACCGCCGCGCGCAGTTTGCGCAGTTTGGATTTGTATTCCAGGGCCGTGTGGTTGCGCTTCATGGCCGAGAGGATGCGGTCCGAGCCCGATTGCACCGGCAGATGCAGGTGCTTGACCAGTTCCGGCACTTCGGCGTGGGCCTGGATCAGGCTGTCGGAGAACTCCAGCGGGTGCGAGGTGGTGTAGCGGATGCGTTCGATACCGTCCACGGCGGCGACCACGCGGATCAATTCCGCCAGGTCGGCCAGGCGACCGTCGTGGGTCAAACCGCGGTAGCCATTGACGTTCTGGCCCAGCAAGGTCACTTCACGCACGCCGTTTTCGGCCAGGTGGATGATTTCCGACAGCACGTCGTCAAATGGCCGACTGACTTCTTCGCCACGAGTGTAGGGCACCACACAGAAGGTGCAGTACTTGCTGCAACCTTCCATGACCGATACGTAGGCGCTTGGCCCATCGATGCGCGGCTCGGGCAAGTGGTCGAATTTTTCGATTTCAGGGAATGACACGTCGACCTGCGGCAGCTTGGTGAAGCGTGCGGCGTCGATCATTTCCGGCAGGCGGTGCAGGGTCTGCGGGCCGAAGACCACATCGACATAGGGCGCGCGGTCGCGGATCGCCGCGCCTTCCTGGCTGGCCACGCAACCGCCGACGGCGATCACCATGTCCGGGTTGGCGAGTTTCAATTCACGCCAGCGGCCCAGCTGCGAGTAAACACGGTCCTGGGCCCGCTCGCGGATCGAGCAGGTATTGAGCAGGATCACGTCGGCATCTTCGGCGCGGGCGGTGACTTCCAGGGCCTGGTGTTCGCCCAGCAGATCGACCATGCGCGAGCTGTCGTACTCGTTCATCTGGCAACCGTGGGTTTCGATATAAAGCTTCTTGGCCATGGGAATCGTCAACTGGTGGTAAAGAACCGCGCATTATAGGGGGCATGCCCATTGGTTCCTAGCGTTGTGCATCGGGTGCCATGCTATAGTTCGCGCCCTCTTTTATATCCCCGATGTGTTGTTCGCCCACCATGACCAAACGTGAAGCTCCAATCTATAAGGTGATTTTCCTCAACCAGGGCCAGGTGTTCGAAATGTACGCCAAGCAGATCTATCAAAGTGATCTGTGGGGCTTCCTGGAAGTGGAAGAGTTCGTCTTTGGCGAGCGCACCCAGTTGGTCGTCGATCCGGGCGAAGAGAAGCTCAAGGCTCAATTTGAAGGCGTGGTGCGCAGTTTTGTGCCGATGCATTCGATCGTGCGCATCGATGAAGTCGAGCGCCTGGGTACGCCGAAGATCAGCGAGGCGCGGGGCACCAGCAATGTCATGCCGTTTCCGATGCCGATGCCTGAGAAGTAGGGCTTTAGACCGCGTCGACCCTATTCGCGAGCAAGCCCGCTCCCACACGTGATGAGTTCCAGCTTTGGAATGCAGTCAAATGTGGGAGCGGGCTTGCTCGCGAAGAGGCCCTAAAAAGCATCAAAGACTCAGGGCAGGGGTGAAAAGGGCGAGCGCCCATCGGCACTCTGCAATTCCTGCAGGTAATTGCGGAAAATCTGGCCCAACACCTGGGTGGCGACTTCCAGTTCATCGCGCTGCATGTGCTCGGCGACTTCGTCGGCCGTGTCCAGCGCGTCTTCGGCGCCGTTGACCGCGGCCATTTTCAGCACGATGTACGCCTGCACGTTATTGGCCGGCACGCCTTCGCCTTTGAAGAACATGTTTCCCAGCTCGAATTGCGCCTGGGCGTGACCTTGCAACGAGGCTTTCTCGAAGTAGCTCAAGGCCTTGTTGAGGTCGCGGGCCGGGTTTTTACTGTCGTGGAAGTACTCGCCCAACTCGTATTGCGCCTGCGCATCCCCGCCATCGGCCTGTTTCTGGCACGCGCTCAAGGCTTCGGCCTGGCTGTCTGGCTGGGTATTGAGGGTGCAACGACCCATCGCTGGGATTAACAACGAGTTGCCGCCTGCTTGTGCATGCGCCAGCAGCGGCTGAAGGAGCAACAGGCAGCCCAGAACCAGGGTGCGGCCGGTGCGTTTCATGGGAATCGACTTACCTCTGACGGGGCGCGCGGATCCTCGGGGGATCCAATAAGCGCGCATTATGAAATAAGCAGGCCTCTGCTTACAAAGTCTTTACTCGTTTTTCTGCTGCTTGGGCAAGTTATCTGCCGGATTGCAGGTGATTTCTCTAAAAAACGCGGAAATCTCTGTAAGCAAAGTAGCAAATCAGACACCGTTTGCGCGGTGCCTGATTTTTTCGGCCAATTATTTCAATGCAGCAAAGGCGCGCTCGGCGGCATCGAGGGTCAATTTCAGCTCGGCTTCGCCATGGGCGATCGAGGTGAAGCCGGCTTCGAAAGCGCTTGGCGCCAGGTACACACCGCCTTCCAGCATCAAGTGGAAGAAACGCTTGAACAAATCGGCGTCGCTGCCCATTACGTCATCAAACGTCACGATATCGTCGGCACCGCTGAAATACAGGCCGAACATCCCGCCCGCCTGGGTGGTAACAAAGGGGATGCCGGCGGCATCGGCGCGCTGTTGCAGGCCGTCCAGCAGGCGCGTGGTGTAGTCGGTCAGCTCGGCGTGGAAGCCCGGGCGGCTGATCAGGCGCAGGGTGGTCAGGCCGGCGGCCATGGCCAGCGGGTTACCCGACAAGGTTCCCGCCTGGTACACCGGGCCCAACGGCGCGATGTGTTGCATGATTTCGCGCTTGCCGCCGAAGCAGCCCACCGGCATGCCGCCGCCGATGATCTTGCCGAAAGTGCTCAGGTCCGGCGTGACACCATAGTGAGCCTGGGCGCCGCCGAGCGCGACGCGGAAACCGGTCATCACTTCGTCGAAAATCAGCACCACGCCGTGTTTGTCGCACTGCGCGCGCAGGCCTTCGAGGAAGCCTGGTGCCGGTGGTACGCAGTTCATGTTGCCGGCCACCGGCTCGACGATGATGCACGCCACGTCCTTGCCCACTTCATTGAGCATCTGCTCGACGGCGGCGATGTCGTTGAACGGCAGGGTCAGCGTGTGTTTGGCGAATGCCGCCGGCACACCGGCGGAGCTTGGCACGCCTTGGGTCAGCAGGCCGGAACCGGCTTTCACCAGCAGGCTGTCGGAGTGACCGTGGTAGCAGCCTTCAAACTTGATGATGCTGTCGCGGCCGGTGAAACCACGGGCCAGGCGGATCGCGCTCATGGTGGCTTCGGTGCCGGAACTGACCATACGCACCATTTCCATCGACGGTACGATCGAGCAGACCAGGTCGGCCATCTCGGTTTCCATGGCGGTCGGCGCGCCGTAGGACAGGCCGTGTTCCAGCTGCTTGCGCACCGCATCCAGCACGTCCGGGTGGCTGTGGCCGAGGATCATCGGGCCCCAGGAACCGACATAGTCCACGTAGCGTTTGTCATCTTCGTCGGTGACGTAGGCGCCTTCGGCGTGCTTGAAGAACAGCGGCGTGCCGCCCACGCTCTTGAACGCACGCACGGGGGAGTTCACACCGCCGGGGATGTGTTTCTGGGCATTGGCAAACAGCGTTTCGGAACGGGACATGATCGGGCTCTCTGAAATCAAATCTTAAGAAGGGCGTTGAACGCACGGGCGCGGCGCGTGACTTCCTGGGTGCTGTCGGCGCCAAACAGGCCGTGCACCACCGCCAGCAGGTCGGCGCCATGGGCCACCAAGGGCTCGGCGTTCTCCAGGGTGATGCCACCGATCACGCAGATTGGCAGCTGCAAACGTGTGCGGGCCTGGGCCAGCATCTCCACGGTCGCGGCAGGCGCGCCAGGCTTGGTGTTGGAATTGAAGAAGCGGCCGAAGGCGACATAACTGGCGCCTTCCTTGGCCGCCTGCTCGGCCAGTTCGATCTGGCTGTGGCAGGTGGAACCGATGATCGCCTTGGAGCCGAGCAGGGCCCGGGCCGGGGTCAGCGGGCCGTCGGTCTGGCCCAGGTGCACGCCGACGCCGAGGCGCGCGGCCAGTTCAGCGTCGTCGTTGATGATCAGTTGGGTCTTATAGCGCGAGCACAGCTCCCGCAGCTTTTCCGCTTCACGCAGGCGCCGGGCTTCGTCGCTGCTTTTGTCGCGGTACTGCAGCAGGGTCACGCCACCGTCCAACGCGGCTTCGACGTAGGCGAGGAATTTCCCGGCCAGCAGTTGGCTGTCGGTAATGGCGTAAAGGCCACGTAGTTTCATCGGGCAGGCCTCTTAGTCTTACGAGCAGAAATCCAGCGGCAACCGGCGTGGTACAAACTGGCCCTGGCCAAGTTGTTCGGCATCACGCAGGGTGCGCCAAGTGTAGTTGAGGGCCGATTGCACGGCGCTGACCAAGCCTTCGCCCTGGGCAATCCGACCGGACAACGCGCTGGCCAACGTACAGCCCGAACCGTGATAGCTGCCGGGCAGGCGCTGGCAGGTAAAGGTCTGGCGCGTGCCATCGCGGCTGTAGAGGCGGTTGTGCACTTCGTGCTCGTCGCCATGGCCGCCGGTGATCAGCAGGTGCTTGATGTACGGCAGCAGCTTCTCGGCGCATTCGTCCGCCGTGCCTTCAGGCAGCTCCGCAAGGATGCGCGCTTCCGGCAGGTTGGGCGTGGCGATCAGCGACAGCGGCAGCAACCGCTCGCGCATCGCATAACCGACGTCGTCCTTGCCCAGGCTGCCGCCGCCGCCGGCGCGCAGCACCGGGTCGCACACCACGGGCAGGTGCGGATGCGCCTGCAGCAGTTCGACCACGGTGTCGACCATCGCGGTGGAACCGAGCATGCCCAGCTTGACCGCCGCCACCTCGGAGTCGCCGAGTACAGCATTCGCCTGGGCCAGTACCCACTCGCGGTCGAGCACGCGGAAATCACTGACGTTGACGGTGTTTTGCACGGTCAAGGCGGTAACGGTCGGAGCCGCATGGCAACCCTGGGCGAGCAGGGCTTCGATATCTGCCTGCAAGCCGGCGCCACCACTGGGGTCATGGCCGGAGAGACAGAGGACAACGGGACGAGAGCTGTAGATATTCATGGTGCGCGAGCTTACCACCAAACGCTTTTGGCGGGGCCGTCTGGCGATGGCTGAATTTTGTCACTGCAGTGACGCTTTTTTGGCGGTTTTTTAGACGACAAAAATCGCTGAAAGCATCGATCTAGAGCCTTTCAAAAAATTATTTCAATGGTGTCTAGTGGCCTTTGGCAGCTATGCTAGAGTGGATCCAAACTACTGACTGTATTGCCGGTGTACGTCTTCTCAAAAGGAATGGGGGGCTTTTTTGACATGACCGGACAGGCCACGCTGGGGCTCTATGCGCTATTTGCTGATTTTTTTGTTGAGCGGGCTGCCGCTGTTCGCCAACGCCATCGAGTTCAACCAGAACACGCGAAGCCTGCCGTTGGGCCGAGCCATTCAAGTGCTCGAAGACCCGACCGATGCCCTCACCATCGCGGACGTCAGTGCGCCTTCCGCCACCCCGCAGTTCAAACCCCACGATAAAGACACCCTGAATGCCGGCTACTCGCGCTCGGTGTTCTGGCTCAAGGTCAATTTGCACTACCTGCCGACTCAGGCCGAAGCGCAGCGTACCTGGTTGCTGGAGCTGGCCTACCCGCCGCTCGACCATCTTGACCTGTACTTGCCGGACAGCAGCGGCACCTATCGCCTGGCGGGGCGCACGGGCGATGCGCTGCCGTTTTCCGCGCGTGAGATCCGCCAGAACAACTACCTGTTCAAGGTCGACTTCGCGCCGGGCGAGGCCAAGACCGTCTACCTGCGCCTGCAAAGCGAAGGCTCGATCCAGGCGCCGTTGACGCTCTGGTCCAGCACCGCCTACCTGGAGCAACAGCCGCTGCGCCTGTATGTGCTGGGCCTGATCTATGGCGTGCTGCTGGGGATGCTGGTCTACAACTTGTTCATCTACCTCAGCGTGCGCGACACCAGCTACCTCTATTACATCTTCTATATCGCCTCGTTTGGCATGTATCAGCTGTCGGTCAACGGCGCGGCGGTGGAGTATTTCTGGCCGAACAACCCCTGGTGGGCGAATGCCGCGACGCCGTTTCTGATTGGCTCGGCGGCGTTGTTTGGCAGCCTGTTTGCGCGCAGCTTTTTGCACACGGCCCAGCACAGTCGCTGGATCAACCGGCTGCTGCTGGCGCTGGTGGCCTGTGGCGGTGTGGTGATGCTGTTGTCATTGATGACCAGCTACGCCCTGGCGCTGCGCCTGGCTACCGGCTTGGCGCTGGTGTTTACCGTGACCATCTTCGTCGCCGCCATTAAGGCCTGGTACTGCGGGCAGCGGGTGGCGCGCTATTTCATCATCGCCTGGTCGGCGTTCCTGTTGGGCGGGGTGGTGAATACGTTGATGGTGCTGGGTTACTTGCCCAACGTATTCCTGACCATGTACGCCAGCCAGATCGGCTCGGCGATTGAAGTGGCGTTGCTGTCCCTGGCTCTGGCCGACCGCATCAATTCCATGCGCGAGCAACAGGCGCAGATCCTCTTCGATGCCAGCCAGAAACTCGAAGTGCTCAACCAGCAGTTGGCCCGCAGTAATCGGCTCAAGGATGAATTCCTCGCCACCCTGACCCACGAACTGCGAACGCCCATGAACGGCGTGATCGGCTCCCTCGAACTGATGCAGACCGTGCCCCTGGATGCGGACCTGGCGCAATACCATCAAACCGCCGCCGGTTCGGCGCGGGACATGATGCGCATGGTCAACGGCATCCTCACCCTCACCGAGCTGCAGGCTGGTCGCCTGAGTGCCCAGCCCCAGGTATTCAGCCTGCGCGGTACGCTCGACACCTTGCGCCAGCAATTCACCGCCAACGCCCAGAGTAAAGGCCTGGCGTTTTCCATCGACGTGGCGGACGAGTTGCCGGACCGCGTACTGGGTGACGCCGACAAACTGCTGCAGAGCCTGGATTGCCTGCTGGACAACGCCTTCAAATTTACCCACGAAGGCTCGGTGCGCCTGCGTGTGGTGGGTGTGCCCCAGAGTGACGGCGGTCTGCGTTTGAGCTTTATCGTTACCGACACCGGTATCGGCTTTGCTTTCCTCGACGAGGCGACCCTGTACCAGCGTTTCTTCCAGCTGGATGGCTCCACCACCCGCGAGTATGGCGGCCTGGGTATCGGCTTGGCGATCTGTCGGCAACTGATCGAGTTGCTGGGCGGGCGTCTCACCCATCATTCCGAGCCGCGCAAAGGCAGTCGCTTTCAGCTGGAACTGGAAGTCAGCCCGGTAGCGTCAGACTCCAAGCCAGCGCCGGATCGGCAACGCGCGCCGCAGGAGTGTTCGGTGTTGTTGGTGGATGACAACAGCGTCGGCCAATTGGTCGTGCGCGGCATGCTGCTCAAGCTCGGTTACCGGGTAAAAACCGTGGACACGGGCCCGAACGCGTTGGCGGCTTTGCAAGCGGGGGATTTCGACGCCGTACTGTTGGATATTCCCGAAGGGGGTTTTTCGTTGTGCTGTCAGATCCGTGCACTGCCGGGCTGCGGCGAGTTGCCGGTAATCGCCCTGAGTACGTCGCTGAATGTGTCGGAGCGAGAGCGCTGTCATGGCATCGGCGTCTCTGAGCATCTGGTCAAACCTGTGCGTTTCGAGGCCTTGCAGGCGGTGTTGGAGCGTCGGTTGTTGTGTCCGGCAGAGGGTGAAAGCGCCGCGTATTCGGCGGGTATGCCACTTTTTTAAGCGTCGTAGCAGTGCTTAACTGAAAAAACCGGCCTCAATCGACGGGCACCGTGCAGGAGCGAGCTTCGATCGAAATGGGCCTTTTTCCAGGAGGCCCGTCATGAACCTGCATCAGTTTGCCGAAACCCACGACGTCACCAACCAGCCACCGTCCCTGGACGGCACCAACCTGTACCGTATCGATGTGCCCCTGCAGGAATGGTCGCGCCGCTTTGGTGCCGGCTGGGCGCAAGCGCGCATCGATGCCTATGGTGCGCTGGCCGGCGGGCCGCTGATGGAAGCCGGGTTCCTGGCGAATCAAAACAAACCGGTGTTCAGCAGCCATGATCGTTATGGTCATCGCATCGACCTGGTGGAGTTTCACCCGGCTTACCACGAATTGATGCGCACGGCCGTCGAACACGGTTTGCCTTCGCTGCCTTGGGCGCATCCGCAGTCCGGCGCCCATGTGGCCCGCGCCGCCATGACCTACCTGCACAGCCAGGCCGAAGCCGGCACCGGCTGCCCGCTGACCATGACGTTCGCCTGCGTACCGGCCCTGCGCCTGCAACCTGATCTGGCCGAGACCTGGCTGCCGAAAATCCTCACTACCCAATACGACCCGCGCAATGTCGGCATCGCCCACAAGGCTGGCGCCACGCTCGGCATGGCCATGACCGAGAAGCAGGGCGGCACCGACGTGCGCGCCAACACCACCCGCGCTTACCCCGTGGGCGCCGGTGGGCCGGGGCAAGCCTATGAACTGGTGGGCCACAAGTGGTTCTGCTCGGCACCGATGTGCGATGCCTTCCTGACGCTGGCGCAAACCGACAAGGGCCTGAGCTGTTTCCTGCTGCCCCGGCACCGCCCGGATGACACGCGCAACGAGTTCTACATCCAGCGCCTGAAAAACAAGCTCGGCAACTGCTCCAACGCCTCCAGCGAGGTGGAGTTCCGTGGTGCCCTGGCCTGGATGATTGGCGAAGAAGGTCGTGGCGTGCCGACCATTATCGAGATGGTCGCCATGACCCGCTTCGATTGCATGGTCGGCTCCAGCGCGTTGATGCGCCAGGCGCTGACCCAGGCCAGCCATCATTGTGCCCATCGTTCGGTGGGCGGCCGTGTACTCAGCGAACAGCCCTTGATGCAAAATGTGTTGGCGGACCTGGCGCTGGAAAGCGAGTCCGCTCTGGCCTTGAGCCTGCGCATGGGCCGGGCGCTGGACCATTTGGGGGATGAGCAGGAAGCCAAGTTCGCCCGGCTGGTGACGGCGGTGGGCAAGTATTGGATCTGCAAGCGTGCCCCGGCCATGATCAACGAAGCCGCCGAGTGCATGGGCGGTGCCGGGTATGTCGAGGACAGCATCCTGCCGCGCCTGTACCGTGAGGCACCGGTGAATTCGACGTGGGAAGGTTCCGGCAACGTGCAATGCCTGGACGTGCTGCGCGCATTGTCGAAAGAACCCGGCGTACTGGAAGCGCTGTTTGTCGAGTTGGGTGATGGGCATGGCGACCGGTTGCTGGCGCGGCATATCGAGCAGCTGAAAACGGCGTTCATGGACACCCAGGATATCCAGTACCGCGCTCGGCAACTCACCGAAGATATCGCAGTGGCGTTGCAGGCCAAGCTGTTACTGGAAGCCGGCAATGCGGCGGTCAGCGATGGGTTTATCGCCAGTCGATTGGGCGAATCGTCCGGTCGGGTGTATGGCACCTTGCCGCGCGGTGTGGCGGTGGAGGCCATTGTGGCTCGCTCAACCCCGCAATCCCTCTGACTGAGCACGGTCCAAATGTGGGAGCTGACCCACCGCCCTCGCGGGCAAGCCCGGCTCCCACATTGATCGCATTCCAGCTGAGATAAGGGCAAGATAAAGGCCTGCACGTCAGAACACAGGATGCTTACCGTGACCGAAGCTTTTGTTGTCGTTCAAACCGCCGAAGAAGCCGTGGATCGGCTGGCGGCCCTGCATGAGCGTGCCACCGGTGCGCTCAATCAGGCCCTCAAGCAATACCTCAAGGACCGCGTCGAGCCCGACGCCGAACAACGTGCGCTGTTTCGCTATCCGGAACTGCGCCTGACCTACCACTGCCACGGCGAAGTCCCACAGACCACCCGGGCGTATGCCAAGGTTCAGCTGCCGGGGACCTACAGCGTTACCGTCACCCATCCTGCGGCGTTCCGTAAATACCTGCTGGAGCAACTGGTGCCGCTGATGCACGACTTCACCGTGACGGTGGAAGTCGGTGTCAGCCAGCAGAATATCCCGTATCCCTACGTGGTGGAGCAGGGCGATGAACTGGCTGGCTCCGGCGTGACCGCGGCGACCCTGGCTCGCGTATTCCCGAGCACCGACCTGTCGGCCGCCACCGATGGCATCGCCGATGGCCTGTATGACTGGGAAAACACCGATCCGCTCCCTCTGGCGCTGTTCGATGCGGCACGCGTGGACTTTTCCCTGCGCCGCCTGGTGCACTACACCGGCAGCGACTGGCGCCATGTGCAGCCGTGGATCCTGCTGACCAACTACCACCGTTATGTCGACCAGTTCATCCTGCATGGTCTGGAGCAACTGCGCAGCGATCCGCGTTTTATCCGGATGGTGTTGCCGGGCAACGTGGTGATCGACAAGAGCATGGACCACGGCGAAGCCTCCGCCATTGCCGCAGGCGTGGTGTGGCACCGCTACCAGATGCCGGCCTACCACCTGCAGGCGGCCGACGGCCACGGCGTGACCCTGGTGAACATTGGCGTTGGCCCTTCCAACGCGAAGAACATCACCGACCACCTGGCTGTGCTGCGTCCACATTGCTGGCTGATGATCGGCCACTGCGGCGGCTTGCGCCAATCCCAGACCATTGGCGATTACGTGCTGGCCCACGCTTACATGCGCCGCGACGGGATTCTCGACCGCGTAGTGCCGCCGAACATCCCGATCCCGGCCCTGGCCGAAGTGCAGATGGCCTTGCAGCAAGCGGCGGCCAACGTCACCGGCGAAAAGGGTGAAGAGCTGAAAAAACGCCTGCGCACCGGCACCGTGCTGACCTACGACGACCGCAACTGGGAACTGCGCTGGGCTCAGGAACGGCCGCTGATCAACCTGTCCCGCGCCGTGGCCGTGGACATGGAAAGTGGCACCATCGCCGCCCAGGGTTATCGCCTGCGGGTGCCATACGGCACTTTGCTGTGCGTATCGGACAAGCCGCTGCACAGCGAAATCAAGCTGCCAGGTTCAGCCAACGCCTTCTATGAGCGCGCGGTGAGCCAGCACTTGAAGATCGGCATCGAGGCGGTGGATTTGCTGCGCACCGAACTCAACTCGCTGCACTCGCGCAAACTGCGCAGCTTCGACGAGCCGCCGTTCCGCTAAGCGGTTGGGATGGTCATTTAACGGTCAGGCCACTAGCATTGTCGGTCCTGACCGTTAGATGTTCCTTTGCCATGTCGCGTCCCACCCGTCCCGATTCTCGCCGCCCCGGCGTGAAACCTCCGTATTCCGCAGCGCGGCGTGTCGCCAAGGCGCCACCGGCCGAGCCGAAATTGATCCTGTTCAATAAACCCTTTGACGTACTGACCCAGTTCAGCGACGAAGGCGGGCGTGCGACCCTCAAGGATTTCATCGCCATCCCCGGCATCTATCCGGCGGGCCGCCTGGACCGTGACAGCGAAGGCCTGTTGCTGCTGACCAACGATGGCCAGTTGCAGGCGCGCATTGCCGACCCCAAGCACAAGCTGGCGAAAACCTACTGGGTGCAGGTGGAAGGCGAACCGACGGAAGAGCAACTGCAACGCCTGCGCGATGGTGTCGAGTTGAATGACGGCAAGACGTTGCCTGCCCAAGCGCGGCAGTTGGATGAGCCCCAGTTATGGCCGCGCAACCCGCCTGTGCGCTTTCGCAAAAACATACCGACTTACTGGCTTGAATTGGTGATTCGCGAGGGACGTAACCGCCAGGTACGGCGCATGACCGCCGCCGTGGGGTTGCCCACCTTGCGCCTGGTGCGCGTGCGCATTGGCGATTGGACGATCGACGGCCTGGATCAAGGCCAGTGGAAGGAAGTGCCGGCGCGCTTATAAGGCGCCGGACTCGATCAGGCCGATCACCACGCTCTTGATGATGAACGCGGCCACGCCCAGGCCCAAGACGAAGAACAGGATGAAAGAGCCAAAGCGCCCGGCTTTGGACTTCTTCGCCAGGTCCCAGACGATAAAGCCCATGAAAATGATCAGCAGGGTGACCAGACCGGTCATCATCCATTCTTCAAACAGGGCGGGGTCGATGTTGTTCATTAGGGCGTTCCAGCAGGGCAGGCGGGCAGTATACGGCAGCGTTACAGACGCAACATTGACCTGGATCGAAGTGCGTCCAACTGTGAGAGCGGGTTTGCTCGCGAATGCGGTGGGTCAGTCACCTATTCATCAACTGACAGACCGCATTCGCGAGCAAGCCCGCTCCCACAGGGGATCTACAGTGTTCTTGAAATCAGGTGCGCAGGTGAGTCAGCGGCAATTCGGTGCTGTTAAGCACCTGGTTCAGCACAAAGCTTGACCGCACACTGGTCACCCCTTCAATGCGGGTCAGATGCCCCAGCAGCAACTTCTGGTAGTGATCCATGTCCGGCACCACCACTTTCAACTGATAGTCCGCGTCCATCCCGGTGACCAAACTGCATTCCAGCACTTGGGGCAGGGTGCGGATCGCCGCTTCAAAGTTCTCGAAACGCTCCGGGGTGTGGCGGTCCATGCCGATCAGCACATAGGCGGTGAGGCTCAGGCCGAGCATCTTGCGGTCGAGTAACGCGACCTGGCGAGCGATGTAGCCATCGTCTTCCAACTGCTTGACCCGGCGCGAGCACGGCGACGGCGACAAGCCGATGCGTTCGGCCAACTCCTGGTTGGAGATCCTCGCATCACGTTGCAATTCCGCCAAAATACTCAGGTCGTATCGGTCAAGCTTGCTCATTGGGTTAGCCTTTGTCGTAACTATTGCGGCGAATTATCCATGAAGGGTTAAAAATTGCGCAAGCACTGTTTATTGACGCAATCTTCGCAATCATCTGCCGGGCGCTGACGGGTATCTTTATCAACAGAATCACCGCCTGGACAACAGTCCACTTGCAGCGAGCCCAATCAGGTCCGCTGCGGCCGCCACCCCAGCAGGGTTGAGCCGGCCTCCAGGCTGCACACTGTCCACAAGACGGCGTGAGGTGAGCCAACGCCAAAAGCGTTGAGCCAGGACGAAATTCTCAAGGGGTGGCCGACGGGTCACCCCTTTTCTTTTGCCTGCTGATAACCTGTCCGCGAACCGGGCCTGGCTTTTCCAGTCTCATGGACAGGCCCTAATCCGCAGTGAGGAATAGCATGAAGCGCATCTGGCGTATGGCAGGTGTAGGTTTGCTGATGGTCACCGTTGGCGCCCAGGCAGTGGCCGAGGAGCGTGACAACGGGCCGCGCGGTGACGGCGGTGGACAGCACGAAAGAGGGCCGGAGGGCGGACGGCCAGGGGGAAATGAACAGCCGCGGCCGCAGAATAACCCCTCGCGTCCACAGAACAACCAGCCTCGGCCGGAAAACAATCAGCCACGCCCGCAGAATCAGCATTTTGATCGAGGTGGCCAGAACAGTGGCGGCCAATGGCAGGGGCACCCCCAAGGTAACGAGCAGGGGCGGCCGCAGCCACAACCACAACCCTCGAATAACCTGCCGATCCAGAGTCGCCCCGACACCGTGCGCCAGACCCAGGAACCGCGCCAGGGCTACTACCGCGACATCCCTCGACGCAATGACGGCAACCCGCACTGGGAAGCCGGCGGCCCGGGCTCGCGTCCTGGCGACAACCGCTGGCCCGGTCGTCCCGACGGCCATGGCAACGGCTGGGGCCCAGGCCCGCAACATCGCCCCGGCTACGTGATCGACCGCTTCCCCGACCGCAATTACCGCGTGCCTTACCGTGGCCAGGATTACTTCTACTCCGGCGGCTATTGGTACCGTCCACAAGGCCCGCGCTATGTGGTGGTGACGCCGCCTTACGGCATCCGCGTGCATTACCTGCCGGACTACGCCCGTGAAGTGTGGGTGGGCGGCGCGCTGTTCTTCCTCGCCGCCGGCGCCTATTACACCTACGAAAGCAGCTCCCAGCAGTATGTGGTGGTGCAACCGCCAGCCGCCGTGCCTGCACCGCCGCCCGCGCCGCAAGGCAATGGCTATGACGTGGTGGCGTATCCGGCCAACGGCCAGTCACCGGCGCAGGTACAACAGGACGGTTATGACTGTTATCGCTGGGCCGTTCAGCAGAGCGGCTTCGACCCGCAGCAAGTCACCTACGCCCCCGACCCGGCGGTGGTACAAACCTACCGCCAGGCGCAGGGCAACTGCCTGAGCAGCCGGGGTTATCAGGTGCAGTACTAGGTTTTATTGCCCGTGACCACTTCCCGCGGGTCGGCGTGCACCAGTACTTCGGCACGCGGGTAAGCCTTGTGAATGGCATCGGCGGCCTGGTCGCTGATGCCATGGGCCACTGACAGCGTCAATTCCCCCGGCAATTCCAGGTGCAGCTGCACAAACCAATGGCTGCCGGAAATCCGCGTGCGCAAATCATGCGCACCCAATACGCCCGGTACGCCACGGGCCAGTTCCAGCATGTGCTGGCTGACGTCCGGCGGCAGTTCCTCATCCATCAACACCGCGAAGCTTTCCCGGGCGATCTGGATCGCGCTCCACAAGATGTAGGCGGCAATCCCCAGGCCGAACCAGGCGTCCACCTGATGGTAGCCAAAACCTGCCACCACCAGCGCCACCAGGATGCTGCCGTTGAGCATCAGGTCCGAGCGGTAGTGCAGTGAGTCCGCGCGCACGGCGTTGGAGCCGGTTTCACGGATCACCCGGTGCTGCAGCATCAATAAGGCTACTGTCAGCACCAGGGAAAACACGATCACACCAATGCTCAACCACGGCGCGCCCACAGGTTCCGGGTGTTGCAAGCGCTCGTAGGCCTGGAGCGCGATCAACACCGCACTGCCGCCGATAAACAGCGCCTGTGCCATGCCTGCCAGCGATTCGGCCTTGCCATGCCCATAACGGTGATCGTCATCGGCCGGGCGCAGCGCGTAATGCACCGCGAGCAGGTTCAGCAGTGAGGTCACGCCGTCCAGCAGCGAGTCGGTCAACCCGGCGAGCATGCTCACCGAGCCGCTGAACCACCAGGCGATGGACTTGGTGATAATCAACGCACAGGCCACACCCACCGAAGCGCGAGTGGCCAGGCGCAAGAGCCTGGCGTGTTCGGGACTGCTGGTCATAGGCGGGTCGAATCCTTAGGCAGCGGGTTGCAGGCCCAGGCTGGCGAGCTGTTGTACGCTGCCCTTGAACTGGATCATTCGCGGGTCGTCCAGCGGCAGGCTGCGGCCGGTTTCTTTCTGGATGATGCTTTGCAGCTTGGCGTTGTCGACCTTGCCGTCGGCGCCAATGGCTTCGTGGAGTTTTTGCGGATCGACCTGGGCGGTCTTGCCCGGTTCGAAGTAGATAGCGCCAGTGGCGAAGTCCACGCCGAACGCGATCAGGCCGGGGATCACATAGAACAGCAGGCCCACCGCATCGAGCACGGCAATGGTCGGGTCGATCTTGCCGTCGATCTGGCCACGGCGGTCCGGGTAGAAGATCGAACCGCAGGCCGTCAATTGGCTCAGCAGGGTGACGGCGAGGACACCGCCAATGACACGGGAAGCGATACGCATAACATTCTCCTGAACACGATTGATACGGGACTATATGACAATACTGCCGAGCAACACCGCTCTAATGTGGGGGCTGGCTTGCCTGCGATGGCACCCCCTCGGCTTATTTGAAAGACCGAGTTGTCAGTATCGCAGGCAAGCCAGCTCCCACCTTTGACCGCGTAGCCAGGCGCAGCTGGTGGTGTTTTTCAGACCAGCGTCGGCATCCGGCAGTTCGCCGTTATACTCGCCGCTCTGCTTTGGAGCCAGTATGAATTCGTTGCCGATTGATGAAGTTTTACCCGCACTGCGTGACGCCTTGGCGAATCGCCATGAAGCCGTGCTGGAAGCGCCCCCCGGCGCCGGTAAAACCACCCGCGTGCCCTTGGCCTTGTTGAACGAGCCCTGGCTGGCCGGGCAGACCATCCTGATGCTCGAACCCCGTCGTCTCGCAGCCCGCGCGGCGGCCGAGCGTCTGGCCAGCGAGTTGGGTGAAAAAGTCGGTGAAACCGTCGGCTATCGCATTCGTCTGGACAGCAAGGTCGGCCCCAATACGCGCATCGAAGTGGTCACCGAAGGCATCCTCACCCGCCGCCTGCAGGACGATCCGGCGCTGGACGGCGTGGGCCTGCTGATCTTCGATGAGTTTCACGAGCGCAGCCTCGACGCCGACCTGGCGCTGGCCTTGAGCCTGAACGGCCGCGAACTCTTTCGCGATGATCAACCGCTGAAAATCCTGTTGATGTCTGCCACCCTCGAAGGCGAACGCCTGGCCGGGCTGCTGGACAACGCGCCAATCCTGCGCAGCGAAGGGCGCATGTTCCCGGTGCAGATGCGCTGGGGCCGCCCCTACCAACCCGGTGAATTCATCGAACCGCGTGTGGTGCAGACTGTCCTCGACGCCCTGCAAGACGAAACCGGCAGCGTGCTGGTGTTCCTGCCGGGGCAGGCGGAGATTCGCCGGGTCAACCAGCAACTGGCTGACGCCCTCGGCGAGCGCGCGGATGTGGTGTTGTGCCCGCTGCATGGCGAACTGGACCTCAACGCTCAACGCGCCGCCATCGACCCGGCGCCCGTCGGCAAACGCAAGGTCGTGCTGGCGACCAACATTGCCGAGACCAGCCTCACCATCAACGGCGTGCGCGTCGTGATCGACGCCGGGTTGGCGCGGGTGCCGCGTTTCGACCCCGGAAGCGGCATGACCCGCCTCGACACCCAGCGCATTTCCCGCGCCAGCGCCACCCAGCGCGCCGGTCGAGCAGGGCGCCTGGAGCCGGGCGTGTGTTATCGCCTGTGGTCCGAAGACCAACACGAAGGCCTGGCCGCCTACGGCAGTGCGGAAATCCTCGCCGCCGACCTGGCCGGCCTGGCTTTGCAACTGGCGCGCTGGGGCGTCACGCCCACTCAGTTGGTCTGGCTGGATGTGCCGCCGACGGCGGCGTATGCCCAGGCCCAGGATCTGCTGGGGCGCCTCGGTGCGTTGGATGAAGAAAAACTCACCGCTCACGGGCAGAAGATGGCCGAGTTGCCGGCCCATCCGCGTATCGCCCATCTGCTGCTGCGCGGGCAGGCTCTTGGGTTGGCGGCGACGGCATGCGATGTGGCGGCCCTGCTGGGAGAGCGCGACATCTTGCGCGGTGGCGGTGCGGATTTGCACAGTCGATTGGCGCTGTTGTCCGGCGAAGAGCGTGCACGCGGCACTCAAGGCGGTGTACAGCGGGCCAAGCAACTGGCGCGACAATACCGAGGCTACCTAAGAGGCCAGGCCACACAACCCGTTGCCGACCCCGATCACCCGCGCTGGCTCGGTGCCTTGCTGGCACTGGCCTACCCGGATCGCGTCGCCCAGCAGCGTCGCCCCGGCGGTGCCGAGTACCGCCTGGCCAACGGCCGCGCCGCGCTGTTCGCGGAGGCTGACAGCCTGATGAAACAGGCTTGGCTGGTGATCGCCGACCTGGGTAGCCGCCAGGGCCAGCGTGAGGAACGTATCTACTTGGCGGCGGATTTCGACCCGGCGCTGTTCGACACGGTGCTGGCCGAGCAAGTGCGCAACGTCGACCAACTCGATTGGGACGAACGCGAAGGCGTACTGCGCGCCGAACGCCAACGCAAAGTCGGCGAACTGGTGCTCAGCCGCGAACCGCTGACTGGCCTCGACGAATCCGCCCGCAGCCAGGCGCTGGTCAACCTGGTACGCCGCAAAGGCCTGGAACTGCTGCCGTGGACGCCAGAACTGCGGCAATGGCAGGCTCGGGTCATGTTGTTGCGCCAGCTCGACGCCGGCAAAACCAGCGAATGGCCCGACCTCAGTGACAAGGCGTTGCTCGCCAGCCTTGAACACTGGCTGATGCCCTACCTGGGCAAAGTCTCGCGTCTGAGCCATTTCGCCAACCTGGATATCTCCAGCTTCCTGCACAACCTGCTGCCCTGGCCACTGCCCCAACGTTTGGACGAACTGGCGCCACAGCATGTGAAAGTGCCGTCGGGCTCATCGGTGCGTTTGGACTACAGCGAACAGCCGCCGATCCTGGCGGTGCGCTTGCAGGAATTGTTCGGGCTGGCCGACACCCCGCGCATTGCCAGCGGGCGCGTGGCCGTGAAGTTGCACCTGTTGTCCCCGGCGCGGCGGCCGGTGCAGGTCACGCAGGACCTGGCGAACTTCTGGCGCAGTACCTATGCCGAGGTGAAGAAGGATTTGAAAGGGCGCTACCCCAAGCACTACTGGCCGGATGACCCGTTGGTGGCCGAAGCGACGGCCCGAATCAAACCCAGAAAGCCTTGAATGTAAGTAACTCCCCCAGTCGTTTTGATGACTGGGGGGTTAGCTGAACGCGTTGAATCAGAGCACGGAGGTTGTCTTGAAGGGCTTAAAGCGCTTCAAGCGCACTGTCAAATTGCTTATGCGCGTTTGGCAACGATGTGCTCGATTGGGCGCGGATGCCGCAGGTGTACTCGATGAACGAATGCCCGGCGGTTTCAGACTGGGCAATATTGTAGTTCTGAAAGGGCAGCATGGCCCTGCGCACCGGGGATTGATCCAGGATGTTCTTGAATGTGGTGCTCGCGTCATCAGCGATCCACAGCCTTCCTACTTTTCTCTGTTGGTTGCCATCGATGAATTTATGCCGGGCATGCAGGACCCGCAGGTTATCCATCACCAGAATGTCCCCTGGCTCAAGGCTGACAGGGGCAATGTAACGCTCGTTGGTGGAGTAGTGGGTCTGGATGTATTTAAACGCCGCGTTGGCCCATTCAGGAATAAACGCAGTGCTGTCATACCGGTAGCGAATTCTCAACTTTTCGCCAAGCAGGGCAACCCCTGTGTTGTACACCCCGAACAGGAGGTTTGAGACTCCCGCTGCACTACCCAACGTCCTTTCGTTCATGGCAACCATCCCTATGAATTTGACGCCAGCCTGCTCGCCGATCACCTGGCTCAATACAACCTGCCGTTGATTCAGTTCGCAGCGCCGGCAGGTGTTACCAAAGGCATCGCTGCCTTGCAGGGCAAGGAGCAGGAATTTCGCGATGGGCTGCGCGAGGCGGCCCGCTATGCGAAGGCGCTGAACTGCTCGGATGTGCACATCATGTCTGGCGTGACCACACCCCAGGATGAGAGCGCGCCTGCCTACGTAAGTAACCTGGAATACGCGGTCAAGTACCTCGAAGATCAGGGTTTGCGCGCGCTTATTGAAGTGATCTGCCCGCAGGCGATGCCAGGCTATTACATGTCTGACTTCAGCAAGGCGCAACAGGTGCTGGAAACCTTTACGAGTGTCGGGCTGATTCTGGATCTTTACCATGCCCAGCTTTTGACCGGCGACGCAGCCGGGGTGTTGGCGCAGTTTTACGACAGGACCGTCCATGTACAAATCGCCGATAACCCGGGGCGTCATGAGCCGGGCACCGGAACCATGGACTTTGCCGCGTTGTTCGCGGCGCTTGAGCAGCGTGGCTACCGAGGATGGATCGGCTGTGAATACCGCCCATCCGGCACCACGGTTGAAAGCCTTGAGTGGCTTAAGCCGCTGCGGGCCTAGGTGTTGAAACCCTAGGGGCTATTGTGCGGCAGGCAGCAGGAAGCGGGCGATCACCGGCAGGTGGTTGGAAATACGTAACGTATCCTCCTGGCGCACCTTGGCCTCCACCCGTTTGATCCGCGGGCTGTAGAACAGGTAATCCAGCGTACGGTCCGGCCCGTCCACGCTCGGGTCGTTGGGGAAGTTCGTCAGCCATTTCTCACGATCGATCCCGCTGGATTGGCTATTGCTCGGGATCATCGGGTATTTGTCCCACAGCAGATGCAGCTCGCTGTCCGGCGAATATTGCCCGCGTTTGGTGGCGTCCAGGCGCAGGAATTGGCCCAGTGGCAGCAGGTTGAAGTCCCCACCGATCAGCCAGGGCGTGCCACGGCCTTCAAATTTATCCAGCAATTTGACCGTGGTCTGGACCTGCTCCATCACCGCGCTGCGGCCAGGGGCGTCACCGTCCATGCGAGTGTTGAGCACCGCGAGTTGTCCGCCGTCGCTCAGGGGCAGGTAGGTCAACAGCAAGGCAGGCTTGGGTTGAAACTGGCGACTCAGGATGTTGGCCTCGGGCGCCGGCAGCTGCAGGCGTTCGGCGTGTTCGATCTGGTAACGGCTGAGGGTCGCCAGTTTGCGGCCCACGCTGCCGAAGATGTGCAGGTTTGGCACGAAGTCGGCTTTCCAGTCGAAGGCCTGGGCGCTGCACGGGTAGAGATCGACCAGGCGCTCTTGCAGCAGGGCCAGTTGGTCCTGGTAGTGGGACGGCTTGGCGTTTTCGTCGAGCTCCTGCAGCAGCAGGATGTCGGGCTGTTCGTCGCGGATGACCCGCGCCACTTCGTCGAGGCTGGCGGCCATGTCTTCTACGGTGGGGCGGTCGTCGGGGCCGCTGCCGTCGAAGGTGTCGTACCAGAACACATAATTTTTGCCGGCCAGGTATTGCACGTTCCAGGTCATGACCTTGAGCGCTTGCCCCGGCAACAGCGTGGGCGCACGCGGCGCGACGCAGCTCACCGGCAGGGTTTCCTTCGCCTCGGGGCGCCAGGTCAGGCTGTAGATCAGGGCGGTCAGCAGGCCTGCGATGATCAGCAGGCCCAGCAAGGTGATGCGCAATAAACGGGTCATTGGCTCGGCTTATAGCGTTTCAGAGGTGGCACGGAGCATATCACCGCGCGTCGGCATCGCCACCGATCAACATGAATAAACGGAACAGCACCACGCTGGTAAACAGCTGCAGAAAGCTGTGGGCGCTGTCCAGTAGCAGCCCCAGCAGCGGCGCAGGCGTTGGATAGGCCGCAACGCTGGCGCCTTTGAGCAACCACAGTGGCGTCATCACGCACAGCAGGCACACCAGGATCAGCCAGAAATGCCCACGGCTCAGACGGAAACTTTCCTTCATCGCCTCCAACGCCGGCATGCCACGCAGCACCAGCAGGTATTCGGCAAATGCCAGCACCACCATCAGCCACAGCCCCGGCAGGAAATACAGCGACAGCCCCAGCAGAATCAGCAGCGTGCTCATCGCGGTCAGCAGGGCAAAGCGCGGCCACAGAGTAAGGGCCATGGCCCAGACATCTTTAGTGCCCGGCGACTCGCCACGGGTGCGAGCATCCAGAAACAGGATCAATGCGCCGGTGTACAGCGGGTACACCAGCAACCCCACCACCACGCTGTAGCCGGGAAACGCATCCGGGCCGACGACATGGTTGAGCACCTGTTGCAGCAGGGCTTCGAAAATCACCAATGGCAGACACAGCTGGACGATGGCGCCCAGGTTGCGTTGGGTGAAACGGAAGGAGTCGCGCAGCACGTCTAACGGATTCATCAAGTTCATCGCAGGCCTGAAAGCAAGGGCAACACTTTAACCGATCATTACCGGAGGTAAGCAAACGTAAACCTTGAGTAAAGACCATTGAAACAACTCGTAACATCCCCATAACTAGGTCGGCGCCTGAATAAAGGCGAGACCACGATTTTTACCGGCAATCTAACGAGGTCGCCATGAACAGCGAAGAGCAAACCCTGATCGATGGACTGTTTTCACGGTTGCAACAAGCCGAAACGGACTCAGCCCCCCGCGACGCCCAGGCCGAAGCGCGGATCAAGGAACACATGACGCGCCAACCGGCGGCCGGGTACTACATGACCCAGTCGATCCTGGTGCAGGAACATGCGCTCAAGAGCCTCGACGCGCAGAATAAGCAGCAAGCGCAACAGATCCAGCAATTGCAGGACGAGCTGCAACGGGCCAAGTCCGCGCAGCCAGCCCCGGCGAGCAGCGGCGGATTCCTGTCGAGCATCTTTGGTGGTGGCGGTTCCCGTGAGCCGCAACCGGCCCAAAGCGCGCCGGCGTCTTCCGGTGGCGGCTGGCGCGAACCGGCGCGGCCAGGGTTCAGCCAGCCTGCGCCGCAGCAGAACTATCAACAACCTGCTCCAGCCGCTCCGGTGGGCAGCGGTTTTCTTGGCGGCGCGATGAAGACCGCCGCCGGCGTGGCCGGTGGTGTGTTGCTGGCCGAAGGCATCAGCAGCCTGTTCCATCACAACCAGCAACCGCAGGTGGTGGAGGAAATCATCGAGCAACCGGCACCGGCCAGTGATCAAGGCGGCTGGGGCAATGACGACCAGAAGTACGCCGGCAATGACAGCTGGGGTGGCAACAATTCGGACAGCTTTGCCGACAGCGATTATTCCGACGACTCTTCCTCCTTTGGCGACGATGATTCCTTCGTCTGACCCACCTTGGCCCGGGGCGAGCGTCGCCCCGGTCTGATTTTTCCCGGAAACCTTCTCGCGGCTGGCATACTGGCACCCTTTCCGGGCCCTGGCGCCTGGCTGTCATGAGGAAGTACGGTGAAAAAAATTGCAGTGTTCGCCGATGTGCAAAACCTCTATTACACCGTCCGCCAGGCCTATGGTTGTCACTTCAACTACGCCGCGCTGTGGGCTGACATCAGCTCGCGCGGGCAGATCGTCGAGGCATACGCTTATGCCATCGACCGTGGTGACAGCAAACAGCAACAGTTCCAGCAGATCCTGCGCAACCTGGGTTTCACGGTGAAACTCAAACCCTACATCCAGCGCAGCGACGGCTCGGCCAAGGGCGACTGGGACGTGGGCATCACCCTCGACATCATGGACGCCGCCGACCACGTCGACGAAATCGTCCTGGCCTCCGGTGACGGTGATTTCGACATGCTGCTTGACCGGGTTATCCACAAGCATGGCGTCGAAGCCGTGGCCTACGGCGTGCCGGGGCTGACGGCCAACTCATTGATCCGCGCCGCCAGCCGTTATGTGCCGATCGAAGGCGCGTTGCTGCTTAAATAGATTCTTTCACAGAGTTGGAACAGGTTTGGAACGTATAGCGGTCATCGACTTTGAAACCACCGGCATCACCCCGAGCAGCCACTGCCGGGCCACGGAAATCGCGGTGGTCATCCTTGAGCGTGGCCAGATCGTGGACCGCTATCAGAGCCTGATGAAAACCGGCGTGCATGTGCCCGCTTTCATCGAACAACTCACCGGCATCAGCAACGCCATGCTGCGCAGCGCGCCGCCGGCCGAGCGGGTAATGAACGAGGTCAACGAGTTCGTCGGCACCACGCCGCTGATGGCGCACAACGCCGCGTTCGACCAGAAGTTCTGGGACTACGAGCTGGGCCTGATCCGCCGCACCCGCCTGCAGAAATTCGCCTGCTCCCTGCTGCTTGCCCGCCGCCTCATGCCGGCTGCGCCCAACCACAAGCTCGGCACCCTCAACGCCTACGCCCAACTGCCCCACACCGGCCAGGCTCACCGAGCGCTGGCGGATGCGGAAATGGCGGCCAACCTCACGGCCCACCTGGCCCAGGAACTGCGGCGTACCCACGGCTTGCGTGAACTGTCCCACGACCTGCTGTGCACCTTGCAGAAAGTGCCAGCGGCGAAGATCAATGAGCATCTGAAGAAACATCGCGGGTTCTAAACCCGCCGCAATCCCAAAACAACCGAAGATCCAATGGTGGGAGCGGGCTTGCTCGCGAAAGCGGAGTGTCAGTCAGCACCTGTATTGACTGATCCACCGCTTTCGCGAGCAAGCCCGCTCCCACATTAGCTAGGCGGCGGTCATCGAGGGGCAGTCTTTGCGCAGATCAGCGAAAAGGTCATTCAGCTATTCGTCGACATCATCGGCTTCATCGACCGCAGCCAAGTGACAGAGCAAACGGATTTCATCCATGACTTCAAGATCATTGATGACGATTTGACCTGCTTCGTCATGCAGATCAAGTGGCAGTTCAAGCTGCAAGCCACTCAGGCAGATTGGGATGACATCACCACGATCAGGCAGATTATCGATTGGATTGTTGAACGCTCAAATGTGCATTGATGCAACTTACGTCATCGCAGGCAAGCCTGCTCCCACAGTTGGAATGCATTTCAAAGGTGGGAGCCGGGCTTGCCCGCGATGGCGGTGGGTCAGCCACCACTCTTCCCGATCCCCTCCAACTGCCCCAACGGCACCCGCCGCTCTATCGCGCTCGACAAAATGATCGAGGTCTTGCTAAAGCCGAATTTCGCTACGCGATTGATCAAGTTCTCCAACTCCGGCATAGACCCCACTGCCGCCTGCATGATCACGCACGGATCACCCGTCACCCGATGGCACTCGGTCAACTCGGGGATCTGCGCCAGGGCGTCGTAGGTCTTTTGGCTGCCATGGTTAGTCAGCCGCAGTTCCATCACGCATTGAATCGGCAAACCGACTTTGGACAGGTCCACCTTGGCCTGATACCCGGTGATCACGCCACTGGCCTCCAGCTTCGCCACGCGTTCGGCCACGGCAGGGGCAGAGAGGTTCACCGTGCGGGCCAATTGCGCGTAGGAAGCGCGGCCGTCTTCGAGCAGGGCGCTGAGGAGCAGGCGGTCGTATTTGTCCATGATAAGGCTCCGGTTGCGCGTGACTTTCGAAAGCACGGTTTATAGCCTTCACAACCATGCTTTGAAAAGTGTATTGGCGTTTTAAACAGGTTTTGTAACTTATGTTTAGCGACCTGCCTTTTTAGAATAAGCCTCCCATCTCCTGCCATAGAGCCGCCCAATGCCTGGCCCACGTCGCTTTCCCTTACCGTTGATCGCCGCCTTTTTTGCGTTGTATGTGATTTGGGGGTCTACCTACCTGGTGATTCGCATCGGTGTGGAGTACTGGCCGCCGTTGTTGCTGGCGGGGATTCGGTTCTGCACGGCGGGGGCATTGATGTACGGCTTCCTGCGCTGGCGCGGGGTGCCGGCACCGACTTGGCCGCAGTGGAAGGCGGCCGGGATGATCGGTCTTTTGTTGCTCACCGTGGGCAATGGTGGGGTCAGTGTGGCGGAACACATGGGTGTGTCGTCCGGCGTGGCGGCGTTGGCCGTGGCGACCGTGCCGTTGTTCACCTTGCTATGTGGGTATTTCTGGGGCGCGCGTAACACCCGTCTGGAATGGGCTGGGGTGATCCTGGGGATCATCGGCATTGCCATGCTCAACATGGGCAGTACGTTGCAATCGAGCCCGATGGGGGCTGTGTTGCTGTTGGTGGCGGCGGCATCCTGGGCGTTTGGTTCGGTGTGGAGCCGACAGTTGCCGTTGCCCCAAGGCGCCATGGCCAGTGCTGCGGAAATGCTGGTCGCCGGTGTGGCGTTGCTGATGGTCAGCGCGCTGTCCGGTGAACGCCTGCAGGCTGTGCCACCGCTGGAAGGCTGGCTGGCCCTGGCGTATCTGACCGTGTTCGGCTCGATCATTGCCTTCAATGCCTACATGTACCTGCTCAAGCATGTCCGCCCGGCGGCCGCGACCAGCTATGCCTATGTGAACCCGGCGGTGGCGGTGTTGCTGGGGATTGTGTTCGTGGGCGAGACCATTGGTCTGGAAGAAGCCCTGGCCATGTTGGTGATTATCAGCGCCGTGCTGTTGATCAGCCTGCCCCAGTGGCGCAAGCCGAAGCCGGAAATAAGGTAAACTGCCGCGCATTACGCCCTTGCGCTGAATTTTTCCTACGGTATCTACATGACTTTCGCCACCCTTGGCCTGATCGAACCCTTGCTGCGCGCCCTTGAGACGCTTGGCTACCAGACCCCGACGCCGGTGCAGGCGCAAGCCATTCCGGCGGTGCTGGCCGGTCGCGACCTGATGGCCGCGGCCCAGACCGGCACCGGCAAGACCGCCGGTTTCGCCGTGCCGTTGTTGCAACTGTTGACGATGGAAGGGCCGAAAGTCGCCGCCAACTCGGCCCGTGCGCTGATCCTGTGCCCGACCCGCGAGCTCGCCGAACAGGTGCACGCCAGCGTCGCCGAGTACGCGCAAAACCTGCCGCTGACCACTTACGCGGTGTACGGCGGCGTGAGCATCAACCCGCAGATGATGAAGTTGCGCAAAGGTGTCGACATCCTGGTCGCCACCCCTGGCCGCCTGATTGACCTGTTCCGCCAAAACGCGCTGAAACTCAACCAGCTGCAAACCCTGGTGCTGGACGAAGCCGACCGCATGCTCGACCTGGGCTTCTCCGAAGAGCTTGCCAACATTTATCGCATGTTGCCGAAAAAGCGCCAGACGCTGCTGTTCTCCGCGACCTTCTCCGATGACATCCGCCTGCTGGCCGGGCAGATGCTCAACGATCCGCTGAGCATCGAAGTCAGCCCGCGCAACGTCGCTGCCAACACGGTCAAGCAGTGGGTCGTGCCGGTGGACAAGAAGCGCAAGCCGGAGCTGTTTGTGCACCTGATGCGCAAAGGTCGCTGGAAGCAGGTGCTGGTGTTCGCCAAGACCCGTAACGGTGTGGATGCGCTGGTGGATAAGTTGCAGGGCCTGGGCATCAATGCCGACGGCATCCATGGCGACAAGCCTCAGGCTACCCGCCAACGCGCACTGGACCGCTTCAAGTCCAGTGAAGTGCAGATCCTGGTAGCCACCGATGTGGCGGCCCGTGGCCTGGATATCGAAGACCTGCCGCTGGTGGTCAACTTCGACCTGCCGATCGTGGCCGAGGACTACATCCACCGTATCGGCCGTACCGGCCGTGCGGGCAACACCGGTGAGGCGATTTCCCTGGTGTGTGCCGATGAAGTGAACATGCTGTCGGCCATCGAGATGCTGACCCGTCAGACCCTGACCCGTCACATGGAACAGGATTTCGAACCGGAGCACCGCGTGCCGGACACCGATGCCAGCGGGCAGGTGGTGAAGAAGCCGAAAAAACCGAAGAAACCTAAAAGCTCTGGTGGCGGCGGTAAGCGCAACCTGGGCAAGTGGGTGGACAGCGGGGAAGTGGCGCCGGCAGAGCCGTCGATCAAACCGGTGCGCAAGGTGCCTGTTTTTAACACTGGGCCGCGCAAGAAGAAGTGATTTTTCGGCGTTGCTGATGGCCCCATCGCGAGCAAGCCCGCTCCCACATTTTGAATGTATTCACAGATCAAAAATGTGGGAGCGGGCTTGCTTGCGAAAGCGACTTTGAATTCGCCACAAGTCTCAGCGCTTAAGCCACTCCAACATGCCGCGCCCAGCCGCCCGTCCGCTGGCAAAGCATCCTGTGAGTAGATAGCCCCCCGTCGGCGCTTCCCAGTCGAGCATCTCCCCTGCACAAAACACCCCCGGCAACGGCTTGAGCATCAACCGCTCATCCAACGCCTCAAACGGCACGCCGCCGGCTGTGCTGATCGCCTCATCCATTGGCCGGGTCTTCACCAGGGTCAACGGCAGCGCCTTGATATCCACCGCCAATTGCGCCGGATCGTTGAAGTGGTCAGCCGGTGCCAACTCGCGCAGCAGTGCCGCTTTCACCCCGTCCAGCCCCAACTGACTGTGCAAATGCTTGCTCATCGAGCGTGAGCCACGTGGTTTGGCCAGCGCGGCCTGAACCTTGTCCAGCGGCTTGCTCGGCAACAGGTCGATATGCACGGTGGCCGAGCCGTCGCGGTTGATCACTTCCCGGATCGGTGCCGACAACGCGTAGATCAAGCTGCCTTCGATACCCATTGCCGTGACCACACATTCGCCCAGGCGAGGCTTGTCATCTCCCAGCCCGATGGCGACGTTTTTCAACGGCGCGCCCGCGAATTTACTGACCATCAGTTCGCTCCAGGCCGACACCTCGAAACCGCAATTGCTGGGTTGCAGCGGGGCGTAGGGTACGCCTTTGTCCTCCAGCAACTTGAGCCAGGCACCGTCAGAGCCCAGCCGCGACCAGCTGCCGCCGCCAAGGGCCAGCAGCACGGCGTCGCTGTGGACAGTTTTTTCGCCGTCAGGGCTGTGGATAAGTAAGTCGCCCTCGGCATTCCAGCCCACCCAGCGATGGCGGGTGTGGATAACCACGCCCTGGTCGCGCAGGCGCTTGAGCCAGGCACGCAGCAGCGGTGCAGCTTTCATGTCGGTAGGAAACACCCGGCCCGAGGTGCCGACAAAGGTCTCGATCCCCAAGCCGTGGATCCATTCGCACAACGCCTCGGCCCCAAATGCGCGCAGCAAGGGCGCCATGTGTGGCGCACGTTCGGCGTAGCGCGACAGAAACGCCGGGTACGCCTCGGAATGCGTGATGTTCATGCCGCCCACGCCGGCCAGCAGGAACTTGCGCCCCACGGACGGCATGCCGTCGTACAGGTCCACCCGCACGCCCGCCTGGCTCAGGACTTCGGCGGCCATCAGCCCGGCAGGGCCGCCGCCGATAATGGCAACATGAGGAGGAGGGGTCTGAGGCATGGGTCGGGCTACGGTCGCTGAATAGGCCGAGCATTCTACCCGAGGACGGCACAACTGCCTGATCAAAAAATGTACAACTTCCTACAGGCCAGACTGCCTCTGGCTTTCAGGTGCTTACGCTCAAGTTATCCACAGGTGGTTCCACAGGCATTGTGGGTAACGCCCACGGTTCAATGACAACCTGATGACGTCCACACCCGTTGCGCACTGTGGTGCAGGATGCCGTGGCGGCGGGCGAGGGCCGGGCGGTCCTTGCTGTAGCCGCCACCGATCACGCCCATGACCGGAATGTCGCGGCCCAGGCAGTGGCGCATCACGCTTTCATCGCGGGCGGCGACGCCTTCGTCTGTCAGCTTGAGGTAACCGAGGGCGTCGTCCTTGTGTACATCAACGCCGGCGTCGTATAGCACCAGATCGGGTTGGTAGAGCGGCAGCAGGTAGTTGAGGGCGTCATCCACCACCTTGAGGTAGTCGGCGTCGCCCATGCCCATGGGCAGTGGAATGTCCCAGTCACTCTGGGCTTTGCGCGCCGGGAAGTTCTTTTCACAGTGCAGCGACACGGTGATGGCGTCCGGCGTGTCGTGGAGGATGCGCGCGGTGCCGTCGCCCTGGTGCACGTCGCAATCGAAGATCAGCACACGATTGACCCGGCCGCTGGCCAGCAGGTAATGGCTGATCACCGCCAGGTCATTGAAGATGCAGAAACCTGCCGGGTAATCGTAGTGGGCGTGGTGGGTGCCGCCGGCCAGGTGGCAGGCCAGGCCGTGGTCAAGGGCTTGCTCCGCCGCGAGAATCGAGCCGCCGACTGCACGTACGGTACGGCGGGCGAGGGCTTCGTTCCAAGGCAAGCCGAGGCGGCGCTGGTCTTCGCGTGACAGCTCGCCGCCCATGTAGCGTTCGATATACCCAGCGTCATGGGCCAGGGCCAGAATCTCCGGTGGGCACAACTGCGGGCGCAGCAGTTGGCTGTCCTCGGTCAGGCCGCTGTCCACCAGGTGGTCGCGCAGCAGGCGGAACTTGTCCATGGGGAACCGGTGGTCCGCCGGGAACTCGGGACTGTAGTCATCGTGGTAGATCAATGGCAAAGGCATGGGATTTTCTGACGGGAACCTGCGACGGATCTTAACAGCGCTGTACACTCACGCACATGGCAAGGGAGGGGACCCATGGAGCCGATACTGGAATTGGAAAGTGCACGCCTGGTGCTGCGCCAATGGCGCGACGCTGACTTGCCGGAGTTTGCGCGCATGTGCGCCGACCCGCAGGTGATGCGTTATTTCCCGGCCACACTGAGCCACCTGGAAAGCGCCGCGTTGATCGGCCGCATTCGTGGGCACTTCGCCGAATACGGCTTTGGCCTGTGGGCGTTGCAGCGCAAGGACACCGGTGAGTTCATCGGCCTCACCGGGTTGCTGAATGTCAGCTTTGAGGCGGACTTTGCCCCGGCGGTGGAGATCGGCTGGCGCCTGGCTCGCGAACACTGGGGCCTGGGGTACGCCAGCGAGGCTGCGTGGACCGCGTTGCGCTGTGGATTTGATCGCTTGAGCCTGGACGAGATTGTCGCCTTCACCACGCAAGCCAATCTGCCATCACAAAAAGTCATGCAGGCCATCGGTATGCATTACGATCCGCAGGCAGATTTTGAACACCCCAAGGTCGCAGCCGATGACCCGCTGCGCCATCATGTTTTGTATCGCATCACCCGCGCCCAATGGTTGGACACGCTGCATGGATAGGCAGCCCGGAATGCCCCATAGATTTTAGGAGTTGCTCTATGAGCCAAGTATTGGAAGATCTGGTGGACTTGCTGACCCTGGAACCGATCGAGGAAAACCTCTTTCGCGGCCGCAGCCAGGACCTGGGTTTTCGCCAACTGTTCGGCGGCCAGGTGCTCGGCCAGTCGCTGTCGGCCGCCAGCCAGACCGTAGAAGAAGCGCGGCACGTGCATTCCCTGCATGGTTATTTCCTGCGTCCCGGCGATGCAGCGTTGCCGGTGGTGTATTCGGTGGACCGTGTGCGTGATGGCGGCAGTTTCAGCACGCGCCGCGTGACCGCGATCCAGAAGGGCCACCCGATCTTCACCTGCACCACCTCGTTCCAGTACGACGAACAAGGCTTCGATCACCAGACCACCATGCCAGTGGTGGTGGGGCCGGAAAACCTGCCGTCGGAGCTGGAACTGACCCAGCAACGTGCGCACCTGATCCCCGAGCACATGCGCGACAAGCTGCTGTGCCCCAAGCCTATTGAAGTGCGCCCGGTCACGGAAAAAGACCCGTTCAACCCGCAGCCGTCCGACCCGGTCAAATACGTGTGGTTCCGCGCCGACGGCGCCCTGGCTGATGCGCCGGCGCTGCACAAATACCTGCTGGCCTATGCCTCGGACTTTGGCCTGCTGACCACCTCCTTGCTGCCCCATGGCAAGACGGTGTGGCAGAAAGATATGCAGGTCGCCAGCCTCGACCACGCGCTGTGGTTCCACGCCGACCTGCGCGCCGACGACTGGTTGCTGTACGCCATGGACAGCCCATGGGCCGGCAATTCCCGTGGGTTCTCCCGTGGCAGCGTGTACAACCGCGCAGGGCAACTGGTGGCCTCGGTGACCCAGGAAGGCCTGATCCGCCATCGCAAGGATTGGGCATGAGCCTGTCGGACGTAAAGCACTGGGTGTTCGATATGGACGGCACCCTCACGGTGGCCGTGCATGACTTTGCGGCCATTCGCGTGGCCCTGGAGATCCCACCCGAGGACGACATCCTCACACACTTGGCGGCATTGCCCGCGGATGTCGCGGCGGCCAAGCATGCCTGGTTGCTGGCGCATGAGCGTGAGTTGGCATTGGGTTCAGTCGCGGCCGAAGGCGCGGTTGAGTTGGTGCGCGAGCTGGCTGGACGCGGTTACCGTTTGGGCATCCTGACCCGTAATGCGCGGGAGTTGGCGCATGTCACGCTGGAGGCGATTGGCCTGGCGGACTGCTTTGCCATTGAGGACGTGCTGGGGCGTGACGATGCGCAACCGAAGCCCGATCCGGATGGCTTGCTGAAACTGGCAGCTGCTTGGGAGGTGGCGCCGAGCAAAATGGTGATGGTCGGTGATTACCGCTTCGACCTGGATTGTGGCCGGGCGGCGGGAACGCGGACGGTGTTGGTTAACCTGCCGGAAAACCCCTGGCCGGAGTTGGCGGATTGGCATGCCGAGGATTGCGCGGTGCTGCGCCGGATGATCTAGCCCAGACAATAGCGCTCCCACATGTTGATTGGGTTTCTTCAGGGGGGGTTATTGGAAGAGTACTTTCTGGCCCTCTGGTGACGTAAACATCCCATCGCCGTTATGCCCCACCCCCGGCACTTCCACCAACGTGTGGCTCAACTGCGGATGCCGTTGCTTGAGGTAGTCAAAATAGTTGTGCCCACGAATCAGGCGATACGCGCCCTGGGTTTCAGCGGCGCAGCTTTTGTCCAGTGCCGGGTGGTTCGGGTCGGTGTCTTGCTGGCCCAGCAGGTAGGTGATGTTGCGTGACACATAGGCGTGCTCAAGCTGCTCGGCGCTCTGGCCCTTGGCGTAGGCCGGCAGGTGTTGCAGGCCATATTTCCAGTCGTTGAAACCTGGGCAACTGGCCGTGTCGAACTGCACCGGGCGCTGCGCGGTGAAGTAGGCGTAGGACGACGGGTTGGCCACCACATAACGCAGGCGGATGCCTTCGGTTCGCAAGGTTGGGTGATCGTGGCCGGTGAGGGCGAAACGCTGCACCACCTGGCCGCCGCCGGAGTGACCGGCCACCACGATTTCCTTGAGCGCCGGGAATAGCGTGCGGTTGCCCAGGTGCTTGATGATCTGATCGAGGGCACCGTAGGCGCTGATTTGCCCTGGCGCGGTGGAGGGGGCGCCGGCCATCCAGTCATTGCCCTTCCAACGCAGCACCTGGTTGTCCAGGTGGTTGCGCTTTACGTCGGACGCATTGAGAAACTGCGGCGCAATCACCAGTGTGTTGGCGGCTTGGCCCGCATGCGCAGCGGCGTCTTCAGCGCTTTGAAGGTAAGTCTGCGCATTGCGCAGGCGGCCATGCACGATGACCAAGGCGCGGGTGACCTGGGGCAGCGGTTTGCGCCAGTCCTGGCTTAATCCGAGACTGAGGTCGCCGGCCTCCAGGTGAAAACGATCGGGACTGACTTCTTTTACGCCATGTTCGGCGGCCAAGGCGGAACAGGTGACTAACAAACCCAGCAGCAACCCCAATCGTTTATTCATCTAGAGACTCTTGGCGGTAAACGTGTCGCATTGAGTGATCTGGCCCTGGGCGAAGCCGGTCTTGAACCAGCGAACCCGCTGTGCCGAGGTGCCATGGGTAAACGAGTCCGGCACGACGCGCCCTTGACCCTGTTGCTGCAAACGGTCATCGCCGATGGCGTTGGCTGCATTCAGTGCTTCTTCAATATCGCCAGGCTCCAGCCAGTTCAGGCGCTTTTGCGCACGGTTGGCCCACACGCCGGCGAAGCAATCGGCTTGCAGTTCCTGGCGGACCAGCAACCCGCCGTCGCCCTGCATCTGCCGGCCCTGCTGGCGCGCCGCCTGGATCTTCGATGAGATACCCAGCAGCGTCTGCACGTGGTGCCCGACTTCGTGGGCGATCACGTAGGCTTGGGCAAAGTCGCCGGCGGCCTGGAAGCGCTGCGACATTTCCCGGAAGAAATCCAGGTCCAGGTACACCTGCTGGTCAGCCGGGCAATAAAACGGACCGCTGGCCGAGGTGGCGCCACCGCAGGCGGAATTCACCCGGCCGCGGAACAGAATCAGTTTCGGGTTCTTATAGGCCAACCCGTTTTCCTTGAACACCTGGCCCCAGGTGTCTTCGGTATCGCCCAGTACCGCACGGACAAAATCCGCTTGCTCATCGTTGGCCGGCGGCGCCTGGCGTGACTGCGTGCTTACCGACGGCGCCTGTTCCATCTGGCCAGTCAGTTGGCCGAGGATCTGCAACGGGTCCTGGCCGGTCATCCAGCCGATGCCGACGATCAGCACAATGGCCGTGAGGCTCAGGCCTTTGCCGCCACCAAAGCGCATGCCACCACCACCGCCGCCACTGTCATCGCGGGCATCCACCACGTTGTCACTGCGTCGGCCTTTTTTCCATAGCATTGGGGCAATCCTCTCGATGAACCCTGTGTAGGCGCGAGCAAGCTCGCGCCTACAGTAATAGTGATAGTGACTGAGTATGGACCTTAATTTCGGCAGTAACCTTCGCCGGTATCCACCACCAGGCAATCCTTTTTATCCGCCAGCCATTTCATCCCGGTGGCAGCACCGTCGCCGGCGCGCAGCAGTTGCGGGCCATCCGGACGGGTGAAGGCGATGCCGCCTTCGGCCGCTTCCCCCTTGAACGTGCCCGAGTCATCGGCGTCGAGGCCGTATTGCATGGTCAGGATGTAATGACCGCGACCGATACTCTCGTCCTTGGCGATGGTCAGGTGGAGGCCTTCGACGCCGATCCATTTGCCGACCCATTTATCGGTGGGTGGGGTTTGCGGTACCAGGGTGGCTTGCACGGAAGCGGGCGCAGGTTTGGGCGCTTCCTGGGTTTCCTGCTTGCAGGCGGTGAGCAGGGCAAGGGCGGAAAGAGCAAAGAGGAATTTCTTCATAGCAGCAAGGCCTTGGTTAAAAAATGTGCAACTGGAAGGACGATGTGCAGCGTTGGACTCGAAACCCGTGATTTAGTGCGCTGTTCGCACGGTGTTTGGTTATGCTCTTGGGGCAGGCTCCAGCCCGGCTGCTAGATTACTGGGTTGAGCCCGATCGCGCGCCACACAAGAGAATCCGATGACCGTCAGTACCCCTTTATCCGGCGTCAACCATCCCTTCAAGGGCATTTTGCTGATCGTCCTGGCGACGTTTCTGTTTTCCAGCCACGACGCCCTGTCCAAATACCTGGCCGGGTTCTACCCGATCGTGATGGTGGTGTGGGCGCGTTACCTGGTGCACACCTTGTTGATGGCCGGGATTTTCCTGCCGCAATCGGGCTTGCGCGTGCTGCGCAGCAAGCGTCCGGGGATGCAGGTAGTACGGGCGCTCTGCCTGTTGGGCACCAGCCTGTTTTTCACGACGGCGCTGCACTACATCCCACTGGCGGAAGCCACGGCGGTGAACTTTCTCGCGCCGATCCTGGTGACGGCGCTCTCGGTGCCGTTGCTTGGTGAACACGTGACCCGAGGGCAATGGCTGGCGGTGATCTGTGGGTTTGTCGGCGTGCTGATCATCATCCACCCCGGCGGTGAATTGTTCACCCCCGCGGTGTTGCTGCCGCTGTGTTCGGCGCTGTTCTTCTGCTTCTACCAACTGCTCACGCGCATCCTCAGCCAGTACGACACACCCACCACCAGCAACTTCTTTGCCGGCCTGTGCAATACCCTGGTGATGAGTGCAATGGTGCCGTTTTTCTGGCAGGTTCCGACGCTGTGGCATGGCGCGTTGATGCTGGCGCTGGGCACTTGCGGCATGACCGCGCACTTGATGCTGACCCAGGCGTTCCGCTTTGCGGCGCCGGCCTTGCTGGCGCCGTTCGGCTATTGCCAGATCGTGTTCGCGGGGTTGTTGGGCTGGCTGGTGTTCAACCATACCCCCGATGTGACCACAGTGGTCGGCATCGGGGTGATCTGCATGAGCGGGCTGGCCGCTGCCTGGCAGCAGCGGCGCCGATAGCTCAGACGTTAGCTCAGACGTCGACGGTAGGAATCTTGCGCGGCGCCATGAAGTACATCCAGGTCAGCGCAATGAAGTACATCGCCGGGATCAACGTGAACAACACCGTGTAGTTGTTGTTGGTCACGGTGAGGATATGGCCGACGATCTGGGTCATGAACATGCCGCCGATGGCCGCGCACATGCCGCCGAAACCGAACACCGTGCTCATCATGTGCTTGGGCGTGTAGTCCATCACCAGGCTCCAGATGTTCGCGGTCCAGGCCTGATGCGCGCCGATCGCCAGGGAGATGGCAAACACCGCGACCCACAGTTGGCTGGAACCGGCCGCCATGATCACGCCGACGATGCAGCACGCAAACAGCAGCATCGACAGCAGCCGCGCCTTGATCGAGTTCATGCCGCGACCGATCAGGAACGATGACAGAATCCCTCCGCCCACGCTGCCGAAATCCGCAGTCAGGTAGATGATGATCAGCGGGATACCCATCTGGGTCACGTTGATGCCCAGGTTGTATTGCTGATTCAGGAACGGCGGCAGCCAGTACAGGTAGAACCAGAACACGGGGGCGGTCATCGAGTAGGCGAGGGCGAAGGCCCAGGTGCCGCGCATGCGCAGGATGCGGGTGAACGGCACGCGCGGTTGTTCCGGTTCGGCTTCCTGCAGCACGTAGTCCAATTCGGATTGTTTGACGCTGGGATGGTCTTCCGGGTTGAAGTACTTCAGGCCCCAGAACACCAACCAGATCCCGCCGAGTGCCGACATGCACAGGAACGCAGCCTGCCAGCCCCATACATGCAGGATCAACGGCAGCAGCATTGGCGTCATCATCGCGCCGACGTTGGTGCCGGCGTTGAAGATACCGGTAGCCACCGCACGCTCACCGGCCGGGAACCACAAGCGCGTGGTCTTGACGCACGCCGGGTAGTTGGCGGCCTCGGTCAACCCGAGGATAAAGCGGCACACCATGAAGCCAACGGCTGAAGTGGCCAGGCCGTGGGCGCCGGTGGCCAGGCTCCACAACAGTACGGCGCAGAAGAACACACGTTTGACGCCCACCCGGTCGATCAGGCGGCCCTGCAGCACAAAACCGATGGCGTAGCCGACCTGGAACCAGAAGTTGATGTTGGCGTAATCCATCGCCGTCCAGCTCATCTCTTTGGCGAGGATCGGCTGCATGACGCCCAGCGCGGCGCGGTCGATGTAGTTGAGGGTGGTGGCGAAAAACACCAGGGCCAACATGCCCCAGCGCGTTTTACCCACGGCCAGGGCGCCGCGGATCTTGTCGCCGATGCCGGCGTGCGGGGTGCCGTGGCGCGCGGCCAGGGCGGAGTTTTGCAGAGGCATGAGGTCGTACCCGTTTTTTTGAAATTTTTATGGTGTGTTCTGGGTCTTGTTACTGAATCGATGGTGCGCAGCGGCTAAAAAATCGTCAATTCGCCAAAGGGGCATAGTGTTCGATAATCGCACCAAAAACTAACCGGTTCGTACATTTTAATTGCTGTGAACAGTTTAGCGGCCAATAATTTGCCGTAAATAAGACCAGCCTCAAACGCCGGGAGTCGCCCATGCAACGCTCTATTGCCACCGTTTCCTTGAGCGGAACCCTGCCGGAAAAACTCGAAGCCATCGCGGCCGCCGGGTTCGACGGTGTAGAAATCTTCGAAAACGATCTGTTGTATTACGACGGCAGCCCCCGCGAAGTTAGGCAGATGTGCGCCGATCTGGGCATCGCCATCACCTTGTTCCAGCCGTTCCGCGACTTTGAAGGCTGCCGCCGTGACCGCCTGGCACGCAACCTGGAACGCGCCGAACGCAAATTCGACTTGATGCAGGAACTGGGCACCGACCTGGTGCTGGTGTGCAGCAATGCCTCGGCCGACTGCGTGGGGGACGAGCGTATCTTGCTCGATGACCTGAGCCTGCTCGCCGAACACGCTGGCCGTCGTGGCCTGCGCATTGGCTATGAAGCGTTGGCCTGGGGCAAGCATGTGAATACCTGGCAACAGGTGTGGAACCTGGTGCGTCAGGTTGATCACCCTAACCTCGGCGTATTGCTCGACAGCTTCCACACCCTCTCCCTCAAAGGCGACCCAAGTGCTATCGCCGAGATTCCCGGCGACAAGATTTTCTTCGTGCAAATGGCCGACGCGCCGATCCTGGCCATGGACGTGCTGGAGTGGAGCCGACATTTTCGCTGCTTCCCCGGCCAAGGTGAGTTCGACCTGGCAGGGTTCCTCGCGCCGATCATCAAGAGCGGTTACACCGGGCCGCTGTCCCTGGAAATTTTCAACGACGGCTTCCGCGCTGCGCCGACCCGTGCGAATGCGGCGGATGGCTTGCGCTCTTTGCTGTACCTGGAAGAGAAAACCCGCGAGCGCCTGCAGCAGGAGGCTCCTGCACAACCGCTCGATATCCTGTTCGACACCCCGGCGGCCAGTGAATACGACGGCATCGAGTTCCTCGAATTTGCCGTGGACGAAAGCCTCGGCGCCAAGCTCACCTACTGGCTGGAACGCCTGGGTTTCGTCAAGGCCGGGCAGCATCGCTCCAAGAGCGTGAGCCTGTTGCGCCAGGGCGATATCAACCTGATCCTCAACTGCGAGCCCTATTCGTTTGCCCACAACTTTTTTGAGGCCCACGGGCCGTCGTTGTGCGCCACCGCGATTCGGGTCAAGGACAGCGCCAAGGCCCTGGAGCGCGCGATGGCTTACAAAGGCCAGCCGTATCGCGGCCTGGTCGGGCCTAACGAGCTGGAACTGGCGGCGGTGCGCGCGCCGGATGGCAGCCTGATTTATCTGGTGGATCCGAGCGAAGGCGGGTTGTACGACACCGACTTCAACCTGCAGCCCGCCGCATCATCCAGCGGCGGCTTGCTGCGCATCGACCACATGGCCATGGCTTTGCCGGCCGACAGCCTCGACAGTTGGGTGCTGTTCTACAAGAGCCTGCTGGACTTTGAAGCCGACGACGAAGTGGTGCTGCCCGACCCGTATGGTTTGGTGAAAAGCCGTGCGCTGCGTAGCCGTTGCAGCTCGATCCGCCTGCCGCTGAACATCTCCGAAAACCGCAACACTGCGATTTCCCATGCGCTGTCGAGCTATCGCGGCTCGGGCGTGCACCACATTGCCTTCGACTGCGCGGATATTTTCGCCGAAGTGCGCCGCGCCAAAGAGGCGGGTGTGCCGCTGCTGGATATCCCGCTCAACTACTATGACGACCTGGCGGCGCGTTTCGATTTCGACGACGAGTTCCTCAGCGAGTTGGCGTACTACAACGTGTTGTACGACCGCGACGCTCAGGGGGGCGAGTTGTTTCATGTGTACACCGAACCCTTTGAAGGGCGGTTTTTCTTCGAGATCATCCAGCGCAAGAACGGCTATGCCGGCTATGGCGCGGCCAATGTGGCGGTGCGCCTGGCCGCGATGGCCAAATCCCGCAGCGGCGCGGTACGCCAGGCGCGTTTATAACGCTGGGTCAGGTGCTTTCTTTCAGGCAGCATCGCGGCCCATAATCACGGCCTGCATAACACTGGCCGTGAGCGCACCATGACCACCGAGGCACCCCGCAAGAGTCGTAAGAACAATCCGGAAAAGACCCGCGAAAACATACTCCAGGAAGCCATCGTCGAGTTTGTCCAGCAGGGCCTTTCCGGCGCTCGGGTGGACGCGATCGCCGAGCGCATCCACACCTCCAAGCGCATGATCTATTACTACTTCGGCAGCAAGGAGCAGCTGTACGTCGAGGTGCTGGAGAAGCTCTACGGCGACATTCGCACGACCGAAACCCGCATGAACCTCACCGCGCTGGAACCCCGTGAGGCGATCCGGCGGCTGGTGGAATTCACGTTTGATCACCACGACCAGAACGTGGATTTCGTGCGCATTGTCAGCATCGAAAATATCCACAATGCCGAGTACGTGAAGCGTTCGGATTCGATCAAGGCGATGAACAGCAACATCCTGGAAGCGCTGGGTGCGACGTTGCGCCGTGGGGCTGAGCTGGGGTTGTTTCGCGAGGGACTGGAGCCGCTGGACGTGCACCTGCTGATCAACTCGTTCAGCTTTTACCGCGTGTCCAACCGCCATACGTTCAGTGAGATCTTTCAGATCGAGCTGTCGGATGAGGCGGTTAAACAGCGGCATCGGGACATGATTTGTGATTCAGTGATGCGTTACTTGCAGGCCTGAGTACGCAGGGCGCAGCGCAGTCCCTGTGGGAGCGGGCTTGCTCGCGAATGCGGTGGGTCAGTCAACTGAATCGTGACTGAAACACCGCATTCGCGAGCAAGCCCGCTCCCACATTTGGGTTTGGTTTCTTCTGTCAGGTATTCATGCTTTGGAAGTGCGCCAGCATCCGCTGCGCATCCGGCACTTCCCCACTGAATAACTCAAACGCCTTCACCGCCTGAAACACCGCCATGTTGCCGCCATCCAGCGTACGGCAACCCAAGGCACGGGCATCACGCAGCAGTTCGGTTTCCAATGGGAAATACACGATTTCCGCCACCCACAATTCTGTGCGTAGCAAGGTGGCCGGAACCGGTGTGCCCGGCAACTTGGCCATGCCCATCGGTGTGGTGTTCACCAGGCCATCGGCCTCGGCCATGGCATTTTCCAGTTGGCTGCCCACTTGAGCGCGACCCGTGCCGAAACGCTGCGCGAGGTTATCCACAAGGTCGCGGGCGCGGCTGATGTCCACGTCGAAAATACTCAACTGCTGCACACCTTCGGCCAGCAGCGCATGCGCCACCGCCGCGCCCGCACCGCCGGCGCCCATCTGCACCACGCGCTGGCGTGCCACATCCTTCAAGTTGCGCCGAAAGCCTTCGGCAAACCCCAGGCAGTCGGTGTTGTGACCGATGCGCTTGCCGTCCTTGAACACCACGGTGTTGACCGCGCCAATGCCGCGAGCCTCGTCAGACAGTTCATCGAGCAACGGCAGGATGGCCTGCTTGCACGGGTAGGTAATGTTCAGGCCGGTGAAGTGCATCAACTCGGCCGCGTCCAGCAGGTGGGGCAGGGCGTTGGTGTCCAGGTGCAGCGGCTCAAGGTCTATCAGGCGATACAGGTAGCGCAGGCCCCGGGCATCACCTTCCTGTTCGTGCAGGGCGGGTGTGCGGGAGGCCTGGATGCCGGCGCCGATCAGGCCGGCGAGAATGCGCGGTTTCATCGGGCCGACCCTTTTAACAGCTGGCTGAAGTGTTCAAGTGCCAGGTGGTAGCCATGGCTACCGAAGCCTGCGAGGACGGCCTTGGCGATGGGCGACACAAACGAGTGATGCCGGAACGCTTCGCGGGCATGCACGTTGGACAGATGCACTTCGATCACCGGCACTTCGCTGGCGACCAGCGCGTCACGAATCGCCACCGAGGTGTGGGTCCAGGCGGCCGGGTTGATCACGATACCGGCGCAGCGGGCGCGGGCGCCGTGGATCCAGTCGAGCAGTTCGCCTTCGTGGTTGGTCTGGCGAAATTCGATTTTCAGCCCGAGCTGTTCGGCACTGCGGCCACACAGCGCGGCGACATCGGCCAGGGTTTCATGGCCGTAGGTGGCGGGCTCGCGGGTACCGAGCAGGTTGAGGTTGGGGCCGTTGAGCACCAGCACGATAGGCGGCATTAGGGGGTCTCCACAGTTATTGTTCGTTGTGGAGGTAAAATGTACCGGATGGTTAATTTGGTCAATCGGTGGCGGTGGATGTGTTCGATTATCGAACTGTTAATCAGGCCTTTCATACGGGCGGATCAGATTAGATATCAATTGAAAATCATTCTCGACAACGCTTAAGATGCCCGCCTGTTTCCTTAACATTCCAGGGAGTCGGTTTGTCGGACGTGGATCTCAAAGGCCTGTTTCTCAAGCATGCCGATACCCTGCGCGGGTATCTGGCGCGCAAGGTACGGGACCCGCAGTTGGCCGCAGACCTGGTACAGGAGAGTTTCCTGCGCCTGGCGGAAAAGCCGGCCGGCGAGCGCATCGACAACTCCCAGGGCTATCTCTATCGGACGGCGAGCAATCTGCTGATCGACCATATTCGTCAGGAAGCGCGGCGCAAGACAGACGCCGTGCCCCATGAGGCGCTGGCCGAGATTGAAGATGAAGTGGCCGGGTTGGAGGCTCAGGCAATGGCGCAGCAACAGCGACAGGCATTGAAGCAGGCACTGGCGGAGTTGCCGGAACGCACCCAGCAGATTTTCCGCCTCAACCGTATCGAAGGCATGACCCACGCCCAGGTCGCCCGGCACTTGGACATCTCTGACAGCTCCGTACAAAAGCACCTGGCCAAGGCGTTGGCTTACGTGATGCAGCGCTTGCAGGACGGCGAGGTGGCGCCATCCGACGAATGAATTACCGAAAAACGCCAGGTCAGTCGTCACAGCGTTACATAATGAAAAATTCGAGATTCACACGTGAATAGCCAGGGTCCGCAACAGCACAGCATTACCGAGGCGGCCGCCGAGTGGGCGGTGCGCTTGCACGCCGGTGCCCTGACCGACCAGGAACAGGCCGAGCTGCAGCATTGGATCGCCTGCGACAGCCGCCATGAAGCGGCATTGCGCTTTGCCGAACAAACGTGGGCGGCGTTGGGCGACGTGTACAAGGAAGAACCGGTGCACCGTCAACGTCCGTCGGCGGCGGCCCTGCCTGCGCGGCGCTCCAAACGGCGAAGGCCGTGGCAACGTGTGGCGGCCATTGCATTGGTCGTGGTGGTGGCCGGCGTCGGCTGGGTGCGTGGGCCGGACGTGTTGCTGCGTATGCAAGCCGACTACATGACCGAAAAAGGCGAGGTGCGCACCGTCCACCTGGCCGATGGCAGCAAGGTGGAATTGGACTCCGGCAGTGCCATCCGCCTGGACTACGACGGTGTGCAGCGTCGTATCAGCCTGCTCCAGGGCTCGGCGATCTTTGATGTGGCGCCGATGGTGGGCGAGGAAACCCGGCCGTTCGTGGTGCAGAGCGCCGGGGGGCAGACCCGGGCGCTGGGCACGCGGTTTGTGGTGGAACGCGAAGGCGATAGCCAGGCGTGGGTCGGCGTGCTCGAACACAGTGTCGAGGTTTCCCTGCAGGCCATCCCGAAAAAGGGCCCGGCCGACCGGGTGCTCAAGGACGGCCTGGCCGCGCGCTACAACCTCCAGGAAGGCATCGTGCCCCTGGAACAGCTCGATGTAGAACGCGCCACCAGTTGGCGACGCGGTGTGCTGATCTTTGATCGCCAGCCCTTGGCCAAAGTCATCGAGCAACTCAACCGTTACCGCCCCGGACGTGTGGTGCTCACCGATTCGGCACTGGGCGATCGCGAAGTCAGTGGCGTGTTTCGACTCGACATGCTCGACACCGCCCTCGGTACCCTCACCCAGGAACTGCAAGTGCAACGCTTGGACCTGGCAGGCCTCAGCCTGATCTATTGACCCTCCTACAGGTTTGTTTGCCTGCAGAAAAAAACTTTCGAAAAAGTCTTACTGACTTCCTGCGCGTCGCACGTCTTGCTAGGTGAGAAGCATTCGCATAAACAAAAAACGCTTAGCGCAGGGAACCTCAGAAATGTCAGCACTCAACAAGGGGCGTATCACCGTTAGCCGGTTAGCCCTGGCCATCCACGTGGGGCTGTTCGCTGCGGCGGCCCCGGTGTACGCCGCGCAACCTGCGGTGAAGGCTGCGCAACCTGCCGTGCTGATGCTTGATATCCCTGCGCAGTCCCTGGGCAGCGCCGTACTGGCGTTTGCCGATCAGGCCGGCCTGCAAGTGTTGTTCGACAGCCAGCGGCTCGCAGGTTTGCAGAGTACGACGGTGAACGGTCAGTACAGCGTGCAGGAAGGGTTGGCGCGGTTGCTGGGCAATGCACCGGTGGAGTATCGCTTCAACGGCGAGCGTCAAGTCACCCTGACCCGCGTCGAGCAGAGTGGTGCTGCGCTGGCGTTGGCCACCACCACGATCACCGGCCTGCACCCCAACGACTGGGTGTATTCAACGCCACGTTCGGTGAGTGTGGTCGGGCGCGAGCAACTGGATCGCAACCCACCGCGGCATGCCGCTGAAATGCTGGAGGAGGCGCCGGGCGTCTACTCGGCGGTCAGCCAGCAAGACCCTGGCTTGTCGGTGAATATTCGCGGCATCCAGGACTACGGCCGGGTCAACATGTCAGTGGACGGCATGCGTCAGAACTATCAACAAAGCGGCCACCAGCAACGCAATGGCACGTTGTATGTCGACTCGGAGTTGCTGTCTGAGGTGGTGATAGAGAAGGGCGCCACCTCCACGATGGGCGGCGCTGGGGTGATCGGCGGGGTGGCGAATTTTCGCACCGTGGAAGCTGCCGATCTGCTCAAGGACGGCAAGGAAATCGGCGGACGCATCCGCGTGAACACTGGGCTGGGCGGGCGCAGCAACGGTACGCACTTTATCGGCAGCTCGGCGTTTGCCGTGGGCACCGACGTTTGGGACATGCTGCTGGCCGCCAGTGAGCGTCACCTCGGCGATTACAACCCTGGCACCAAAGGCAGTATCGGCGATCTGCGCACCGGCACGTCCTTCCTGCCGAACAGTCAGGAACGGATCAAGAACACCACCGTCGCCTATTCGGGCTCGGTGATGCGCTCCCGCCTGCTCAAGCTCGGTATCAACTTGCCCGTGGACCAGCGTTTGCAACTGAGCTACCTGACGACCGCAGTCGGCTACGACGACGTGAACATGATGAGCGCTGAAAAAGCCCAGTTATGGGAGAAGCTCGGCAGCAGCGATGTCACGGCGCAGAACGTCGCATTGGACTACAGCTACACGCCGGACAATCCGCTGATCGATTTCAAGGCCAAGCTCTATTACGTCGATACCCGCAACGATCAATCCACGCTGACCCGTGGCAGCAGCAAGGGTTACGAGGTCACGTACCAGACCAACACCTATGGTTTCCAGGCACAGAACATGTCGACCTTTGCCTTGAGTGAACTGTCCGTGATCAAGGCCAACTATGGCCTGGAGTTTTTCTACGACAAGGTCCGCCCGGACTCGAACCAGATGGTCGCCAGCGATTCAGCAGTGACGGCCTCGGCGGCAGAGAGCGTCACCCCCAAAGGTGATCGGGCGATGGGCAGCCTGTTCACGCGCCTGGATTACGACTATGACAATTGGCTGAACCTCAACGCTGGGTTGCGCTACGACCGCTATCGGCTGCGGGGCGAGACGGGCCTGAACACCCGGACTTTTATTATTGGCACTACTCGTCAAGTCGGCGTGCCCATGACTTATGACGTGGATCGGGAAGAGGGGCATTTCTCGCCGACCTTCGGCCTGTCGATCAAGCCAGGCGTGGATTGGTTGCAACTCTTCGCCACCTACGGCAAGGGCTGGCGCCCGCCGGCCGTCACCGAAACCCTGGTGAGCGGCAGGCCCCATGGCGGGGGCTCGGAGTCGATTTTCCCCAACCCGTTTTTGAAACCGGAGACGTCCACCGCCTGGGAGGTGGGCTTCAATGTGCTGAAGGAAGACCTGTTGTTCGCCGATGATCGCGCGGGCATGAAGGTGTCGTATTTCAACACCCGCGTGGATGACTTTTCCTATATGGCGCTTGGCGTACAGCCGCCCGGTTATGGCATCGCCAATATCGGCAATGCGGCGTATGTGAACAACCTGGAGACCACGCGTTTTCGCGGCCTCGAGTACCAACTGGATTACGACGCCGGCTTTGCCTATGGCCAGTTCAATTACACGCGGATGCTCGGCAGCAACAGGTTCTGCAGCAAGACCGCGTGGCTGGGGGGGGTCACCAAGATCCAGAAAGGGCCGGGTAGCCGGGCGCCAGTCACCGCGATGGTGCCGGACGACGTGGCCAATGCGGGGCAGGGCTGCAGTGCAATCCTGGGCTCCTCCGAGCACATGCCGATGGACCGTGGCACCGCGACGCTGGGGGCACGCTTCTTCGAGCGAAAACTGGACGTAGGCGTTCGCGCCCGCTACAGCGGCGGTTACTACGTAAAAGGTGGCGTCGGCGTGACCACTTCGCAGACCGGCGTTTATCCGGCCGACTGGAAGCCCTACACGGTCTATGACCTTTTCAGCAGCTACCGCGCCACTGACCAGTTGACCCTGCGCCTGGCCATGGAAAACGTCACCGACCGTGCCTATCTGGTGCCGCTGGGCGACGTGTTGGCCTTTACCCTGGGGCGTGGGCGCACGTTGCAGGGCACTGTCGAATATCAATTCTGACCGATTTTGCCCAGTGACGGGCAAAACCACAGCATGCACTGGCCTGCTGTGGAGTTACCACCCCATGACTTGGAGTTTTGCATGAGCATTTCTATTTCATACAGCACGACCTACGCCGCTAGCACCGTTGCCGAGTACCTGAGCGACTGGTCGGCTTACTTTGGTGACCTGAACCACCGTGAAGGTTCGGTCAAAGAGGGTTCGAACACCGGTGGTTTCAATCCTGGCCCGTTCGACGGCACCCAATACGGTGTGTCGAGCACTGTCAGCAACGCAGCAGTGGTCGCTAACGGTGACCTGCATTACACCTTGTTCAATCCGCCGTCGCACACCTTGTGGGGTTCGATCGACTCCCTGGACCTGGGCACTGTCCTGACGGGCGGCGCTGCCGGCGGTAGCTACGCCCTCGGCGAGCAGGAAGTCAGCTTCGCCAACCTGGGCCTGTCGAGCCTGCAGTCCGAAGGCCGTGACGGCCAGGTACACAAAATCGTGTACGGCCTGATGAGCGGCGACAGCTCGGCACTGGCTTCGGCGATCGACTCCCTGCTCAAGGACATCGATCCAAACCTGTCGATCAACTCGACGTTCGACCAACTGGCTGCCGCCGGTGTGGCCCATGTGGACTCGGCTTCGGTCGCGGCTTCCGACGTGGCGCTCGTGGGCGTGCAAGACGTGCCTCAGGACTTCGCCCTGGCCGCCTGACGCGAAGAAAAAAGCGAATGGAAGATCGCTCTCCCATTCGCCGCATTACACCGCCGTCGCCCAAGCCTTCTACTTCTTCAGCGACGGCGGTGCCGAATTCTGCGCAGCGCCGTTTTACCTGTCAACGCGGCGCTGCCCGCTCAACCCCATGAGAATCTCCAGATGCGCCACGCCGGCAACGAAACCCTGGCCGCCCTCAAGGCCTATAAAAGTGGCTTCTTCAACATCGGCCTGTTCTCGGCGGTGATTAACCTGCTGATGCTCGCTCCGGCGCTGTACATGCTGCAGGTGTACGACCGGGTGCTGGCCTCGGGCAACCAGATGACCCTGTTGATGCTGACGCTGATGATCCTCGGCCTGTTCGGCCTGATGGGCGCGTTGGAATGGGTGCGCAGCCAGGTGGTGATTCGACTCGGTACGCAGATGGACATGCGCTTGAACCAGCGGGTGTACGACGCCGCGTTCGAAGCGCAACTCAAGGGCGGCAGCCAGGCGGCGGGCCAGGCGCTGCATGACCTGACCACGCTGCGCCAGTTCGCCACCGGCCAGGCGTTGTTCGCGTTCTTCGATGCGCCGTGGTTTCCGGTGTACCTGCTGGTGATTTTCCTGTTCCATCCCTGGCTGGGTCTGCTGGCCCTGGTCGGGGCGGTGTTGTTGATCGTGCTGGCGTGGGTCAACCATCACGTCAGCCAGGCGCCGATGGCCCTGGCCAGCCAACTGTCCATCAACGCCAGCCAGCAAGCCACGGCCAACCTGCGCAATGCCGACACCATCGAAGCCATGGGCATGCTTGCCACCTTGCGTGCCCGATGGTTCGGTCAGCATCAGGCGTTTTTGGCGCAGCAGAACCTGGCCAGTGAAAAGACGGCGACCGTCACCGCTTGGTCCAAGGGTGTGCGCTTGGCGTTGCAATCCCTGGTGCTGGGCCTGGGCGCCTTGCTGGCAGTGCAGGGCGATATCACGCCCGGGATGATGATTGCCGGTTCGATCCTGATGGGCCGTGTGCTGAGCCCTATCGACCAATTGATCGGCGTGTGGAAACAATGGGGCTCGGCACGCCTGGCCTTCGATCGGTTGTCGCAGATGCTGGAGGCTAATCCCGCGCGCCCTGAGCGCATGACGCTGCCGGTGCCCAAAGGCCAACTGAGCGTCGAACAGATCAGCGCCTGTGCCCCTGGCAGCCGTCGGCCGGCGTTGGCTAATCTGGGCTTCAACCTGGCAGCAGGCGAAGTCCTGGGCGTGATCGGGCCGTCTGGCTGCGGCAAGTCCACCCTGGCTCGGATACTGGTGGGCGCCTGGGGCCCCCTGGCCGGCAAGGTGCGGCTGGACGGTGCCGACTTGGCGCTGTGGGACAAACAGCAGTTGGGCCCGCACATCGGTTACCTGCCGCAAGACATCCAGTTGTTCGCCGGCAGCATCGCGCAGAACATCGCGCGCTTTGCTGAAGTCGACGCCGACAAAGTCTTTGCTGCCGCGCAACTGGCCGGCGTACATGAGCTGATCCTGCAACTGCCCCAGGGCTACGACACGCACTTGGGGGAGGGCGGCGCCGGGCTGTCCGGCGGCCAGAAACAACGCGTCGCCCTGGCCCGTGCGCTGTACGGCTTGCCTGCGCTGATCGTGCTGGATGAGCCCAATGCCAACCTTGATGAAGTCGGTGAACACGCCCTGCTCCGGGCCATCGCCCAGCTCAAGCAGCAGCGTCGTACGATCATCCTGATCACCCACAAACCCAACGTGCTAAGCCTGACGGACCAGCTGCTGATCCTCAAGGACGGCCAGATGCAAGCCTTCGGGCCGACGGCGCGCGTGCTGGAGGCACGGCAGAAACCGGCAGCGGCCAAGCCGGTATCGACCATGAGCATGAGCTACCGCCTCGGTGAAGGAAAACAGGCATGAACCAGAGCAAACCCGTGTTGGTCAGCGAAGCGCCTAACAACGTCCTGGCGCTGGATGACAAACAGTACTCACGCCTGGGCTGGTTGTTGGTGCTCGGTGGTTTTGCCGGGTTCCTTGGTTGGGCCGCGCTGGCGCCGTTGGACAAGGGCGTGGCGGTGCCGGGTAAGGTCATGGTCTCGGGTCATCGCAAGACCGTGCAGCATCCTGCCGGTGGCATCGTCGAGCGTATCGACGTGCGCGACGGTGACGTGGTCAGCGCCGGCCAGGTGTTACTGCGCTTGAAGGAAACCCCGTTGCGCGCGCAGATGCAGTCCCTGCGCAGCCAGTACCTGGCGTCCCTGGCCAGCGAAGCGCGCTTGAGTGCGGAAAGTGAAGGGTTGTCGGCGATCCGTTTCGGCCCTGAGTTGCTCAACGACCCGGAGGCAGCGGGCACGCTGAGCCTGCAACGGCAGCTGTTCAATAGCCGCGCCCAGGCATTGGCCACCGAGCAACAAGGCCTGCGCGAAACCATCGCCGGGGCCGAGGCGCAACTGCGGGGCACGCGGGATTCGCAAGCGAGCAAAGTCCAGCAACGCGCCGCGTTGAATGAGCAGTTGCAGGGCCTGCGCGAGCTGGCGCGTGAGGGTTACATCCCACGCAATCGCCTGCTCGACAGCGAACGGTTGTACTCACAAATAGACGGCGCCATCGCCGAGGACTACGGCCGCATCGGCCAACTGCAACGCCAGGTGATGGAACTGCGCCTGCGCATCCGACAGCTCGGCGAAGACTTTCAGAAGGACCTGCGTGGCCAGTTGGCCGAGACCCGCACCCGCAGCGACGACCTGCGTAATCGCCTGGCGTCGGCCGAGTTCGAACTGGCTAACAGCCTGGTGCGCGCCCCCGCATCTGGCGTGGTGGTGGGATTGGATGTGTACACCGAAGGCGGCGTGATCAAGCCCGGCCAGGCGTTGATGGACATCGTGCCCCAGGGCGAACCCTTGCTGGTGGAGGCGCGGGTGCCGGTGCAGATGGTCGACAAGGTGCACCCCGGCCTGCCGGTGGAACTGATGTTTTCGGCGTTCAACCAATCCACCACACCACGGGTGGCCGGCGAGGTGACGTTGGTGTCGGCGGACCGCCAGGTCGATGAACGCTCCGACGAGCCGTATTACACGCTGCGTGCCCAAGTCAGCGCGGCCGGCATGCAGCAACTGGGCGGTGTGCAGATCCGTCCGGGCATGCCAGTGGAAACCTTCGTCAAGACTGGCGAGCGCTCGATGCTCAACTACCTGTTTAAACCTTTGATGGATCGCACCCATATGGCCCTGGTGGAAGAATGAAGGCGCTGTTGTTTACCGTGTGTTTTGGTTGTTCCTCGGCGGTGCAGGCCTTGGGTTTGCTGGATGCCTACGACTTGGCCCTACGCAATGATCCGACATTTCAGGCCGCTATCCAGGAGCGTGAAGGCGGTGAAGAAAACCGCGCGATCGGCCGTGCGGCGTTACTACCGAATTTGTCGTGGAGCTATAACAACTCGCGCAACGCATCCGAAGTGACGGCGGGTGATGTGACCAGTGAGCGTGATTACCGCAGCTATGCGTCGACCCTGACCTTGCAGCAACCGCTGCTGGATTACGAAGCCTACGCGCGTTTTCGCCAGGGCACCGCCCAGGCGCTCATGGCCGACGAGCGCTTTCGCGGCAAGAGCCAGGAGCTGGCGGTGCGGGTGCTCAACGCTTACAGCCAGGCGTTGCTGGCCCAGGAACGCATCGAGCTGAGCCGCGCTCAGAAGCGCGCGTATGCCGAGCGCTTGCAACTCAATGATCGCCTCTTAAAAGGTGGTGAAGGCACACGCACCGATGTGCTGGAAACCCAGGCGCGCTTGAGCTTGGCGCTGGCTGAAGAAATCGAATCCCAGGACGCTCAGGACAGCGCATTGCGTGAGCTGGAAGCCATCATTGGCCAACCGCTGCAGATCGAAGAGCTGGCGCCGCTGACGCGTCAATTCGAGATACCGCCCTTGGAGCCCAATCGTTTCGAAACCTGGCGCGAGATGGCCATGGCCAACAACCCGGAACTTAAATCCCAGCACCATGCCCTGGATGTGGCGTCCTATGAAGTGGAGCGCAAACGCGCTGGACACCAGCCCAAGGTCAGCCTGTATGCCACCAGCCGCCAGACCAACTCCGACTCGGAAAGCAGCTACAACCAGAAGTACGACACCAATACCGTCGGCATTCAGGTCAGCCTGCCGCTGTTTGCCGGCGGCGGCGTATCGGCGTCCACCCGCCAGGCGGCGAACCAGCTGTCCCAGGCCCAATACGAGCTTGACGCGCAAACCTCGGCCACCCTGGTGGAGTTGCGCAAACAGTTCAACCTCAACACCAGCGGCGCGGCGAAAGTGCGTGCCTATGAGATGGCGGTCAGCTCCGCCACAGCGTTGGTCGCTGCGACGAAAAAGAGTGTGGCCGGCGGTGAACGAGTCAACCTCGACGTGCTCGACGCCGAGCAACAACTCTTCACCGCCCGTCGCGATTTGGCGAACGCGCGGCATGCCTATTTGTTGGCGAGGATTCAGTTGAAGTATTACGCGGGGTTGCTGAGCGAGCAGGACTTGCGGGCATTGGCGGGGTATTTCCAGCCCTCGGCGTAAGTGGTTATAACCCGGCATTCGCCGGGCTTTAGCCGCCGCCCGCGCCAATGGCAAGAAGGGCGGACGGCCGAGCAAGAAGGCACCGGAGGCGTTTGAGTTACCGCCGAGTCAATAACACCCCGGACTCCATATGGTGCGTCCACGGGAACTGGTCAAACATCGCGCATTGGGTAATCTTGTGCGTGTCATGCAGTTGCGCAATGTTCGCCGCCAGCGTCTCCGGGTTGCAGGAGATGTACAGGATGTTATCGAAGCGCCGGGTCAGCTCGCAGGTGTCCGGGTCCATACCTGCGCGAGGCGGGTCGACGAAGACACTGCCGAATTCGTAGCTTTTCAGGTCGATGCCGTGCAAGCGGCGGAACGGGCGCACTTCATTCAGTGCCTCGGTGAGTTCTTCGGCGGAGAGGCGCACCAGGGTGACGTTATCCACCGCGTTTTCATCGAGGTTGCTCAGGGCCGCATTCACCGAGGTCTTGCTGATTTCGGTGGCCAGCACTTTGCGTACACGCGTAGCCAGGGGCAGGGTGAAGTTGCCGTTGCCGCAATACAGCTCCAGCAAGTCATCCGGACGATCACCCAAGGCTTCATAGGCCCAGTTGAGCATCTTCTGATTCACCGTGCCGTTGGGCTGAGTGAAGGCGCCTTCGGGTTGGCGGTAACTGAACGTGCGGCCGCCGACGTCGAGTTTCTCCACCACGTAGTCGTGGCCGATCACATCGCGCTTGCCCTTGGAGCGGCCGATGATGCTGACATTCAAGTCGGCCGCCAGTTGGCGTGCGGCGGTGTGCCAGTGCTCATCCAGCGGGCGGTGATAACACAGGGTGATCATCGCGTCGCCGGCCAGGGTGGTCAGGAACTCCACCTGGAACAGCTTGTGGCTCAGGGCGGCGCTGGCTTGCCAGGCGGCCTTGAGTTGCGGCATCAACTGGTTGATGCGTGTGCTTGCGATGGGGAACGCTTCGATCAGGATCGGCGTGCGCTTGTCGTCCTGGGAGAACATCGCGTAGTGGCGCTCACCGCCCTCGCGCCACAGGCGGAACTCGGCGCGCAGGCGGAAGTTCTGCAGCGGCGAGTCGAAGACCTGCGGTTCTGGCGCGTCGAACGGGGCCAGCAGGTCACGCAAGCGCGTGACCTTGTCTTGCAGTTGAGCGGTGTAGCGTGCGGCGTCAAAAGTCATGCGTTGAACCAGCCCAGCTTGATCACAAACAGAATCGACAGAATCACCAGCGCTGGGTTCAGCTCACGGTAGCGGCCCGAAAGCAGCTTGATGGCGGTCCAGGCGATGAAACCGAAGGCGATGCCGTTGGCAATGGAGTAGGTGAAAGGCATCGCCAGGGCGGTGATGACCACCGGCGCTGCAACTGTGATGTCGTCCCAGTCGATTTCGGCCAGGCCCTGGGTCATCAGCACCGCCACGAACAGCAGTGCCGGCGCAGTGGCGAAGGCCGGTACGCTGGCGGCCAGTGGCGAGAAGAACAACGCCAGCAGGAACAAAATCGCGACCACTATGGCGGTCAAACCGGTACGGCCACCGGCGCTCACGCCAGCCGCTGATTCAATGTAGCTGGTGGTGGTCGATGTGCCCAGCAGCGAGCCGGCCATGGCGGCAGTACTGTCGGCAATCAACGCACGACCCATTTTCGGCATGTGGCCGTCCTTGCCCATCAGGCCGGCACGCTTGGCCACGCCGATCAGGGTGCCGGAGTTGTCGAACAGGTCGACGAACAGGAAGGCGAAAATCACGCTGACCAGGCCGATATCCAGCGCGCCTTTGATGTCCAGCTGCAGGAAGGTCGGAGCCAGGGACGGTGGCATCGAGGTCACGCCGCCGAAGGCGGTGACGCCAAGCAGGATCGACACGATGGTCACCGCCAGGATACCGATCAGCACCGCGCCGCGCACGGCCAGGGCTTCCAGTGCAACGATCAGCACGAAACCGAGGGTGGCGAGGATCGGCGCGGGTTGTTTCAAGTCGCCCATGCCGACCATGGTGGCCGGGTTGCTGACCACGATGCCGGCGTTATGCAGGGCGATCAACGCCAGGAACAGACCGATACCGGCGGCAATCGCCGAGCGCAGCGGCAGGGGGATGGCGTTGATGATCCATTCACGAATACGGAAGATCGACAGCAGAAAGAACAGCACCGCCGAGATAAACACCGCACCCAGCGCAACCTGCCAGGTATGGCCCATGTGCAGGACGACGGTGTAGGTAAAGAAGGCGTTGAGGCCCATGCCCGGCGCGAGGGCGATCGGGTAGTTGGCGATCAGGCCCATCACGGTCGAACCGATGGCCGCCGCCAGGCAGGTCGCGACAAACACCGCGCCCTTGTCCATGCCGGTCTCGCCGAGGATGCTCGGGTTCACGAACAGGATGTAGGCCATGGCCAGGAATGTCGTGATGCCCGCGAGAATCTCGGTGCGCACGTTGGTGTTGTGTGCCTTGAGTTGAAACAGCTTTTCCAGCATGCCTGCTCCCTGTGACGCTCTGTGGCGTCGTGATTTGTTGACCTCTAAGTCAAAGCACAAACTGCGCCAAGCGCCTGTGGTTTCAGAGAGGATCGGAAAAAGCGGCGCATCATACCAGCAGCCGAGGCCTTGAGGCATACTGCGCCGACGTTTAAACGAAGGTCACTTGCAGCATGAAAATCGCCAGCCCGTGGAGTCTAGCCCTGATCCCCTGTCTCAGCCTGTTGCTCGGCGCAGCACCGGTGTGGGGCGCGGCTGCACCGCCCTTGAGCGAGGTGCGCGTGTTCAAGGTCGAATCGGCGGCTTGCACCGAAACCATTCCCGAGCGCGCGCAGAGTACGCAGATGTGCACGCACCGCGGTCCCACCAAGGTTTCTGTGATGGAAGTCGGCTTGGGCAATAACCCCATGGGCCGCTTCGATGGTGCCGAATTGAATGGGCAGCGCACGCCGGTCTGCCAGGTCGGCAACATCAGCGAAGTGTGCAACGGCGCAGGCACGCTGATGGGCTACATCTATGTGTTTGACCTGAATGTCGACGCCCAGGGCTGGTTCCAGTACAGCAATTCCTCGATCAACCCCCCGCAAAACACCCTGACCACGCAGCTCAATATCCGCTGATCAATCAGCTTGAACGCTCGATACCCCGGGAAGTCGTACCCCTGAGACGGCGATTTTCCTGAACGCCGCGGATGTAGACCAACCCGTGAGGTGTTTATGAGCGCGACCCCTAATGGCGCGGCGGCCCAACCGTTCGCCAGCCACTCCATACGCCTGAGCCTCAACGGCCAGGAACGCCAGCTGGATGTGTTGCCCTGGACCACGCTGCTCGACCTGTTGCGCGAGCAACTCGATCTGGTCGGCAGCAAAAAAGGCTGCGACCACGGCCAATGCGGTGCCTGCACAGTGTTGCGCGACGGCAAGCGAATCAATGCCTGCCTGACCCTGGCGGTGATGTGCGACGGCGCCGAGCTGACCACCATCGAAGGTCTGGCTAACGGCGACCAGTTGCACCCGATGCAGCAGGCGTTCATCAAGCACGACGCCTTCCAGTGCGGTTACTGCACCCCCGGCCAGATCTGTTCCGCCGTGGGCCTGGCCAATGAAGGCCGTGCCCACGACACCGCGCAAATCCAAGAACTGATGAGCGGCAACCTGTGCCGCTGCGGTGCCTACAACAATATTCGCGATGCCATCGTGGACGTTGTGGGAGGTGAGCAGTGAACCCCTTCCATTACAGCAAACCCGTCGATGTACAGGAGGCCGTGCACCTGAGCACGGGCGCCTCGCGCTTTATTGCCGGTGGCACCAACCTGCTGGACCTGATGAAAGAAAACATCAGCCGCCCCGAGCATCTCATCGATATCACCGGCCTGCCGTTGCATGACATTCAGGAGACGAGCGACGGAGGGCTGTTGATCGGCGCCCTGGTGAGCAATGCCGACCTGGCCTGGCACCCGCTGATCGAACAGCGCTACCCACTGCTGTCGCAGGCCATCCTTGCCGGCGCCTCGCCGCAATTGCGCAACATGGCCAGTACCGGCGGCAACCTGTTGCAGCGCACCCGTTGCTACTACTTCTATGACGCCACCGTGCCCTGCAACAAGCGCGAGCCTGGCACCGGCTGCCCGGCGCGAACGGGCTTGAACCGCATCCACGCGATCCTCGGCGCCAGTGAGCAGTGCGTCGCCACCCATCCTTCCGATATGTGCGTCGCCTTGGCGGCGCTGGAGGCGCGGGTGCATGTCGAAGGGCGCGGCGGTGCGCGGATCATCGAGTTTGCCGATTTCCATCGCCTGCCCGGTGATACGCCGCAACGGGACAACCAGCTGGCCGACGATGAGCTGATCACCGCCATCGAGCTGCCCGCCGACAACCTGGCGCACCATAGCAACTATTTGAAAATCCGCGACCGCGCGTCTTATGCCTTTGCCCTGGTGTCGGTTGCCGCAGCGCTTGAACTGGACGGTGACACTATCGTCGATGCGCGTCTGGCCCTTGGCGGCGTGGCCCACAAACCCTGGCGTGATCGCGCCGTGGAAGCCGCGCTGATCGGCCAGGTCGTCAGCCGCGAAACCTTCAGCCACGCCGCCGACGCTCTGCTGCAAGACGCAGAACCGCTGGAACACAACGGCTTCAAGATCAAGCTGGCACGCCGGGGGATTATTCGCGCCCTGAGTGATGCAGCAGTCGCAGGAGAACGCCCATGACCGCTATCGGCAAACCCTTGGACCGGGTTGACGGTCTGCTCAAGGTCACCGGCCAGGCGCGCTACGCCGGTGAGTTTCCCGAGGACGGCTTGCTGCATGGCAGCGTGGTGTCCAGTACCGTCGCCAAGGGCCGTGTGCTGCGCATCGATGCTTCCAAAGCGCTGGCCCTGCCGGGCGTGGTGGACGTGATCCATCACCTCAATCGCCCCAAAATCGCCAGCTACGACGATGCTTTCCAAGACGCCGACGCCGCCGACGGCTCGCCGTTTCGGCCGCTCTACAACGACCGCGTGCTGTACAGCGGCCAGCCCCTGGCCCTGGTTATCGCCGACAACCTTGAACTGGCGCGGCATGCCGGTTCATTGGTGCAGGTCGAGTACGAGACCGAAGCCTTCGAAACCGACTTGCTGGCCATGCAGGACCAGGCCCACGCCTCGCCGCAGACCCCGCCCACGCCGCGTGGCAACTTCCAGGCCGAATGGACCGGCGCCGCCGTCAGCCTGGACGTGCACTACAGCACGCCTATCGAACACCATAATCCGATGGAGCCCCACGCCAGCACCGTGCTGTATCAGCCGGACGGCACCCTGCATATCCATGACAAGACCCAAGGCCCGCAGAACTGCCAGGCCTATGTGCAAGAAGTCTTCGGCCTGGATAAAAGCCAGGTGCGTATCTTCGCCGCGTTTGTCGGCGGTGCGTTTGGTTCCGGCCTGCGTCCGCAGTACCAATTGCCGCTTGCAGTGATGGCCTCTTTGGCACTCAAGCGTTCGGTGCGGGTCACGCTGACGCGTCAGCAGATGTTCACGTTCGGTTACCGCCCGCGCACCTTGCAGCGCCTGCAACTGGGCGCCGCCGCCAATGGGCGCCTGCTGGCGCTGGGGCACACCGCAATCGGCCAGACCTCGCGCTTCGAAGACTTCAGCGAACACGTCGTGGAATGGAGCGGCATGCTCTACCACTGCGACAACGTGCAACTGACCTACAAACTGGTGCCCCTGGACGTGTTCACGCCGCTGGACATGCGCGCACCTGGCGCCGCCCTCGGCGTGATCGGCCTGGAATGCGCCATGGATGAACTGGCCAGCGCCTTAGGGTTGGACCCGGTGCAACTGCGGCTGATCAATTACGCCGAGCGTAACCAGAACGAAGACAAACCCTGGTCCAGCAAAGCCCTGCGCGAATGTTACAGCGAAGGCGCCGAGCGTTTTGGCTGGAACCAGCGCAACCCGGAGCCGCGCAGCATGCGCGACGGTCGCCAGTTGATCGGCTGGGGCATGGCCGGCGGGGTATGGGAAGCCATGCAGATGAAGGCCAGTGCCAAGGCGCGAATCGACGTGCAGGGCAAGCTGACCGTCAGCAGCGCCACCACTGATATCGGCACCGGGACTTACACGGTGATGACCCAGATCGCGGCGCAGGCCAGCGGTGTGGCGGTCGAAGACGTGACGTTTGTGTTGGGGGATTCATCATTGCCCACCGCGCCGTTGCAGGGCGGGTCGTTTACCGTGTCTTCCGTCGGCACCGCTGTGCAGCAAGCCTGCGAAGCGTTGACCGGCAAACTGTTGAGCATTGCCCGGCAGACGTATCCGGTGTTCAAGGATGCCGAGTCCGTGCGCTTCGAAGATGGCCATCTGCATACCGGCGACGTGAGTGTGTCGCTGGCACAGTTGGTCAAGGACAGCGGCGAAGACGCGCTGCAAGTGCAGGTCGACAGTGAGCCCGACAAGAAACGCGAGGGCTACAGCACCGCCACCCACTCGGCGGTCTTTGTCGAGGTGCAGGTGGATGAAGACCTGGGCACCATCAAGGTGCGTCGGGTGGTCAGCGCGATTGCTGCCGGGCGGGTGGTCAACCCCAAGATGGCCCGCAGCCAGATCCTGGGCGGTGTGGTGTGGGGCATTGGCATGGCGCTGCATGAAGAAACCCAGATCGACCATCAGCTGGGGCGTTACATGAACCACAGCCTGGCGGAGTACCACATTCCGGTAAACGCCGATATCGGCGACATTGACGTGGTGTTTGTCGAAGAGCACGACGAGATCGTCAATGCCCTGGGGTCCAAGGGCGTCGGGGAAATCGGTATCGTCGGGGTGGCGGCGGCGGTGGCCAATGCGATTTATCACGCCACCGGCAAGCGGGTGCGGGAGTTCCCCATTACCCTGGACAAGGTGCTCTAGCCCCAATCTTCAACCCACCGAAGATCCAAAATGTGGGAGCGGGCTTGCTCGCGAATGCGGCGGGACAGTCACCTGATGGGCTGGCTGATTCACCGCGTTCGCGAGCAAGCCCGCGCCCACACTTAGTGCATTCCAGCATCAGGATAGGTGGCGGGGCTTAAACCTTGGCGTCTTCCACTGGCACATGCATCCGATCCCGGTTGGCCAACGTCGGGAACAACTTGATCCAGACCCCGGTCACGACCAGCGTACCGATCCCGCCCATGACCACGGCGGGCACGGTGCCGAACCAGTGGGCGGTAATGCCGGACTCAAACTCGCCCAACTGATTGGACGCACCGATAAACAGGCCGTTGACGGCACTGACCCGCCCGCGCATTTCATCCGGCGTTTCCAACTGCACGAAGGAGGCGCGGATCACCATGCTGATCATGTCCGCCGCGCCCAGCACCACCAGCACCGCCAGGGAGAACCAGAACGAGGTGGACAGCCCGAACGCAATGGTCGCCACACCGAACACGCCGACGGCGGTAAACATCACACGGCCCACGTGGCGGTCCACCGAAAACCGCGCCAGCCACAGCGACATCAACAGCGCCCCCACTGCCGGCGCCGAACGCAGCAGGCCCAGGCCCCAGGCACCCGTCAGCAGGATGTCTTTGGCGAACACCGGCAGCAACGCGGTGGCACCCCCCAGCAGCACGGCGAACAGGTCGAGGGAGATGGCACCGAGAATGTCCGGGCGGCTGCGGATGAAGCGGATGCCGGCGAGCAGAGAATCCAGGGTGGCCTTGCCTTTGTTGAGTGGCGTCTGGCGCGCGGGCAGGTTGAGGGTCAGCACGCAGGCGATAAGGTACAGCACCACCGTTGGACCATAGACCCAGACGCTGCCAAACGCGTAAAGCAAACCGCCAAGGGCTGGGGCGACGATGGTTGCCAACTGCTGGGCCGACTGCGACGAGGCCACGGCTCGCGGAAACAAGGTGCTGGGGACGATGCTCGGCAGCATCGCCTGAGTGGTCGGCATTTCAAACGAACGTGCGGCGCCAAGCAGGAAGGCGAGGATAAAAATCATCTCGCGGGTCACGTTGCCGGTCAGCCCGCCGATGGCCAGGCTCAGGGCAATCAGCGCCTGCACGATCTGGCAGATGGCGGCGACCTTGCGCCGTTCATAGCGATCGGCCACATGCCCGGTGTGCAACATGAAGAGTACGCGCGGCACAAACTCCACCAGGCCGACCAACCCCAGGTCCAGCACATTGCCGGTCAGTTGGTAGAGGTTCCAGCCGATGGCCACGGTGAGCATCTGGAAACCGCTGGCGGTAAAGATGCGCGCCAGCCAGAAGGCAATGAAAGGGCGGTGATGACGCAACAGCAACGCGGGTTCACTAGGCATCGGGAGTTCAGGTCAGAGCCGGAGGGAGCGCCGAGATTATCACTAAGTTGTAACAGATAGTTGCAACAACTGAGCTGAGGCAGTCTGTCACGCGGCAAAAGACCACGCCGTCCTACATCGAAAATGGGACTACTCTTTTAGCAATGCTTGATCCAGATCAATGTCCGCCCGGGCATCGACCTGGCGGCCGCAAGGCCAGATTCCCGACGGGGTGGGTTAAAAAAAGAAACGAATTGAAATTCGCCAGACTCCATATCCGTGGGGGCAGTGGGTGCAGGCTCCCGCCAGCAGCCGGTATTACCTGACAGAGGAAGACTTATGTTCGGTTTGGAGGCGCTAGATCTCGCCCGAATTCAATTTGCGTTCACCATCTCTTTCCACATCCTGTTCCCGGCGATCACCATCGGCCTGGCCAGTTACCTTGCGGTGCTGGAAGGCTTGTGGCTCAAGACCCACAACGACACCTACCGTGACCTCTATCATTTCTGGTCGAAGATCTTTGCCGTCAACTTCGGTATGGGTGTGGTCTCCGGTTTGGTCATGGCCTACCAGTTCGGCACCAACTGGAGCCGCTTCTCGGACTTCGCGGGCGCCGTCACCGGGCCGCTCCTGACCTACGAAGTGCTCACGGCCTTCTTCCTCGAAGCCGGTTTCCTTGGCGTGATGCTGTTCGGCTGGAACAAGGTCGGGCGCAACCTGCACTTCTTCTCCACCGTAATGGTGGCCGTCGGCACGTTGATTTCCACGTTCTGGATCCTCTCGTCCAATAGCTGGATGCAGACGCCTCAGGGCTTTGAAATCATTGATGGCCGCGTGATCCCGACCGATTGGTTCGCCGTGGTCTTCAACCCGTCTTTCCCGTATCGCCTGGCGCACATGGCCACGGCAGCCTTCGTGGCCACCGCGTTCTTCGTCGGTTCCTCGGCGGCCTGGCACCTGCTGCGCGGCAAGGACAACCCGGCGATCCGCAAAATGCTCTCGATGGCCATGTGGATGGCCCTGATCGTCGCGCCTATTCAGGCGGTGATCGGCGACTTCCATGGTCTCAACACCTTGAAGCACCAGCCGGCAAAAATTGCCGCGATCGAAGGCCACTGGGAAAACATCGGCAACGAGCCGACGCCGCTGATCCTGTTTGGCTGGCCCGACATGAAGGCCGAGAAAACCAAGTACGCGGTGGAAATCCCGTACCTGGGCAGCTTGATCCTGACTCACTCACTGGATAAGCAGGTTCCGGCGCTCAAGGAATTCCCGCCCGAGGACCGCCCTAACTCGACCATCGTGTTCTGGTCGTTCCGGGTCATGGTCGGCCTGGGCTTCCTGATGATCTTCACCGGTTTGTTCAGCCTCTGGCTGCGCCGGGGCGACAAGATGTACACGTCCAAACCGTTCCTGTACCTGGCGTTGTGGATGGGCCCGTCCGGCCTGATCGCGATTCTCGCCGGCTGGTTCACCACCGAGATCGGTCGTCAGCCGTGGGTGGTCTACGGCTTGATGCGCACGGCGGATGCTTCCTCCGGGCATAGCCTGGCGCAGATGACGATCACCCTGGTGTTGTTCGTGGTGGTGTACTTCGCGCTGTTCGGCGCGGGCCTGGGCTACATGATGCGCCTGGTACGCAAAGGACCTCAGACCCACGAGGGCAGTGAACCTACCCACGGTGGCCCTGGCCAGAAACGCACACCGGCCCGTCCGTTGTCGGCTGCCGATGATGGCAGCGACGACGACCACGTCGACATCCAGCACAAGGGGAATTGAGATGGGTATTGATCTTCCGCTGATCTGGGCCGTGATCATCATCTTCGGCATCATGATGTATGTGGTCATGGACGGTTTCGACCTGGGCATCGGCATCCTGTTTCCGTTTATCCCGGGCAAGACCGACCGTGACGTCATGATGAACACCGTGGCCCCGGTCTGGGACGGCAATGAAACCTGGTTAGTCCTGGGCGGCGCAGCGTTGTTCGGCGCGTTCCCGCTGGCCTATTCGGTGGTGTTGTCGGCGCTGTACCTGCCGCTGATCCTGATGCTGATCGGGCTGATCTTCCGTGGCGTGGCGTTCGAGTTCCGCTTCAAGGCCAAGGACCACAAGCGTCACCTGTGGGACAAGGCGTTTATCGGTGGCTCATTGGCGGCGACGTTCTTCCAGGGCGTGGCGCTGGGGGCGTTTATCGACGGCATTCCGGTAGTGGATCGCCAGTTCGCCGGCGGCTCACTGGACTGGGCCACACCGTTCACGATGTTCTGCGGCGTCGCGTTGATCGTGGCCTATGCGTTGCTCGGCTGCACTTGGCTGATCATGAAGACCGAAGGCCCGCTGCAGGAAAAGATGCACAACCTGGCACGGCCATTGGCCTTTGTGGTGCTGGCGGTGATCGGCATTGTGAGCATCTGGACGCCATTGACGCACCCGGAAATCGCCTCGCGCTGGTTCACCCTGCCGAACCTGTTCTGGTTCCTGCCGGTGCCGATCCTGGTGTTGGTGACCATGTACGGACTGTTCCGCGCGGTGGCACGTCATGCGCACTACACGCCGTTCCTGCTGACCTTGGTGCTGATTTTCCTGGGCTACAGTGGTTTGGGCATCAGCCTGTGGCCGAATATCATTCCGCCCTCCGTGTCGATCTGGGATGCCGCGGCGCCGCCGCAAAGCCAGGGCTTCATGCTGGTGGGCACCTTGTTCATCATCCCGTTCATCCTGGGCTACACCTTCTGGAGCTACTACGTATTCCGCGGCAAGGTCACCCACGAAGACGGTTATCACTAGGAGGGTCGTTCCATGTCCGGCAAACCTTCGTTGCACGAGATCGAACAGGCCGAGAAACAGCCGTTGTGGCGGCGCCTGGGGTGGCTGGCGATGATCTGGACCGGCAGCGTGCTGGCCTTGTTTGTCGTGGCGAGCCTGATGCGCATGTTCATGAATGCGGCGGGCCTGACCACCCACTGACATCCCGATCCGGGCTTTGCAGCCCGGCTTTTCAACCCTGCCCCTCGCGAGATCGGCAGGGTTTTTTTATTTGCGCGCTTTGAGGATCACGAATTTTGGCGTGGTGGCGACTTGCTCGACACCTCGGAACAAGCGAGCCAGTTTGGTGTGATAACCCAGGTGGCGGTTGCCGACTATATAGAGGGCGCCACCGACCACCAGCGCTTCCCGCGCCTGTTGGAACATGCGCCAGGCGAGGAAGTCGCCCACCACCTGCTGCTGGTGAAACGGCGGATTGCACAGCACCACGTCCAGCGATTGCGGCTCTTGCCCGGCCAGGCCGTCGGCGGCGCGCACGACGACATCGCGTTCGCCAAGTGCGGCGTGCCAGTTCTCGGCTGCCGACTGCACGGCCATGTAGGACTCATCTACCAAGGTGTAGTGCGCTTCGGGATTTTGCAGGGCGCTGGCAATCGCCAGCACACCGTTGCCGCAACCCAGGTCTGCCACGCAGGCACTGCCCAGGTTTTTCGGCAAGTGGGGCAGGAACGCGCGGGTGCCGATGTCCAGGCTTTCGCGGCAGAACACGTTGGCGTGGTTCAGCAGTTCGATGGCCGGCGTGTCCAGGGTGTAGCGGGTCGGGTAGGGCGAGACTGCAGCAGGACGGTCTTCGGGAGTGGCAATCAGCAAACGCGCCTTTTTCACTGCCAGCGACGCCTGCATCGGGCCGATGTAACGCTCCAGCAACTCGCCTGCCGCCCGTGGCAGATGCTTGATCATTGCCCCGGCGATGACTTGAGCTCCCGGCGCGAGTTGGCCTTGCAAGCGGATCAGTTGTTCTTCCAGCAAGGCCAGGGTTTTCGGTACGCGGATCAACACACAGTCGTACGGCCCTGTCGGAACCTGGCTGGCGGGGATGAATGCCACCGCATCAAAAGCCTTGCCGTTGCGCACCAGGTTTTTTTCCAGGCCCTGGGCGGCCAGGAACGAATCACCACTGGAGGTTACCTGCACCTGGCCTTGAAGGCTGGCCGCCAGGGCGCCGAAGCTGTCATTGAGCACCAGCACGCGCGTCGTCACCGTCGGCTGTTGCTCGGCCAGGTGATTGAGCAGGTACTCGTCGGCGGCATCGAAGGCTTGCAGCGGATCGTTATGTTGCTCTGGCTGGCGGATCAGATCGAGCTGGGCGAAGGGGCTTTCGAGCAGGGGCATGGCGGGGGAGGCTCTGGGTAAACGATGGGTGTTCGGCAGTCGCCGACCAAACCGTCTGAGTGAACAACAGGCGGCCCAGCGGGCTGCTCAACACTCAGAATTGGCCGTAAATGTTACGTTTTTTTCAGCGGGAATACATGCGGTGTTTCTTTGCCGGTCAAATAATCCCGCTGCGGGCGGCGCAGAGCACGGCGGCAATCTTGTTATTGACCCCCAGCTTTTTGAAACAACTGCAAATATGATAGCCAATCGTTCGTTCGGACAAGCACAGGATGGCGGCTATGTCCGCTGCGGTCTTGCCCATGGCGGACCACTTGAGGACCTCCCTTTCTCGCGCGGTGAGTGTGCTGGCAGCTATGACGTCGGGGGAGGCCGCATACTTCTGCGCCACGACGGCGTGCATTGCGTGACACAGCCACAATACCTGGCCGGCCTTTTCGTACAGCTCTTCCGGGCTGACTTCGTGTCTGCTACGCGCCAGGGTCAGCATGCTGAACACGCCCCGGAAGTCATGCACGGCTTGCGTCCATCCCACGTTCACACCCAGTGTCTGCGCCAGGGACCACAGGTTGGGCGAGTCCCGAAAGGTCTTCTCCTCCCAGACAACCGGCAGCACTGAGGTCTTGCAGTGTTGGACGACGGGGTCTATGTCGAAAAAGTGTGCTTGGTCATACAGCGTGGACCACTCGCTTGGATAGTTGTTGATATCGATCGGTTTTGCTTTGTTTTTGGGTATTTGAGAACTCATCTTGAAGGAACAGTATTGAAAGCCGAGCTCATACGTTTTGTTGGTAAGCATTTCAAACACACTGGTGATCTCGTCCTCGCCTTCCAGTTTGGGGAGTTTTGTATTGCGCCAGTTGATCATCGGTAAATCTCCATGGATTAAGCTATTTGGGTACGTCCTGAACCCCAAAGCTGCAGAAAAAAAGTGTAGGACAGGGACTACGCGGCGGTAGGAAAAATTTGATCTTGTAAGCACGTGTTTAATAATTTTCTGCAAGGCTGCTCATGAACTTTGCAAGGGGCACATGAGAAAATTGCGGTTTATTAGAGGGTTGTAATGATCAACTAACAGCGCGTTGTTGAATCCACTGGAAAGGCTAATAGCGAATTGATTGGCGGTGATATTACGTAGCCACTGCTCCATGAGCTCAAGAAGCCATTACCAACCGTAGGTGTTCCCACGCGCGACTTTGAGGGACACTAGGGCACCTGTAGAACGGAGCCCCCCATGACGGCCAGTGCTGAGAAATTTACCCGCCAGACCTTGCTCGATGTGCAATCGCTGACCCCCAGCCTGTTTACCCTGCGCACCACCCGCGATCCGGGCTTTCGTTTCACGGCGGGGCAGTTCGTGCGCGTGGGGGTGACCAAGGCGGACGGCAGCACCGTGTGGCGCGCCTATTCCCTGGTGTCCTCACCGTTTGACGAGCATCTGGACTTCTTCTCGATCGTTGTCCCAGGGGGGGAGTTCACCAGTGAGCTGAGCCGCCTGCGTGTGGGCGATACCTTGATGGTGGAGCGCCAGGCCACGGGCTTCCTGACCTTGAACCGTTTCGTCGATGGCCGCGACTTGTGGATGCTGGGGACGGGCACCGGGGTAGCACCTTTCCTGTCGATCCTGCAGGATTTTGAAGTCTGGGAGAAGTTCGAACGCATCATCCTCGTGTACAGCGCACGGGAAGCCAAAGAACTGGCCTATCAGGCACTGATCAAGGAACTGGGCGAGCGTGAGTATCTCGCCGAATACGCGCACAAGCTTATCTACATTCCCACAGTCACCCGTGAGCAACACCCTGGCGCGTTGAATGGACGCATCACCACACTGATCGAAAATGGCGAGCTTGAGCGCGCAGCCGGCGTTGAGTTGACCCCGGAACATTCCCGCGTGCTGATCTGCGGCAACCCGCAGATGGTCGATGACACGCGGCAGTTGCTCAAGCAGCGTGACATGAACCTGAGCTTGAGCCGTCGCCCAGGCCAAGTGGCGGTGGAAAACTACTGGTAATAAAAAAGGCGCCTCAAGCAGGCGCCTTTTTTCTCAAACCGTTCGTTACAGGCGCGGCTTGTCGTTCTGTGCCTTGAGCAGATCCCGGATCTCACCCAGCAACACTTCTTCCTTGGTCGGCGTCGGCGGCAGGCTTGGCGCCACGGCCTCTTCCCGCTTCAGGCGGTTGATCGCCTTCACACCCATGAAGATCGCAAACGCGACGATCACAAAGTCGATGACGCTCTGGATGAACTTGCCATAGGCGAGCACCACCGCAGGCACATCGCCCTGTGCCGCCTTGAGCGTAATCGCCAAGTCTCCGAAGTCCACACCACCGATCAACAGACCGATTGGGGGCATCACCACGTCGCCTACAAACGAGGAAACAATCTTGCCGAAGGCGGCGCCGATGATAATACCGACGGCCATGTCGACCACATTACCTTTGACCGCGAAGGCCTTGAACTCACTGATCACGCCCATAGGTTATTCCTTGTTACAGATGAGAAGGGTGGGACTCAGTGTAATTCAGTCATAGCGGGCTTGCCCGACACAACCGTTTACACTGTTAATTTTTATCGACACATTAAAACGCAAATAGTTTGCAAAGTGCCACCAGTCGCGCGCGAAATACGCCTGATATCAGTGACTTAACAGATTATTTTATTAATCGGGTCGTTGTGGCTTTTCTATTTATCTTCTGACGCTTGGGTCACTAGCCTCTGGCAAGCACAACTGAATGTGCACTAAAAAAACCAGAGGAAACCTCGATGAAGACCCCAATGAGCCGCGGGCCGGTTTCAGCGCGATACGCGCTGGTACTGGCGACCGCCAGCCTGCTTTCCCTGTCCGTACACGCCGCCAACCTGACCCGCGACAACGGTGCTGCGGTTGGCGACAACCAGAACTCGCAGACCGCCGGCGCCAATGGTCCGGTGCTGCTGCAAGACGTGCAGTTGATCCAGAAACTGCAGCGCTTCGATCGCGAGCGCATCCCCGAGCGCGTGGTACACGCCCGCGGTACCGGCGCCCACGGCATCTTCACCGTCACGGACAACCTCAGCGACCTGACCAAGGCCAAGGTGTTCGCGGCCGGTGAAGCCACGCCGGTGTTCGTTCGCTTCTCCGCCGTTGTCCACGGTAACCACTCCCCGGAAACCCTGCGCGACCCGCGTGGTTTCGCCACCAAGTTCTACACCGCCGACGGTAACTGGGACCTGGTGGGCAACAACTTCCCGACGTTCTTCATCCGCGATGCGATCAAGTTCCCGGACATGGTCCACGCCTTCAAGCCAGACCCGCGCACCAACCTGGATGACGATTCCCGTCGCTTCGACTTCTTCTCCCACGTGCCCGAGTCCACGCGCACGCTGACCGAGCTGTACTCCGATTCCGGCACCCCGGCCAGCTACCGGGAAATGGACGGCAATGGCGTGCACGCCTACAAACTGATCAACGCCAAGGGCGAAGTGCACTACGTCAAGTTCCACTGGAAGAGCCTGCAAGGCATCAAGAACCTCGATCCCAAGCAGGTCACCGAAGTGCAGGGCCGCGACTACAGCCACATGACCAACGACCTGGTCACCCATATCAACAAGGGCGATTTCCCCAAGTGGGACCTGTACGTGCAGGTGCTCAAGCCTGAAGACCTGGCCAAGTTCGACTTCGACCCGCTGGATGCCACCAAGATCTGGCCGAATGTACCCGAACGCAAAGTCGGGCAGATGGTGCTGAACCGCAACCCCGCCAATGTGTTCCAGGAAACCGAGCAAGTGGCCATGGCCCCGGCCAACCTGGTGCCAGGCATCGAGCCGTCCGAGGACCGCCTGCTGCAAGGTCGGGTGTTCTCCTATGCCGACACTCAGATGTACCGCCTGGGCGCCAATGCCCTGCAACTGCCGATCAACGCTCCACGGGTGACTGTCAACAACGGTAACCAGGACGGCGCGATGAACGTCGGCAAGACCACCACCGGCGTGAACTACCAGCCAAGCCGCCTGCTGCCACGGGACGAGCCGCAAACCGCGCGCTACAGCCAGTCGAACCTGGTGGGCAGCACCCAGCAGGCGAAGATCCAGCGTGAGCAGAACTTCAAGCAGGCCGGTGATCTGTACCGTTCTTTCACCAAGAAAGAGCGCCAGGACTTGATCGAAAACTTTGGCGGCTCGCTGGCGACCACCGATGACGAGAGCAAGCACATCATCCTGTCGTTCCTCTACAAGGCCGACCCGGAATATGGCACCGGCGTGGCCAAGGTTGCCAAGGGGGACCTGGCGCGCGTGAAGGCGCTGGCGGAAAAACTGACTGACTGATCCGTTGGTTCTGGTCGGCGCCCAATGACGGGCGTCGACCCTTGGCAGGAGAACACCCATGCGAGTTTCTATCGGATTGCTGATGGCCATGCTGGCCTTTGTCGCCCATGCCGAGTCTCCCGAGCCGGTCGCGCTCAAGGCCCAGCTGCAGGACTACTATTTCGACGCCGCCCGCCGTGGCGACCTCGACATGCTTAACACCTTCATCGACTCCGGCTACAGCCTCAACACCCAGGACGACAAGGGTTACACCGCGCTGATCCTCGCCGCTTACCACGGTCAGGGCCCGTTCGTGGAGCGCTTGCTCGATGCCGGTGCCGACGCCTGTGTGCAGGACAGGCGCGGTAACACCGCGCTGATGGGCGCGATCTTCAAGGGTGAGCTGAAAATCGCCCAACGCCTGCTGGCGACTGACTGCAACCCCGACCAACGCAACGGCGCCGGACAGACAGCGGCCATGTACGCCGGGCTGTTCAAGCGTGTCGAGTTGCTGGAAGCGTTGAAGGCCAAGGGCGCGGACCTCAATGCCGAAGACCCGATCGGCAACAGTGCTTCACGATTGGCCAGTGGTGAAATCCGGACCCCGGCGCCGCGCTGAGCTATCATCGCGGTTTTTCGGTTGGAGGTTCTCAAATGGCAAAGGCCAAGCGCATGTACGGCTGCACGGAGTGCGGCGCGACCTTTCCCAAGTGGGCCGGCCAATGTACCGAATGCGGTGCGTGGAACACCCTGACTGAAACCATGATCGAGAGCGGTGGCGCTGCGGCCCCCACTGGCCGTGCCGGCTGGACCGGGCAACAGGCGCAGATCAAGACGTTGGCCGAAGTCAGTGTCGAAGAGATCCCGCGTTTCTCCACGGCCTCCGGTGAATTGGACCGGGTGCTGGGCGGCGGACTGGTGGACGGTTCGGTGGTGCTGATTGGTGGCGATCCGGGCATCGGCAAATCGACGATCCTGCTACAAACGTTGTGCAGCATCGCCAGCCGCATGCCAGCGCTGTATGTCACCGGTGAAGAGTCCCAGCAGCAAGTGGCCATGCGCGCCCGTCGCCTGGGGTTGCCCCAGGATCAGTTGCGAGTGATGACCGAGACCTGCATTGAAAGCATCATTGCCACGGCGCGTATCGAAAAGCCCAAGGTCATGGTGATCGACTCGATCCAGACGATTTTCACCGAACAACTGCAGTCGGCGCCGGGGGGTGTGTCCCAGGTGCGTGAGAGTGCGGCGCTGCTGGTGCGCTATGCCAAGCAGAGCGGTACAGCGATCTTCCTGGTGGGGCATGTGACCAAAGAGGGCGCACTGGCCGGGCCACGGGTGTTGGAGCACATGGTAGACACCGTGCTGTATTTCGAAGGTGAGTCCGACGGTCGTCTGCGCTTGCTGCGGGCGGTGAAGAACCGTTTCGGCGCGGTCAACGAATTGGGCGTGTTCGCCATGACTGACCGGGGGCTGAAAGAAGTCTCCAACCCTTCAGCGATTTTTCTCACGCGCGCCCAAGAAGAAGTCCCAGGCAGTGTGGTGATGGCAACCTGGGAAGGCACCCGTCCTATGCTGGTGGAAGTGCAGGCCCTGGTGGATGACAGTCACTTGGCCAACCCCCGCCGCGTGACGTTGGGCCTGGATCAGAACCGCCTCGCGATGCTGTTGGCGGTATTGCATCGCCACGGTGGCATCCCGACCCACGATCAGGACGTGTTCCTCAACGTGGTCGGCGGGGTCAAGGTGCTGGAAACGGCATCCGACCTGGCGTTGATGGCGGCGGTGATGTCCAGCCTGCGTAACCGGCCGTTGCCCCATGACTTGCTGGTGTTTGGTGAAGTCGGTTTGTCCGGTGAAGTGCGCCCGGTGCCCAGCGGCCAGGAGCGCCTCAAGGAAGCGGCCAAGCACGGCTTCAAGCGCGCCATCGTGCCCAAGGGCAATGCGCCGAAGGAATCACCGCCGGGGATCACGATTATTGGCGTGACGCGGTTGGAACAGGCGTTGGATGCGTTGTTCGAGTAACCGGCAACACCGCAAACCCATGTGGGCTGTTAAACCTCTAGTAAGGCGCCCAACTCGCGCTCCAACTCTTCCTCGTCACCCAGGTTCAACTCGATCAGCCGCCGCAAATGGCTGATCGATTCCAGGTCGATGTGCTGGCACACAAAGCCCAATTGCCCATGATCCTCATGAGCCAGCCGCACTTGCATCTTTATATGGGCCTTTGGGTCCAGGCGTATGTCCACGTCGAACGGCAGCGCCTTGTTGCCCTTCCAGTCTTCGGGCTTTTGTATCAACAAGCCTTTTAACGACAAATCCACTAGTTGCGCCGGCCATTCGCGGCCGTTTTGCCGAAATTCAGTCTTGGCGTCAAAAGCGATACGACGGAAACGGCGGCGGTCAGACGGTTGTTCGGTCATGGTGAAACCCTCTGGAGATACGGGGATTGTAGCCCTGCGCCATCATTGGCCCGGTATTTCTGCTTTTTTTGCGCGCAGAAGGCTCTAGACCAACGTAGGGGGGTGGCCTTTGAGGCCAACAGCGCTAAACTCGGCATGGCTGTCCTTTCTGTCCACCCTGGCTGGAATATAAAAATGAAAAATAATAATAGCCTGCTACGCCACCTACCCTGGCTGGTGCTGGCAATCGTAGGAGCGTGCGCCCTGGGCGTAGTGGCCTTGCGCCGCGGCGAGGCAATCAACGCCTTGTGGATTGTGGTCGCTGCTGTGGCCATCTATCTGGTTGCGTACCGTTACTACAGTCTGTTCATCGCTAACAACGTGATGCAACTCGATCCACGGCGGGCCACCCCCGCAGTGCTCAATAATGACGGTCTGGACTATGTGCCGACCAACAAACACATCCTTTTCGGTCACCACTTTGCGGCGATTGCCGGTGCAGGCCCGTTGGTCGGCCCGGTGCTGGCGGCGCAAATGGGCTACCTGCCTGGAACGCTCTGGCTGATTGCCGGCGTGGTGCTGGCCGGTGCGGTTCAGGACTTCATGATCCTGTTCCTGTCCACCCGTCGTAACGGCCGTTCCCTGGGGGACATGGTGCGCGAAGAGATGGGCCGTATCCCAGGCACCATCGCGCTGTTCGGCTGCTTCCTGATCATGATCATCATCCTCGCGGTGCTGGCGCTGATCGTGGTCAAAGCGTTGGCCGAGAGCCCGTGGGGCATCTTCACGGTGATGGCGACCATCCCGATCGCAATGTTCATGGGCATCTACATGCGCTACATCCGCCCGGGCCGCATTGGCGAAATCTCGATCATCGGGGTGCTGTTGCTGCTGGGCTCGATCTGGCTGGGCGGGCAGATCGCTGCTGACCCGGTCTGGGCCAAGGCTTTCACCTTCACCGGGATCCAGATCACCTGGATGCTGATCGGCTACGGCTTCGTGGCCGCGGTACTGCCGGTGTGGCTGATCCTGGCGCCGCGTGACTACCTCTCCACTTTCCTGAAAATCGGCACCATCATTGCGCTGGCAATCGGCATCCTGGTGACCATGCCCGACCTTAAAATGCCGGCATTGACCCAGTTCATCGACGGCACCGGCCCAGTGTGGAAGGGCGGCCTGTTCCCGTTCCTGTTCATCACCATCGCCTGTGGCGCGGTCTCGGGGTTCCACGCGCTGATTTCTTCCGGCACCACGCCAAAGTTGCTGGCTAATGAAAGCCATGCCCGCTACATCGGTTATGGCGGCATGTTGATGGAGTCCTTCGTGGCCATCATGGCGATGGTTGCCGCGTCGGTGATCGAGCCGGGTGTGTACTTCGCCATGAACAGCCCGGCCGCAATTGTCGGCACCGACGTGGTCACCGTGGCGCAGACCGTCAGCAGCTGGGGCTTTGCGATCACGCCTGAGGCGCTGTCCGCGGTGGCCCATGACATCGGTGAAACCACTATCCTGGCCCGTGCCGGTGGCGCACCGACGTTGGCAGTGGGTATCGCGCAGATCCTGCACAGTGTGCTGCCAGGTGAAAACACCATGGCGTTCTGGTACCACTTTGCGATCCTGTTCGAAGCGCTGTTCATCCTGACGGCAGTGGATGCGGGCACCCGTGCCGGTCGCTTCATGTTGCAGGATTTGCTCGGCTCTTTCGTACCGGCGCTCAAACGCACCGAGTCGTGGACCGCCAACCTGATCGCGACCGCCGGTTGTGTGGCCATGTGGGGTTACCTGCTGTACCAAGGCGTGATCGACCCACTGGGCGGCATCAACACCTTGTGGCCGCTGTTCGGTATCTCCAACCAGATGCTGGCAGGTATTGCGCTGATGCTGGCCACCGTTGTGCTGATCAAAATGAAACGCCAGCGTTATATCTGGGTGACTATGCTGCCGGCCGTCTGGCTGCTGATCTGCACCACCACCGCAGGCTTCATCAAGCTGTTCGACGCCAACCCGGCGATTGGCTTCCTGTCGCTGGCGAAGAAGTACAGTGATGCATTGGCCAATGGCCAGATCCTCGCCCCGGCGAAGAACATCGACCAGATGCAACACGTGATCTGGAACGCCTACACCAACGCAACGCTGACGGCGCTGTTCCTGTTCGTGGTCTTCAGCATCCTGTTCTATGCGCTCAAGGTTGGCGTCGCCGCCTGGGGCAACAAAGAACGTACGGATAAAGAAGCGCCGTTCCAGGCAGTACCGGACGCATAACCGAGGATTGCAACCATGTTCAATGACATCAGTCGCCTCGGTAAATACCTCGGTCAGGCCGCGCGCCTGATGGTCGGCATGCCCGACTACGATACGTACGTCGAGCATATGCAAACCAAACACCCGGACAAGCCGGTGATGGACTACAAGGCGTTCTTCCGGGAACGCCAGGAAGCCCGTTACGGCGGCAAGGGTGGGCCTAAGTGCTGCTAACCCGGCACTCGGGCTTGCGGTGATCCACTGTGGGAGCGGGCTTGCTCGCGAATGCGGTCTGTCAGTTGATGTATGTGCTGACTGATACACCGCATTCGCGAGCAAGCCCGCTCCCACATTTGTTTTGTGTTCCTTCAGTTATAAGGAGAACTGCTTTTGTCCTCTCCCATTCCAGTGACCGTCCTCAGTGGCTTCCTCGGCGCCGGCAAGACCACCTTGCTGCGCCACCTGCTCAAAGCCGAGCACGGCCTGAAGATCGCCGTGATCGAAAACGAATTCAGTGACGCCGGTATCGACACCCAGCTGCTGGGCGCCGAGCCGGTGCAAGTCATGACCCTGTCCAACGGTTGCGTGTGCTGCACCATCCACACCGACCTGACCAAGGCCCTGTACCTGCTGCTCGAACGCCTGGACAGCGGCGAGATCGCCTTCGATCGTCTGGTGATCGAGTGCACCGGCCTGGCCGACCCGGCCCCCGTGGCCCAGACCTTTTTCATCGACGAGGAATTGCGCGAGCGCTACATCCTCGACGGCATCATCACCCTGGTGGATGCGGCCCACGCCGAGCACCACCTGACCCAAACCATCGCCCAGGCCCAGATCGGCTTTGCCGACCGCCTGCTGGTGAGCAAGCGCGACCTGGTGGATGACGCCACCTTCGACGCGCTAAGCGAGCGTCTCACCCGCATCAACCGCCGAGCGCCGATCCGCGTGGTGGACCATGGCAACATCGACCTGGCTGAATTGCTCGACGTACGTGGCTTCAATCTCAACGCCGGCATGACCCTACGCCCGGTCAGCGCCGCGCCGTCCATCGACCGTATCTCAAGCCTGGTGCTGCGCACCGATCAGCCGCTGGATATCGACCGCCTCAGCGAGTTCATGAACGAACTGCTGGAGGACCACGGCAAGCAGCTGTTGCGCTACAAGGGCGTACTGAACATTGCCGGGGAGGACCGGCGCATGGTGTTTCAGGGCGTGTTGAAGCTCTACGGTTTCGATTGGGATACCGAGTGGGCCGAAGGCGAGGCGCGGGAGAGTGTGATTGTGTTTATTGCCGATGAATTGCCGGAAGACAAGATTCGCGAGGGCTTTGCGAAGGTCCACCAACGCTGATCAAAAATGTGGGAGGGGGCAACCCCCTCCCACATTTGATCGCACTTCAAGTTGGAACAGGCATAAAAAAAGCCCGGCTCAAGAGCCGGGCTTCTTAGTCAAGCAACTGCTATCAAGCGCCGTACACCGGCAGCTTTTTGCAGATGGCCTTGACCTTCTCACGCACCGCGTCGATCACGGCTTCGTTGTTCAGGTCAGCCAGGATGTCGCAGATCCAGCCAGCCAGTTCCTTGCACTCAGCTTCCTTGAAGCCACGAGTGGTCACAGCCGGGGTGCCGAAACGCAGGCCCGAGGTGACGAACGGCGAACGTGGGTCGTTCGGCACGGAGTTTTTGTTCACGGTGATGAAGGCTTTGCCCAGGGCAGCATCAGCATCTTTACCGGAAATGTCCTGCTTGATCAGGGACAGCAGGAACAGGTGGTTCTCGGTACCGCCGGACACGACGTCAAAGCCGCGCTCGATGAACACGCTCGCCATGGTCTGGGCGTTCTTGACCACTTGTTGCTGGTAGGTCTTGAACTCAGGCTGCAGGGCTTCCTTGAAGCAGATCGCTTTGGCGGCGATCACGTGCTCCAGTGGGCCGCCCTGGGCGCCTGGGAATACGGCCGAGTTCAGCTTCTTCTCGATGTCGGCGTTGGCGCGCGCCAGGATCAGGCCGCCACGTGGACCGCGCAGGGTCTTGTGGGTGGTGGTGGTGACCACGTCAGCGAAAGGCACCGGGTTCGGGTAGACGCCAGCGGCGACCAGACCGGCCACGTGGGCCATGTCCACGAACAGGTAAGCACCGACTTTGTCGGCAATGGCGCGGAAACGTGGGAAGTCCAGGATCTGCGAGTAGGCAGAGAAACCGGCCACGATCATTTTTGGCTTGTGTTCAACCGCCAGGCGCTCGACTTCGTCGTAGTCGATCAGGCCGTTGGCATCGATGCCGTATTGAACGGCGTTGTACAGCTTGCCGGAAGAAGAGACGCTGGCGCCGTGGGTCAGGTGACCGCCGTGGGCCAGGCTCATGCCCAGGATGGTGTCGCCGCCTTGCAGCAGGGCCAGGTACACGGCGCTGTTGGCTTGGGAACCGGCGTGCGGCTGGACGTTGGCGTAATCGGCGCCGAACAGCTCTTTGGCACGGTCGATGGCCAGTTGCTCAACCACGTCGACGTACTCGCAACCACCGTAGTAGCGCTTGCCTGGGTAACCTTCGGCGTACTTGTTGGTCAAGACCGAACCTTGAGCCTCCATCACCGCTGGGCTGGTGTAGTTTTCCGAAGCGATCAGCTCAATGTGCTCTTCCTGGCGCACGGCTTCTTGCTCCATGGCGGCGAAGAGATCGGCGTCGTACTTGGCAATAGTCAAATCACGGCTGAACATGGCGGTCCTCAAGGATCGGGGGCAGAAAAGGAGGGCATTCTAACCCAATGGGTTTTAGATGGCATATGAAAGGACATCATGTCGCGGACAAGTGGGGCTCATCTGCGGATAGGCGGTGTCTGTGCTGCCGCCTTCGCGAGCAAGCCCGCTCCCACATTCAATCGAGTTCCCTCAGGGGAATGCGGTCGAAATGTGGGAGCGGGCTTGCTCGCGAAGAGGCCATTTGCCCACCGCAGAACGTCAGTCGAACATGAACAGCGCATCATTGCTGAACTGCGCCTCGAACCTATTTGCCGGCATCGGCCGCCCGAACAGATAACCCTGCACTTCATCGCAGCCATGCTCACGCAGGAAGTCCAGTTGCTCATGGGTTTCCACGCCCTCGGCGATCACCGCCAGGTTCAGGCTATGGGCCATGGCAATGATAGCGCGGGCGATCTGTGCGTCCTGCTCACCGGATGGCAGGCCGTCGACGAACGTCCGGTCGATCTTCAGCACGTCGATCGGGAATTGCTTGAGGTAGTTGAGCGAGGAATAACCGGTACCAAAGTCGTCAACCGCAATGCTCAAGCCCAGGTTTTTCAAACTGTCGAGGATCTGCATGGCCTCGTTGACTTCACGCATCAGGATACTTTCGGTGAGTTCCAGCTCCAGGCACGCCGGCGGCAAGCCGGTGTCCTTGAGAATGGTGGCGATGCGAGTGCCCAACTGGCCGTCGGAGAACTGCCGCGCGGAGATATTCACCGAGACCTTTGGCACGCGCACCTTGTTCTGGTGCCAGGTCTTGAGCTGGCGACAGGCTTCGCTGATCACCCAGTCGCCCACGTCTACCACCAGGCCCAACTCTTCCAGCACCGGGATGAAGTCCCCTGGCGGCACCAGGCCACGTCGTGGGTGACGCCAGCGCAGCAGGGCTTCGGCGCCGGTCAGGCGCTTGCCGTCGCCACTGAACTGCGGTTGGTAATAGAGCACGAATTCGTTCTGCTCCAAGGCGTGGCGCAGGTCGCTTTCCAGCTCCAGGCGCTCCAGGGCGCTGGCATTCATATCGGCCTGGTAGAACTGGAAGTTGTTCTTGCCACGCTCCTTGGCGTGATACATCGCCGTGTCGGCGTTTTTCATCAATTGGCTCAGCTCGTTGCCGTCCTGAGGGCTCAGGGCGATACCGATACTGGCGGTCACAAAGAACTCGCGGCCTTCCAGCACGAAGGGCTTCACCAGGCTGGCGAGGATCTGCTCGGCCACATGTATCGCGCGGTTCAGCGCCATTTCGCGATTGACCCGTGGCTGCAGGAGCAAGGTGAACTCGTCGCCCCCCATGCGTGCCACGGTATCGTCTTCGGCCACGCAACCCAGCAGGCGTGTGGCCATTTCCTTGAGCATACGGTCGCCGGCGGCGTGGCCCAGGGAGTCGTTGATGGGTTTGAAGCGGTCGAGGTCAAGGAACATCAGCACCACCCACGACTTTTGCCGTTCAGCGGCCTGCAGCGCGGTGTGCAGACGGTCCTGGAACAGTGTGCGGTTGGGCAGGTGGGTGAGGGCGTCGTAGTAGGCCAGGCGGTGGATGCGTTGCTCACTGGCCTTGCGCTCACTGATGTCACTGAAGAAACACACATAGCTGGCCAGGTCGCCTTCATCGTCGAACACGGCGGTAATGCCGACCCATGCCGGGTAATGCTCGCCGTTGCGACGCTTGAGCCACACTTCGCCTTCCCAGGTGCTGTGCTGATGCAGCTGCTTGAGCACGTAGCGCAGGTGGGCTTCCTGTTGTTCGTCGACGGTGAGCATGTTCGGCAACTGGTCGAGCACATCGCTGACCGCGTAGCCGCTGACCCGGCTGAACGCCTCGTTGGCCTGCACGATATAACCGGCGGGGTCAGTGATCAGGATCGCCGAGGTCGAATGTTCGAACACCGTGGCCGCCATGCGCAGGTCTTTCTCGGCGCGGCGTTGCTGGCTGATATCACGGCCTACACCGAGGATGCCCTCAAAGGCGCCGTGTTCGTCCCACACCAGCACCATGCGCAGTTCGATCGGCACTTTGCGACCGTCTGCGCGCAGGCAGTCGAACAGGAACAGCTGGGTCTGGATCTCATCACGCAGCTTGTTCAGCGCCTCAGGATCGCCCAGCGCGCGGCTGACCTCTTCCATCAGGCTGTAAATGCCGGTCAATTGCTGCGGGTTGGCGATGATCGACTGCCAGCCGTTCTTGAACACCCAGTCCACGTCATAACCGAGCACGGCGTTGACCGAAGGGCTGATGTAGTTGAGGGCCAATTGGCTGTCGGTGGAGCAGATCACGTCGCTGATGCTTTCGGCCAGCATGCGATAGCGCTGTTCGCTGTCACGCAGGGATTCGCTGGCTTCGATCTGGTCGGTGATGTCCTTGGCCACGCCGATGATGCGGCTGATTTGTGTCGTCTTGTCGCGGGCCAAGGCTTGCTCGCGGATGTCAAAGCGCCGCCATTGGTTGTTGCGGTGACGAAAGCGCAGCTGGCATTGCAATTGGGTGGTGTAGCCGATCTGGCGCTGCTGCTGGCGCAAATCGTGGTAATGCTCGGCGTCTTCGGGGTGCAGCAGGATTTCCCAGAAATATTCGCCCATTTGCTGCAGTTCGGCCTTGTTGTAGCCGAGGGTGTGGCCCAAATGGTGGTTGCTGAAAATCATGCGCTGGCTGATCACGTCCTGCACATACAGATGGTCGGGCACTGTGCGTACCACGTCCGACCAGAAGCTCTCGCGCTCCACCAGCGACAGCTCGATCAGCTTGCGGCTGGTGATATCGCTGATGCTGAGGATCACTGCCTTGAAATCGTCCGGCTGCTCCGGCAGGCGCATCACCAGCCACAGGTACTGCTCGTTGCCGGCCACGTCCTTGAGCTGGATTTCCAGTTCCAGCTGGTGCTGTTGGGTCAGCACCGCCTCAACAATCTGGTGGCCGATAGACGTGACATTTCGCGGGCAGTCATCGATCAGACGTTCCCAGGCTTCTTCGCAGGAGCCCACGTTCAACAGACGCACCGCCACCTGGTTGACCTCGGTGATGCGCAGTTCCTTGAGCAGTTGCTGGCGCTCGTTGGGGTGGTCCTGCAGCCAGGCGTGCAGTTGCTCGCGGGTTTCCAGCCGGGTCTTGTCGAAGAATGCGTTCAGGCCCATCAGGTCGAGCACGCACAGGGCGACGCCGGTGCCTTCGAAAATGTCTTGGTAGCGTCGGCGGCCTTCATGCACTTGGCGCTGGCGGCGGCGCATGTTCAGCAGCACGATCACCGGGATCAGCGAGAACGCCAGGCCCAACAGGCATTTGCCAATGAAAGCCGGCAGCAGTTGCTCCAGCACCGCAGTACGGTCGAACAGCCCGCGCAGTTGCCAGTCGCTTTTGCTCAGGGGCGTGACCAGCACGCTTTTATTCAGCTCGTCCGGGGTGAGCGCGGACGCCCACTGCGCCGGCATGCCGCTGTCCCGGCTGACAACACGGTGGTTGATGCGATTCTCGATGACCCACAGCGGTCGCTGGCCCTGGATGTCTTGGCGGGTGAGGTTGGCGAGGTAGGTGGGGGCCAGGCGCAGCGCCCAATACATCCGGGAGCCGCCGCTGGGCTGGTGCAGCAAGAGATAGATGATGGTGCCGTCGTTGCTGTTGCTCAGGTAATAGGACTGGGCACGGCTGCGTTGCACCAGCTCTGCCAGCCAGGCAGCGTCCTGGCTGTCGGCGGCGCTGTCACTGATCATCGCGCCGCTGGGGGCGAGCAGGGCGATGCTGCGCAACTCCGGCAGCGAGCGTTGCAAGGTGCGCATCAAGGCCTGTTGCTGTTCGCTGTCACGTGGCGGCTCGACCATCGGCAGCAGGTTCAGGGCGATTTTCGCGCTGAGGGCCATGTTCAAGCTGATCTGTTCAGCCAGGTCGGCGCTGTAGTCGATGGTGTACTGCTGCTGGTTCTTCTGGTTTTGCTGCAACTGGTCCAGCAACTGCCAGAACAATAACGCGAGCAGCATAAGGACAAGCGTCGCCAATGCGCCTTTGAGGGTGCCGTGCAGGGGCGCTCTCGGCGCTATATGAGCGGCGCGCAGGGGAGTTGGCGGCGTGACTTTGGACAAGCTGTGATCCTGCGGTTTGGCTGGACTGGCGCGCGACGTGCACTATAAGCCGGACGCCCGGAGGGCGGCTAGCATGCCTTGACTTGTGGCAAAGTGCCAGCCCCGCCTGGCGGGCATTAAAGAGCGCCGCCGAGGTGGATCAGGCTGTCCGCCAGCCGTGTCAGGATCGCCAGGGTGAACAGGCTGATAACCACAGACGCCGTGCGGTTGATGGTGTGCGGCGTCAACCACGCGTATCCGCCTCGTTTGATGCGGGCACCCAGCAGCACCCAGGCGCAGCCCACAGGTATCACCACGGCAGTGAATTGTGCGACGAAAGGCAGGTACAGGGTCAAGTCGATAAACGTCTGCATCGGCACGATGAACGAGACGATCAGCAACCCCTTGGGATTGATCAGCGTCAGCAGGAAGAAATGCCGCTTGGACACCCGTGCCTCGGGCTCGGTGTGGAGTGTTTCGTCGGGATGGCGCCACAACAGGTAGCAAGTCCTGATCAAATAGCAGACCGAGGCGAACTGCACGAGCTTCAGGCCCCAGGGCGCGTTGTCGCCGATATGGCTGAGCAGGTAGCCCCAAAAGGAGATCTGCGTCAGATAGGCCAGGCATTCCAGCAGGCTCAGTGGCCAGGCGCGCCTGAATCCCGTGAGTAATCCCGAGCGCAGTAGCAGCGTGTTGGTAGGCCCCGGCATTAACAGCAGTAGCCCGAGTGCGGATAGGACGCCAAGCATGAAGGTTTCTCCTGGAGCCCCTGAGGGCTTTGGCCGGCTAATCTAACAGATAGGCTTCGATACGCTCGGTCACTTAGGTTAACCTTGAGGATTCGCAACACTATGTACAGCGCCATGACGCTACGTAGGCCTGTTCTTACTTTTATGAGGTCCACATTTTGGCTCAATACGTCTTCACCATGCATCGGCTGGGCAAAGTTGTCCCGCCGAAGCGGGAAATCCTGAAAAACATTTCGCTGTCCTTCTTCCCCGGCGCCAAGATCGGCGTGCTCGGCCTCAACGGTTCGGGTAAATCCACACTGTTGAAAATCATGGCTGGCGTCGACACCGAGTTCGAAGGCGAAGCCCGCCCGATGCCGGACCTGAATATCGGCTACCTGCCGCAAGAGCCGATCCTGGACCCGACCAAGACCGTGCGTGAAGTGGTTGAAGAAGCCGTCAGTGTGATCAAGAACGCCCAGGCGCGCCTGGACGAGGTCTACGCGGCTTACGCTGAAGAAGACGCCGATTTCGACAAACTGGCCGCCGAACAGGCCAAGCTCGAAGCCATCCTGCAAGCCGGCGACGGCCACAACCTGGAGCGCCAGCTGGAAGTCGCCGCCGACGCGCTGCGCCTTCCGGCGTGGGACGCCAAGGTCGAGCACCTGTCCGGTGGTGAGAAACGTCGTGTGGCCCTGTGCCGCCTGCTGCTGTCGGCTCCCGACATGCTGCTGCTCGACGAACCGACCAACCACTTGGACGCCGATTCCGTCGCTTGGCTGGAACACTTCCTGCACGATTTCCCGGGCACCGTGGTAGCGATCACGCACGACCGTTACTTCCTGGACAATGTGGCCGGCTGGATCCTTGAGCTCGACCGTGGCGCCGGTATCCCTTACGAGGGCAACTATTCCGGTTGGCTGGAAGCCAAGTCCGACCGACTGGCCGCCGAATCCAAGCAGCAATCGGCCCATGAAAAAGCCATGAAGGAAGAACTGGAGTGGGTGCGCAAAGGCGCCAAGGCCCGCCAGTCCAAATCCAAGGCACGTCTGCAACGCTTTGAAGAAATGCAGTCCCAGGAATTCCAGAAGCGCAGCGAAACCAACGAGATCTACATCCCGGCCGGTCCGCGCCTGGGTGACAAGGTCATCGAGTTCAAGAACGTTTCCAAAGGCTATGGCGACCGCGTGCTGATCGACAACCTGTCGTTCTCCATGCCAAAAGGCGCGATCGTCGGCGTAATCGGTGGTAACGGCGCGGGTAAATCCACGCTGTTCCGCATGCTGATGGGTAAGGAAACACCGGATTCGGGCACCATCGAAGTCGGCGAAACCGTGCAACTGGCCTGTGTGGACCAGAGCCGTGAAGACTTGGATGGCAGCAAAACCGTGTTCCAGCAGATTTCCGACGGCTCCGACCAGATCCGTATCGGCAACTATGAGATCCCGTCGCGTACCTATGTAGGCCGTTTCAATTTCAAGGGCGGCGACCAACAGAAGTTCGTCAAGGACCTGTCCGGTGGTGAGCGCGGTCGCTTGCACCTGGCCCTGACCCTGAAAGAGGGCGGCAACGTCCTGCTGCTCGACGAACCGTCCAACGACCTTGACGTTGAAACCCTGCGTTCCCTGGAAGAAGCCCTGCTGGACTTCCCGGGCGCCGCCATTGTGATCTCTCACGATCGGTGGTTCCTTGACCGCGTCGCGACCCACATCCTGGCGTACGAAGACGACTCGCAAGCGGTGTTCTTCGAAGGTAACTACACCGAGTACGAAGCGGACCGTAAAAAGCGTCTGGGCGATGCAGCTGCCCAGCCGCACCGTGTACGGCACAAAAAACTGGCCTGATTCGGGTTGGTTTGAAAAAAGCGGAGCCTTCGGGCTCCGTTTTTTTTGGGCGCTATTCAGGTGGACCGAGGCGACTTCATCGCAGGCAAGCCAGCTCCCACATTGGACCGTGTCGTAGCAGAGGTACTCGATCTAATGTCGGAGCTGGCTTGCCTGCGATAGCGGTTTAACTATTGGTGCATAGCTCGGGTTGAAATCCCTGTTAAGGGGCAAAAAAACGGGGCTATTTATATAAAATGCACCATTTAAATTCACAAAGGCGACATTTTGCCCTGTCGCGGTGCGATATGAATTGCTAAAGTCCGGCTCAATCTCATTTAAAAACAATCAATTTGCCGAGACTTTTCATGATCGAATCCGTCGAATCCTTCCTTGCCCGCCTCAAGAAACGCGACCCCGACCAGCCAGAATTCCACCAGGCCGTAGAAGAAGTCCTACGCAGTCTATGGCCGTTTCTTGAAGCCAACCCCCACTACCTGACCTCAGGCATCCTGGAGCGCATCTGCGAGCCGGAACGCGCGATTACCTTCCGGGTATCGTGGGTGGATGATCACGGCAAGGTCCAGGTCAATCGCGGTTTCCGTATCCAGATGAATAGCGCGATTGGCCCCTACAAAGGCGGCCTGCGCTTCCACCCTTCGGTGAACCTGGGCGTGTTGAAGTTCCTCGCCTTCGAACAGACCTTCAAGAACTCCCTCACCTCGCTGCCCATGGGCGGCGGCAAGGGCGGCTCGGACTTCGATCCCAAGGGCAAGAGCGACGCCGAAGTCATGCGCTTCTGCCAGGCGTTCATGAGTGAACTGTACCGCCACATTGGCGCGGACGTAGACGTGCCGGCCGGCGACATCGGCGTGGGCGCCCGTGAGATCGGCTTTTTGTTCGGTCAGTACAAGCGCCTGAGCAACCAGTTCACGTCGGTGCTGACCGGCAAGGGCATGACCTATGGCGGCAGCCTGATCCGTCCTGAAGCCACCGGTTTCGGCTGCGTGTACTTCGCCGAAGAAATGCTCAAGCGCAACAATCAGCGGGTTGAAGGCAAGCGCGTGGCGGTGTCTGGCTCCGGTAACGTGGCGCAATACGCAGCCCGAAAGGTCATGGACCTGGGCGGCAAGGTGATCTCCCTGTCCGATTCCGAAGGCACCCTGTACGCCGAAAGCGGTTTGACCGAAGAACAATGGTCGGCCCTGCTGGAGCTGAAAAACGTACAACGCGGCCGCATCAGCGAACTGGCCGAACGTTTTGGCCTGGAATTCCGCAAAGGCCAGGCCCCATGGGAACTGGCCTGCGACATCGCGCTGCCCTGCGCGACCCAGAACGAACTGGATGCCGACGCCGCCCGCACGTTGCTGCGCAATGGCTGTATCTGCGTCGCCGAAGGCGCCAACATGCCGACCACGCTGGAGGCTGTGGATATCTTTATCGAGGCGGGCATCCTGTTCGCACCGGGCAAAGCGTCCAATGCCGGTGGCGTGGCCGTGAGTGGCCTGGAAATGTCGCAGAACGCCATGCGCCTGCTGTGGACCGCTGGTGAAGTGGACAGCAAGCTGCACAACATCATGCAGTCCATTCACCATGCCTGCGTGCATTACGGCGAAGAAAACGGTCGGATCAACTACGTGAAAGGCGCGAACATCGCCGGCTTCGTCAAGGTCGCCGACGCGATGCTGGCCCAAGGCATCGTCTAAGCCTCGGGTTCGATCCGCAGCACTTCGATCAACTGATCGCCGACGGGGCGCTGCCACACCACCTCGTCACCCACCTGGGCGCCCAGCAAGGCGCGGCCCAGGGGCGAGCCCCAGTTGATCAGGCCTGCGCTCGCATCGGCCTGGTCTTCTCCGACCAACTGGATACGCTGCTGTTCGTCCTGCTCATTGGCGAAGGTCACCCAACTGCCGATCTGTACCTTGTCGGTGGAGGTGGCCGGCGCCACGACCTGGGCGCTTTGCACTCGCTGGTTGAAGTAACGCAAATCCCGTTCAAGGTCGGCCTGGCGCTGTTTATCGGCGTGCTCGCCCTTTAGCGATTCGGCGCTGTATGCCTGCTGCAACTGCGCAACCTTGGCCTGCAACTGCGCCAAACCCTGCGCGGTGAGGCGGTTGGGCTGCTCGCTGACGTGGCGCTCCACCGGCTGGTCGGCCTGGGCAGCAGCGTTGTCTTCGTTAACAAAAGCTCGGCTCATGACATTCTCCCTCTATGGAGTTTGGGCCATGGTCGCCGCACTTTAGTTTCGATGGATGTCTGAAAGCGACCTAGTGCGAGCGATAGGTCCGGGCTGCGTCGCGGTCTTTCTCCTGTTGCCATTCGCGATCCCGGTCGTCCCAGTGCCGCTCCTTGTAATCGCGCAACTCATCGTTTTCGCGCATGGCCTTGCACTGGCGAAAGCCATCCTCCCAACCCTCGGCGTATTGCCGGTCCTTCAGATACCGAGGCACGTTCTTGCGAAACGCCCCGGTAATCACCCCCGCCGCCTGGCGGCCACTGCTGCAGCCATCGTCAAAACCGTCGGCAAATGCCGGTGGATAACCCTTGGCCAGCAACTCCTGATGGGTCGACTGGCAACCCGCCAACCCCAGCACCGCACACAGCATTACCGCAGACCGCCACATGGCGTACTCCCTGGCCGTTTCACGGCTGATAGGGAGAGTCTAGAAGGGGATTTGTCGGGGCGGTGTGAAAGGGAGGTGAGAAAGGCGTGGGCAAATCCCAAATGTGTAGGCGCCGGCCCCGGCGTCTGCAGGTTAAGCAGTGCCTGGCAGTGCAGAATGCTCCGCCAATTCCTGCTGGATAAACGCCGCAATCATCGCGCGATACACCTGCTCCGTGACGTCGGGGTTGGCGCCCGCCGCGTCGGACAACCCCCGCACTTTGGCAATCACCTGTTCAACTCGTTGTGGCGCCTTGACGCCATCAGCATCTTTCTTGAAGCGCGCCGCCTGTGACACGTAGCGGCCGCGCTCTGCCAGCAGGGTGACGATTTGTTGGTCGAGGCGGTCGATGTTTTCTCGGACGTGTTCAAGGGTGGTGCAGTTAACGACCATGTTGGTTGAGCTCCTGGTTGGATAGGCAATGCGATGTAGTTGAATACAGGGTGATCAATGTGGGAGCGAGCAAGCCCGCTCCCACATGTTGAGCGTCGCCAGGTTTCGATCAGTAGTGATACCACTTCACTTCCAGCATCACTTCATTCACGGGCGTCGACAAATGGCTGTACTCGCGCTGTGCGCTCAGGCGCAGGCCCAGGTTGCGCGACAATTCCCACTGCTGGTTGAGGCTGATGCTGCGGCGTACTTCGCCGTTGGTGAAGAAGTCACCCTTGGCTTCCAGGCTCAGGTTGCCCAGCGGGTTTTTCCACAGCACGCCAGTGTTGAAGCCGGCGGCAGGGGAGATGGCTTCGTTGAAGTCGTTGTTCTGCTCCACGCGCACGGTGCCGAGGGCGAAGCCGAGCATGTCGTCGCTCAACTGCCAGGTGCCGCCGGCGCCGCCGTTGACGTGGGCGACCAGGGTTTCGTCGTCGTGTTTACCCGGTACACGTTCAAGGCCGCCGGTGACTTGCCATGACCACGGTTGCAACAGGGCGTTGCGCGGGGTCAGGGAGCGAATGGTGGCCAGATCCAGTTGCTGCAGTTGCCAGTGGTTGCCTTCGTACTGGCGCAGTTTCATCTGCAGGATTTCGATCTGCGCGCCCAAGGGGAAACCTTCGGCGTTGTCATTGAGGTCGTGGTAGGCCATGCGCAGGCCGTATTCACCGAAAGCCTTATCGCCACGGGTGCCGATGCCGGCTTGCCAGGTGCGGGATTCATGGCCGTTTTCCGGTAGGCCGGGCGGTGTGATTTTCAGGTCGGGCGCCGGGTTCTGGTTGATCGCGCGCAGCAGCTCGAAGCTGCGCTGGGAGCGGGCGGTGTCACGTTCCAGGCCGTTGGCGCGGTAGCGGCCAAGGCGATAGGCGGCGTCGATGATCAGGGCCTGACGCTCGCGGGGCAGGGCTTTGAAGGCGGGCTCCTGCAATTGCTTCTGGTCGTCGCTGATCTTTAATACCCAGCGCTGTTCGTCGCTATCGAGCGGCTTGGCGCGTTCCAGCAATTCGCGTTCACGGGAGGGGCGATAGTCGATTTTTTCTACCAGGCCTGCGTCTTTTACGGCCTTGACCGTGTCGGTCGGGATGGCGGTCAGCGGGAACTGTTCGGTCAGACGCAGCCCGGGGCGGGCCACTTGCAGCAGTTCCAGCAGGCGATACGAGCAGTTTTCGTCGAAGAAAAAGTAGTCGAACTGGATCTGCTTGAGCTCCCACACGTGCTCGACCATGCGCTCGGTCTCGACTTGCGTCAGGTTAAGCCGATATTCCCACAGGTCGCGGTTCTCAAGGCTACGGTACTCCGACAGCTTCTCCTGATAAGGCACCAGGGCGAACAGGCCGGGATAGCCGCCCATCAGGCCTTTCCAGGCGTAGAGAATGCTGTTGTCGGAGCCCTCGATATAGGCGCCGAAGTTGATCGCGTAGCTGAGCAGGGCGGTGTTGTTGCTTTGCACGTCGGCCTGGTCGATGCGCAGCAGGGTGTGGCCGAACATGGACGACGGGCTGTTGAGGTAGGCCGCCGGGAAGATCATCACCGCGCTATGGGGGGAGACGTCCTTGAACCATTGCTTGAATTCTGTGCAGTCCACGGCAGGCAGGTCAGTGAGGTGCAACTGATCCTTGAGCCAGCGGGTCCGTGCGGGGTAAACGCATTGGGCGTGTTTTTCACCCAGGCTGGCCGGCGCGTAGAGCGCGTCAACGGTGGCCTTGAGCTCGGCATCCGGGTGGTGGGCACCGTCGGCTGCGAGGAAGAACTTCTTGTCGCTGACATAGCTGCGCCAGCCACTGACCTTCCCGGCTTCGTAATGGCCGAGGGACAGCCAAAACGGATCATTGGCCAATTGCTGCAAACGTTGATCATCAAGGTGCGGGGCCGCGTACAGCGGGGCGCAGGCGAAGAGTGCCATCCAGGCAAAGCGTTTGAGCATAGGGGCAACTTAAGTCGGAAATAAAAGAGACCCAAAGGGGAGGCGGGTCCAAAATAAAACCCGCGCCTTGGTAGGCGCGGGCTGGTCGAGCTTAAGCCTGGGTCGCGTATTTCGCCAGACGGGCATCACTTTTCAGTACAGCAATGGTGTTGTTGTGCACGTCATCAGCGGTCACGTCAGCCTTGCTGAAGATCTGCTGGAAGTGCTCGTGGGTCACAGCCGCGAAGTGCTCGCGATCTTCCGGTGCAACGCCCAGTACCACGGCGTAGGTGGTCAGCGCCTCGCCGTTGCCTTTGGCCATGTCTTCGGACAGCTCGTTCATCATGCCATTCATGGCAATCCAGGACTTGCCGCCGTAGGACAGGGCGCTGTTGGTGCTGCAACCGTTGGTGCCTGAGGTCATGCCGAAGGTGGCGTTACCCGAAGTACCGTTAGTGGTGGAAGCCAGGAAGTGAGCTGGAGTGCCGCGCTGGCCTTCGAACAACATGTTGCCCCAACCGCAGTTCGGGCCGCCTGGTGCTTCTGCCATTGCATTGAGGGAGACGACGGTGAAGAGAGTACCGAGAAGGATCCGTTTCATAGCTTTGTTCTCTTTGTTTGCAAACCAATGGACAAGGGTTCAGGCGCGTCGCAGCGCCCTAGGGGCCAGTTATTAGTCCAACCCGCGCAATTTGGAGTTTAGGCACGTTCCAAGGGTTCCGTGCATTTTTATAAAACAATTGGCGATGTCGCGATATTTCTGCAGGTCGCATCCCACGTCTACGCTTTCCCGAAAGCGCGCCTTGCCAGAGCGCGCAACCGAGAGCCAGAATGCCGTCATCTGCCCCGCCTGATGTAAGGAAGCCCGATGCCTGATCCTGTTGCTGCCAGCTTGCGTCTAGCGCCCGAAGCGCTGACTCGCCCTTTCTCCGCTGAACAGTTCAGCTTCTCGACCACCAATGATTTGGAGCCCTTTCGCGGTGTGCTTGGCCAGGAACGTGCGGTTGAAGCCTTGCAGTTCGGTGTGGCCATGCCACGCCCCGGTTACAACGTGTTTGTCATGGGCGAGCCCGGTACTGGCCGCTTTTCGTTCGTCAAACGCTACCTGAAAGCCGAAGGCAAGCGCCTGCAGACCCCGGCGGATTGGGTCTATGTGAATAATTTCGATGAACCCCGCGAACCCCGTGCCCTGGAGTTGCCAGGCGGCGCTGCGGCGGCGTTCATCAATGACATCAACGGTTTGGTCGACAACCTCGTTGCCACCTTCCCGGCCGTCTTCGAACACCCGACGTATCAACAGCGCAAAAGCGCCATCGACCGTGCCTTCAACCAGCGTTACGACAAGGCCCTGGACGTTATCGAACGCCTGGCCCTGGAAAAAGACGTGGCGCTGTACCGCGACAGCACCAATATCGCCTTCACCCCGATGCTCGACGGCAAGGCGCTGGACGAGGCCGAGTTTTCGCAGTTGCCGGAAGCCGATCGCGAACGTTTCCACACGGACATTTCCGAGCTGGAAGAACGCCTCAACGAAGAATTGGCCAGCCTGCCGCAGTGGAAGCGTGAGTCGAACAATCAACTGCGCCAGTTCAACGAAGAAACCATCACCCTGGCCCTGCAACCATTGCTTGCACCGTTGTCGGAAAAGTATGCCGAAAACGCCGCGGTCTGCGGTTACCTGCAAGCCATGCAGGTGTACCTGCTCAAGACCGTGGTCGAGCAATTGGTGGACGACGCCAAGACCGACGCCCAGGCGCGCAAGCTGCTGGAAGAGCAGTACTGCCCGAGCCTGGTGGTGGGCCATCCGGTCAACGGTGGCGCCCCCGTGGTGTTTGAGCCGCACCCGACCTACGACAACCTGTTCGGGCGGATCGAATACAGCACCGACCAGGGCGCGCTCTACACCACTTATCGCCAGTTGCGTCCGGGCGCGTTGCACCGTGCCAACGGTGGTTTCCTGATCCTGGAAGCCGAGAAAATGCTCAGCGAGCCGTTTGTCTGGGACGCTCTTAAACGCTCCCTGCAATCGCGCAAGCTGAAAATGGAATCGCCCCTGGGCGAGCTGGGCCGCCTGGCCACCGTGACCCTCAACCCGCAGATGATTCCGTTGCAGGTCAAAGTGATCATCATCGGTTCGCGCCAGCTGTACTACGCATTGCAGGACGCCGATCCGGATTTCCAGGAGATGTTCCGCGTACTGGTGGACTTCGACGAAGACATCCCGATGGTGGACGAAAGCCTGGAGCAGTTCGCCCAGTTGCTCAAAACCCGCACGTCGGAAGAAGGCATGGCGCCGCTGACGTCGGACGCGGTGGCGCGGCTGGCCACTTACAGCGCACGGTTGGCGGAGCATCAGGGGCGTTTGTCGGCGCGAATTGGCGACTTGTTCCAACTGGTCAGTGAGGCGGACTTCATTCGTCACCTGGCGGGCGACGAGATGACCGATGCGGGCCATATCGAGCGCGCCCTCAAGGCCAAGGCCACGCGCACCGGGCGGGTGTCGGCGCGGATCCTCGACGACATGCTCGCCGGAGTCATCCTCATCGACACCGCGGGTGCGGCGGTAGGCAAGTGCAACGGGCTGACGGTGCTGGAGGTCGGTGATTCGGCCTTCGGCGTGCCGGCGCGGATTTCCGCCACGGTGTACCCGGGCGGCAGCGGCATTGTCGACATCGAGCGCGAGGTCAACCTCGGCCAGCCGATCCACTCCAAGGGGGTGATGATCCTCACGGGTTACCTGGGCAGCCGCTATGCCCAGGAATTCCCGCTGGCGATCTCGGCGAGCATCGCGCTGGAGCAGTCTTACGGCTACGTGGACGGCGACAGTGCGTCCTTGGGCGAGGCGTGCACCTTGATCTCGGCGTTGTCGAAGACGCCGCTCAAGCAGTGCTTTGCCATCACCGGCTCCATCAACCAGTTTGGTGAAGTGCAGGCAGTGGGTGGGGTCAACGAGAAGATCGAAGGCTTCTTCCGGCTGTGTGAAGCACGCGGTTTGACCGGTGAGCAGGGCGCAATCATTCCCCAGGCCAACGTCGCCACGTTGATGCTCGATGAGAAGGTGCTGCAGGCCGTGCGCGCCGGGCAGTTCCACATCTATGCGGTGCGCCAGGCCGACGAGGCGCTGAGCCTGCTGGTGGGCGAGGATGCCGGTGAGCCGGATGCCGAGGGGCAGTTCCCGGAAGGCACGGTGAACGCGCGCGTGGTAGAGCGGTTGCGCGCGATTGCCGAGATGATCAGCGAGGAAGACCTCAAGGAAGCGGAGAAGGAGTTGGCACAGCAGGCGCTGGCCGAAGCCAAACCGACCTGATGGCTGACTCGTCATTAAATTGACTTGGTTTGGGGGCCAACGCCCGTTGGTCCCTACAACCTTGGTTTGTCGTGGTTTTCTTCTATTCTTTGCTCAAGGGATATCCACAGGAGTCGCGGGATAGAAACAGCCTCGCCCCAGGCGCAGGTTGAACACCGATCTACCGAGGGTCGCCGCCATGCCGCGCAACCTTTGCCTTACCCGCCAGTGCTTTGGCCTGGTCACCCGTATCGAATGTTCCATTCGCCCTCTCGCGGGGGATAACGGGATGTGGACCTTGTTGTTTGCCGCCGGAATGACCGGTGAACAGCCCTCCACCATCAAGTCCCAAGGCCCGTTCCCTGGGCCCTTCGTTGCGGAAAATATTCTGGAGTCCATCGTGGACAGCCTGACCCAGCACGGCTACGAGCAGGCGGGTGACCCGCAGATCTGGTGCCTGCACATGCAGGCCCATCTGCGACAGCTCAATGGTGAGACCCAGCACTGACCGCTATTTGCTCTCGGGTTTGTCCAACTTGACCTCGAAGCCATATTGCACGGTGCTCAGGTCGGTGCGCTGGTAGCTTTCCAGGGTGGTTGGCTGGCCGTAGAAGTAATGCACGTCAAACATCGCCGTGCCGTATTCCTCGGCGCGGTGGCTGACGCCGAGGATTTCCTTGAGGTAGTTGCCACTGGCGTCTTTGGCGTAGAAACGCCAGCTGTCGGCGGGGAATGCCTTCTGGTCGACGATCAGCGCGTTGTCTTTGAGTTCGAGCCCTTTGGGCAGCGTGTTCGCGTCAATCTCGTGTTTATCGATGGTTGCCAGGAACAGCGGAATCGAGCCCACCACAAAGGCCGGGTTTTCCGGGAACAGGGTGAGATCATAGGTCAGGGTGCCGCGTGCCGGGTTCAGCTCAAAGGCCTCGGTCGGCAACTCGATCGGCTCGCCGCGCTCGCCTTTTTCGTCGGCGGTGAAGAAGGTCACCGGTGAATCGCTGCTGTTGCGCTCGCTGCCCACCAAATCGTCATTGAAGGTAAACGGGTGGTCGAACACGATGTGCGCCGCGCTGGCGTCTTCGACTGACTGGCTGATGGTGACGCTGTTTTTCAACTGGTCCTCGGTCATGCTTGCGTCTTTGAGCCAATTGGCGGCGCCGTCGTCGTACACGGTGACCGGCATCGGCAGGGCCTGCACGGTTTTCTGCAAGCTGTTCCTGTCGAAACGCAGCACCGGCAGATCGAGGTCTTTACGGGTGCGCGTGGCGGTGGAGAAATCCAGCACGTTGACTTGCAGGTTGTCGATCACGCCATTGAAGTACACCTTGGCGTAGTGGCCGCTCTGCTTGTGTTCGAAGGCTTTCTGCTCATCGATCAACTGCTTTTCGAACGCCTCGGACCAGGTCTTCTGTTTTTGCATCTCGGCCAGTTGCTTCTCGTAAAACGCAACTTGGACGCTGCTTTCATTGATCGAGCCCGAGCGTGTGAGGAACTGCCCGGTGCTGTCGCGCGCCTGGATCAGCAGCGGGTTGGGCGATTCGTCGCCGACTTCCGGGGCCAGTGGCTGGCTGTTGGTCAGCTCGATCTCGGCGTAGTTTTTTTCCAGCAGGATCAGGTTGAGGGTGATGTTGCCTTCGGTGCGCTTGTGGCCGACGTCCTGTTTCGACAGGTCAAAGGTCAGCACCTTGCCTGGCGCGACCACTTCAACCGTGCCCTTGAGGCTGACGGGCTGTGGCTGGCTCTTGTTTTCCGTCTCGATGCCGTCGATGAACGGGTAGGTCACCGTCAAATCGTCAGGGTTGGTCAGGTTGGAGCTGCTGGGGCTCAGTTGGATGCCCGGATCGGTTTCCGACCACTCTGGCTGGAAGGGGATGACCTTGTTGTTGCTCAAGGTCACCGACTGCCATTCCAGCCCGTGGGGGAAAGGGAATTGGTCGGGGATGTTGAAGTTGAAGGGAAACACCGGCTGCAAGTCGGTCAGATAGTCTGAATGGGAGTTCTTGCGCAGCACGAACAGGCCATTGATGTAGGTGTCCACCAGCGCCTGGGGGGTGGGGTAGTGCTTGAGCAGGGCCAGTGTGTCGTCACCGTATTCGGCTTCGATGGGCTTGGTGGCGAGTTTGACCCGCGCCCGTTCCAGTAACAGCAGCGAACCGCCCAGGTCGGCGACGGCGTCGCGCAGCTTGGGGTCCTGGATGCTGTCGAGGGATTGTTCGAATTTGGCGGTTTTCTCTTCGAGGGTGGTCTGCTTCTGCTCGTCGCTGGGGGAGCAGCCGCCAGCCAGCAGCAATGCCGCGCACAGGCCGATACTGGCCAAAGGGGATCGCACATCCATCATCTGAGTTTTTTCCTGTCCGACGTCATCGAGCCGAGTTGTTATTGGGCTCGACACTAGCAGAAAAATTCTCTTACAGATGCCGCACAGGTCAGTTTTCTCGTGATGACAGGTGTCTTGTAGCGGCTGGTATACTCGCCGCCATTTCTAGCCAAGCTGTGTGAGATCCAATGGAACGCTTTATCGAAAATGCTATGTACGCCTCGCGCTGGCTGCTGGCGCCGATTTATTTCGGCTTGTCCCTCGGGTTGCTGGCGCTGGCGCTGAAATTCTTCCAGGAAGTGATTCACTTGCTGCCGAGCGTGTTCTCGATGGCCGAGTCCGAGCTGATCCTGGTGCTGCTGTCGTTGATCGACATGGCCCTGGTCGGCGGCTTGCTGGTCATGGTGATGATCTCCGGCTACGAGAACTTCGTCTCGCAGCTGGATATCGATGACAACAAAGAGAAACTCAACTGGCTGGGCACCATGGACTCTTCGTCCCTGAAGATGAAAGTGGCGGCCTCCATCGTGGCGATTTCGTCGATCCACTTGCTGCGCATCTTCATGGACGCCAAGAACGTCGATCCACAGCACCTGATGTGGTACGTGATCATCCACATGACCTTCGTGGTCTCGGCATTTGCCATGGGCTACCTGGACAAAGTCACCAAGCACTGATGCCCCGCGCCGGCCTTACTGCTCCACGAAGTAGTAAGGCTGGCGATTGATCGACATCCGCTTGATCTCCTTCACCGGACGGGTCAAGTCATCGGTGTGGTCCAGCAGCGCAACGTTGCCGGGCTTGGCGCCGAGATAGCTGTGCAGCTCGGCCTCGGTTTGCAGGATCGGTAAATAGGCCTGCAGGTAAAACACGCTGGCTCCGGCGATGCGCTCGTTGGGCCGGTACAGTACCACCTCCCGGCCTTCGTCTTTCAACGCCTGAACCTGGCTGATCACCGGTACGAAGGACTGGCGCACATCCGCTTTGGGCGCGAACCAGAAGGCGGCGATCAGGTAGCAACTCACGGCCAGGGTGAACACGCCGCCCACTATGGTTCTGTGATGCTTGTAGAGCGCGGGCTTGTGGGTTTTCAGCCAGTCCAGCAGCACCCTTGCATATTCCGCGGCCAGGACGGCGGCGGCCGGTGCGAGCGCCATCAGGTAAACGGTGCGTTTGCTCGACGCCAGGGTCAGCAGGGTGAACTGTGCCACCAGCCAGACGCTGAAGAACAAGTGGTAGCGGTTGCGCACCAGGCTTTTGCGAAAGTGCCACAGGCCCAGGTACACCAGGATGTTCCAAGGCAGGAACGCCTCGGGCAGCTTGGCAATGTAGTAGTAGAACGGCTCGTAATGCCCGGCTTCGACAAACGAGCCGCTGAAGCGGCCGACGCTGTTGGTCAGCAAGACCTCGGCAACGGCCTGCATACCCCCGCGTTGGAACAGGAAGCCTAGCCAGATCACCAGTGGCACCAGCGCCAATAAGGTAAACAGTGCCGGCTTGAGCCAGTTGCCAATCTGCAGCCGTTTGTCCATCAGGCTGGTGCTGGCCAGGTACACAAAAATCACAATGCCCGGCATCGCCAGGCCCAGCACGCCTTTGCTGAGGGTGGCGATGACCATCCCGGCGGTAAACAGTGCCCATGCGCCCACGCTGGAGTCTTGGCGATCGGGCCGCACTGCCTGGTAGAACGCCAACAGCGCAGTGGTCACGCCGAGGGTGAGCAGCGCATCCTCACCGACGCCGCGCGCATTGCTCCAATAGCTGGCCATGGTCGCCAGGATCAAGGCCGCACTGAACGCCAGCGTCTGCGGTCGCCCGAACCGGCGCAGCATGGTGTAAAGGAGCATCACGCTGAACAATCCAGCAAACGCCGAGGCCAGGCGCACGGCCCAGGTGGTGCCGCCGAACAGGCGAATCGCCCCGGCGTCGATCCACAGGCTCAGGGGCGGTTTTTCCAGAAAGGGCTCACGAAACAACTGGGGCACTACCCAGTTATTGTCCAGGTGCATGGCCATGGCGATCCCGGCGACGCGGGCTTCGGTGGAGCCTTGCAGCTCATGGTTGCCCAGGGCAAAGAAGAACAACAGACCAGCAAGCAGGAGCAGCAGGGAAGCAGGACGCGTCATGGAGTGTGGCTACCAGGGCAGGAGGACCGTCCGGGGGAACGGTCATTGCAATGGGCTAGTATCCGTTGGCGTTTCTGAATATTTCGTGAACGAGTGATGGATTTTTGTAAGGCTGATTAGGCCGTTATGGCGCTTTCAAGCTGGGTATAGCCGCTTTGCCTTGGGCTGTCAGCACCGGCTCCAATTGCTCCCACGTAAAGCTCAGTTCGTTATCACAGCCATCGCCCTGGGCGGGTGTCGAAAGTTGCAGGCCCTGGGTGTTGAAGCTCAAGTCGAAGGTGGAATAGCTGGTCACGGCCGGGCAGCCTTCGTCGACGGTGGTTTGCTTGGAAAGCCATGCGCTGAACGCTGCGGGCAGTTTGACCTGGCCGGAATAGGGGCCGTCCCATTGCTCCTCGCCTCCCAGCCACGTCCAGGGATCGACCTTTTTACCGGTTTGCAGGTTCCAACTGTGCAGGCCCCAACTGATGCCTCCGCGTCCGTAGCCTGCCGACCAGCGATAGAAACGCACGGTGATCCACTGTGATGACCAGTAGACCGGTTCCACCGTGATCTCGCTGGTCGTGGTGCTGCCGCCCTGGTCCAGTGAGTTGCGCCGCTCTCTATAGAAATCGGTCTGTCCGTCCGGGTTGATGGCCATCCGTGCGAGATCCCGGTTGATCTTGTCGATGGCCTCTGTGTCGCCTTCAAGTTTGAGGATGACCTGCCCGCCTTGGGTTTTCACCTGGTAGGCATGTTCGGCGAACGTCTTCCTCTCAACCTTCACCGCCGGTGGCGTGGCCTCAAGCGGGTTGTTGTAAGTGTCGCTGGCGCACCCGTCCGTGTCCGCGCGTTTCAGCATCAACGCCAGGCTTTTGCCACCTAAGGCTTTGCTCCAGGTGCCGGTCAATAGGTCGTCCTGTGGGTCGTCCAACTGCCAGAAACCGGTTTGCCCTTCTTCCACCCAAGGCTCGCTGGCGTTGGCTTGGGTCAGCTGAATGGGGGTGAGGATCCGTTGGTAGTAATAACTGCCATTGGCGCCGTGGGGCCCGTTGAAACAGACAGTAATCGCGGATTTCCCCAGAGTGCCTGTCCAGACACCGGCCAGGTCGGCGGCGGTTGCAAGCAGAGGGGTGCAGGCGAGAGCGAGAGCGGCGAGTGGCTTGAACACGGGTATCGGACTTCCGGTTGTCTGATAGAGGGGATCAGGGTAATGGGAAGTGCGGTGGGATTCCAGAGAGGGACTCCCACCCGAAGCATTACCTGCCGGAACGCGTGGATTTCGTCCTCAATACGTTGGCAAGGAAATCGTGCCGCTCGGCGTGTATTTGGCCAAGTTCACATGATGATCCTCGCCAGCATATCTTCGCCGTCTGCATCCATGCCAACCTCGATAAAACCAAAACTGGAATAAAACCCTTTGGCGACGACGTTGTTGGGGTTGTAGCAAATCTCAATTTCTTTCAACTCTTCGTTCTGTCTTATTTCATGCAGGGCGAGACCCAGCGCTGCTCTACCGATGGATTTCTGCTGATGTTTCTTATCCACCATAAAGCGCCAGATAGAGACTTTTCCTTTTGATTCCTGCACCCACATTAAAAAGCCTACGGCCTCTTCATCCGCAATGATGGCGCGTGTGAAGTAGCCCGGGTTGTACGCGGCCTCAACGAGCGACCAAGTATTACTAGCCACGTAGTCCTCTTGTTCTTCAGTGACCTCCAGTTCACAAATGGCCTCATAGTTTTGTTGCGTTATTTGGGTGAGTGAGATTTCCATCGCGTCGCCTGAGTGAGGGTGATGATCGAGCTGAATCAATGTTTTATGGGTGTGTACCGCACCTGAATGGCAACGGTGTATCAAGGGAGGCTAGTTCCTCGTACAACCCCAGGTAAGGTTCGCGTCCCTCTTCGGTTTGTGCTCTTACACTTTCGAATATTCCAGCCATTCCTGGTAGGTGATCCGGCTAATGTGCTCTGTGCGATAGTCTTGGAGGAACTGGTTGTATTTGTTTTCTTCCGTGTGATGAAAGCGAAACCCACACTTCGATTGGGCAGCATGGGATTGGATGTTGTCGGCGAAGTAACCACACCACAGTGCTTTGAGGTTCAGGTTTTCAAAAGCGTGTCGCATCACTTCACGCACGGCTTCCGGAATCAGGCCTTTGCCCCAGTACGGCACGCCGATCCAGTAGGCTATTTCCCCTTCCTGCTCACTGATTTCAAAATTGCTGTTGCTGCCTATGAGAATGCCCACACAACCAACAGCACGGCGATTTTCCTTCAATTCGACCGCATACACCTCTGGGTGATTGAAGACTGTGCGGATGATGTCGGCACTGTTCTCCACACTGGTGTGCGGGGGCCAGCCAGCGATGGGACCGACTCGGGCGTCTTTGGCATATTCGTATAGATCGGCGGCGTCTGTGTCCTGCCATCGGCGCAGCAAGAGCCGTTCTGTTTTAAGTGTCATATCCCGTACTCGGAGTGGATGGGTGCGTTCGGGATAGAGTATTGGCAGACAGGCCATCGGTACACGCCAGTACCTCGGCTTCTTCGGTACTTTTCGCAACAACCGCGCCAAGCGCTGATACGATGATGGCTATTGTTTGTTATAGCGCTGGGGCACTATGCATCACATTCCGAAACTTTCCGTTCCTGACGATTCGATGCGGATGGGAGAAACCACGCTAGCGCAAGGGCAAGGTTTACCGCTCTCTTTCGGTCATGCTTACTTGACGTTGCTGGTATGCCTCTCCGGTAGTGCCCACTTCACTCTAAACTTCAAAGAGCATGCGGTCAGGCGCGGAGGAGTGATGTTGCTGGCTGAGGACACCATTGCCTTGCTCAAACGTCGCTCGCGCCGCTTCAAGGTTTTTTTCTGCCTTATGCCGAAAGATTTTGCAGCGGAGGTTGCCTACCCGCTGCCAAATAGTTTGTTCGTCTTTCTGCATGACCATCCCCATTGCGTTCCATCCAAGGACGACATGCCACTGATAGAAGGGTGGGTGACGCAGATGCGGAATATTGCGCTGACCTGTCCCTCTTACCAACGCATCATGTTGCGCAATCAGCTGCAGAACCTCTTTTTGAAAATAGCCGAGCAACTTCCAGCCAACCAAATAGAAAACCGTGGATTCAGCCGCAAGGAAATGCTCAGTTGGCGCTTCTGGGAATTGATAGGTAAACACTGCATCCGCAACCGGGATGTGAAGTTCTACGCTGACGCACTGAATATCACGCCGTTCTACCTGTCGCAGTTGACCAAAGCGTTTTTCAATGACACTCCCAAGGGCCTGATCGATCGGCAGGTAACCTTGGAAATCAAGGCGCTCCTTTCATACAGTGACTTGGCTATTGGCCGTGTGGCCGACGAACTGAACTTCGCCGACGCCTCTTACTTGTGTCGCTACTTCAAGCGCCAAACGGGGATTTCACTTTCCCATTATCGTAAGCACAAGAGGGAGAAGGAGAGCCATGACTGACCTGCGGTGGTGAATCGGGCGCTGGATCGGTTGGACCTCCGACGTATCCCGACACCGGGCGGCGAGGGCATGAGTGCCCTTGCCACGGGGCTCATGAGCTATCGATCTGGTACCTGAACCCCTCGGCCGCCGCGCGGGAAATTCGGTATTCGAGCGGGGGAGATCAGGTTAAGCAAAGGCTCGGCGCGCCGGATCAAAAACATGATGACGACCTTGTTTCTCAGCGCCGATGGCAAGCCAATGTCTGCTGCGCAGTTTCTAGAAAGCCTGTTTGGCGTCCTTCCAGATTTCTTCAAAGACGAAGACGAGCTGCGCTCCATTTGGGGTGGGCCAGACACGGAGCGAAGCGTCTTCGTTTACCGCGTCGGGCATCAGTTGCTAAGCGCAGAGAATCTTAGTGGGCGAGCGATTGCAGCAGAGTTGCCGCGAAGGGCCGCTTTGGCACGGACAGCAGCCATTTCAAGCATCTGAGGGTCAGCTGCATAGACAGCATCAACCTGGCGGTCACGTAAGCTGCTTTTAAGGCCCATCATTTCCGCAAGGCTAAGGTCTTTTGAATGCTTGTGGCCGTTGATCATGGCGAAAGTACCCATAAGGGTGAAAATAGACTTGGATCTGAGGTTAACACCTCGCTCGGTCCGCTATAGGCGAAAGGCTGTGAGTGCAAGGTATTGAGCGACGAAATGCATGGTTCATCAAGCTGCTCAGGTGTGCAATTCAGACTGGCTGAGCCGATCGGTAAATGATCGCCTACGGAGGCTAAAAGGCAAATAAGCCTATGAGCTTACTGAATTACAGGTATAAAAAAAGACGTCCGTGGACGTCTTTTTTCGTTGGGTGGGGTAATTTGAGTTGGCTAAGTAACTTGTTGATTTATAATATTAATAATGATTTTAATTTTTCGTTGGAATACCAATTGGAATACTGCACTCCACTTGACCACCCGTTTGCATTCGATGTGACCAGCACGCTTCGTAACCATGATTGGCAGTGAACTGCCCACAGCGGACGGTCAGCGATTACCGGCACAGCCGCCGCAACCTATAAGGACGGCGCGGTCGCGACAATGCTTCATGAGCGCGTTGCATCTGGGCTGTCTACGGAAGGAATGGCAAATAGATGCTCGGCGGCAAAGTCCACGAATACGCGGATTTTCGGTGAAAGATGGCGACTGGACGGCCACAATTCCCAGAACTGCCCTTGATCTTCGCTGTATGTTGGCGCTGATTGAAAACTGAGATCGCAAGAGGAGAAATCACTGGCACAAAAAAACCGCCGTTGGAAAGGCGGTTTTTTTGTGTCAACCGAATTGGACATTCGGTTTAACGGTTCGCTGACCTGAGTCTCGTGTATGGTCCGTTCGGAGCTAGAAAAGATATGGTTTTCCGCGTGCACAATGAAATACTGCTTAACTGCGGATACCGTCTCGCCGCTGGGCAGGAGCATTGAAAACCTGCGATCTGCCACAGGCCCTACAACTGTGTTGACCTGAATACCGGTTTCCTCACGCAGTTCACGTATTGCAGCGGCGTGAAATGTTTCTCCGTCTTCAAGACCACCGCCAGCGGTGGCTCAGTAATTTCTACCGGCTAAGGCACGGTCTTGGGGAAATTTGAAAAGCAAGACATCGAGAGGGGCTTATAACTAGTAAACGTGCTGCCTTTCGCTCACGCATTTTGACGAAGATGGCCCGCGCATAAATGGGCGAGCACCATTGAACTTAAAGTCGGGATCAGGAAGTGGTTTTTCTGTTCAGTTGTGTGTGAATGTCTTGAGGGCTGCGAACATAGTAATTGTCGAATTCGGTACTTTCGACGAACTGAAAGCCATGCCGTGTATAAAAACGATTTGAAGCACTTTCCCTGAGGGCACCCACCCGCAATGTCATGGACGCAGCATCCGCCTCCATGAAGATGTGACGAAGGACAACCGAACCGATCCCCGCCCCCTGTGCGTTCGGCTTGATGTACAGGTGATCAAGTAGCCAACCATCGTAATCAGGTTTGACGACCACGAAACCCACCCGCTGGCCGGAAACCTCGATATGGCGAGTGAACTCGGCACAAAAGCCCTCACGAAAACGCTCTCGGGCGCGTACAGGGTCGAATCGGCCAATGCGTTCAAGACTTTCACGCATGGCTTCAATCCGGATAGCGACAAGCGCTTCGAAGTCGCTGGGTTGAGCCACGACAAGCGTGACCGAAGGGTTATCCGTGGCGGCAAACTGTAACTGCATCCTGAGCGCTCCATTTTTTATCCGGCGGCGCCCATCAAGGACCGCATAAATCATGCCTAGCCTACGACACAAAACTTGTGCTGTCTCCCCGCCAAGCGGGAGACTGGTCAAACCGGTTGCCGGCTTTTTAATATTCACTCAATTCACTCGCTCCACATGCAATAATATGTGGAAACGTTAAATTAGGTAACTTATTGATTTATGAAAGGTAAATCACATGTAACTGTTAACAAGGCTCCGGAATTGATGAAAGAGCAAATTCTTGGCATCATTTATAGCGCGATTGAAAATGAAAACCACAGTCTCGCCCAGCCCATCAGCCTGGAAAAGGCGAAAACACCGTGCTCTATGGTGCCGGCGGCGTCCTCGATTCGATGAGCCTGGTGTCCATCGTGATTGACGTCGAGCAGATGATCGAGGAGCAACTGGGGGTCAAGATGACGCTGGTCAACGACAGCGCCATGTCCCCCAAGGGCAGCCCGTTACAGTCGGTAAACACCTTCGCCAACTACATTCTCGAGCGTGCCCTGTCATTTCGTCGCCGCTGATGTCCATGCGGCGTAACGCACTGAGTACTGCATTGTTGGACATCGGCCGGTCGCCTCCTCGTGCGGAGGGGAAGGCGTACCGATGTCTGCTTGTGAGTGGTTTCAGCTCGCGCAGAACCGCGACTGCTTGTTGGCTGAGAGGAACCAAATGATCCGGCCGATCCAGTTTGGTGGCAGTGAGCCCTTTCATCTTGTGGCCGGGAATCAACCACTCGCCTGCATCCAGATTGACCTCCGACCACTCCATGTGGCGCAGGTCACCGGGCCGGCAGAACAGCAACGGGGCCAGTTTGAGTGCACAACAAACAGTCAGTGTGCCGGTGTAGCTGTCCAGTGCTTTGAGCAGTGCACCGAGTTTTTCAGGATCGGTCACGGCAGCAAAGTGTTTCACCCGCTTGGCTGGGAGCGTCCGTGAGAGATTCCCTATCTGATTGGGCGGGGTGATACCGGCAGCTTCGGCGAACTCGAAAATCTGTTTGTAGATTTGAGCTACACGACGTGCCGTCTCGCGAGCACCGCGTTTGATGATGCGCTGCAGGTTTTCGACCAGCATGGGCGTGCTGATGCTGCTGATCGGGAGTTTTCCCAGCCAGGGGTAGGCATTGAGCTCAAGACGCTGCCGCACCGTGCGGGTGTACTCCGGGTCCCAGGAGGACTCGCGAATACTCAGCCACTGCGTGGCAACCGACTCAAAGGTATGCTGGTGATCAAGCTGGCTGACCACCTTAGCCATGCGTCTTTGCAGTGAAGGGTCTTGGCCGCTGGCGAGCTGGACACGAGCATCATCGCGTTTTCGCCGCGCCTCCTGCAGGCCTACCTCTGGGTAAACGCCAAGAGCCGGGCGTTTTTCCTTGCCCAGAAAGCGATACTTCAACCGCCAGTAACGGCCTCCGTTGGGCTGCACTTTCAGGTACAAACCTTGTTCGTCATACAGGCGGTACGGCTTGTCCTGGGGCTTGGCGTTGCGGCAGTTGGTATCTTTCAGGGGCATTGGGGGCACATCCTCTCCGAGCGAGCTGATGAGCGTTTTATGCCCCCATATATGCCCCCGTCAACCGTGGGATGCCCTGGGATCAGGTGGGAAAACGCGGGCAAGAAAAAAGCCGTAAAGCTTTGATTTCTCTAGGCTTTACGGCTTTTCTGGGTCTTCCTGGGAAGACTAAATGGTGGAGCCGGGGGGATTTGAACCCCCGTCCGCCAGTACTCCGCTGTCGGTACTACATGCGTAGCCGTTTCTATTAAGTTAACCCTCAGCGACCCGAAGGGCAGGGTGCTTTGGGCGAGTTGTGTAAGTTTTAGCCGCTTCGTCCACAACGTACTGCACGGCGATTCTGTTCTATATGACAATCACTTTGGGTTTACAGACATCCCCTGGTGATTGCTGGACCCGAAGGTACCAGAAGCTCAGGGCTAAGGCTGCTTACGCAGCGAGAGCGAATTCCTGGCCGTAGTTTTCGTCATTGGCAACTATAAGAAGTTGCAACAGTGGATTTACGAGTTCTGTTACCAACTCGGCATGCACCTAAAGTTTCGCAACCGGCGTCGAATCCTAAACGGCCCCGTGCTTGTAACTCGTTGTTTCATAGTGAGTGACAAGCCTGTGCAGTGTACGCCAAACCGTCACGGAAGGCCAACCCGAAGGTTTGCCTTCCGTGACTGAGCGGCCTATTGGCCGCCTTTTTCGCTGTTCTGCAGGTCTTGCAGCGCCTTCGAGGTGATCTCGATGCACTTTTTGTCATCGCCGGCGGCGTGGGCCGCTTTGGCTTGGGAGACGGCAGTGTCTATTTCGCCGCTTTTGCCGCTGGTGTCAGTGGCGAGCAGCGCTTTACCGTTGTTGATTTTGTCCAGATTGATTTTGCACAGATCGGGCTCGCCCGCAGCGAACACAGGGGAAGCCAGCATCGCAGCGGTAATGAACAAGCCAGCAAGAGCGGAACGCTTCATAGGGTATCTCCTTGCGCAAAAGGGCCCGACGCTGCTGGCGTTCAGGGGCTGCCAGCGACATCACTGATGAGCCTCGTTTGTCGAGGCCTATGCAGATGACTACGCCGGCACGCAGGGGTTCTGTTTTTTTTGCAGGATCATTTCTTCAGGATCAGTGGGCGCGGGCCTGGGTGACACGGTCCACCAAGTAGACCAGCCCGTGATAATCGATGCCGCCATGCTGGCTCAGGCCGATCTCGCAAGTGCGGCTGGTGGAGATACCTTCGCTGCAATATTGCACCGCGTCCTTGAGGGTGCGCAGTGAGTGGGCGTTGAGTTCCGGCGTGGTGAAGCCTTTGTCACCGGCAAACCCGCAGCAATGAATGCCTTCGGGGATGACCACGGTGTTGGAGCAGCGCCGTGCCAGGTCGATCAGGGCCTGGCTTTCGCCCAGGTGCTGCGTGCTGCAGGTGACGTGAACGGCGATGGGGGCTTCCTGGGGCGTGAAGTCGAGGCGGTCCATCAGGTGCGTGCGGATGAAACGCACGGGGTCATACAGGTCTAGGCGCGTATCGCCCAGGTCCTGCACCAGGCGCAGGGTGCAAGGGCTGGTGTCGCAGTAGATCGGGTCGAGCCCGCCACGGCTGGCGTGGAGCAGGGCGCCAATCAGCTCCTGGCGCTTGTGTTCGGCTTGTTCGGCGTAGCCTTTGGAGGCGAAGGGCTGGCCACAGCACAGGCTGTCCTGATTGTCGGGGAACACGACTTGGTAACCGGCTTTTTCCAACAGGCTGCGGGTTTTGTCGTACAGCGACATCTGTTCCTTATCCCCCGCTGCCGGCCCCATGGCGCGTGAGACGCAGGCGGCCAGGTAGACCACTCGCGGCCGCTCGTCCGTTACCGCCGGGCTGAAACGAATGGCTTTTTCTGGCTGTGGCATGGCGGCGGTCCACTGCGGGATTTGCCCCTTGGACAGCTTGGTCATGCTGGCCGACAGCTTCGCCAGGCGTGGTGCGCCCAGCAGCATGCGTGCGCCGTTGGCCACGTGCAGGGTGAAGCGCGCGCCTTGGAGTGCGGTGGAGAAATGGGTGGCGAGCCATTCGGCGGTTTTCGTACGGTCAGCGTCGCGGCTGCGTAGTTTTTTCACCAGATCGCCGGTATTGATTCCTACCGGGCAGCGCTGAGCGCAGAGGCCGGTGGCAGCGCAGGTGTCGATGCCTTGATAGTGATAAGCCGCCTCCAACTCAGTGGTGTCGACACCGGCACGTTTTTTCGCCTGGATGTCGCGCCAGATCACGATGCGTTGGCGCGGGCTCAAAGTCAGGCCTTTCGACGGGCACACCGGTTCACAGAAGCCGCACTCGATGCACTTATCCACAAGCTCATCAGCGGCGGGTAGCGGCTTGAGGTGCTTGAGGTGGATTTGCGGGTCCTGGCTGAGCACCACGTCCGGGTTGAGAATGCCGTTGGGGTCAAGCAGGCGCTTGAGTTGCCACATCAATTGATAGGCGTCGCTGCCCCATTCCAGCTCCACGAACGGCGCCATATTGCGTCCGGTGCCGTGTTCGGCTTTTAGCGAGCCACCAAACTCCACGGCCACCAATTGCGCCACGTCGTCCATGAACGCCTGATAGCGTGTGACTTCTTCCGCACTGTTGAAGCCTTGGGTGAAGACGAAGTGCAGATTGCCTTCCAGCGCGTGTCCGAAAAGTATCGCTTCGTCGTAGTGATGTTTGTCGAACAACTCGATCAAGCGATTGACGCCGATTGCCAGTTGCTCCACCGGGAAGGTCACGTCTTCGATGATCACGGTGGTACCGGTTTTGCGCACGGCGCCGACAGCTGGGAAGGTGTCCTTGCGGATTGCCCACAGGCGGGCGTTCTCTGTGGGGTCTTCGGTGAAGTCGACCTGTTTTTCCACCGGGAATTGGGCCAGGGAGGCCATGATGAGCGCCAACTGCTCATGCAGTAAGGACGACGACGCTGCACGGGATTCGATCAACAGGGCGCAGGCATTTTCCGAGAGTTGCTGTACGAAAGCGGGCATGCCTGGCTTGTTCTGTACCGAGCGCATGCTGCGTCGGTCCAACAGCTCGACGGCCGAGACCGGCTGGGTTTTGAGGACGGTGACTGCGTTGCAGCAGGTTTCGACATCTGGAAACACAATCAACGCCGACGCTTTATTCGGGTGATCTACCACCGTGTCGTAGGTGACCGCGCTGATAAAGCCCAGGGTGCCCTCGGAACCCACCAGCAGATGGCTAAGGATATCCAGCGGCTCATCGAAGTCCACCAGGGCATTCAGCGACAGTCCGGTGGTGTTTTTCAGACGGTATTTGTGACGAATTTTCGCGGCTAATTCGGCATTTGCCCGTGTCTCGCGACCCAATGTTGCCAGCCGCTCAAGCAGCGCACCGTGTTGTTCACGGAACGCCTTAACGCTGGTGGCGTCTTCGGTATCCAGGCGGCTGCCGTCAGCCAATACCAAGCGTATGCCGGCCAGGGTGTGGTAAGTGTTCTGCGCCGTGCCGCAGCACATGCCGCTGGCATTGTTGGCGACGATGCCGCCGATCTTGCAGGCGTTTATCGACGCTGGGTCCGGCCCGATCTTGCGCCCGAACGGCGCCAGCCACGCATTGGCCTGGGCGCCGATCACGCCGGGCTGCAGGCGGATTTGCGTGCCTTGCCCGCGAATCTCGCGGCCATTCCAGTTGTCCCCCAGCACGATCAGCACCGAGTCGCTGATGGCCTGCCCGGACAGGCTGGTGCCGGCGGCGCGGAAGGTCACGGCTACGTGGTCGCGCTGAGCCCATTGCAACAAGGCAACGACTTCGTCTTCTGACTCCACGCGGATCACCAGCTGTGGGATCAATCGGTAAAAGCTGGCGTCAGTGCCGAAAGCGAGGGTGGAAAGTGGGTCGTCGAAACGTCGATCTTTAGGGATCAGTTGTGCGACGTCGCTCAGGAAAGCAGCAGGCAGGCTCATCGGTCCTCCAGAAATAGCTGACGCCGGAATCGTGTCCGGCGTCGATTCTTACCCTATTACGTGCAGGTTTTAGTGCACCAGCATACCGGTGAACCAGTAAGCCTGGGCCAGGGTGATCAGCCCGACGATGGTGGCAAAGAACAGGCTGTGCTTGAGAGTAAAGCGGAACAGGTCGGATTCTTTGCCCACCAGGCCGGTAGCGGCGCACGCCACCGCGATGGACTGCGGCGAGATCATCTTGCCGGTAACGCCGCCGCTGGTGTTGGCAGCGACCAACAAGGTGTCGTTGACGCCGATCTGATGCGCGGTGGTGGCTTGCAGGGAGCTGAACAAGGCATTGGACGAGGTGTCGGAGCCTGTCAGGAAAACACCCAGCCAGCCAAGGAAAGGCGAGAAGAATGGGAAGGCTGCGCCCGTGCCGGCCAGTACCAGCGCCATGGTCGAAGACATGCCGGAGTAGTTGGTAACGAATGCGAATGCCAACACCATCCCAATCGACAGGATCGGCCAGCGCAGTTCGTAGAAGGTCTCTTTTAAAGTGGTAAGACCAGTCTTGATGTCAATTTTCAGTACCAGCATCGAGATCAACGCCGAGAAGAAAATCGCAGTGCCGGTCGCTGAAATCGGGTCCAGTTTGAACACGGCGGGGATCGCAGTGGGGTTGGTTACGATCGGCGCGACTTTGATCACCAGTTGGTCCAAGTGCGGGATAGCGAAGTTGAACACCCAGCTGTACATCGAGCCCCCGGCAGCAAACATCGCCTTGAACGGCTTGAGGGTCCAGATAGTGACCAGCACGGTAAGAATCAGGAACGGCGACCAGGCCTTGAAAATCTGGCCGAGGCTGTAGGGCGAAACGATTGTGTTGCGCGGCAGACCGAAACCGCCTGCGCTGGCGGTGACTGCGGCGCTGGAGGTGGCGCCGGCAATCTGGGCACCTGCGATGCGTTTGGGTTGCCAGACTTTCAGGAACAGCGTCAGGGAAATCAGGCTGGCCAGGGCCGAGGTGATGTCCGGCAGTTCCGGGCCGATGAAGTTGGAGGTGAAGTACTGGGTGATGGCAAAGCTCAAGCCGGCGACCAGTGCCGCTGGCCAGGTTTCACGCACGCCGCGCACGCCGTCCATCATGAACACCAACCAGAACGGTACGAACAACGACAGCAGCGGCAGTTGGCGACCAGTCATGGCGCCGATCTTGAATGCGTCAATGCCGGTCACCTGACCTGCAACGATGATCGGGATGCCCAGCGCCCCAAAGGCCACGGGGGCGGTGTTTGCAATCAGGCACAGGCCGGCGGCGTACAGCGGGTTGAAGCCCAGGCCGACCAGCAGTGCAGCGGTAATTGCCACGGGGGCGCCGAAACCGGCCGCACCTTCCAGGAAGGCGCCGAAGCAGAAGCCGATCAATAGCACTTGCAGGCGCTGGTCGTCAGTGATCGACAGGACCGAGCTGCGGATGATTTCGAACTGGCCGCTTTTGACCGTGAGTTTGTAGAGGAACACCGCCGCGACGATGATCCACGCGATGGGCCACAGACCGTAGGCAAAGCCATAACCGGCGGCGGCCAATGCCATGTCTACCGGCATCTGGAAGGCGAAGATCGCGACCAGGATCGACAGCGCCAAGGTAATGCTGCCCGCCACGTGGCCTTTGAGGCGAAACACGGCCAGGGCCAGGAAGAAGAATACGATCGGAATAACGGCCGCCATTGCGGACAGGCCGAGGCTGCCGAGCGGGCTGTAGAGCTGTTGCCAGGTTTGCATGATGGGGTGGCCCCTGATTGTTGTTGTTTGGTCAGCTTGGGTAATTGGTAATACCAATTTACAGTCGCTGTTGGCTAGAGTAAAAGCCTTGGTTGGGGCGTGTCAATTTGCCGCTTACGAAACTTTGGTCGTAGGTGGGTGGCAAGGGTGCGCTGATCAGTGGAAATGAGGGCGCTCTGATAGGTGCTGCATTCGTTGTGATCGGCGAGAATAGAGGGCCCGGCGAGTGGTCGGGATGGTGGAGAGTGAGTGATGGGGTTTGATCAGGTGCGTCAGCGCCGTTTGTCTGATGACATCGTCGAGCAGCTTGAGGGCATGATCCTTGAGGGCACGCTGAAGTCGGGCGAGCGCTTGCCGGCCGAACGCGCGTTGGCTGAACAATTCGGGGTGTCGCGACCTTCTTTGCGAGAGGCGATCCAGAAGCTGGCAGCCAAAGGTTTGCTCGTCAGCCGCCAGGGTGGTGGTAACTACGTGGCTGAATCTTTGGGTTCCACGTTCAGTGACCCGCTGTTGCTCCTGTTGGAGAACAACCCCGAGGCTCAGCGGGATCTGCTGGAGTTTCGTCAGACCCTTGAGGCCTCGTGTGCTTATTACGCCGCGTTGCGCGCGACAGAGGTGGATCGCGAGCGTCTCACGGCTGCGTTCGAAGCGCTTCAGGATTGCTACACCCGTTCCGATGAGGTGAGCCGGGTCGAAGAGGGGGCGGCGGATGCGCGGTTTCACTTGGCTATCGCCGAGGCGAGCCACAACGCTGTGTTGCTGCACACGATTCGCGGCCTGTTCGACCTGCTCAAGCGTAACGTGGTGACCAACATTGGCGGCATGTATCAACAGCGTACGGAAACCCGCGACATGCTGATCAGTCAGCACCGGGATCTGTACCTGGCGATTATCGAGGGGCGTGCCGAGCAGGCGCGGGAAGTTTCAACACGTCACCTGCTGTATGTGCAGGAAGTGTTGGAAGAAGTGCGTCAGGAAGTTCAGCGTGTGGCGCGTGCGGAGCGGCGCAAGGGGACGTAGCCGAGGGAAGCTCCCGCGGCTGCATCACTGCAAGGATCAGTCTTCCTTGCCCTTGTTGCGTACGGCACGATGAAGCTCGCGATTGGAATCGCGTTCGCGCTCGGTATCGCGCTTGTCGTATTCCTTCTTGCCCTTGCCCAAGGCGATCTCGCACTTGACCAGGTGCTTGCTCCAGTACCAGGACAGGCAGACGCAGGCATAGCCCTTCTGCTGTACGGCAGCAGCGAGCTTTTCCAGTTCGCGGGCATTGAGCAGCAGCTTGCGCGTGCGTACCGGATCGGCAATCACGTGGGTGCTCGCAGTGGTCAGCGGGGTGATATGACTGCCGAGCAGCCATGCCTCGCCATCCTTGAGCAGCACATAACTGTCGACCAGCTGCAGCTTGCTGGCACGCAGACTCTTTACTTCCCAGCCGGCCAGGACCAGACCAGCCTCGAACCGATGTTCGATGAAGTAATCGTGTCGCGCCTTTTTATTTTGCGCGATGGTCCCTGTGGGGTGTTTCTTTTGTTTAGCCATAGGGGCGGCATTATAGGGAGTTGCGAGCCTGTCGGCTACGGTCAACCTGCGTGCTTGAGCGTGTTGGACGAATCCCGGACAATGCAGGCAGTTCTCTGGTTTTTTTCTTTCGCGGATCGGGCTGTTCTTCCGCGATGTTTGCCGCTCAGCTGTGGAAATAACGCACACATGACGACGCATATTCAACGTTCAGCGCTGCTGCCCTATCCGGCACAGGCGCTCTATGACCTGGTCAACGACGTGGCGCGTTACCCGGAATTCCTGCCGTGGTGCTCAACCGCCGAGGTGCTGGAAAGCAGTGATGAGCACATGGTCGCCAGTGTCGGGGTCGCGAAGGGCGGTCTTAGCCAGCACTTTGTGACGCGTAATGTGCTGGTGCCTGGGAAATCCATCGAAATGAATTTGCAGGAAGGGCCGTTTACTCAGCTGCATGGGGTGTGGGTATTCAAGGCGCTGACGGACAAGGCCTGCAAAATCAGCCTGGATCTTTCCTTTGATTACGCTGGGCCTATCGTGCGCGCGACCTTGGGGCCTTTGTTCAATCAGGCGGCAAATACCCTGGTGGACGCATTTTGCCAGCGGGCCAAGCAACTGCATGGTTGAGATTGAAGTGGTGTATGCCGCAGTGGATCACCAGGTGCTGCTGGCGGTGACGGTGCCGGCCGGCACCAGCCTGCGCGCGGCGGTGCAGGCGTCAGGCATTGCAGCGCAATTCCCCGGGCTGGATCTGGCTGATTGCCCTTTGGGTATTTTCGGCAAGGTAGTCGCGGACGCTGAGGTGCGCAGTGTGCAGGCGGGTGATCGTATCGAGATTTACCGTCCATTGCTGGCAGACCCTAAAGAAGTGCGCAGGTTGCGCGCAGCCAAAGCGGCGCTGGCCAAGCAACAGAACTCATAGGTCAGCCAAATGGCGAGCAGCAAAAAGCCCGGCATGCCGGGCTTTTTGTTGAGCGACGCACATTTACTGCGGACTGGTATCCAGAGGTTGTGGCGTCGGCACAGGCACCGTTTCCACGCCGTCGACGTCTTTCTGGATCTTGTCGAGCAGCGAGCCTGGCTTGGCCGGTACTTCGGACTTCGGCTTCTCGCCTTCCTGCGCAGGCGCAGTGACATTGGTGCCGTTGTCCTTGCCGAGCAAGGCTTCATCACGACTCACGCCGGGCATGAAGTCGCCGGACAGGCTGACAAGCTGGTCATTGCCATTGAAGATGACACTGACGCGCTCCTGCTGGCGTTCACCGCCGCCTGGCTGAAGGCTGTAGAGATAATCCCAGCGATCGGCATGGAAAGTGTCGGTCAGCAGGGGGTTACCCATGATAAACCGTACTTGCCGTCGGGTCATTCCGGGGCGTAACTGGTCTATCATGTCCTGCGTGACGACATTGCCCTGCTGGATGTCGATTTTGTAAACCCCGGGGAATGAACAACCGGCGAGTGCGAGCAGTCCCACAAAGGTGAAACTGGTTAGCAAGAGCTTGGTGTTTTGCATCGGTGGGCGACTTCCACTATCTTGGCTGGGACAACGTAAACGCCGATCATACCCGTATTAAGAGAAGCTGCGAAGCAGCATCCGCGAGAAAGCTAACCATGGTTGAAAATAGCGAACTACGCAAAGCCGGTCTCAAAGTGACTCTGCCACGAGTCAAGATTCTACAAATGCTCGATTCTGCTGAGCAGCGCCACATGAGTGCCGAGGATGTTTACAAGGCACTGATGGAGTCTAACGAGGACGTCGGCCTGGCCACGGTTTACCGTGTGCTGACCCAGTTTGAAGCCGCAGGGCTGGTGGTTCGTCATAATTTCGACGGCGGTCATGCGGTGTTCGAACTGGCTGACGGTGGTCATCACGATCACATGGTTGACCTGGATACCAATGAGGTTATCGAGTTCACCAGTCCGGAAATCGAAGCGCTGCAGCACAAGATTGCTGAGGAGCATGGCTTCGATCTGGTTGACCACAATCTGGTCCTGTACATCCGTAAGAAAAAGTAACAAGCGTTGCAGATTCTCTCTGCAAAACGATCGAAGGCGACCTTAGGGTCGCCTTCGTGCTTTCTATAAGAGAGAAAATAGTTCGGTTAGGCCTTTGCCGCTACGACCATTTTCTTCGCGTGCGCCAAAGACTCCTTGGTTAGATCGATGCCGCCAAGCATGCGTGCGACTTCTTCCACACGTTCCGACTTGTTCAGCTTGGACACGGCTGTGTGTGTTGCATCGCTGCCGCGTACCTTGTGCACAAAGAGGTGTTGATGTCCCTGGGCCGCGACTTGTGGCAAGTGAGTTACCGTCAGTACCTGGCCTCTATCTCCAAGGCGTCGCAACAGCTGGCCAACAATTTCTGCTGTCGGCCCGCCAATTCCCACATCGACTTCATCGAACACCAGTGTCGGCACCCGAGAGGTTTGCGCAGTAATCACCTGGATTGCCAGGCTGATCCGCGACAGCTCGCCGCCGGAGGCTACTTTCGCCAGCGCTTTGAGCGGTTGTCCGGGGTTGGCGCTGACCAGTAGCTCGACCTGCTCCAGCCCGTGGGGTTGTAGTTCGTTGCTGGCGCTGGTGCGCAATTCGATGGTGAAACGACCGCCAGGCATGCCCAGACGCTGGATCTCCAGCTCCACTGCGCTGGCCAGGCCCGTCGCTGCTTGCTGGCGCAGGTCGCTGAGCTCGCGCGCTTTCTCTTGGTAATGACGAGCGAAAGAGGCGAGCTCACCGCTCAGGCGCTCGATAGATTCATCGTTGGCGTTCAGGGTCTCGATTTCATCCAGCAGCTTTTGCTGCATCGTCGCCACTTCAGTGGGCTGGATGCGATGTTTGCGTGCCAGCGTGTAGATGGTATCCAGGCGTTCTTCTATTTCCTGCAGGCGTGCTGGGTCGGCATCGAAGTGATCCAGGAACCGATTCAGTTCGCCGACGGCTTCCTCTACCTGGATCTGTGCGCTGGTAAGCAGGGTCGTCGCCTCGCTCAACGAGCCGGAGCCGCTGTTCACGCTCGATAGGCGATTGAGGCTGGCAGTCAGTGCATTGAGCACGTTCCCGGAGTCGCTCTCACTGCACTGCTCCACTACCTGGCGGCAAATGCCCAGCAGGGTTTCCGCGTTGGTGAGGTTCTTGTGTTCCTGCTCAAGCTGCTCCAGTTCGGTCTCGCCCAGGCCCAGGCTTTCCAGTTCTTCGAGTTGATAGCTGAGCAATTGATGGCGAGCACGTTGCTCATCGCCGGAGTTGGAGAGTCGCTCCAGTTCCTGGCGAGTCTGGCGCCAGCGCTGGGCGGCAAGCTGCACCTGGCGGGCAAGGTCTGTGGCACCAGCGTACTCATCGAGCAGGCGACGATGGGTGTCGGTTTTCAGCAGGGACTGGTGTTCATGCTGGCTGTGGATGTCGATCAGCAACTCGCCCAAGGCTTTAAGGTCGCCAAGCGGGCAGGGTGTGCCGTTGATGTAGCCACGGGAGCGACCTTCCGCCGTGATGACCCGTCGCAGGATGCACGGACCTTCATTATTAAGGTCGCGCTCGGACAGCCAGGCTTCTGCCTCGGGAATGTCCGCCAGGTCGAAGGTGGCCAGGATGTCGGCCTTGTCTGCCCCAGGTCGCACCACGCCGCTGTCGGCGCGATCACCCAGGGTCAGGCCCAAGGCGTCGAGCATGATCGACTTGCCGGCGCCGGTTTCGCCTGTGATTACGCTCATACCGCGATCCAGTTCGAGATCCAGGTGTTCAACGATGGCGTAGTTATGTACGGACAAGTGCACGAGCATGACGGCCGCTCCCAGGCTTTAGGTCTGGTTATTTATACAGTGTTTTGTTCGAGGCTGACAATCCTGGCGCTTAGCTCGATTTGCTTGAATGAGCGAATTTTTTAGCGCAACGAGGAATGGAAGCGCAGGAATTGATCCACATCACTGGAAAGACTTTTGGTAACGCCTGCACCCTTGAACCTGGAAATTGTGGCCCCATATACCGGAACAGAAGCGCGAGTTGAGTTCGCGCATGATTTTGAAAGGAGAAAACTATGGCTGACGAACAGACGCAGGATACGCAAACTCCAGACGCCAATTCGGCTGTCGGCGATGAGCTGGCGACTCGTGTGCAAGTGCTCGAAGAGCAACTGGCCGCTGCGCAGGACCAGTCTTTGCGTGTTGCCGCTGATCTGCAGAACGTCCGCCGCCGTGCCGAGCAGGATGTAGAAAAGGCTCACAAGTTCGCACTGGAAAAATTTGCCGGTGACTTGCTGCCGATCATCGACAGCCTGGAGCGTGGTCTTGAGTTGTCCAACCCGGACGACGAAAACATCCGCCCAATGCGCGAAGGGATCGAGCTGACCCTGAAAATGTTCCAGGACACCCTGAAGCGTTATCAGTTGGAAGCCATCGATCCAGCAGGCGGTGAGCCGTTCAACGCTGAGCACCACCAAGCCATGGCCATGCAGGAAAGCCATGACCTGGAGCCTAACAGCGTGTTGAAAGTGTTCCAGAAAGGTTACCAGCTCAATGGTCGCCTGCTGCGCCCGGCGATGGTTGTGGTGAGCAAGGCCCCTGCACCGGTTTCACCTTCTATTGATGAGCAGGCTTGAAATACGCTGAAAAGCCCTCATCTATAAGTCAAGCGTTTAAGTGCTACCGCAGTTAGCCACCACTGCTGCGGCAACCAAATTCAAGTTTCGGGAGAGTAAATAATGGGCAAAATTATCGGTATCGACCTGGGGACCACCAACTCCTGTGTCTCCGTCATGGAAAACGGCAAAGCCAAAGTCATCGAAAACGCCGAAGGCGCGCGTACCACGCCGTCGATCATTGCATACGCAAATGATGGCGAGATCCTGGTAGGTCAGTCGGCCAAGCGCCAGGCTGTCACCAACCCGCACAACACCCTGTACGCGGTAAAGCGTCTGATCGGTCGTAAGTTCGACGAAGAAGTCGTACAGAAAGACATCAAGATGGTGCCTTACAAAATCGCCAAGGCTGACAACGGTGACGCCTGGGTTGAAGTAAATGGCAACAAGATGTCTGCCCCGCAGATCTCGGCTGAAGTCTTGAAAAAGATGAAGAAGACTGCCGAAGACTACCTGGGTGAAACCGTGACCGAAGCGGTGATCACTGTTCCGGCCTACTTCAACGACAGTCAGCGTCAGGCGACCAAAGACGCCGGCCGCATCGCGGGTCTGGACGTAAAGCGTATCATCAACGAACCAACCGCAGCCGCTCTGGCTTACGGTATGGACAAGGCCAAAGGCGACCACACCGTGATCGTTTATGACTTGGGCGGTGGTACTTTCGACGTCTCCGTCATCGAGATCGCTGAAGTTGACGGCGAGCACCAGTTCGAAGTGTTGGCCACCAACGGTGACACCTTCCTCGGCGGTGAAGACTTTGATATTCGTCTGATCGACTACCTCGTTGACGAATTCAAGAAAGAAAGCGGCATGAACCTTAAGGGCGACCCGCTGGCCATGCAGCGCCTGAAAGAAGCTGCCGAAAAAGCCAAGATCGAGCTGTCCTCGAGCATGTCGACCGACGTGAACCTGCCGTACATCACTGCAGACGCCACCGGTCCTAAGCACTTGAACGTGAAGATCTCTCGCGCCAAGTTGGAAGCGCTGGTTGAAGACCTGGTTCAGCGCACCATCGAACCTTGCCGCATCGCGCTGAAAGACGCCGGTATCGACGTTGGTTCCATCAACGACGTGATCCTGGTGGGCGGTCAGACCCGTATGCCACTGGTTCAGCAGAAGGTCACCGAGTTCTTCGGTAAAGAAGCCCGTAAAGACGTGAACCCGGACGAAGCGGTTGCCATGGGTGCTGCCATCCAGGGCGCGGTATTGGCCGGCGACGTGAAAGACGTGCTGCTGCTGGACGTCAGCCCGCTGACCCTGGGTATCGAAACCATGGGCGGCGTGATGACTGCGCTGATCGAGAAAAACACCACGATTCCTACCAAGAAATCCCAAGTGTTCTCGACTGCCGATGACAACCAGGGCGCTGTGACCATTCACGTGCTGCAAGGTGAGCGTAAGCAGGCTGCTCAGAACAAGTCCCTGGGCAAGTTCGACCTGTCCGAGATTCCACCAGCACCACGTGGCGTGCCACAAATCGAAGTGACCTTCGACATCGACGCCAACGGCATCCTGCACGTCGGCGCGAAAGACAAGGCTACCGGCAAAGAGCAGAAGATCACGATCAAGGCCAACTCCGGTCTGTCTGATGAAGAAATTCAACAGATGATTCGTGATGCTGAAGCCAACGCTGATGCGGATGCCAAGTTTGCTGAACTGGCTGGCGCCCGTAACCAGGGTGATGCACTGGTTCACTCGACGCGCAAAATGGTCGCTGATGCTGGCGATAAAGTGACTGCTGAAGAGAAGACTGCAATCGAAGCTGCTGTGGTTGCCCTGGAAGCCGCCGTCAAAGGCGACGACAAGGCTGCTATCGAAGCCAAGATCGAAGAGCTGTCGAAAGTCTCTGCGCCGGTTGCTCAGAAAATGTACGCCGAACAAGGTCAACCAGCTGACGGTGCTGCGCAACAGGCAGAGCCTGAAGCCAAGCACGACGACGTTGTCGATGCCGAGTTCGAAGAAGTCAAAGAAGACCAGAAGAAGTAACTTGGTCGCCCGGTTGACCGCTATCAAGCGGTGACTGGTAGGATGTCGCCGCGCGGGAGCTTGCTCCCGCGTTGGCGTGTCTGGGGTATGCGAATTTTTACAGTATGCGACAGCGTTCGGATGCTGGCGGTGTGATCGGGAATGCTCCTGCTTTCCGAATGGCATTCACCGCGTTTTTGGCCGGGTCCCTGGCTGAAAGCAGTTATGACCAGGATCGTTGAATTGACGTGAGTTGGGTCCGGGCCTGTATTGGGGCTCAACGAGTTTAGTCAGGCTCAGGAGGGTCTGGCTGAACGTCCTTAAGAGTGCAAAGACTTATGGCAAAGCGTGACTATTACGAAGTATTGGGTGTGGAGCGCGGCTCCAGCGAGGCGGACCTGAAGAAGGCCTACCGTCGCCTGGCGATGAAGCATCACCCGGACCGTAATCCGGATAACAAAGAATCCGAAGAGATGTTCAAAGAGGCCAATGAGGCCTACGAATGCCTGTGTGATCCCAATAAGCGTGCGGCCTACGACCAGTATGGCCATGCCGGTGTCGACCCAAGCATGGGTGGCGGCGGTGCCGGGTTTGGCGGTCAGAACTTCTCCGATATTTTCGGCGACGTATTCAGCGACTTCTTCGGCGGTGGTCGAGGTGGTCAGCGTGGTGGCGCCCAGCGTGGTAGTGATTTGCGCTACACCCTGGAATTGAACCTGGAAGAAGCCGTGCGCGGCACCAGCGTCAACATCCGTGTGCCGACGCTGGTCAACTGCAAGCCGTGCGATGGTTCGGGTGCCAAGAAAGGCTCTTCGCCGATCACCTGCCCAACGTGTGGCGGTATTGGTCAAGTTCGCATGCAGCAGGGCTTCTTCTCTGTGCAGCAGACCTGCCCGCGCTGCCATGGCCAGGGCAAGATCATTTCCGATCCGTGCGATTCCTGCCACGGCGAAGGTCGTGTCGAAGAGTACAAAACCCTGGCGGTGAAAGTGCCGGCGGGCGTGGACACCGGAGACCGTATTCGCCTGTCGGGTGAGGGCGAGGCTGGTACTCAGGGTGGTCCGACGGGCGACCTGTACGTAGTGATCAACGTGCGCGAGCACTCGATCTTCCAGCGCGACGGCAAGCACCTGTTCTGTGAAGTGCCGATCAGCTTTGTCGATGCAGCCTTGGGCGGCGAGCTCGAAATTCCTACCCTTGATGGTCGGGTCAAGCTCAAGATTCCTGAAGGCACTCAGACCGGCAAGCAGTTCCGTATCCGTGGCAAAGGCGTTGCGCCGGTGCGCGGTGGCGGTGCTGGGGACTTGATGTGTCGTGTGGCGGTAGAGACGCCGGTCAACCTGAATCGCCGTCAGCGCGAACTGCTTGAAGAATTCCGCAGCTCGATGGAGGGTGATGACTCTCACTCGCCAAAAACTGCAGGCTTTTTCGATGGTGTGAAGCGCTTCTTCGGCGACCTGTAAGGAATTGAGTATGCGACGTATAGCCGTAATGGGCGCTGCCGGGCGCATGGGCAAGACGCTGGTCGAAGCGGTGCAGCAGCGCTCGCCGGCTTCCGGCCTGACTGCGGCGATCGTTCGTCCGGGCAGCACGTTGATTGGTGCGGACGCGGGCGAGTTGGCCTCGTTGGGGCGCATCGGTGTGTCGTTGTCCGGCAGCCTGGAGCAGGTAGCGGATGAGTTCGATGTGTTGATCGATTTCACCCTGCCGGACGTGATGCTGAAAAACCTGGCGTTCTGCCGTAAGGCGGGCAAGGCAATGGTGATCGGTACCACGGGTTTGACTGCTCAGCAGAAGCAATTGTTGGAGGAGGCGGGCAAGGATATTCCTATCGTCTTCGCCGCCAACTTTAGTGTCGGTGTGAATCTGTCGCTCAAGTTGCTGGATCTGGCGGCGCGCGTGCTGGGTGATGAAGCGGATATCGAAATCATCGAGACTCACCATCGCCACAAGATCGACGCGCCTTCGGGCACCGCGCTGCGCATGGGTGAAGCGATTGCCGATGCACTGGGTCGCGACCTGTCGAAAGTCGCGGTGTACGGTCGCGAAGGCCACACCGGCGCGCGTGCACGCGACACCATTGGTTTTGCGACCGTGCGCGGCGGTGACGTGGTGGGTGATCACACCGTATTGTTCGCCACTGAAGGTGAGCGTCTGGAAATCACGCATAAGGCCTCCAGCCGCATGACCTTTGCCAAGGGAGCGGTACGTGCTGCGCTCTGGTTGGAGGGGCGCGAGCCGGGTCTGTACGACATGCGCGATGTGCTGGATCTGCACTAATCAGTAGCTAAAACAGGGCCTCAAGCTTATGCTTAGGCCCCGTTTTTACCCGCTAAGCGACGTCCTGTCGCATTCCCCTGCCTTTAAGGCTCATTAGCGGTGGACCAAAAAAGCCTTTTTCTGTAAGCTACAGCTTTAGTGTGTCCACTAAAAGCGCGCAGAATAATTCAGTGAAGAAGCGGGGTGACGTGTCCATACGTCACTCCGCTTTTTTACAACCTGCGATCGCCCTTTCAGGCTTTATTTACGGGAGGTCTTCTTGACTAAGCCAGCCATACTCGCCCTTGCTGATGGCAGCATTTTTCGCGGCGAAGCCATTGGAGCCGACGGTCAGACCGTTGGAGAGGTAGTGTTTAACACTGCCATGACCGGCTATCAGGAAATCCTTACCGATCCTTCCTACGCCCAACAGATCGTTACCCTGACCTATCCGCACATCGGCAACACCGGTACTACACCGGAAGATGTCGAGTCTGATCGTGTCTGGTCGGCCGGTCTGGTGATTCGTGACCTGCCACTGGTTGCGAGCAACTGGCGTAACACGATGTCGCTGTCCGATTACCTGAAAGCCAACAACGTTGTGGCGATCGCCGGTATCGATACGCGCCGCCTCACGCGCATCCTGCGTGAAAAAGGCTCGCAGAATGGCTGCATCATGGTCGGTGACAATATCTCCGAAGAGGCGGCGATTGCCGCGGCGCAAGGTTTCCCAGGCCTGAAAGGCATGGACCTGGCGAAAGTCGTCAGCGTTAAAGAGAAGTACGAGTGGCGCTCCACTGTCTGGGACTTGAAGACCGACAGCCATGCAACCATCGACGCCGCTGACCTGCCCTACCACGTAGTCGCCTACGACTACGGCGTTAAATACAACATCCTGCGCATGCTGGTCGAGCGAGGCTGCCGCGTGACCGTGGTGCCGGCGCAAACCCCGGCCAGCGACGTGCTCGCCCTGCAACCGGACGGTGTATTCCTGTCCAACGGCCCAGGTGACCCTGAGCCATGCGACTACGCCATCCAGGCGATCAAGGACGTACTGGAAACCGAGATTCCGGTCTTCGGTATCTGCCTTGGTCACCAGCTGCTGGCCCTGGCCTCCGGCGCCAAGACCCTGAAAATGGGTCACGGCCACCACGGTGCCAACCACCCGGTTCAAGACCTGGACACTGGCGTTGTGATGATCACCAGCCAGAACCACGGTTTTGCGGTAGATGAAGCAACCCTGCCGAGCAACGTGCGCGCCATTCACAAGTCGCTGTTCGACGGTTCCCTGCAGGGCATCGAGCGCACCGACAAGAGCGCGTTCAGCTTCCAGGGCCACCCTGAAGCGAGCCCGGGCCCGAACGACGTAGCGCCGCTGTTCGACCGTTTCATCAATGAGATGGCCAAGCGACGCTGACTGAGCGGCCTGCGGGCGGCCCCGGACACCGGTGGCCCCCGCAGGCTCATCAAAGATTGTTCAAGACGGCTTGCCGACTGACCTGCGGATTTGAGTGACAAACCCATGCCAAAACGTACAGACATAAAAAGCATCCTGATTCTCGGCGCTGGCCCGATCGTGATCGGCCAGGCCTGCGAATTCGACTACTCCGGCGCCCAGGCCTGTAAAGCCCTGCGCGAAGAGGGCTACCGCGTCATTCTGGTGAACTCCAACCCGGCCACCATCATGACCGACCCGGCCATGGCCGACGCCACTTACATCGAGCCGATCAAGTGGCAGACCGTTGCCAAGATCATCGAGAAAGAGCGTCCAGATGCGCTGCTGCCAACCATGGGCGGCCAGACTGCACTGAACTGCGCCCTGGACCTGGAGCGCGAAGGCGTCCTGGAAAAATTCGGCGTAGAGATGATCGGCGCCAATGCCGACACCATCGACAAGGCTGAAGACCGTTCGCGTTTCGACAAGGCCATGAAGTCCATCGGCCTGGCCTGCCCGCGTTCCGGTATCGCCCACAGCATGGAAGAAGCCAACGCGGTCCTTGAGACCCTGGGCTTCCCGTGCATCATCCGTCCGTCCTTCACCATGGGCGGCACCGGTGGCGGTATCGCTTACAACCGTGAAGAGTTCGAAGAAATCTGCGCCCGTGGCCTGGACCTGTCGCCGACCAAAGAGCTGCTGATCGACGAATCCCTGATCGGCTGGAAAGAATATGAGATGGAGGTTGTCCGCGATAAGAAGGACAACTGCATCATCGTCTGCTCCATCGAAAACTTTGACCCGATGGGTGTGCACACCGGTGACTCGATCACTGTTGCTCCTGCACAGACCCTGACCGACAAGGAATACCAGATCCTGCGTAACGCCTCCCTGGCGGTACTGCGCGAGATTGGCGTGGAAACCGGCGGTTCCAACGTTCAGTTCGGCATCTGCCCGAACACCGGCCGCATGGTCGTGATCGAAATGAACCCACGCGTTTCCCGTTCGTCGGCCCTGGCTTCGAAAGCCACCGGCTTCCCGATCGCCAAGGTCGCGGCCAAGCTGGCAGTGGGTTACACCCTGGACGAATTGTCGAACGACATCACCGGCGGCAAGACCCCGGCGTCCTTCGAGCCGTCCATCGACTACGTCGTGACCAAGCTGCCACGTTTTGCCTTCGAGAAATTCGCCAAGGCTGACGCACGCCTGACCACCCAGATGAAGTCGGTGGGTGAAGTGATGGCCATCGGCCGTACCTTCCAAGAGTCTCTGCAGAAAGCCCTGCGCGGCCTGGAAGTGGGCGTTTGCGGTCTGGACGAGAAGCTCGACCTGAGCAACCCGGAAAGCATGAGCGTGCTCAAGCGCGAGCTGACCGTGCCGGGCGCCGAGCGTATCTGGTACGTGGCTGACGCCTTCCGCGCCGGCATGACCGTCGAAGACATCTTCGGCATGAACATGATCGACCCGTGGTTCCTGGTACAGATCGAAGACCTGATCAAGGAAGAAGAGAAGGTCAAGACCCTGGGTCTGGCCAGCATCGACCGCGACATGATGTTCCGCCTCAAGCGCAAGGGCTTCTCCGATCAGCGTCTGGCCAAGCTGCTGGGTGTGACCGAGAAGAACCTGCGTACGCATCGCCACAAGCTGGAAATCTTCCCGGTCTACAAGCGCGTTGACACCTGCGCGGCCGAGTTCTCCACCGACACCGCCTACCTGTACTCCACCTATGAGGAAGAGTGCGAAGCCGCGCCGTCGGGTCGCGACAAGATCATGATCCTGGGTGGCGGTCCAAACCGTATCGGCCAGGGTATCGAGTTCGACTACTGCTGCGTCCACGCCGCCCTCGCTCTGCGCGAAGATGGCTATGAGACCATCATGGTCAACTGCAACCCGGAAACCGTTTCCACCGACTACGACACCTCCGATCGCCTGTACTTCGAACCAGTGACCCTGGAAGACGTGCTGGAAATCGTGCGCGTCGAGAAGCCCAAAGGCGTGATCGTGCAGTACGGCGGTCAAACTCCGCTGAAACTGGCGCGCGCCCTGGAAGCCGCTGGCGTGCCGATCATCGGTACCAGCCCTGACGCCATCGACCGTGCCGAAGACCGCGAGCGTTTCCAGCAAATGGTAGAGCGCCTGAACCTGCGTCAGCCGCCAAACGCCACCGTGCGCAGCGAAGACGAGGCCATCCGTGCCGCCAGCAAGATTGGCTATCCACTGGTGGTGCGTCCGTCCTACGTACTGGGCGGCCGTGCGATGGAAATCGTCTACGAAGAAGAAGAACTCAAGCGTTACCTGCGCGATGCGGTGAAAGTGTCCAATGACAGCCCGGTGCTGCTTGACCACTTCCTCAACTGCGCAATCGAGATGGACGTGGACGCTGTTTGCGACGGCACCGACGTGGTGATCGGCGCGATCATGCAGCACATCGAGCAGGCGGGTGTTCACTCGGGTGACTCCGCATGCTCCCTGCCGCCGTACTCGCTGCCGGCGCACATCCAGGACGAGATGCGCGAACAGGTCAAGAAAATGGCCCTGGAGCTGGGCGTGGTCGGCCTGATGAACGTACAGTTGGCGCTGCAAGGCGAAGACATCTACGTCATTGAAGTCAACCCGCGCGCTTCGCGCACCGTGCCATTTGTTTCCAAGTGCATCGGTGTGTCCCTGGCCATGATCGCTGCTCGCGTGATGGCCGGTAAGACCCTGAAGGAAATCGGCTTCACCAAGGAAATCATTCCTAACTTCTACAGCGTGAAAGAGGCGGTGTTCCCATTCGCCAAATTCCCTGGCGTGGACCCGATCCTGGGCCCAGAGATGAAGTCCACCGGTGAAGTGATGGGCGTTGGCGATACCTTCGGTGAAGCCTTCGCCAAGGCCCAGATGGGCGCCAGCGAAGTGTTGCCGACCGGCGGTACTGCGTTCATCAGCGTGCGTGATGATGACAAGCCGCTGGTTGCAGGCGTGGCCCGTGATCTGATCAACTTGGGCTTCGAAGTCGTGGCCACTGCCGGGACCGCCAAGCTGATCGAAGCTGCCGGCCTGAAAGTGCGTCGCGTGAACAAGGTGACGGAAGGCCGTCCACACGTGGTCGACATGATCAAGAATGACGAAGTCACCCTGATCATCAACACCACCGAAGGTCGCCAGTCGATCGCGGATTCCTACTCCATTCGTCGTAACGCCTTGCAGCACAAGATTTACTGCACCACTACCATTGCTGCTGGCGAAGCCATCTGCGAAGCGCTCAAATTCGGTCCGGAAAAGACCGTGCGTCGCTTGCAGGATCTACACGCAGGATTGAAGGCATGACCAAATACCCAATGACTGTCCAGGGCTTCAAGGCCCTGGAAGAGGAGCACGCCCATCTGACCAAGGTCGTACGTCCAAAGCTGAGCCAGGACATCGGTACGGCCCGTGAGCTGGGTGACTTGAAGGAAAACGCTGAATACCACGCTGCTCGTGAGCAGCAAGGTATGGTCGAGGCGCGGATCCGTGATATCGAAGGCCGCCTGCAGAACTCGGTGGTCATCGACGTGACGACCATTCCAAAGACCGGCAAGGTGATTTTCGGCACTACCGTGGAAATCGCTAATGTTGAGACTGACGAAAGCGTGGTCTACCACATCGTTGGCGAAGATGAAGCTGACTTCAAACTCGGCAAAATCTCTGTCGGTTCTCCGCTCGCCCGCGCCTTGATTGCCAAGGAAGAGGGCGATGTGGTGTCTGTTAAAACGCCTGGCGGCGTGACCGAGTACGAGATTGTTGAAGTTCGTCACGTCTGAAAGGCGGCGCCCGCTTCGTGCGGGCGCCATGCTTTGGCAGCTCTCTCAGATGCTTTGGGTGGGTGGCCTGTGGTTGTTGCACATCGGCGTATTGCCTGCGCTGGGCTTGATTGGCCTGGCGCCGTTGCTGATCGATGAGATCGATGGATTGCTCAGTGCGTTGCTGGTGGGTTTTGCGGCGGCGTGCGTGACGCTCCAGGTATTGGTGCTGGTCAAGACCGAGGGCTTGGGGAGTTTGTGGCGGGATATTCGCGGGCAACTGCTGTTGATGGCGCTGTATGCGTGTGCAATGTATTGCATTGTGCATGTCTGGCTGCCGGAAGCGTTGCGCTGGCAGCTATTCAGCTATCTTGTGCTAGGGTTTTCCGGCCTGGTCCTGGTTTTACAGCCTGCACCCGGATGGAGTGGCGGGGCGCGCGAAGCACGCCCGTGACCCTTTTTATTACTTGAAGCGGTGTACGTTCGACAGTTGCTTGTTGACGCTGAAGTTCTTGCGATACAGCAGCGCCATCTTGCCGATGACCTGGACCAGGTCAGCTTTGCCTACCTTGCACAGTTCCGCAATGGCAGCCAGGCGCGCTTCGCGGTCAAGGATGTTGACCTTGATCTTGATCAGTTCATGATCGTTCAGCGCACGTTCGAATTCGGCTAACACACCTTCAGTCAAACCGTTATCTGCCACAATCAGAACTGGTTTCAGATGGTGGCCAATGGATTTGTACTGTTTCTTCTGCTCTTGAGTGAGCGGCATAATCTGACCCCTGCGTCTGATCTTGTAAAAAGCGGCGGCCAGTTTACCCGAGCGAGTCCGGGACCGCCCAGTTAATCACGACCCGTTTTATTTTTCGAGGTGGCCCGTGGCCCGTTCCAAAACCAGCCTTAAGTGGCTACAAGAACATTTCAACGATCCTTACGTCAAAAAGGCGCAAAAGGACGGCTACCGTTCCCGGGCCAGCTATAAGCTGCTGGAGCTCCAGGACAAGGACAAATTGTTCCGCCCCGGCATGAGTGTTATCGACCTGGGCGCCGCCCCGGGGGGCTGGTCCCAGGTGGCCAGTCGTCTGATTGGTGGGCAAGGCCGCTTGATTGCTTCCGATATCCTGGAGATGGACAGCATCCCGGACGTGACCTTCGTGCACGGCGACTTTACCCAGGACGCGGTCCTGGCCGAGATCCTGGAAGCTGTAGGAAATTCGCAAGTGGACCTTGTGATTTCCGACATGGCCCCCAATATGAGTGGATTACCGGCTGTTGATATGCCGCGAGCCATGTTCCTGTGCGAGTTGGCACTGGATCTGGCGGGTCGGGTATTGCGTCCGGGGGGTGATTTCCTGGTCAAGGTCTTCCAGGGTGAAGGCTTCGACGAGTACCACAAGAACATTCGCAAGCTGTTCGACAAGGTGCAGATGCGCAAACCGGACTCTTCTCGGGACCGGTCTCGCGAGCAGTATTTGTTGGCGCGGGGGTTCCGCGGCATTGAAGGCGCCGCCAGTGATGAGCGTCTTTGAAGGTTTGAAGGGAGTCGATAGGTTTTTTTATATCGCTTTCGTCACGAAGCTTTACGAATATTGTGTAGTCAAAGTTTCACAAAGGGTTACAGACGGCGCCTGCCAGAGTTGTAGGTAATGTAGTAAGTTAGGCCGGTGAATATCATGCGAAGCGCGCGCCAGTAGCGGAGCTTGCTTCAGAGGGTAGTTAATTGAACGATATGGCAAAGAATCTGATCCTGTGGTTGATCATCGCGGCTGTCCTGGTGACGGTGATGAACAACTTCTCCAGCCCTAACGAGCCGCAGACCCTCAACTATTCCGACTTCATCCAGCAAGTTAAGGATGGCAAGGTCGAGCGCGTAGCGGTTGATGGCTATGTGATCACCGGCAAACGCAATGATGGCGATAGCTTCAAGACCATTCGTCCGGCCATCCAGGACAACGGTCTTATCGGCGACCTGGTCGATAACCACGTGGTTGTCGAAGGCAAGCAGCCTGAGCAGCAGAGCATCTGGACCCAGTTGCTGGTAGCCAGCTTCCCGATCCTGGTGATCATCGCCGTGTTCATGTTCTTCATGCGCCAGATGCAAGGCGGTGCGGGAGGCAAGGGTGGGCCGATGAGCTTCGGCAAGAGCAAGGCGCGCCTGCTTTCCGAAGACCAGGTGAAAACGACCCTGGCTGACGTTGCCGGTTGCGACGAAGCGAAGGAAGAAGTGGGCGAGCTGGTCGAGTTCCTGCGTGATCCGGGCAAGTTCCAGCGCCTGGGCGGTCGCATTCCTCGCGGCGTACTGATGGTCGGTCCTCCGGGTACTGGTAAAACCTTGCTGGCCAAGGCGATTGCCGGTGAAGCCAAGGTGCCTTTCTTCACCATTTCCGGTTCTGACTTCGTTGAGATGTTCGTCGGTGTCGGTGCCAGCCGTGTTCGCGACATGTTCGAACAGGCCAAGAAACACGCGCCCTGCATCATCTTTATCGATGAAATCGACGCCGTTGGTCGCCATCGTGGTGCCGGCATGGGCGGCGGTCATGACGAGCGTGAGCAGACCCTTAACCAGTTGCTGGTTGAGATGGACGGCTTTGAAATGAACGATGGCATCATCGTTATCGCTGCAACCAACCGTCCGGATGTACTGGACCCTGCGTTGCTGCGTCCGGGCCGTTTCGACCGTCAGGTTGTAGTTGGCTTGCCGGATATCCGTGGCCGCGAACAGATCCTGAAAGTACACATGCGCAAAGTACCAATGGGCGACGATGTGGCTCCGGCCGTGATTGCGCGTGGTACGCCTGGGTTCTCCGGTGCCGACCTGGCCAACCTGGTCAACGAGGCTTCGCTGTTTGCGGCCCGTACCGGCAAGCGCATCGTTGAAATGAAAGAGTTCGAACTGGCGAAAGACAAGATCATGATGGGCGCCGAGCGCAAATCCATGGTCATGTCCGAGAAAGAGAAGCAGAACACCGCTTATCACGAAGCCGGTCACGCCATTGTCGGTCGCGTTGTGCCCGAGCACGACCCGGTCTACAAGGTGTCGATCATTCCTCGTGGTCGGGCGCTGGGCGTCACGATGTTCCTACCGGAAGAGGATCGTTACAGCCTCTCCAAGCGTGCCCTGATCAGTCAGATCTGCTCGTTGTACGGCGGTCGGATTGCTGAAGAAATGACCTTGGGCTTCGACGGTGTCACTACCGGTGCTTCCAACGACATCATGCGTGCCAGCCAGATTGCACGGAACATGGTGACCAAGTGGGGCTTGTCGGAGAAACTCGGCCCGTTGATGTATGCCGAAGAAGAAGGTGAGGTATTCCTGGGGCGCGGCGGTGGTGGTCAAAACGCTAGCTTCTCCGGTGAGACGGCCAAGCTGATCGACTCCGAAGTGCGCAGCATCATTGACCAGTGCTACGGCACGGCCAAGCAGATCCTCACGGATAACCGCGACAAGCTGGATGCCATGGCGGATGCGCTGATGAAGTACGAGACCATTGATGCCGACCAGATTGACGACATCATGGCCGGTCGCGTACCTCGTGAGCCTCGCGATTGGGAAGGCGGTTCAGGCACCTCTGGCACGCCGCCAGTGGTTCAGAATGAACGCCCTGAAACTCCGATCGGCGGCCCCGCAGCTGACGTCTAAGGTTTGAAATGACTTCTGTGTTGTCCTCCACCCGGTTGCCTTGCGGCAACCGGGTTCTTGATTTGGCCCATACGCATGTCATGGGCATTCTTAATGTAACTCCCGACTCCTTTTCCGATGGCGGCCGATTCAGCCAGCTCGATGCTGCATTGCGTCATGCTGAAGCAATGGTTGCGGCAGGGGCGACCCTGATTGATGTCGGGGGCGAATCGACCCGTCCTGGCGCTCGCGTGGTATCTCCCTTGGAAGAGCTGGAGAGGGTTGCGCCGATTGTCGAGCGTATTGCGCGTGAGCTGGATGTGATCATCTCGGTTGATACGTCGACGCCGGCCGTGATGCGCGAAACTGCGCGCCTTGGGGCGGGGTTGATCAACGATGTGCGCTCCCTTCAGCGTGACGGGGCCCTTGATGCCGCTGCGGCAACCGGGTTGCCGGTGTGCTTGATGCATATGCTGGGAGAGCCCGGCAATATGCAGGACAACCCTCACTACGACGATCTTGTTGGTGAAGTGAGTGGTTTTCTTGCTGAGCGAGTCGCTCAATGCGCTGTCGCGGGAATTGCCGCAGAAAAGATCATCCTTGATCCCGGTTTCGGCTTCGCCAAGACCCTGCAGCATAATCTAAGCCTGTTCAAGCATATGGAATCCCTGCATGCCTTGGGTCGCCCTCTGTTGGTCGGCGTTTCACGCAAGAGCATGATTGGCCTGGCCCTGAATCGACCGGTGGGGGAGCGCTTGTACGGTGGTCTTGCGCTGGCGGCGCTTGCAGTGACCAAGGGCGCGCGAATATTACGTGTGCATGATGTTGCCGAGACGGTGGATGTAGTGCGTATGATTGCCGCGGTAGAATCAGCCGAATAAGAATGATGGAGCACTTATGACTAAAAAATACTTTGGTACCGACGGCATCCGTGGTCGGGTCGGCGAATTTCCGATCACTCCTGATTTCATGCTTAAGCTGGGTTGGGCAGCTGGTATGGCGTTCCGCAGCATGGGCGCGTGCCGCATCCTGGTGGGTAAGGACACTCGCATCTCGGGCTACATGTTTGAGTCTGCGCTCGAGGCGGGTCTATCCGCTGCAGGTGCTGATGTCCTGTTGCTGGGCCCAATGCCGACGCCGGCGATCGCTTACCTGACGCGTACCTTCCACGCTGAGGCCGGTATTGTGATCAGTGCCTCGCACAACCCGCATGATGACAACGGCATCAAATTTTTCTCGGGCCAGGGCACCAAGCTGCCGGACGAGATCGAGTTGATGATCGAAGAGTTGCTGGATGCACCGATGACGGTGGTTGAGTCCAGCAAGCTGGGCAAGGTGTCGCGTATCAATGACGCCTCAGGGCGATATATCGAGTTCTGCAAAAGCAGTGTGCCAAGCAGCACCAGTTTTGCCGGCCTGAAGCTTGTTGTCGACTGCGCTCATGGGGCGACCTATAAGGTGGCGCCAAGCGTGTTCAAGGAGCTGGGTGCGCAGGTAACTGTTTTGTCGGCTCAACCTGATGGCTTGAACATCAACGAAAACTGCGGCTCAACCCATATGGAGCAATTGCAGGCCGCTGTCTTGGCTGAGCATGCTGATCTGGGTATTGCTTTCGATGGCGATGGCGATCGGGTGCTTATGGTCGATCATACCGGCGCAATCGTTGATGGTGATGAGCTGCTGTTCATCATCGCTCGTGACTTGCATGAGCGTGACAGGCTGCAAGGTGGTGTTGTCGGGACCTTGATGAGCAACCTGGGGTTGGAGCTGGCCCTTTCGGATCTGGGCATTCCTTTTGTTCGCGCAAATGTAGGTGACCGTTACGTCATCGCTGAGCTGCTGGAGCGCAACTGGCTGATCGGTGGTGAGAACTCCGGGCATGTGGTTTGCTTCCAGCACACGACTACCGGCGATGCGATCATTGCAGCGCTTCAGGTATTGATGGCTCTGCGGGCTCGCGGGGAAAGCTTGGCCCAATCGCGTCAGGCGTTGCGTAAGTGTCCTCAAGTTCTGCTCAACGTGCGCTTCTCCGGCGGCGAAAACCCGATTGAGCACCCTGCTGTCAAAGAGGCGTGCGAGCGCGTGACCCTTGCTATGGCTGGGCGTGGCCGCGTGTTGTTGCGCAAGTCCGGCACAGAGCCTCTGGTGCGTGTCATGGTCGAAGGTGACGATGAAACACAGGTTCGCGCACACGCTGAAGACCTGGCAAAACTGGTAACTGAAGTTTGCGCCTGAATTCGGCTTGCCAGTCGTGATGTGGTTGGGTAACATCTGCGCCCACTTTGACCGACGAGGTACAGCATGCGTCGCACTATGGTAGCTGGTAACTGGAAGATGCACGGTACCCGCGCCAGTGTCGCTGAGCTGATCAATGGCCTTCGTCACTTGGCCTTGCCGAGCGGTGTTGATGTCGCGGTGTTCCCACCTTGCTTGCATATCAACCAAGTGGTTGATGGCTTGAAAGGCAAGTCGATCCAGGTCGGCGCGCAGAACTCTGCGGTGGAGCCGATGCAAGGTGCGTTGACGGGTGAGATTTCACCGAGTCAGTTGGTCGATGCGGGTTGTTCCTATGTGCTTGTCGGGCACTCCGAGCGCCGTCAGATGATGGGCGAGCGTGATGGGACACTCAATCGCAAGTTCGCAGCGGCACAGGCTTGTGGCTTGATTCCGGTGTTGTGCATAGGGGAGACCCTGGAGCAGCGCGAATCGGGCAAGACTCTTGAAGTTGTCTCGCGTCAGCTGGGCAGCATCATCGAGGAGCTGGGTGTTGGTGCGTTTGCAAAGGCAGTGATTGCTTACGAGCCGGTCTGGGCCATTGGCACCGGGCTGACTGCTACACCGCAACAGGCGCAGGATGTGCACGCAGCCATCCGCGCGCAGTTGGCGGCAGAGAATTCTGAAGTCGCACAAGGTGTGCGTCTTCTATACGGCGGCAGCGTGAAGGCGGCCAATGCGGTCGAACTGTTCGGCATGCCGGATATCGATGGGGGGCTCATTGGTGGAGCTTCCCTGAATGCAGATGAGTTCGGTGCGATCTGTCGCGCCGCGGGAAACTGAGAAAATGCTGGAAACAGTCGTAGTCGTTTTTCATCTGTTGGCTGCCCTGGGCGTAGTTGCCCTGGTTTTGTTGCAACAGGGTAAAGGTGCGGATGCTGGTGCGTCTTTCGGTGCAGGTGCTTCAAATACTGTGTTCGGAAGCCAAGGTTCCTCTACCTTTCTTAGTAAGTTTACTGCTATACTTGCCGCCGGTTTCTTCATAACCAGCTTGGGGTTAGGTTACTTTGCTAAAGAGAAAGCTCATGTGCTGACTCAAGTAGGTCTCCCAAACCCAGCAGTGTTGGAAGTACCAAAAGCAAAACCGGCTTCTGATGATGTCCCGGTGCTTCAAGAGCAAAAGTCGGCTACTCCAGCGACTGACGTACCTCCAGCTCAAGAGCAGAAGTAAGAAGGGTTGTAAACGCTGTATTGCCGAGGTGGTGGAATTGGTAGACACGCAACCTTGAGGTGGTTGTGCCCATAGGGTGTAGGGGTTCGAGTCCCCTTCTCGGTACCAATTATCAGGAGAGCCCGCTGTTGCGGGCTTTCTTGTAGGTGGAAGGTTACATTGACCCTGTAAGGGATCGGTCGTATACTTCCGCCCCAGCTTTGTCGCGGGGTGGAGCAGTCTGGTAGCTCGTCGGGCTCATAACCCGAAGGTCGTCGGTTCAAATCCGGCCCCCGCAACCAGTTTTAGCGGAGCCCCTTTTAAGGGGCTTTTTGTTAGCTGGACACTTTCAACGCCGCTGTTCGACGGCGTTTCAAGGATGGGCGTTTCGCCCATTTTTTTATTTTGCACAGCATGCACATACATGCACGAGGGGGTTCAGGTGTCGAGCAAGCTAGAAGAGTTGCAGGCCTTGTTGGCCCCGGTGGTCGTGGCCCTAGGCTATGAATGCTGGGGTATTGAGTTTTCGGCTCAAGGTCGCCACTCAATGTTGCGCGTTTATATCGATAAAGAGGGCGGCGTGCTGGTGGACGATTGTGCCATTGTCAGCCGTCAGATCAGCGGTGTCCTGGATGTTGAAGATCCAATCTCCGTTGAATACACCCTCGAAGTTTCCTCGCCAGGCATGGAACGCCCACTGTTCACTATTGATCAGTTTGCAAAATTTGCCGGTGAACAAGTGAAGATCAAGCTGCGGTCTCCCTTTGAAGGGCGACGCAACTTTCAGGGCCTTCTGCGCGGTGTAGAAGAACAGGATGTCGTGGTGCAGGTAGAAGACCATGAATTCCTGTTGCCGATCGATATGATCGACAAGGCCAACATTATTCCCAGTTTTGACTGAGACGCGGATCCCGCGGATCCAATGGCTTGCGAAAGGCGAGGCGTACGATGAGCAAAGAAGTACTGCTGGTTGTTGAGTCGGTATCCAATGAAAAGGGCGTACCGGCAAACGTGATTTTTGAAGCGTTGGAGCTGGCCCTGGCCACTGCTACCAAAAAGCGTTTTGAAGACGAAGTTGATCTGCGTGTGGAAATCAACCGCCACACCGGTGCCTATGAGACTTTCCGTCGCTGGACGGTCGTCGAAGAAGCCGATCTTGATGATCCGGCGATCGAAACCTGGCCAAGCAAGGTTGCGCAAACGCATCCTGGCGCCAAGGTCGGTGATGTCGTCGAAGAAAAGATCGAATCGATCGAATTCGGCCGTATTGCTGCACAGACCGCCAAGCAGGTCATTGTGCAGAAGGTTCGCGAAGCCGAGCGCGCTCAAGTCGTTGACGCTTATCGCGAGCGCCTGGGTGAAATCATCTCCGGCACCGTGAAAAAAGTCACCCGCGACAACGTGATCGTCGACCTGGGCAACAACGCCGAAGCGTTGCTGGCCCGCGAAGACATCATTTCTCGCGAAACCTTCCGTGTCGGCGTGCGCCTGCGTGCGCTGCTCAAGGAAATCCGCACCGAGAACCGCGGCCCTCAGTTGATCCTGTCGCGTACCGCGCCGGAAATGCTGATCGAGCTGTTCCGTATCGAAGTGCCGGAAATCGCCGAAGGCCTGATCGAAGTTATGGCTGCGTCCCGCGACCCGGGTTCGCGCGCCAAGATCGCGGTCCGTTCCAAGGACAAACGCATCGACCCGCAAGGTGCTTGCATTGGTATGCGCGGTTCGCGCGTCCAGGCAGTGTCGGGCGAGTTGGGCGGTGAGCGTGTGGACATCGTCCTGTGGGACGATAACCCGGCGCAGTTCGTGATCAACGCCATGTCGCCGGCTGAAGTGGCGGCAATTATCGTTGACGAGGATGCCCATGCAATGGACATCGCCGTTGGCGCAGACAATCTGGCTCAGGCCATTGGTCGTGGTGGTCAGAACGTGCGTCTGGCCAGCCAACTGACCGGTTGGACCCTGAACGTGATGACCGAATCGGACATCCAGGCTAAGCAGCAAGCTGAAACCGGTGACATCCTGCGCAACTTTATCGAAGAGCTGGAAGTCGATGAAGACCTGGCGCAGGTGCTGGTAGATGAAGGCTTCACCAGCCTGGAAGAGATTGCCTACGTACCGTTGGAAGAAATGCTCAACATCGACGGCTTTGACGAAGACACCGTCAACGAGCTTCGCGCTCGGGCCAAGGATCGTTTGTTGACTAAAGCCATCGCTACTGAGGAAAAGCTGGCAGACGCCCATCCGGCCGAAGACCTGCTCTCGCTTGAGGGTATGGACAAGGATTTGGCGATGGAACTGGCGGTGCGCGGCGTAATTACCCGCGAAGACCTGGCCGAGCAGTCTATTGACGATCTGCTCGACATCGACGGCATTGACGATGATCGTGCCGGCAAGTTGATCATGGCCGCCCGAGCCCATTGGTTCGAGTAACTAGGCGCGGCCTGAGGAGAGAAGTGCATGACGCAAGTCACGGTGAAACAACTGGCCGATGAGGTCAAAACACCGGTAGAGCGCCTGTTGCAGCAGATGCGTGAGGCAGGTCTGCCGCACACCGCCGCCGACGAAGGTGTGAGCGACAGTGAGAAGCAGTCTTTGCTGACTCACTTGAAGAGCAGCCACAAGGCGAAAGTGGAAGAACCGCGCAAGATTACATTGCAGCGCAAAACCACCAGCACCCTGCGTGTTGCTGGTAGCAAGAGCATCAGCGTTGAAGTACGCAAGAAGAAAGTCTTCGTACAGCGCAGCCCGGAAGAAATCGAAGCCGAGCGCAAACGCGAACTGGAAGAACGTCGCGCAGTAGAAAACGCTGCTCGTCAGAAGGCTGAAGAAGAAGCCAAGCGTCGCGCCGAAGAAGAAGCGCGTCGCCAGCCTGCTGCTGCGCAACCTGCTGGTACTGAAGCGGTCGCCGCACCTGCTGCGCCTGTTGAAGCTGTGCGTGAGGCCGCTCCGGTTGCCGCCGCACCTGCTCCTGCAGCAGACGCTCGCAAGCGCGACGAACCTCGTCGTCCGGACAAACCACGTGCCGACGATAACAATCGTCGTGGTGGTGGCGGCGATGGCGAGCGTAAAAACGCTCCACATCGTGCCTCGGTCAAAGAGAAAGCGCCTGCTCCACGCGTTGCTCCACGTACTACCGACGAAGAAAGCGATGGCTTCCGTCGTGGTGGTCGCGGCAAGGCCAAGCTGAAAAAACGCAACGCCCACGGTTTCCAGAGCCCAACCGGCCCTGTCGTGCGTGAAGTGAAGATCGGCGAGACCATCACTGTTGGCGATCTCGCCCAACAGATGTCGGTCAAGGCAGCTGAAATCATCAAGTTCATGTTCAAGCTGGGTACGCCAGCCACCATCAACCAGGTACTGGATCAGGAAACTGCCCAGTTGGTTGCTGAAGAGCTGGGCCACAAAGTGACCCTGGTCAGCGACACCGCCCTGGAAGATTCCCTGGCCGAGTCCCTGAAGTTTGAAGGTGAAGCCGTTTCCCGTGCACCGGTTGTGACCGTAATGGGCCACGTTGACCACGGTAAGACTTCCCTGCTCGACTACATCCGTCGTGCCAAGGTAGCTGCGGGCGAAGCCGGCGGTATCACCCAGCACATCGGTGCGTACCACGTTGAAACTGACCGTGGCATGGTGACGTTCCTCGACACCCCTGGTCACGCCGCGTTTACCGCGATGCGTGCCCGTGGTGCCAAGGCGACCGACATCGTGATCCTGGTGGTTGCAGCCGATGATGGCGTGATGCCACAAACCATCGAAGCCGTTCAGCATGCCAAGGCAGCTGGCGTTCCGCTGGTTGTTGCGGTGAACAAAATCGACAAGCCGGGCGCCGATCTTGATCGCATCCGTAGCGAACTGTCGGTTCACGGCGTGACCTCCGAAGAGTGGGGTGGTGACACTCCATTCGTACCGGTCTCCGCGAAGATGGGTACCGGCGTTGACGAACTGCTCGAAGCCGTTCTGTTGCAAGCCGAGGTTCTGGAACTGACCGCTACTCCATCGGCTCCTGGCCGTGGCGTTGTGGTTGAGTCCCGTCTCGACAAGGGCCGTGGCCCGGTTGCGACCGTGCTGGTTCAAGACGGTACCCTGCGCCAAGGCGACATGGTGCTGGTCGGTTCGAACTACGGCCGTGTACGTGCCATGCTCGACGAGAACGGCAAGCCAATCAAGGAAGCAGGTCCAGCTATTCCGGTCGAGATCCTCGGCCTGGACGGTACCCCGGACGCTGGCGACGAGATGAGCGTAGTGGCCGACGAGAAGAAAGCCCGTGAAGTGGCTCTGTTCCGTCAAGGCAAGTTCCGCGAAGTCAAACTGGCCCGTGCTCACGCCGGCAAGCTGGAAAACATCTTCGAGAACATGGGCCAGGAAGAGAAGAAGACGCTTAACATCGTCCTCAAATCTGACGTACGTGGTTCCCTCGAAGCGTTGAACGGCGCCTTGAACGGCCTGGGTAACGACGAAGTGCAAGTGCGCGTTGTCGGTGGCGGTGTGGGTGGTATCACCGAATCCGACGCCAACCTGGCACTGGCTTCCAACGCTGTACTGTTCGGCTTCAATGTGCGTGCCGATGCTGGCGCTCGCAAGATCGTCGAGCAGGAAGGCCTGGACATGCGTTACTACAACGTCATCTACGACATCATCGAAGACGTCAAGAAAGCCCTCACCGGCATGCTTGGCAGCGACGTCCGGGAGAACATCCTGGGTATTGCCGAAGTCCGTGACGTGTTCCGCTCGCCGAAGTTCGGCGCGATCGCCGGTTGCATGGTGGTTGAAGGTGTTGTGCACCGTAACCGTCCAATCCGTGTACTGCGTGAAGACATCGTTATTTTCGAAGGCGAGCTGGAATCCCTGCGCCGCTTCAAGGATGACGCTTCCGAAGTACGTGCCGGCATGGAATGCGGTATCGGCGTCAAGAGCTACAACGACGTCAAGGTTGGCGACAAGATCGAAGTCTTCGAGAAGGTTCAGGTTGCTCGCAGCCTCTAACTCGCGCACTTCCGGAGCCACGCCGCGTGTGGGCATGCAAATGCCTCGCGCAGCGTACGGACTCTAAACGCAACGCCCGGTCTGGCTTTTGTCAGGCCGGGCGTTTGCCGCTTTCAGACCCCACGGGTTTCACCGTGTGGCAGTAACAGGTAACAAGACATGGCAAAAGAATACAGCCGTACCCAGCGAATCGGCGATCAGATGCAGCGCGAGCTGGCCCAACTGATCCGTCGCGAAGTCAAAGACCCGCGCGTTGGCCTGGTCACCATCACCGCCGTAGAAGTGAGCCGTGACGTGGGTCACGCCAAGATCTTCATCACCGTGATGGGGCAGGATAGCAGCGAAGAAATCGCACAAAGCATCAAGGTGCTCAACTCCGCTGCAGGTTTCCTGCGCATGCAGTTGGCCCGTGAAATGAAGCTGCGCAGTGTTCCGCAGTTGCACTTCCATTACGACGAAAGCGTCGTGCGGGGTGCGCATCTGTCGGCATTGATCGAGCGCGCCGTGGCCGAAGACAGCCAGCACCCGTCCACACCTGAAGACGCCAAGGAGTAAGCGGTGGCTCAGGTCAAACGTATCCGTCGCAACGTCAGCGGCATCATTCTGCTCGACAAGCCTATTGGCTTTACCTCCAATGCCGCGTTGCAGAAGGTCCGCTGGTTGCTCAACGCCGAAAAGGCCGGGCACACCGGCAGCCTCGATCCCCTGGCCACCGGCGTACTGCCGTTGTGCTTTGGCGAGGCCACCAAGTTTTCGCAGTACCTGCTCGATTCCGACAAGGGTTACGAAACCCTGATGCAACTGGGCAAGACCACCACCACGGCCGACGCCGAAGGTGATGTTCTGCAGGTTCGCGACGTGACCGTTGGTCGTGCTGATATTGAAGCTGTTTTACCCGGTTTTCGTGGGGAAATCAGTCAGATACCGCCGATGTACTCGGCTCTCAAGCGTGATGGCCAGCCTCTCTACAAGCTGGCACGTGCGGGCGAAGTAGTGGAGCGCGAACCGCGTTCTGTTACTATTGCGCGCTTGGAATTACTCGCCTGTGAAGGCGACACCGCCCGGTTGGCCGTGGACTGCAGCAAAGGCACCTATATTCGTACCCTGGTGGAAGATATCGGTGAAAAGCTCGGTTGCGGCGCGTACGTTGCAGAACTGCGACGCACCCAGGCCGGTCCTTTCAGCCTGGCCCAGACGGTCACGCTGGAAGAGTTGGAAGCGGTACATGCCGAAGGCGGCAACGAAGCGGTTGATCGCTTCCTGATGCCATCGGACAGCGGTTTGCTCGATTGGCCGTTGCTGCACTTCTCGGAGCATAGCGCGTTCTACTGGCTCAACGGCCAGCCGGTACGTGCCCCGGATGCCCCGAAGTTCGGCATGGTACGTGTACAGGATCATAACGGTCGCTTTATCGGTATCGGTGAAGTGAGCGAAGACGGGCGTATAGCGCCACGTCGACTGATTCGGTCAGAATGACCGAACGAGTGTGGCTGTTAACAGGCACGGTCAACACTCATTTTTAGATACAGGGATTTGTCCCTGGCCTGTTGAAACTGCCCTTTGGGTGGTTTCCTGAAAAAAGGATTGCCTCATGGCTCTCGACGTTCAAGAAAAAGCACAAATCGTTGCTGACTATCAGCAAGCTGTTGGTGACACTGGTTCGCCAGAAGTGCAAGTTGCACTGCTGACCCACAACATCAACAAGCTGCAAGGTCACTTCAAGGCCAACGGTAAAGATCACCACTCCCGTCGTGGTCTGATCCGCATGGTAAACCAGCGCCGTAAGCTGCTGGACTACCTGAAAGGCAAGGATCTGGGTCGTTATCAGACTCTGATCGGTCGCCTGGGTCTGCGTCGCTAATAAGCGATTGCGCTAGAGGTTGGTTGTCTGCCGTGTGTCAGTGGGATTCCCGCTGGCCCATGGTAGGCTCCCAGCCTCAAGTTTTATCTGGATACACGTTTTACCCTGGACCAGGTTCGGGCCGATCCCCGACATTGCCCAAGAATTTCGCAAGAAGACAAGTTCCCCCAAGAGCCACAAAGAAGGTAGGACACCGTGAACCCGGTTATCAAAAAATTCCAGTTCGGTCAGTCGACCGTTACCCTCGAGACAGGCCGTATCGCCCGTCAAGCCTCCGGCGCAGTGCTGGTTACCGTTGACGACGACGTTACCGTTCTGGTGACCGTTGTTGGCGCCAAGACCGCTGACCCGAGCAAAGGCTTCTTCCCTCTTTCCGTTCACTACCAGGAAAAGACTTACGCTGCCGGTAAGATCCCTGGCGGTTTCTTCAAGCGCGAAGGCCGTCCTTCCGAGAAAGAAACCCTGACTTCCCGACTGATCGACCGTCCGATCCGTCCGCTGTTCCCAGAAGGCTTCATGAACGAAGTGCAGGTTGTCTGCACCGTCGTTTCCACCAGCAAAAAGACCGATCCGGACATCGCTGCGATGATCGGTACTTCGGCTGCCCTGGCGATCTCCGGCATTCCTTTCGATGGTCCGATCGGCGCAGCCCGCGTTGCTTTCCACGAAAGCACCGGCTACCTGCTGAACCCGACTTACGAGCAACAGAAAGCTTCGAGCCTGGACATGGTCGTCGCCGGTACCTCGGAAGCCGTGTTGATGGTTGAATCGGAAGCCAAAGAGCTGACCGAAGACCAGATGTTGGGTGCCGTACTGTTCGCGCACGACGAGTTCCAGGCCGTTATCAAGGCCGTCACCGAGCTGGCCGCAGAAGCTGCCAAGCCAACCTGGACCTGGGCTCCACAAGCCGAAGCCACCGAGCTGCTGGGCGCTATCCGCTCCGAGTTCGGCGCTGCCATCTCCGACGCCTACACCATCACCGTCAAGGCCGACCGTTACGCTCGTCTGGGCGAGCTGAAGGATCAGGTTGTTGCCAAGCTGTCCGGTGAAGAAGGCCAGCCTTCCGCCAGCGACGTTAAAGCGGCTTTCGGTGAAATCGAATACCGTACCGTTCGCGAAAACATCGTTAACGGCAAGCCACGTATCGACGGTCGTGACACCCGCACCGTACGTCCGCTGAACATCGAAGTTGGCGTTCTGCCAAAGACTCACGGTTCGGCGCTGTTCACCCGTGGTGAGACTCAGGCTCTGGTCGTCGCGACCCTGGGCACCGCCCGTGACGCACAATTGCTGGACACCCTGGAAGGCGAGAAAAAAGACCCGTTCATGCTGCACTACAACTTCCCACCGTTCTCGGTAGGTGAGTGTGGTCGCATGGGGGGCGCTGGTCGTCGCGAAATCGGTCACGGCCGTCTGGCCCGTCGTTCGATCGCGGCCATGCTGCCTGCCGCTGACGTGTTCCCGTACACCATCCGTGTGGTCTCGGAAATCACCGAATCCAACGGTTCCAGCTCCATGGCGTCCGTTTGCGGTGCTTCCCTGGCGCTGATGGATGCTGGTGTGCCGATGAAGGCACCGGTTGCCGGTATCGCCATGGGCCTGGTTAAAGAAGGCGAGAAGTTCGCCATCCTGACCGACATCCTGGGTGACGAAGACCACCTGGGCGACATGGACTTCAAAGTAGCCGGTACCGCCAAAGGTGTGACCGCGCTGCAGATGGACATCAAGATCAAGGGCATCACCGAAGAGATCATGGAAATCGCCCTGGGCCAAGCCCTGGAAGCGCGCCTGAACATCCTCGGCCAGATGAACCAGATCATTGGTCAGTCGCGTACCGAGCTGTCGGAAAATGCTCCGACCATGATCGCGATGAAAATCGACACCGACAAAATCCGTGATGTCATCGGTAAAGGCGGCGCGACTATCCGTGCGATCTGCGAAGAGACCAAGGCTTCGATCGACATCGAAGACGATGGCTCGATCAAGATCTTCGGCGAAACCAAGGAAGCGGCTGAAGCAGCACGTCAGCGCGTACTGGGCATCACCGCAGAAGCCGAGATCGGCAAGATCTACGTGGGTAAGGTTGAACGCATCGTCGACTTCGGTGCATTCGTCAACATCCTGCCGGGCAAGGACGGTCTGGTTCACATCTCCATGCTGAGCGACGCTCGCGTTGAGAAAGTGACCGACATCCTGAAAGAAGGCCAGGAAGTGGAAGTGCTGGTGCTGGACGTGGATAACCGCGGCCGTATCAAGCTGTCCATCAAGGACGTAGCAGCAGCCAAGGCTTCGGGCGTTTAATCGCCCCAAGCGTTCAGCTGAAAAAGAGGACTCTTCGGAGTCCTTTTTTTATGCCTGGGGGAAAATGTCGGGAAATCAGCCGCTTAGCAAAATCCAAAAGCCGCAACTTGCATGCAGAGGCGGGGGCTTTCATGCAAGATGCACGATTCCGAAAATTAGCTGTTTTCTTAACCCATTGTTTTATAAGGATTTAATTGCCGTTCACGACTTGGCACACTGCCTGCAATATCCCTGTTAACGCTGCAGCATCAAGGTTTACGCACTGCAGATTTTTAATAAAACAGGAGTTACTCGTATGAAGAAGTTCGCTCTCGCTACTGCTACCGCTCTGACCCTGGCCATGGGTGCTAACGTTGCCTTTGCTCAGACTTCCCAAGCGCCAATGACCCTTGCAGCTGGTGAAGCTACCAAGGCCAAGGAAGCTACTTCTGACACTTGGATCACCACCAAAGTTAAAGCCGACCTGTTGACCGAAAAAGGCATTCCAGGTTCTGACATTAAGGTTGAAACCAACAAAGGCGTGGTTTCCCTCTCTTCGGATGTAGCTATCTCGGACGCGCAAAAAGAGACTGCCGTAGCTATCACCAAGAAAATCAAAGGTGTAACTGCCGTATCGGCTGATGGCCTGCTGGCTGGCGGCGCGACCAAGGCTGACAACGTCGACAAAACCAAAAGCGCAGCTGCAGGTGCCAAAGAGTCCACTTCGGACACTTGGATCACCACCAAAGTAAAAGCTGACCTGGTTACTGAGAAAGGCATTCCTGGTACCGATATCAAAGTCGAAACCAACAAAGGCGTAGTGTCCCTGTCTTCGACCGCTCCGGTCACTGAAGCTCAGAAAACTACCGCGGTGAACATCACCAAGAAAATCAAAGGCGTTAAAGCTGTATCGGCCGATGGCCTGAAAGCAGAGTAACGCACCCGTTTCGTCTGGACTGGACGGCGGCGGCTTAGGGTGAGTTAGATATCCACCTGATGCACCTCTGGAGTTCATGCGACCGACCACACGGATGTGGTCATTACAGGCCCCGGCACTTGTGTTGGGGCCTGTTCTATTGTGGGTCGGATACATTTTGTAGGTTTATGAAGATCAAATGTGGGAGCGGGCTTGCTCGCGAATACAGCGTTTCAGTCGACAATATTGTGACTGACACTCCGTATTCGCGAGCAAGCCCGCTCTCACTTTCAGATGTGTATGGGGGCCGGTTTACTCGGCATCCAGATGCATCGGTGTCACCACCCGCCCATCCTTCTCTGCCTGCCCCAGGTTGGCATCGATGAAGTACACCCGGTCATCCTCCAACTGTCCTTTATCCACCAGGTAGTCCTTGATGGTGCTGGCACGGTCCTGGCCGAGTTGGCGCAGCAGCACGTCACTGCTACTCCAGAACTTGATCACGCCGTCACGAAGCTTCGTGCTACGGTCATCGCTGCTCAGGTCTTTCCATTCGGCCGGTGGTTGTTGTTTCAGGCGAGTGCGGTAGATGCCTTCCAGCAATGGCGCTTTTTCCTTCTCGGGGACGACAAGCAACGATGCCTGGGCCGGCACCTTGTCTCCACGCCGCTGAAGAATCTTGTAGTAGTTGTACTGGTATTCACGCTCCAGTCGTTGGGCCGCCAGGATTGGTCCATCGCTGCTGGCCGCCGCTGTGCCTTCGATCTCCAGGCGCAGGGTAGGGCGTTCTTTCAGTGCTTTGGCCAACGTGTTCAGGGCGCCTTCAGCATCCTTGTTCAGTTCGCTGGAGCCAGCGGCGAACGATACGTTGCCAAGGTCTTCCGAGCCGCCGCCCGTCACCAGGCCACCAATAAACTTGAACGGCGCCGTCGCTGCACGCACCACCAGGTTGCGCAGGGTCTGCCAGACAATTGGCATCACGCTGAACTGCGGGTTATTCAGGTCACCCGTCACCGGCAGTTCGATCGAGATTTTGCCGTCAGTGTCCTTGAGCAACGCGATTGCCAGGCGAATCGGCAAGTCCACGGCATCGGCGCTGTCGACTTTTTCACCCAGTTGCAATTGTTCGACCACCACTTTGTTCTCGGCCTTCAGTTGGCCTTTGGTGATCACGTAGTGCAGGTCGAGGTTCAGTCGACCCTTGCGGATACGGAAACCGGCGAACTTGCCGGAGTAGGGCGTCAAGGTGGTCAGCTCTACGCGTTTAAAGCTTGTTGCGATATCCAGCGACGCCATCGGGTCGAATGGGTTCACACTGCCCTTGATGGTCACCGGCGCATAACGGTCAACCTTGCCTTTGATATCGACGCTGGCCGGTTTGGCCTGGCGACTGTCGATGGTGCCGATCTGCCCGTTGAGCTGTTGAATCGCCGTCGCGAAGTTAGGCGTAAGGCTGAAGTCGGCAAAGTTGGCCGAACCGTCGTTGATCGCGATCTGGCCGATACGAATGCCCAACGGTTTTTCCTTGCTGGCGGGCTTGGGTGTTTTGTCAGCAGGTTGTGGAATCAACAGGTCATCAACGTTGGTGGTGCGGTCATCGTTGATCATGAAACGTGCATAGGGCTGCAGCAGGTTGACCTTGTCGATCGACAGGCTGTCGCCGTGCTGATAGTTCACGCCTTCGAGCACCAGGCGTTGCCATTTGAGGAAGTCGCGGGTCTTGAGGGTATCCAGGGTGTGCAACTGGTCAACCTGTGCCCGGCCCGTAACCTGGAGCTTCAAGGGATCAGTGCTTTTCAGGTTCACATCGAGATTGCTGCCGAGCATGCCGCTACGCAGTTCCAGGCGGATGAACGGGCTGATATAGGACTGGGCGACCCGCAGGTCGATGTCCTGGGTATTCACTTTCAACTTGGCGCTGACCGGGTTGAGGTTGACCTCGCCGGTCGCCTGAACCTTGCCCTGCTTGCCCAGGCCCGTGTCGACTTTCAACGTGAATGGGCTCTGGTTGAGGCTATCGAAGTTCTGCACATCGACGTTCAGCGGGCCGACTTCCAACGCGACCGCCGGCTTGGCCTGACGGTCAGCCAGGTGCACCTGATAGTTGCGCAGTTGCACGTCCTTGAGCAGCACTTGCCAGGGCTTGCCTGGCGCGACGGGTTCAGCTTTTGGCGAGTCGGCGGTGGCAGGTGCATTTTGGGGCTCGGACGCCGAGTCCGGTTTGCTGGGTTGGCTGGCGAACAGTTTCTGCCAGTCCAATTGCCCATCCGCTTCGAGCGCGGCCCAGGTTTCCAGTTTGTTGCTGCGGATCTTGCCAACGATAACTTGCTGTTTGGCGAGGTCTACCGTCGTTTCGCTGATGTCCAGGCGCTCCAGGCGCACCAAGGGGCGGCCGTCAGGCGCCTTGATGGCAAACGGCGCGATGCTGGCGGCGGTGTTGGTGAGGTTCAGTTCGGTCTCTTTGGCCAGGCTGAACTTGTACGCGGTGCTGAAGTTGAGCACGCCGTCTTCCAGTACCAAGGGCAGTGCGTCGCGTACGTAGGGCCACCAGGCTTTCATCTTGCCATCGGTGACTTTCAATGTGCCCTCGGAAGTCATCGGCACCAGGCTGAAATTACCTTTCCAGTCGATCTGCCCGCCTTCAGGCCCGGCTGCCACCAACGTCATATCGGCGTTGTCTTCAGGCAGGGTACTGAGGTTCTTCAGCTCGAAGTCGAGCTTGTCGTAGAGGAATTCGATGGGCTCGCTGGGGCGCAAGTCTTCAAAATGCACATAGCCGCCGGCCAGCTTGATGCTGTCTATGCGCAGCGGAAACGGCTTGGCATTCGGATCGGTCGGGGTCGGCTCGCTGGGCGGCAATTTGAACAACTGCGCGAGGTTCAATTGGCCGGACTTGTCGAAGAGCAGCTCGGTCTTGGGTTTGTCCAGTTGTATATCTGCCAGGTGCAGGGCGCGGGTCCAGAGGCTGTCGATCTGCAGGTTGGCGTAGAGGCGTTCGAATCCCAGCTGTTCCTTGCCTGGGTCACCGATTTTCAACCCCCATGCTGTCACTTCCAGGCTGAACGGATTGAGCTCGATCCGCTCGATCCGCGCCGGCACCGTGGCGTAATTGGCCAGTTGCTGGTTGGCAATGCGCAGCGCGACACCAGGGAGAATCAGGAAGCCCAGCAAGCTGTACAGGGCGAGTGCGGTCAACAAGGCGCCAGCGGCGCGAATCAATCCTTTGGGCATGGGGCGGCGCCATCTATGTCAATCAGGAGTGCCTTGGAGTATGGCACGGGTTTTCGGTTCCGAAGAACGGGTCCTTTGGGAAACGTCTTACAGCTGCAGTATCAAGGTTTTCAGCGGTGGCTGTTGATCCTGCGAGGGAAAGTCCGCACCTGGCGTCATGACTTTCCAGTCACGCACGGGACGTCCGGCCTTTTCTGCGCAACGCAACACGTGTTCACGCCAGTCTTCCATGCTGACTTTTGCCAAGTTGTTGCAGCAGATCAGCACACCGTTATCAGCTGTTGCCAGCAGCGCGGGCTTGAGCAGGCTCTGGTAGTCGCGCAGCAGGTCGACGGTGCCGAACGCGCTCTTGGCCCAGGCTGGCGGATCGAGCAGCACCAGATCGTATTGACGTTGCTCCAGGCGCGGATAACTGGGCAGCTTTTGCCCGCGGCGCTGGGTGATCGGCAGGCCGGCCAGTTGGCGAATTGCCGGGAAGTAGTCGGACTGTACGAATTCCATGGTCGGCAACTGCGGGTTCAGCAAGCCGTTTTCACGACCGACCGCCAGGTTGCCCTCGGCAAAGTCCAGGTTGCACACCTCACGCGCACCCCCGGCGGCCGCGCTCAGGCCTACGCCGCAGGTATAGGCGAACAGGTTCAGCACACTTTTGCCGGCACTGTGGGCCTTGACCCAGCCACGGGTGTTACGCAAATCAAGGAACAGCAGTGGGTCTTGCCCGGCATGGCGCCCGCGCACGCGGTAATTGAGGCCCCACTCGTGGCCTACCAGGTCTTCCAGTGCAGCGGGCTCGGCACGATAAACCGTGTCGTCGCGGTCAATGCGCGAGTTGCCACGGGAACGGTCGTTGTAGACCAGCAACAACTCCAGGCCCAAGCACTGGTTGACCTGTTGATGCAGGTCCAGCAGTTCTGCGGTTTCCAGGGGGTGGTGGAAGCTCTGGACCAGTAATTGCGGGCCGTAGCGGTCGACGGTCAGGCCGCCGGCGCCTTCCTGGCTGCCATGGAACAGGCGGTAGCAGTCGCTGCCTTGGGCGTGCAGCTCATTGATCAGGTCTTGGCGATGATCGAGGGCGGCGCGCAGCGCCTGATGCAGAGGAGACATGGAGCGCGCCTTGCTGGGGAAATGAGGGCGCGAAGTTTAACAGCTATGCGCCGTCGCCTACATCAACCCCATCCGCCGATGGGCCCGTTGCACTGAACCGTTGCGCATCGCCCAGCGCAGCATCGGGGCACTGCGCCTGACCCCGGCACGGATCATCTGGCGTTGCAGTGGGTGCTGGTGCTGGTCGAGCATGGTGCTGGCCCAATCCGGCAGCAGATCGATCCCGGCCTGCATCATCAGGCTGCCAAAGGGTTTGGCCAGCAGGCTGGGGGAGGGTGCATTCAAAAGCAACCGCAGCACTTCTCGGCTGCGCTCGTCGCACAGTAATTGCGGGCGGATACGTGCCAGATAATCCGAAACTTCCTGCCGAGAGCGCGGAACATGCCGCGCGCCCAACTGTTCGGCAACCAGGGCAATTTCACTGTAGTAACGGTCCTGGTCCCGACCTGAAAGACGCGGGTTGCGATAGCGCAGGTGAGCAGCGAGAAAATTACTGACCTCCGCCACATGCACCCAGGTCAGCAATTCCGGGTCGCTGGCCGCATAAGGCCGACCATCCGGAGCATGGCCGACCACCTGTAGGTGAATGGTGCGGACTTTTTCGATCAGCCATTCAGCGTCTTTGCGCGAACCAAAAGTCGTACCCGAGATGAATTGCGAGGTACGCCGCAAGCGCCCGAGCATGTCCTGACGAAAGTTCGAGTGGTCCCACACGCCCGCCAGGGCCAATGGATGCAAGGCTTGCAGCATCAAGGCGCTGATGCCGCCGATGAGCATGCTGCTGAAGTCGCCATGGACCTGCCAACTCACCGAATCAGGCCCGAACAGGCCGGGGTCGCCCTTGGGGTTTTCCAGGTCCAGTTGGCCCAGCGACAGGCCGGTCAGGCTCATCAACTGGGTTTCGATGCGGCTGCGGATAAATTCCATGGCGACTCAGGTTTTCCTATCGGTTCAAGCGTTTGTCGATCAAGCCCTCTACGACACTCGGATCGGCGAGGGTCGAGGTATCACCCAGGCTGTCGAGTTCGTTGCAGGCGATCTTGCGCAAAATCCTGCGCATGATCTTGCCGGAGCGGGTTTTCGGCAAGGCCGGGGCCCATTGGATCAGTTCCGGCTTGGCAAAGCTGCCGATTTCCTTACTGACCAACTCCAGCAGGTGCCTTTTCAACGCATCGTCGGGTTCCACCCCATTCATGGGGGTCACAAAGGCATAGATGCCCTGGCCTTTGACGTCATGGGGGTAGCCCACCACAGCGGCCTCTGCCACCAGGTCATGCAGCACCAGGGCGCTTTCCACTTCGGCGGTGCCGATACGGTGGCCGGACACGTTGATCACATCGTCGATGCGCCCGGTGATCCAGTAGTCGCCGTCTTCATCACGCCGTGCGCCGTCACCGGTGAAGTAGTAGCCGGGGTAGGGCTTGAAATAGGTGTCGATCATGCGCTGAGGGTCACCATACACACTGCGGATCTGCCCTGGCCAGCTCGCTTTGATCGCCAGCACGCCACTGCCGGCGCCGCTGAATTCTTTACCCTGTTCGTCCAGCAATACGGGCTGTACGCCAAACATTGGCTGAGTCGCGCAGCCGGGCTTGATACGCTGCGCGCTGACCAAGGGGCTGAGCATGATGCCGCCGGTCTCGGTCTGCCACCAGGTATCCACAATCGGGCAGCGCTGTTCGCCGACGGCGTTGAAGTACCAGTCCCAGGCTTCCGGGTTGATCGGTTCGCCGACGCTGCCCAATAGGCGCAGGCTGGCGCGGGACGTGCTTTCCAACGGCGCGTGGCCTTCACGCATCAACGCCCGCAAGGCGGTGGGCGCGGTGTAGAAAATATTGACCTTGTGCTTGTCGATCACCTGCCAGAAGCGTGAGCTGTCCGGGTAGCTCGGTACGCCTTCGAACATCAGTGAGGTTGCGCCATTGGCCAGCGGGCCGTACACGATGTAACTGTGGCCGGTGACCCAGCCCACGTCGGCGGTGCACCAGAACACTTCGCCATCGCGGTAGTCGAGCACGTATTTGAAGGTCATCGCGGCTTGCAGCAGGTAGCCGCCGGTGGTGTGCAGCACGCCTTTGGGTTTGCCGGTGCTGCCGGAGGTGTAGAGGATGAACAACGGGTCTTCGGCATCCATGGGCTCGGGCGGGCAGTTGTCGCTTGCCGCATCCAGGGCCTGTTGATACTTGAGGTCGCGGCCTTCGCTCCAGTTGACGGTCGCTCCGGTACGCTCCACCACCAGCACCGTGCTCACGTTCGGGCAACTGGCCAGGGCTTTGTCGACGTTCTGCTTAAGTGCCACCGGCTTGCCGCCGCGCACGCCTTCATCAGCGGTGATCACGGTGCGGCAGTCGGCGTCTTGAATACGGTCGCGCAGGGCGTCCGGCGAGAAGCCACCAAATACCACGGAATGCACCGCGCCAATCCGCGTACAGGCGAGCATGGCGTAGGCGGCTTCGGGGATCATCGGCATGTAGATGCACACCCGGTCGCCTTTCTTTACGCCACGGCTTTTCAGCACATTGGCCAGGCGGCTGACGTTCTGGTGCAGTTGGCGGTAGGTGATTTTGCAAGACTTTGCAGGATCATCGCCCTCCCAGATGAAGGCGGGCTGCTCGGCGCGTTGCGCCAGGTGGCGGTCGATGCAGTTGTAGCTGACGTTCAGTTGGCCGCCGGCAAACCAATGGGCGGCGCCGGTGTTGATGTCTGAGCGTTGAACGGTGTGCCACGGGGTTATCCAGTCGAGAAAGCCTTTGGCCTGTTCGGCCCAGAAGGTATCCGGCTGTTCGATGGATTGGCGATAGAGGCGCTTATAGTCCTCTTGACTGAGTTGCGCAGCCCGACGGACGGCATCGGCGGTGGGGAACGTGCTGATATCGAACATGAGCAATCCTTATTCTTGTTTTCGCGACAAGTCATAAAGATGCACCCTGCACGGTGAGGGTTCAAGGCCAACGTCCAAACGGATGTTGGCCTTGCGATACCTGGATCAGCCGCGGTGACGACCGCGGAAGTAGTTGATCAGGCCCTGGGTCGAAGCATCCTCGGCCGAGGTTTCTTCGGCGCCGGTCAGGCGGTTGTAGACGCCCTTGCCCAGCTCTTTACCCAGTTCCACACCCCATTGGTCGAACGCGTTGATACCCCAGATCACGCTCTGCACGAACACTTTGTGCTCATACATCGCGACCAGCGCACCCAAGCGACGCGGGCTGATGCGCTCAACCACAATGGTGTTGCTCGGGCGGTTGCCCGGAATCACCTTGTGCGGTGCCAGCTTCTGCACGTCTTCTTCCGGGATGCCCTTGTCACGCAGCTCGGCTTCGGCTTCGGCGCGGGTCTTGCCGAGCATCAATGCCTGGCTCTGGGACAGGCAGTTGGCGTAGAGCCACTGATGGTGGTCGGACACCGGGTTGAAGCTGACGATCGGCACGATGAAGTCGGCCGGGATCAGTTGGGTCCCCTGGTGCAGCAACTGGTGATAGGCGTGCTGACCGTTGCAACCCACGCCACCCCAGATCACTGGACCGGTATCGGTCCCCACTGGGGTGCCATCCTGGCGCACGCTCTTACCGTTGGATTCCATGTCCAGCTGTTGCAAGTGTTTGGTAATGTTACGCAGGTAGTGGTCGTACGGCAGGATCGCATGGCTCTGCGCGCCCCAGAAGTTGCCGTACCACACACCCAGCAGGCCCAGCAGCACCGGCATGTTGGCTTCGAAGGGGGCGTTCTGGAAATGCTGGTCCATGGTGTAGGCACCGGACAGCAGTTCCTTGAAGTTGGACATGCCGATCGCCAGGGCGATTGGCAAGCCGATGGCCGACCACAGCGAGTACCGTCCGCCAACCCAGTCCCACATCGGGAAGATGTTTTCTTCACGGATACCAAAGGCCACCGCCGCCGCGTTATTGCTCGATACGGCGATGAAGTGGCGGTACAGCTCGGCTTCCGAGCCACCCTGGGCCAGGTACCAGGCGCGAGCGGCCTGGGCGTTTTTCAGGGTTTCCAGGGTGTTGAAGGATTTCGACGAAACGATGAACAGCGTAGTCTCGGCGCGCAGCTTCATGGTCAGCTCATGGAACTCGCTGCCGTCAATGTTCGCCAGGTAATGGCAGCGCACGCCTTTGTGGGCGTAGGACAACAGCGCTTCGGAGACCAGCTCCGGACCGAGGAACGAGCCACCGATACCGATGTTCACCACGTCGGTTATCGGCTTCTCGGTGTAGCCACGCCACAGGCCGTCGTGGATGCGGCCGACCAGGTCAGTGATCTGGTTCAGCACCTTGTGCACGTCCGGCATGATGTTCACGCCGTTCACCGACAGCTTGTCGCCCACCGGGCGGCGCAGGGCGGTGTGCAGGGCCGGGCGGCCTTCGGAGGAGTTGACCGGCTCACCGGCATACAGCGAGTTGATCGCGTCTTTGAGGCCGACTTCTTCGGCGAGGCCCACGAGCAGGTCGCGGGTTTCGCTGGTGATCAGGTTTTTCGAGTAATCGAGGAAAAGTCCGCAGCTGCTCAGGGTGAACTGGGAAAAACGCTGTGGATCGGCATTGAACGCTTCGCGCATGCTGAAATCCTGCATGGCTTGGCGATGTTGATTGAGCGCTTGCCAGGCGGGCAGAGCGGTAACGTCATGAGGGGTGCGGTAGTACGCCATCGCTGCGGGTTTCCTTTTATTACGGGGACTGCCTTTAGGACACTTCTAAGCCCGGAACGTCCAGTCTTTCATCAAGCAATGGGTTCCGGACAGCGCTAACCATAGCGCCGGGCGATTACATTAAACCTAGCGTGTCGATATGTCTTGGCTTTGTCTGCGCTCAGGCCGGTACTTTTTTATACCGGCACTTTTTATTTACGCAACGAGGAGGGCAATTTGGAGCGAGTCAGTCGAGGGTCAGGTGCAGATTGTCGATGAGTCGGGTGGCGCCCAGATAAGCGGCTACCAGTATCACGATATCCCGGTCCTCGGCCGTGGCCGGGCGCAAATGCACGCCCTGGCGCACTTCGAGGTAGTCCAGGCGCAGCCCGGCGGCTTCGATCTGCTGGACCTGTTCGGCACGCAGCTTGGCAAAGTCGTGGTCACCGGCTTTGATCGCTGCACCGATCTGGCTGAGGCAGCGGTACAGCACCGGCGCAATGGCCCGTTGTTCGTCGGAGAGGTAGCCGTTGCGCGACGATAGCGCGAGACCGTCGTCGGCGCGTACGGTGGGCTCGCCAATGATTTGGATCGGCATGTTCAGGTCATGGACCATGGCGCGGATCACCGCCAGTTGCTGGTAATCCTTCTGGCCAAATACCGCCATGTCCGGCTGGACCATATTGAACAGCTTGCTGACCACCGTCGCCACGCCTTCGAAGTGCCCCGGACGGCTGGCGCCGCACAGGCCTTCAGACAGTTGCGGCACGCTGACACGGGTCTGGCCGGTCATGCCGCCGGGGTACATTTCCTCGACGGTGGGCGCGAACAACAGGTTGCAGCCGGCTTGCAGCAGCTTTTCCTGGTCGGCTGCCAGCGTGCGCGGATACTTGTCCAGGTCTTCGCCGGCGCCAAACTGCAACGGGTTGACGAAGATGCTGGCGACTACGAAATCCGCCTGCTGGGCGGCCTTGGTCACCAAAGTGGCATGGCCGCTGTGCAGGTTGCCCATGGTCGGCACAAAGCCAATGCGCTTGCCGGCATTGCGGGCGTGGGTCACAGCGGCCCGCAGTTCACGTACGGTTTTTACGGTGTTCATGCAGAAAATCCGTGTTCGGCGCCAGGGAAGGTCACCGCTTTGACTTCGGCGACGTAGGCACTCAGTGCGGCGTGAATGCTGTCCTGGCCGGCCATGAAGTTCTTCACGAACTTCGGCACACGGCCGCTGATCGACAGGCCGAGCATGTCGTGCAATACCAGCACCTGGCCATCGGTGGCCGAGCCTGCGCCAATGCCGATCACCGGTACCTTCACCGCCTGAGTAATTTCTGCCGCCAGCTCGCTCGGCACGCATTCGAGCAGGATCATTGCCGCGCCCGCCTGTTCCAGGGCGATGGCATCCGCGCGCATCTGCCGCGCCTGGGCCTCATTGCGGCCTTGTACCTTGTAGCCGCCGAGGATGTTCACCGACTGTGGCGTCAGGCCCATGTGCGCGCACACCGGCACGCCGCGTTCCGCCAGCAGGCGGATCGACTCGGCCAGCCACACTGCGCCTTCAACTTTGATCATGTGCGCACCGGCTTGCATCAGCTTGCCGGCATTCTGGAACGTCTGTTCGAGCGTCGCGTAACCCATGAACGGCAGGTCGGCGATGATGAAGGCACCATCGTTGCCGCGCTTGACGCTGGCAGTGTGGTACGCAAGTTCATCGGTGGTGACGGGCAGGGTGCTGTCATTCCCTTGAAGAACCATGCCCAGGGAGTCGCCCACCAGCAGCACTTCAACACCCGCCTGGCAACTGGCGTGGGCGAAGGTGGCGTCATAGCAGGTCAGCATGGTGATTTTTTCACCTTTGAGCTTGAGGCTCTGCAAGGTGGTCAGGGTAATGTCTGGCATGAAAAGGGTCCTCGTTCAGGCGCTTGGAAACAGCGAGTAACGCGCGTGAGTCTTCGTTTATACAGGCGCACCGTCTTGAGAGCAGTGCTTATAAGGCCTGGATTGCGCCCTTTAGCGCCGGGTTGGCGGCAGCGGGACGCCTATAGTCGTGAGGAGGGCACGGGAAGTCAATTGGATGTGTTACCGCATTGTTACGATGGCGGTGTTACCGCTGTTACTGACGCGATTCAGCAAGTGGGAAAGCGATTTTGAGTGCGCAGGTGATCGAAATGTGGGAGCTGGCATGCCTGCGATAGCATCACTTCGGTATGACTGAAAGACCGAAGTGCCTGTATCGCAGGCAAGCCAGCTCCCACATTGAGCGAGTCAGTCTTGGGGCAGGCGTTCCAGGCCGACAAACGGGCAGGCGGCCAGCAGTTCGCTGAGCGTCTGACCGTTGGGCAGTTGCAGCGCGACGGGCGCCAGTTCAGCCAGCGGATACAGCACAAACGCCCGCAGGTGCATTTGATAGTGCGGCACCTTGAGGCGCGGCTCGTCGATCAGGCGATCGCCAAACAACAGGATGTCCAGGTCGAGCGTGCGTGGGCCCCAGCGCTCAAGGCGTTCGCGGCCTTGGTCGTTCTCGATGGCTTGCAGCGCATCCAGCAACTCCAGGGGCGCAAGGTTGCTGTCCAAGGCAGCAACCGCATTGGTATAGCGCGGTTGGCCTGGGAGCAGGGAGTCACTTTGATAAAAGGCGGAGACGCCGGCGACGGTGGTGCCTGGCAATCGTGCCAGTGCTTCGACAGCGCTGCGCAATTGCTGAGCCGGGGCAGCCAGGTTGCTGCCCATGCCGATGTAGATGCGTTCCACGTTTATTCGCCCGCAGCGCCCGAGGCGTCAGCCGAACTGCGCTTGCGTTTGGTGCCGCTGCGACGACGCTTCTTAGGGCCGGCGCCTTCGCCATCGCCTTTGCTGCCGAGCTCACGAATCATGTCGCGGCGCCCGCTGTCATTGGCGTCCTGGTAATCGGTCCACCATTCGCCCAGGCCGTCGGTCTGCTCGCCGGCACTTTCGCGCAGCAGCAGGAAGTCGTAGCCGGCGCGGAAGCGTGGGTTGTCCAGCAACAGGTCAGCGCGTTTGCCGCTGCGGCGTGGCAGACGCTCCTGCATGTCCCAGATCTCGCGGATCGGCATGGTGAAGCGTTTCGGGATGGCGATGCGCTGGCACTGCTCGGCGATCAACTCATGGGCGGCTTCCTGCATGGCCGGGATCGGCGGCATGCCACGTTCCTGCAAGCGCAGTACGCGTTTGGGCAAGGCTGGCCACAACAGCGCTGCAAACAGGAACGCCGGGGTGACCGGCTTGTTCTGCTTGATGCGCAGGTCGGTGTTGATCAGCGCTTCGCTGATCAGGGTGTGGGTGTACGTCGGGTTGTATTCCAAAGCCTCGGCGCTGGCCGGGAACAGCGGGTCGAACAACTGCAGGTCCACCAGCATTTCAAAGGTGTCGGCGGCATAACCCGAGAGGAATAGTTTGAGCACTTCTTCGAACAGGCGCGCCGAGGGGATCTCTCGCAGCATCGGGGCCAGTTCGCGAATCGGCGCGGCGGTATGGCGCTCGATGCCGAAGTTCAGCTTGGCAGCAAAACGCACGGCCCGCAGCATGCGTACCGGGTCTTCCTGGTAGCGCTGGACGGGGTCACCGATCAGGCGGATCAGGTTGTTGCGAATGTCGTGTACGCCATTGGCGTAATCGAGGATGCGCTCGCTGACCGGGTCGTAATACAGGGCGTTGATGGTGAAGTCGCGGCGTTGCGCGTCTTCTTCCAGGGTGCCGTAAACGTTGTCGCGCAGGATGCGCCCGCTTTCGTTGCGGGAGGACTGATTGGTGTCTTCCTCTTCATCGTTTTGCGGATGGCCGGCACGGAACGTCGCGACTTCGATGATTTCGCGACCGAAGTGAATATGCACCAGCTTGAAGCGTCGGCCAATGATCCGCGCATTGCGGAATTCGGCACGCACTTGCTCAGGCGTGGCGCTGGTGGCGACGTCGAAGTCCTTGGGTGTGATATTGAGCAGCATGTCGCGAACGCACCCGCCCACCAGATAAGCCTGGTAGCCGGCGTTCTGCAAACGTTCGACGATGTTCACGGCGTAACGGCTGAATTGAGCGCGTTGCAGCGAATGTTGGCTGCTGTTGAGCACTTCAGGCGTGCTGCGTTTGTGTTGCGTACGACGCAAGGGAGAACGGAATGACTGGAACAACTTCTTCAGCATGGGATGCACTGTTTGAAGGAATGTTCGGCCATAACGAAGAATGACCGCATGATGGGCGGGGATTCTAGCATTTAGTCAGGGGATGGTGTAGGAACAAGCTGCAGGCATTGCGCCGTAAGCGTTGAAAGGTCAAATCGCAGAAACTACAAGGGGAGCCGAAGCTCCCCCAGAAGTAGTTGCGTGCTCTATTTTTATTATTGGTTTCGGGCTTCTTGTTTTTGTTGATCGCCCTCGCCATGAAGTTTCACCTTCATGACACTCCCAATCGGGAGTCAAGAGCAAACGGATTGCTTTGGTCGCTGTGTTGCTGATCTACGATCCAACCAGTTCAGGCTCTGCCTTAGGGCAGTTTTTGTTGTTCTCGGCCTGGTTGCGGGGCAAGCCCCAAATGCAACGCCTCTCCAAAAGAATCAGTTAGCTGCGCCTCCGCCGTGTTGTTTTTGTTATGCGTGAGTCGATTCGTCTTATTTTTATTGTCTTGTACAAAGCTTGTTATTGTTTTTGTACTAAGCATATAGCAGGGTTCGTGCCAACTTTTGCGCCGCCCAGTAAAAACGGGGGGTTGAGGTGGTTTCGGGTTTTTGACGGACCAAAAAAAGCCGGGGCTTCGTTACCGTAAGCCCCGGCTTTTGTTACGCGAAATATCCGCGGTAACAGTTTTTTCACCTCTGTGGGTGTTACCTGTGGGGGCGCCCCCTCAACTCTCGCTGGCGACTCCGGTCTTGCGTCGAGGAATGCCCAGGCGCTGGCGGCGTTCCCACAGGCATTTACGGCTCACGCCCAGTTTGCGTGCCAGCTCGGTCTCGGTCATATGGTCCTGATGTTCAAGGACAAAATGCTGGAAGTAATCCTCCAGTGACAGATCCTCAGTCGGCTCATGGCTGGTATTGCTACCGCCCTGTGACGGCGCCAGGCCGATGAAATCATCGTCCTCCAGGTCACTCAGCTCGATATCGATGCCCAGCAGCTCGGCGGAAATTTCCGGGCTTTCGGACAGGATCACCGCACGTTCAACCGCGTTTTCCAGCTCGCGCACGTTACCAGGCCACGAATAATGCCGAATCGCCTGCTCAGCGTCCGGCGCAAACTTCAGGTCGGTACGGTTGATGCGTGCGCTCTGGCGCAGCAGGAAGGCGTGGGCGATCTCGTTGACGTCGGCGCCACGTTCACGCAGGGCCGGCAGCTTGAGGGCGATCACGTGCAGGCGGTAATACAAGTCTTCACGGAACTGGCCGATCTTGGCCAGGCTCTTGAGGTCGCGGTGGGTCGCCGCGATCAGGCGCACATCGACCTTTTGCGATTGCACCGAGCCTACCCGGCGGATTTCACCTTCCTGAAGCACGCGCAGCAACCGCGCTTGTGCTTCCAGCGGCAGTTCGCCGATCTCATCGAGGAACAGCGTGCCGCCGTCCGCTGCTTCCACCAGGCCCGCACGCCCGGCGCTTGCACCGGTAAACGCGCCTTTCTCGTGGCCGAACAGTTCGGACTCGATCAGGGATTCGGGGATCGCCGCACAGTTCACCGAGATCATCGGCGCCTTGGCACGCTTGGACAGATTGTGCAGCGCGCGGGCCACCAGCTCTTTACCGGTGCCCGACTCGCCCTGGATCAAGACATTTGAGTCAGTCGGCGCGACTTTGCGGATCTTGCCGTACAGGTCCTGCATCGGTGGGCAGGAGCCGATGATGCCGATCTCGCCGTTGCTGTTGTCGACGCCTGGTTTGTCGGCGGCTTTTCCCGCCGGACGTTGCTCGGCGGGCGCACTGCTGGCCGACTGGCGGTCCCGCAGGATGCGGGCCACGGCCTGAAGCATCTCGTCATGGTCGAAAGGCTTGGCGATGTAGTCCACCGCGCCCATCTTCATGGAGTCCACTGCCGAGCGCAGGCTGGCGTAGCTGGTCATGATCAGCACCGGGGTGCCCTGGCCAAGCTTGATCAACTCGGTGCCAGGCGCGCCAGGCAGACGCAGGTCACTGACAATCAGGTCGAACGTGGGAATGCTGAAACGCTCCTGGGCTTCCTGCACCGAGCCGGCTTCGCTGACTTGGTACTGATTACGTTCAAGCAGGCGACGCAAGGCAGAGCGGATAATGGTTTCGTCTTCGACGATCAAAATGTGCGGCATTGATTCAATTCTCTCGACGGTCTCAGTTCACAGCGGACGTCGCTTCGACATGACGCGGCAAGGTCACCCGAATACGGGTGCCGCGTTGGCTTTCGGTGTCAGCCGGGCTGTCGATGGTGATTTGTCCATAATGCTCTTCAACGATGGAATAGACCAGTGCAAGGCCCAGACCGGTACCTTCACCTGGGTCCTTGGTGGTGAAGAAGGGTTCGAACAATCGGTCCATGATGTTCTGTGGAATACCGCTACCTTCATCTTCGACGATCAGATCGACCGTATGTTCGAAAGCCTCGGTCTTGACGCGTACCGCGCCGCCGGCCGGGGTGGCGTCACGGGCGTTGGACAACAGGTTGATCAGCACTTGTGCCAGGCGCTGTGAGTCGCCATCGACCCAATGGTCGGGGTCGCACAAGTTGAAAAACTGTACTTCGAAATTGCGCCGGTTCAAGGCCAGCAGCCCAATGGCATCCTGCGCCACTTCGGCCAGGCAGACGGCTTCGTCCTGGTTCTGGTGCGCGCCGGCGTGGGCGAAGCTCATCAACGACTGCACGATGCGTGAAACACGCTTGGTCTGTTCGAGGATCTGCCCGCTGATCTCGGTGATTTCGCCATCTTCTTCGCGCTCTTCCCGCAGGTTCTGCGCCAGGCAAGCGATACCGGTGATCGGATTGCCGATTTCATGGGCCACACCCGCCGCCAGTCGGCCGATGCTCGCCAGGCGCTCGGAGTGCACCAGCTTGTCTTCGAGCATCTGGGTGTCGGTCAGGTCTTCCACCAGCAACACCAAGCCGCTGTTACCGGGCGCCAAAGGCTCGTCGATAGCGGCTTTGTGCAGGTTGAGCCAACGGGTCTGGCCGTCGAGCGCCAGGTGCTGTTTGTGCAAGTGTTCGTCGGGCAGGTTGATGAAGCCTTGCAGCAACTCTTTCCAGGGATCGCCCAAGGTATTGAGGCGCGAACCGACCACGCGCTGCGCGGCAATGCCGGTGAGCTCTTCCATGGCCTTGTTCCACATCAGGATCTCTTGGTCCTTGGCCAGGGAGCACACGCCCATCGGCAATTCCTGCAGGGTCTGGCGGTGGTAGCGGCGCAAGGCATCGAGTTCGGCGGCGAGACCGGTAAGGCGTGAGTGGTAATCCTCCAGCCGGCTTTCGATGAAATGGATGTCTTCGGTCACGTAGTTTTCGCCGCCGGCCTTGTAAGGCAGGAAGGTTTCCACCATGTCCTGGGACACGCTCGGTCCCATCAGCCCGGACAGGTTGGCTTCAATGCGGTCACGCAGACGGCGCAGCGCGTACGGGCGCCGTTCATCGAACGGCAGATAGAGATCGCGCAGCGCCTGCTCGACTTCCTTCTGCGCCGCTTTTGCGCCCAGTGGCTTGGCCAGTTGCGTGGCGAATTCCTGGGGGGAAGCCGCATGCAATTCGCGTCGCTGTGGGCGGCGTACGTTATCCACCGCGCAGGCCTCGGCGGCGCTGGTTTCTTCCGGACTGGCGTTGGTGAACAGCGAGATCAGGGTGAACATCAAGACGTTGGCGGCCAGGGAAGCAATCGCGGCCATGTGCCAACTGGTGTCATCCAGCACGTAGATCATGTTCAGCAATGGGATGTAGAAGCCTTGCAGGTTGCCGACCAGCGGTAACAGCATGGTCACGACCCACACCAGGATCCCCGCCAGCAACCCGGCGATGAAACCGCGGCGATTGGCGGTCGGCCAATACAGCACCGACAGCACGCCCGGCAGGAACTGCAAGGTCGCGACAAACGCGACGATGCCGAGGTTGGCCAGGTCTTGGCCTGCGCCCAGCAATAGGTAGAACCCGTAGCCGGCCATGATGATTGCGACGATCAGCGCGCGGCGTGTCCATTTCAGCCAGCGGTAGATATTGCCTTCGGCCGGCGGCTGATACAGCGGCAGCACCAGATGATTGAGCGCCATGCCGGAAAGTGCCAGGGTTGTGACGATGATCAGTCCGCTGGCCGCTGACAAGCCACCGACATAAGCCAGCAGCGCCAAGGCCGGGCTGTTGGCGGCGATGCCGATGCCGAGGGTGAAGTATTCAGGGTTGGTGGTGGCGCCCAGTTTCAAGCCAGCCCACAGGATCAGCGGCACCGCCAGGCTCATCAACAGCAGGAATAACGGCAAGCCCCAACTGGCGCTGACCAGCGAGCGCGGGTTGAGGTTTTCGGTGAAGGTCATGTGGTACATGTGCGGCATCACGATGGCCGAGGCGAAGAACACCAGCAGCAGCGTGCGCCATGGGCCTTCCTGCAATGGGGTGTGCAGGGCGGCGAGGGCGGTCTGGTTTTGCAGCAGCCACAGTTCCAACTGCTGCGGGCCATCGAACACGCCGTAAAGCGCATAAAGGCCGACACCGCCAATGGCGATCAGCTTGATCACCGACTCAAAGGCAATCGCAAACACCAGGCCTTCATGTTTTTCACGGGTGGCGATATGGCGCGAGCCGAAGAAAATCGTGAACAGCGTGATCAGCGCACAGAAGGCCAGGGCGACGCGGTGTTGCACCGGCTCACGGGTCAGGATGCTGATGGAGTCGGCCACCGCCTGGATTTGCAGGGCCAGCAATGGCAATACGCCGATCAGCATGAAAATGGTGGTCAGCGCGCCGGCCCAGGTACTGCGAAAGCGGAAGGCAAACAGGTCGGCGAGGGATGACAGCTGGTAAGTACGGGTGATCTTCAGGATCGGGTACAGCAGCACCGGTGCCAGCAAAAAGGCGCCGGACACGCCTAGGTAACTGGACAAAAAGCCATAGCCGTACTGATAGGCCAGGCCCACAGTGCCATAGAACGCCCAGGCACTGGCGTATACGCCGAGGGACAGGGTGTAGGTCAACGGATGGCGAATGATCGCCCGCGGAATCATTCCGCGCTCACTGATCCAGGCCACCCCGAACAGCGCGGCCAGGTAGGCGGCGCTGATCAGCAGCATCTGGGTGAGGCTAAAGCTCATCGGCATCTTTTTGGCTCTGCAGGATGAAAGTCACGACGATCAGGATCAGCCACAGCAGATAAGGGCGGTACCAGGCGCCCGTGGCGTCGATCCACCAATCCATGATGGCGGGGGAGAACAGGTAGATCCCGACGACCAGCAGCAGGACCAATCGATAGATGTACATGTTGGCCTCTGTGTAAAAACGTGCGGCGATGGTAACGGATGCCGGGCAAGCTGCAAGCGCCTTCAGCTCAATTGCGCTTCGGCCAGCGTGAGTGTGCGCGGGATCCGGCTGGCATCCCAGTGCGCAATGCCCCAATCCAGCAGCTCCCGTGGGCTGGCGTGCAACAGCTCAGCGCCGGGTTGCTGGCCGAGGGCGCGCAGTGCTCTCAATAGCAAAGGCGTCGCCTGGTCGGGTGTCAGTGGCGGGGAGCGGTAGGATTTGCCCAACTTGTTGCCGTCCGGCTGAATAATCAGCGGCACATGCAGGTAGCGTGGTTGGCGCAGGCCCAGTAGTTCTTGCAGGTAAAGCTGGCGTGGCGTGGAGTCGAGCAGGTCGGCACCGCGCACGATGTCGGTCACACCTTGCCAGGCATCGTCGAGCACCACAGCCAATTGATAGGCATAAAGGCCGTCGCGGCGACGGATGACGAAGTCGCCTACATCGCGGCCCAGGTGCTGTCGGAATTCGCCTTGGACGCGGTCGGTAAAGTGGTACTCAAGTTCGGGAACGCGCAGACGGATGGCGGCGTCTTGCTGGGCGTGACCTACATTACGGCACAGGCCGGGGTAGATGCCGTTGTAAGGCTCCAGTTGTTTGCGTGAGCAGGTGCAGGCGTAGGCCAGGCCGTGGTTGAACAGGCCGTTCAGCACGTTGGCGTAGGCATCGTGCCGCTCGCTTTGTCGGACCAGTTCGCCGTCCCATTCAAAGCCATAGCTTTCCAGTGCGTGCAGGATTGCCGCCTGGGCACCGGGCTCTTCGCGGGGCGGGTCAAGGTCTTCCATGCGCATCAGCCAGCGGCCTTGGTTGGCGCGGGCGTCGAGGTAGGAGGCGAGGGCGGCGACCAGAGAACCGAAATGCAAATGGCCGCTGGGCGTGGGGGCGAAGCGCCCGATATAGGTAGAGGCTGTCATGGGCCGGATACTACTGGAAATTCGGTAAACGCCAGCAACAAAAATGGGGCGTTCGCACGCCCCATTCGTTCAGTTCGGCTGGGTTACTTGCCGACCTGTTTTTCCTTGATTTCGGCCAAGGTCTTGCAGTCTACACAGAGGTCCGCGGTTGGGCGGGCTTCCAGGCGACGAATACCGATCTCGACACCGCAGGATTCGCACCAGCCGTATTCTTCGTCCTTGATCAGCTGCAGGGTCTTGTCGATCTTCTTGATCAACTTGCGCTCGCGATCACGGGCGCGTAGTTCAAGGGCGAACTCTTCTTCCTGGCTGGCACGATCGGCCGGATCAGGGAAGTTGGCTGCTTCGTCCTTCATATGGTCAACCGTGCGGTCGACCTCCTGCATCAAGTCCTGTTTCCACTTGTTCAGGATTTTGGTGAAGTGGTCGCGCATGGGCTCGCCCATGTACTCCTCACCTTTCTTTTCTACGTAAGGTTCGAAGCCGTTGAGGCCTTGAGTCTGCTGTTGCTTTGCTTGGGTGGACATGAATAGACCGCCTCTCACTCTTCTAATCCATTGCGCAGGATTGCAACGTCACCGACACCTGCCGGCCCTGCGGCTGCAAGCGGGCGAACTTACCAGATAGATTCGGGGTGCGCCACTCCCGGTTGTCGAGGCCCACGGCAATGGGGTTGCAAACTACGACAGCCCGCCGTTGCTGGGTATGTATTGCCTCAGCTTTAGATTTTAGTCGTTTTGCAGGCACTTGCCCGAACGCCACATGCCGCCGGGCAGGCAATAGAACATGTTTTACGGCGCGGGTTCGGTAGAATCCAGATTTTGTCCTCACCGTTAAGGAAGGCTAATGGCTCAGCCCTACAGTGCGCGCAGTCGCGCCATCGAACCTTTTCATGTCATGGCATTGCTGGCGCGGGCCAATGAGCTGCAAGCCGCTGGTCATGACGTGATCCACCTGGAAATCGGCGAGCCGGATTTCACCACCGCCGAGCCGATCATCAAGGCCGGCCAGGCGGCTTTGGCCAACGGCAAGACGCGTTATACCGCCGCCCGCGGCTTGCCGGAACTGCGCGAGGCCATCAGCGGTTTCTACCAGCAGCGCTACGGGCTGAACGTGGACCCCGCGCGTATCCTGATCACCCCCGGCGGTTCCGGCGCTTTGCTGCTGGCCAGCAGCCTGCTGGTGGATCCGGGCAAGCACTGGTTGCTCGCAGACCCCGGTTACCCGTGCAATCGTCATTTCCTGCGGTTGGTGGAGGGCGCGGCCCAACTGGTGCCAGTCGGCCCCGAAGTGCGCTACCAGTTGACCGCCGACCTGGTGGCCAAGCACTGGAATCAAGACAGTGTCGGCGCGCTCGTGGCGTCCCCGGCCAACCCGACCGGGACGATCCTCACGCGTGACGAATTGGCCGGGCTTTCCGCCGCCATCAAGGCGCGCAACGGCCACTTGGTCGTGGACGAGATTTACCATGGCCTCACCTACGGCACGGACGCGGCCAGCGTGCTGGAAGTCGACGACGAAGCATTTGTCCTGAATAGTTTTTCCAAGTATTTCGGCATGACCGGCTGGCGCCTGGGTTGGCTGGTGGCGCCCCCGGCCGCAGTGGGGGAACTGGAGAAACTGGCGCAAAACCTTTACATCAGTGCGCCAAGCATGGCCCAGCACGCGGCGTTAGCGTGTTTCACCCCGCAAACCCTGAGCATTCTTGAAGAACGCCGCGCTGAATTCGGCCGTCGTCGTGACTTCCTGCTGCCTGCCTTGCGCGAGTTGGGGTTTGGCATCGCCGTCGAGCCGGAAGGGGCGTTCTATTTGTATGCCGATATCAGCGCGTTTGGCGGTGATGCCTTCGCATTCTGTCGTCACTTCCTCGAAACCGAGCATGTGGCCTTTACCCCAGGCCTGGATTTTGGCCGCTTTAAAGCCGGTCATCATGTGCGCTTTGCCTACACGCAAAACCTCGACCGCCTGCAGGAGGCGGTGGAGCGAATCGCCCGTGGCTTACGGAGCTGGCAAGGCTGATGCGCTTTCATCCTCCTCTTGAAGAAGCCCGGCTGATTCGTCGCTACAAGCGCTTTCTCACCGATATCGAAACCGTCACCGGCGAGTTGCTGACCATTCATTGCCCCAACACCGGCTCGATGCTTAATTGCATGGTCGAAGGTGGGCAGGTCTGGTTCAGTCGCTCCAATGACCCCAAGCGCAAGCTCCCCGGCACGTGGGAGATTGCCGAAACGCCCCAGGGCCGACTTGCGTGCGTCAATACGGCACGCGCGAATCAGTTGGTCGAGGAGGCGTTGCGTGCGGGTGTAATCACCGAGCTCAATGGCTTTACCGCTTTGAAGCGCGAAGTGCCTTACGGTCAGGAGAAAAGCCGCATCGACTTTCGCCTGGACTATCCCGACGGTGCGGCCTACGTCGAAGTCAAAAGTGTAACCCTGGGTTTTGACGGTACCTCGATCGCCGCCTTCCCCGATGCAGTGACTCAGCGAGGCGCCAAGCATTTACGCGAGCTGGCCCATCTGGCGCGTGACGGTGTGCGTGCGGTGCAGTTGTATTGCGTCAATCTCTCGGGGATTGATGCCGTGCGCCCGGCGGTGGAGATTGATGCGGCCTATGCTGCGGCGCTGCGCGAAGCCGAAGCGGCAGGCGTGGAAGTGCTGGCCTATGGTGTGCGAGTGACCTGCGAAGAGATCTACGTGGACCGGCGATTGGACGTACTGCTCGACTAGAGTTCCACCCACAACCCCTGGGCGTCTTCGCGGCCGGGCAGGGCAGTAAGGCTTTGCCCGGCACACGGGCCGGCGATGCACTCGCCGCTCTCGATCAGGAACAGCGCGCCGTGGGTGGCACACTGGATCAGGCTGGCGCTGTCGTCGAGAAACCGGTTGGGCTGCCATTCCAGTGGGACGCCGCGATGGGGGCAACGGTTGATATAGAAGTAGGCAACACCGTCCCGGCGCACGGCCAACAATTTGCAACCATCGATTTCAAAGCCCAGGCTGCTGTCTGGCGCGAGGGTATCGGAGGAGCAGAGAAACTTCATTTCAATCCTTAAGTGCCTTGACGTTCAAATGCAAACAATTATCAAATGCCGGCTTCGCCCGTTAGCTGACCGGGCGCTCAATACGATGCGGGGCAGGGCATATCTGTCACATTGATGAGCGTTTGAGCGGCCCCGCCCTAGGAAGGAAACCCTGTTATGCGCCTGAGTGCCAGCGCTATTGCGCTTGTTGTCGGACTGCTGCTCAACCCTGGGGCTCAAGCCTCTGAACTGCCACAACGCTGGGTAAGTGCCGGCGGGGCGTTGTCTGAGTGGGTGACGGCCTTGGGCGGCGAGTCGAAGTTGGTGGGGGTGGATACCACCAGCCAGCATCCAGACGCCCTCAAGGCGTTACCGAGTATTGGCTACCAGCGGCAGCTGTCGGCTGAAGGCATCTTGAGCTTGCGCCCGCAAGTGCTGGTAGGCACCGAAGAAATGGGCCCGCCGCCGGTGCTGGCGCAGATTCGCAGTGCGGGTGTGCAGGTGGAGATGTTCTCGGCGCAGCCTGACTTGCCGACGTTGAAGGGCAACCTTCAGCACTTGGGCAAGTTGCTGGGCACTGATGCCAAGGCCAACGAATTGTTTACCGGATATGAGCAGGCACTGGATCAGCAGAAACGCTGGGTTGCCAACGCTCAGTCCACCCAAAAGGCCCCCGGCGTATTGCTGTTGCTGGGGCATGCGGGCGGTAAACCACTGATTGCGGGCAAAGACACGGCGGCTGACTGGATGTTGCAGCAGGCGGGCGGGCGCAATTTGGCGACGCATACTGGCTACAAGCCGTTTTCGGTGGAGTCGTTGGCGGGGTTGAGCCCGGATGTGTTGGTGTTTGCTGATCGTGCTTTGAACGGGGATGCGGCGCGTGCTGCGCTGTTCAAAGAGAATCCGATCCTGGCTTCCACGCCGGCGGCCAAGAACGGGCGAGTGTTTGAGGTCGATCCCACGCTGCTGGTTGGCGGGCTTGGGCCGCGTATGCCACAAAGCCTGGCGGATCTGTCTGCCGGGTTTTATCCGTCCCAGACTAAGCCTGCCCCATGACCACGCTGGTCAAGCCGAAGACGCTGTTTGTTGGGCTGGCGCTGTTGTGTGTCTTGGCGATCTGGCTGTCGCTGGCGCTGGGCCCCGTCAGCTTGCCACTGCTGGACACACTTAAGGCCGCGTTGCGTTTGATGGGGCTGCCGATCGAGGCCCAGGGGTTGGAGCAGGCTGAGCTGATCCTGGGGCAGATCCGTTTGCCGCGCACGTTGCTGGGCTTAGCCGTCGGCGGTGTACTCGCCTTGTCGGGTGTGGCAATGCAGGGGTTGTTCCGCAATCCGCTGGCTGATCCAGGTTTGGTCGGGGTCTCCAGCGGCGCTGCGCTGGGGGCGGCGGTGGCGATTGTTGGTGGTTCGTTTTTCGGCGGTTTGCCGGATGCGTTCGGGCCCTATCTGCTGTCGTTCTGTGCATTCCTGGGTGGGCTGGGTGTAACTGCACTGGTCTATCGACTGGGGCGGCGTAACGGCCAGACCAACGTCGCGACCATGCTGCTCGCCGGCATTGCCCTCACAGCCCTCGCCAGTTCGGCGGTGGGTCTGTTTACCTACCTGGCCGACGACGCCACCCTACGCACCCTGACATTTTGGAACCTGGGCAGCCTCAATGGCGCCAGCTATTCGCGGTTATGGCCGTTGTTACTGGTGAGCGCGGGGGTGGCAATGTGGTTGCCGCGCCGAGCCAAGGCGTTGAATGCCTTGCTGCTGGGTGAGTCGGAGGCCAATCATCTCGGCATCGATGTGGAAGGGCTTAAGCGCGAGTTGGTTTTCTGCACGGCGCTGGGTGTAGGGGCTGCGGTGGCTGCCGCGGGCATGATCGGTTTTGTGGGGCTGGTGGTGCCGCATCTGGTGCGTTTGCTGGCGGGGCCGGACCATCGTGTGCTGTTACCAGCGTCGGTCCTCGCGGGTGCGAGCCTGTTGTTGTTTGCCGATCTGGTCGCGCGGCTTGCCTTGGCGCCGGCTGAGCTGCCGATCGGAATCGTCACTGCGTTCATCGGTGCGCCGTTTTTTCTTTACCTGTTATTGCGGGGGCGTGCCTGATGCTGCGTGTTGAAGACCTGCAGATCCGTCGCGGTCACAAAACTGTATTGGCAGATGTCACCCTCGACCTGTTGCCGGGTGAAGTGCTCGGGGTGCTGGGCCCCAACGGTGCGGGCAAGAGTACGTTGCTCGGTGGATTGTGCGGTGAGCTGCACCCCGACCAAGGCAAGGTGTGGTTGGATCAACGCCCGTTGAACGAGTGGAGTGGTGCGCAGCGGGCACAACGCCTGGCGGTATTGCCGCAAAGCTCGACGCTGGACTTTGCTTTCCGTGTCGAAGAGGTTGTCGGCATGGGCCGCTTGCCGCACCAGACAGGGCGAGTGCGCGATGACGAGATCATCGAGGCCGCCTTGCAGGCGGCAGATGTCGGCCACTTGAGCGGCCGCAGCTACCTGGCACTGTCCGGTGGCGAGCGTCAGCGGGTGCATCTGGCGCGGGTGCTGGCGCAGTTATGGCCGGGCGAGGCAGGGCAGACGTTGCTGTTGGATGAGCCGACGTCGATGCTGGACCCTTTGCATCAACACACCACTTTGCAGGCCATTCGCACCTTTGCCGACCGTGGGGCGGCGGTGCTGGTGATCCTTCATGACCTGAACCTGGCGGCGCGTTACTGCGATCGGATTCTGCTGCTGGAGGCGGGGCGGCCACACGCGTTGGATACGCCGGCGCAAGTGATGCAACCTGAACCGTTAAAGGCTGTATTTGGTCTGGATGTGCTCGTGCAGCCCCATCCGGAGCGTGGGCATCCACTGATCATTGCGCGTTGATTGTCCGTAGGCCGCTTTTTATAGATAAAAAAAGACCCGGCAAGAGCCGGGTCAAATAACCGTGATTAGCCTGATGAGGAGATAATCTGAGAGTCCGAACCAAGGGCCTTTCAGTTATCGGCTGATCTCGCGACCAGTTGTGATAATCATAACGATTCTCATTTGAGAGTCAACATTTGTTTTTGCATGTGCGCTGCGTTTTCTCAAACGCCTGTTTGCAATGCCTGTAAATGTTGGGGATTGTCGGCGCGCTAATTCTTCTGGCGTGCCGATAGCGCGTCCAATTGACGGTTCAAGGCTTCCTTGCGCTCGGCAGGAATGTCATTCCAGTGCACATCCATCAATGCCCCTTCGATGGCATACAACAGGACTTTCGAGGCGCGAAACCCCCGCGTCCGGACGGCCCGGTACGCATCGACCGCACCCAGGCGGCGCAAGTCCGACGCACTGTGGATGCCCACCGCATGCAGCCACTGCGCTGACGTCTTGCCGAGGTTTTTCAGGTGTTGCAGCTCATCGTTCATCAAGCCTCCTTGCGACGGCCGAATGGTGCGGTGGGTATCGAAACCAGGCAAGCCTGAACAGGAGTGTAGCGCTCAGTAGGAAAAGCGTAGTTCTTTAGTCGGAAACGGCCTAAAGCTTATTGGCGTGGCGAGACCAGTCAGGTGGGAAGTCCCCGGTACGCCTGCGCGAAACCGGGGCTGGAGCAGAGGGTTTCAGCGGGTGCGGTAGCGCAGGCGAGTACCGAAATTAACCGACATGAGGATCTCATCGGCGGTCAGTTCGGGTGGGAAGTAGGTGCCGGAAATTTGTGCGTGGGCCAGGCTGGCGCCTTCCATTGGGCAGTCGCGCAGGTCCAGGCCGCGCAGGTCGGCGGAGCGGAAATAGGCGTCGGTAAAATCCACGCCGGTGGTATTCAGCTCACGCAAGTCCAATCCACGGAAGTCGCCACCGCGCATGTCGATGACGCCGTCTTTTGGGCGCTCCTGGTTGAAGCCTCGGATATCGTCTTTGTGCAGGAGCGAGTAAAGCGGAGTATCAAGAAGCTTGGGCTGACTCATGAAGGCGACTCCTGTTGGATTTATGACGCCATTATAGTGCCACTATTGCTTGGCCGTGCCCCCTAAGCAGGCGACACGACCAAGAAATTTTTCTTACAGGCCGGGCAGGCGCTGACGAATATGCGCCACCAACGCGTCGAGGGTGCCACTTTCGTTCGTTTCGACGCGTTTGCTGAGGCGCAATTCCTCGGCAGTCAGCGGGTCGCGATTGGCTTGCTGTTCTTCGATAATCGTCAGTGTCGCGTCGGAAGGATCGTTTTTGTCCGCCTGACGTTGCGCCAACCAGCTGGCGATAACGGCTTGCGGCGCATTGCAATCCAGGATCAGGAAGGGCGCGCCTGTGGCCTCAGCTACTTTAGCAGCAGCATCGCGTTGCTCGCGTTTCAGGAAAGTAGCGTCCAGCACCACTGGGTAACCGGCGCGCAGCACGGTGTCGGCAATTTCATTCAACCGTGCGTAGGTCGCTGCGCTGGCGTCGGCGGCATAGATGCCGGCTTGTGGCGTGTTCTCCACGTGTTGCTCGCCGAACAGGCGCTTGCGCTCCACGTCCGAGCGCAGGCGTACAGCGCCAAGGGCTTCAACCAAACGCATGGACACGTGGCTTTTACCGACGGCCGACACACCGTGGGTAATGGCCAGGAAACGCGAAGGAATGGTGCTATAGCTTTCCGCCAGGTTGGCGTAGTTGCGGTATTGGCGCAGGGTCGTGGCGCGTTGCACCGGGCTGGCTTCGCTTGGCATGCTGAACAGCGCGATTTTGGCGCGGACCAAGGCGCGATAGGCTTTATAGAAGTTCAGCACCTCCAGGCCCTGATAGTCGCCGGTCAGTTCCAGGTACTGGCTGATAAAGCGGCGCGCCAGGGACTTGAGGCCCCGGTCTTCAAGGTCCATGGCCAGGAAGCCGGTATCGGCATACACATCGGTGAAACGGAATGGCTCATTGAACTCGATGCAGTCGAAGATCACCACATGGCCATTGATCAACGTGGCGTTGCCTAAGTGAATATCGCCGTGGCATTCGCGGGTGAAACCGTCTGTTTTGCGCTGGGAGAACAGCGGCTTGAGGCGCTCGAAGCTGCTCTCGGCCCAGGCTTGCAGAGCGTCCAACTGAGCCAGGTCAGACTTGTCGCTCAGGAACGGACGGATCTGGTCGAAATTCTGGCGAACCGGCGCCATCACTTCATCCGGGGTACCTGCCGGGTGTTCTTGCGGGACTTTTGGCGCCGTGAGATGGAAGTGCGCGATTTGCTTGGCCATCTCATCGATGTGCGCACTGGTCAGTTCGCCGTTGGCTTGCAAGGTGCTGAGCAACTGGCTCTGCGGGAACTGGCGCATTTTCAGCGCGTATTCGATGACCGGGCCGTCACCGCCCAATTGCGGGGCTTCGGCACTGCCGGTAATCGGCAACACTTCAAGATACAAATCTTCGGTCAGGCGCTGGTTGAGGCGCAGTTCTTCGTTGCAGAAGTGCCCGCGCTTTTCCAGATCGGTGAAATCCAGAAACCCGAAGTTCATCGGCTTCTTCAGCTTATAGGCATACGGGCCGGTCAGGACGACCCAGGAAATATGGGTTTCGATGACTTGAAACGCTTCAACCGGGTGAGGGTATAAAGCCGGGTTTTGCAGGGCAGCGATCAGGGACTGGCTCACGGGCGATCCTTCAGAGTCTGGGGAAAAACATGGCGGGCATTATGGCCGCTACGAGCGGTCGTGCAAACCGCTGTCCGGCTCATGTTGATCATCGATAAAGTGCGTATAATCCGCCGCCATGACTCGAACTCGATCCCCCCGTTCCCGTAAAAAACCTCCTTCCCGCGGCCTGCGTCCTTGGCTGGGCTGGGCGCTCAAGCTCGGCCTGGTAGGCCTGGTGGTACTCGCTGGCTTTGCGGTGTACCTCGACGCTGTGGTGCAGGAGAAATTCTCCGGCAAGCGCTGGACCATCCCGGCCAAGGTGTATGCTCGCCCGCTGGAGTTGTTCACCGGCCAGAAGCTGAGCAAGGATGATTTTCTCACTGAACTCGACGCCTTGGGCTACCGCCGCGAACCTGTGAGTAACGGTCCCGGTGCCGCCGCCGTCAGTGGTAACACCGTCGACCTGAACACCCGTGGCTTCCAGTTCTACGAAGGCCTGGAAAAAGCACAGCCTGTGCGCGTGCGTTTCTCCGGCGATTACGTCGCCGAACTGTCGTCGCTCAACGGCTCCAAGTTGCCTGTGGTTCGCCTGGAACCGCTGATGATTGGCGGCATTTACCCAAAAAACCTGGAAGATCGCATCCTGATCAAACTTGATCAGGTGCCACCGTATCTGCTGGAAACGCTGGTCGCCGTTGAAGACCGCGATTTCTACCATCACTGGGGTGTTTCGCCGAAGTCGATTGCCCGCGCGGTCTGGGTGAATACCTCCGGCGGCAAGATGACCCAGGGGGGCAGTACGCTGACGCAACAATTGGTCAAGAACTTCTACCTGACCAACGAGCGCAGCCTGACCCGCAAGCTCACCGAAGCAATGATGGCGATGCTGCTGGAGCTGCACTACAGCAAGCAGGAAATCCTTGAGGCGTACCTCAACGAGGTATTTGTCGGTCAGGATGGCCAGCGAGCGGTACATGGTTTCGGCTTGGCCAGCCAGTTCTTCTTTGGTCAGCCGCTGTCCGAACTGAAGCTGCACCAGGTCGCACTGTTGGTGGGCATGGTCAAGGGACCTTCCTACTACAATCCGCGCCGCAATCCTGAGCGTGCGCTGGAGCGCCGTAACCTGGTGCTCGATGTGCTTGAGCAGCAAGGCGTCGCCACGGCTGAACAAGTCGCTGCAGCCAAGAAAATGCCACTTGGTGTAACAACCCGCGGCAAGCTGGCAGACAGCTCCTTCCCGGGCTTTATCGACCTGGTCAAACGCCAGTTGCGTGAAGACTACCGCGACGAAGACTTGACTGAAGAAGGCCTGCGGATTTTTACCAGTTTTGACCCGATCCTGCAGATGAAGGCCGAAGCGTCGGTCAACGACACCTTTAAACGTCTGACAGGCCGTAAAGGCTCGGACGAAGTCGAAGCGGCCATGGTGGTGACCAACCCGGAAACCGGTGAAGTGCAGGCGATGATCGGCAGTCGCCAAGCCAGCTTTGCCGGCTTCAACCGCGCGCTGGATGCGGTGCGGCCGATCGGTTCACTGGTCAAGCCAGCGGTTTACCTGACCGCCCTGGAAAAACCGAGCAAGTACACGCTGACCAGTTGGTTGTCGGATGACCCGCTGTCGGTCAAAGGTGGCGATGGGCAGGTGTGGACGCCGCAGAACTTCGATCGGCGTTCTCACGGCACAGTGTTCCTGTATCAGGGTATTGCCCACTCCTACAACATTTCCACGTCGCGACTCGGCCTTGAAGTCGGTGTACCGAATGTCCTCAAGACCATTGCGCGGCTGGGCGTCACTCGTGAGTTCCCGGCGTTCCCATCGATTCTGCTGGGCGCTGGCGCGATGACCCCCATGGAAGTCGCGACCATGTACCAGACTCTCGCCAACGGTGGCTTCAATACGCCGATGCGCGGGATTCGCAGCGTGTTGACCGCCGAGGGCGAGCCGCTCAAGCGCTACCCGTTCCAGATTCAGCAGCGTTTCGACGCAGGCTCCATCTACCTGATCCAGAACGCCATGCAGCGCGTTATGCGTGAAGGTACCGGGCGCTCGGTCTACAGCGTGCTGCCGGCGAACCTGACATTGGCAGGCAAGACCGGTACCAGTAACGATTCGCGTGACAGCTGGTTCGCTGGTTTCGGTCAGGATGTGCTGGCAGTGGTGTGGCTGGGGCGCGACGATAACGGCAAGACGCCATTCACCGGTGCTACCGGTGCGCTGCAGGTCTGGACCAGCTTCATGCGCAAAGCCGACCCGCTGCCGTTAAACATGCCGCAGCCGGACAACATCGTGCAGGCCTGGATTGATCCGCACACGGGCCAGGGCTCCGATGCCAACTGTCCGGGCGCGGTGCAGATGCCGTATATTCGCGGCAGCGAACCGCCACCCGGCGCCGCATGCGGTGGCAGTGCCCCCGCTGACGCGGAATCGGTGATGGATTGGGTCAAGGGCTGGATGAATTAAGCAAAGAGGGTTTCAAGTGAACAAGTGGTTGTTTCCAGCTATTACAGCTCTGGCTTTGCTCAGCGGTTGCTCCAGCGTGCAGCGCGGTTCCATTCCCGTGGTGGACTCGAGTACAGCCGTCTCCAATAACGACCGGATCTCGGCCAATGGCGGTTTCCGCCAGACCGTAACCAATCGTCCTGCCCAGGCCAAGCCACAAGCCATGCCGCAGGATTCGGGCGTGGTGGTAATGGTGCCAGGCAGTGGGGCTGCGACATCAGCTCCGATCAGCGCCGAGCCGTGGACTCCTGGGCCAAGCAACTCCGGCCCGATCGATACCGCGCCGATACAGACCGCTCCAAGCAACCAGGGCACCTACAACATGCCATCGACGCCGAGTGGCATTCCATCGTCGTCCAGCAGCGGTGGCCTTTCGGCTGACGAGCAACTGGATGGCCCGGTGCTGGCTTTGTTGACCACTGCCCAGCAACAGCAGGCGGGCGGTGATTTGAACGGCGCCTCGTCGAGTCTCGAACGTGCCCAGCGCGTTGCGCCGCGTGAGCCGCAAGTGCTGTATCGCCTGGCTCAAGTACGCATGGCTCAAGGTGACGCTCCCCAGGCCGAACAATTCGCCCGTCGCGGCTTGTCTCTCGCCAACGGCCGTCCCGACCTGCAAGCCAGCTTGTGGGCGTTGATTGGTGACGCTCGTGCCGCACAAGGTGATGCCGCCGGCGCCGCCCAGGCGCGTCAAAAAGCCAAGGTCAGCCTCTGATGGATGCACGGTTTCCTGCGATTGCTGAACAATTATTGCTGATTGAGCGCGAATTGCGCGTGCAGGGCTGGTGGGACGACGTGTCCCCCAGCGTCGAGGCGCTCAGCAGTGTCGAGCCGTTTTCGGTGGATACCCTGGATTTTCACCAGTGGCTGCAATGGATATTCCTGGTCCGCATGAAGCAGATCCTCGAACAGGACCTGCCGTTGCCCAATGCGTCAGGCATCCTGGAGATGGCCGAGATGGTCTATGCCGACCGCCCGCAAGAGAGCCTTGGCTTGCGTAACGCGCTGAAAAAGTTCGACCAATTGATCGTCGACGCTCGTTAATTGCCTGACTGCCGGTTTTTCCGGCAGTCTTGCGCATATTTCTACCGCTTGACGACATTCAGGCGAGTTTTATCCCTCCTCAAAGCCCTTTCTCCTACGTTCTCATGCGCTTAGTTGGAAAAAAGCGCAATTATTGCTTGACTTGAAGGGCCTGAAACAGAAGAATCCAAAGTCCGCTGTATCGGGACTGCCAGAAGCAGGCCCGCTCAGCAGATCATGAGGCGCACATCCGCGCCGACCTGTTACACCCGCAACGCGTTACCTCGCGCTGGGTGGGAAAAGCCCGCAACACTTGGGACGATCCCAATACTTGCTCAGTCAGTGCTGACGTAGTCGGCGACCACCGTCGCTCATGCTCTGTTGAGAAGTAAACCTATTAAGACCCGTCGGTTTTCAACGGACGGTATTCTGGCGTTTTAGAGGTGAACAACGTGGAGCTTTTATCTGGTGGTGAGATGCTCGTCCGCTTTTTGCGTGACGAAGGCGTCGACTATATCTACGGGTACCCAGGTGGTGCTCTGCTGCATGTCTACGACGCACTGTTCAAGGAACCGGCTGTTACCCACATCCTGGTTCGCCACGAACAGGCTGCGACCCATATGGCTGACGGTTATGCCCGTGCCACCGGTAAAGCCGGCGTGGTACTGGTGACGTCCGGCCCAGGCGCAACGAATGCCATTACCGGCATCGCGACTGCGTATATGGACTCCATCCCGATGGTGATCATTTCCGGCCAGGTGCCCAGCACCATGGTGGGTACCGATGCATTCCAGGAAACCGACATGATCGGTATTTCCCGGCCGATCGTGAAACACAGCTTCATGATCAAGCATCCGTCGGAAATCCCGGAAGTCATGAAAAAGGCGTTCTACCTCGCACAGTCCGGTCGCCCGGGTCCTGTCGTGGTCGACGTGCCGAAAGACATGACCAACCCGGCGGAAAAATTTGAATACATCTTCCCGAAGAAGGCCAAGCTGCGTTCCTACAGCCCGGCCGTTCGTGGGCACTCGGGGCAAATCCGCAAGGCGGCAGAAATGCTCCTGGCGGCCAAGCGTCCTGTGCTGTACTCGGGCGGTGGCGTCATTCTGGGCGGCGGTTCTGCGCCTTTGACCGAACTGGCCAAGCTGCTCAATCTGCCGGTGACCAACACCTTGATGGGCCTCGGTGCCTTCCCGGGTACAGACCGTCAGTTCGTGGGCATGCTCGGCATGCACGGCAGCTACACCGCCAACCTGGCGATGCACCACGCCGACGTGATCCTGGCAGTGGGCGCGCGTTTCGACGACCGGGTAATCAACGGCGCGAGCAAGTTCTGCCCGAATGCCAAGATCATTCACATCGACATCGACCCGGCGTCCATCTCCAAGACCATCAAGGCCGATGTGCCGATCGTAGGTCCTGTGGAAAGCGTGTTGACCGAAATGGTTGCTGCGCTCAAGGACATTGGCGAGACCCCAAACAAGGAATCCGTTGCCAGTTGGTGGAAGCAGATCGACGAATGGCGCGGTGACCGCGGCCTGTTCCCTTATGACAAGGGCGACGGCAGCATCATCAAGCCACAAACCGTGATCGAGACCCTGTGCGAAGTGACCAAGGGCGACGCCTTTGTGACCTCAGACGTGGGCCAGCACCAGATGTTCGCTGCGCAGTACTACAAGTTTGATAAGCCTAACCGCTGGATCAACTCCGGTGGCCTGGGCACGATGGGCTTTGGTTTCCCTGCAGCCATGGGTGTGAAACTGAGCTTCCCGGACACCGACGTCGCGTGCGTCACCGGTGAGGGCAGCATCCAGATGAACATCCAGGAACTGTCGACGTGCCTGCAGTACGGTCTTCCGGTGAAGATCGTCTGCTTGAACAACGGCGTGCTGGGCATGGTTCGTCAATGGCAGGACATGAGCTACAACAGCCGTCACTCCCATTCCTATATGGAATCGCTGCCGGATTTCGTGAAATTGGTTGAAGCCTATGGCCATGTCGGCATTCGCATCACTGATTTGAAAGATCTGAAGCCGAAGATGGAAGAGGCGTTCGCCATGAAGGATCGCCTGGTGTTCATCGATATTCAGGTGGATACCAGCGAGCACGTCTACCCGATGCAGATCAAAGACGGCTCTATGCGCGACATGTGGCTGAACAAGACGGAGCGTACCTAATCATGCGGCACATTATCTCCCTGCTTCTGGAGAACGAGCCCGGCGCTCTGTCTCGTGTTGTCGGCCTGTTTTCGCAACGCAACTACAACATCGAAAGCCTGACGGTGGCCCCGACCGAAGACCCGACCCTGTCGCGCCTGACGTTGACTACGGTTGGCCACGATGAGGTGATCGAACAGATCACCAAGAACCTCAACAAGCTGATCGAAGTGGTCAAGCTGGTCGACCTGTCGGAAAGTGCCCACATTGAGCGCGAGCTGATGCTGGTTAAAGTCAAGGCTACGGGTGCCCAACGTGCCGAGATCAAGCGCACGACCGACATCTATCGCGGGCAGATCGTCGATGTGAGCGCCAGCGTTTATACCGTTCAACTGACCGGTACGAGCGACAAGCTGGACAGCTTCATCCAGTCGATCGGGACGGCCTCGATTCTGGAAACGGTACGCAGTGGTGTCACCGGGATTGCCCGTGGCGACAAAGTACTCAGCATCTAACCCAAATTAGCGAATGGCCTCACGGCCTGGATATATAGAGGAACCTCATGAAAGTTTATTACGATAAAGATTGTGACCTGTCGATCATCCAGGGCAAGAAAGTCGCCATCATCGGCTACGGCTCCCAGGGGCACGCCCAAGCGTGCAACCTGAAAGATTCCGGCGTTGACGTAACTGTTGGCCTGCGTAAAGGTTCGGCCACTGTTGCCAAGGCTGAAGCCCACGGCCTGAAAGTGACTGACGTCGCTTCCGCCGTTGCTGCTGCCGACCTGGTCATGATCCTGACCCCGGACGAGTTCCAGTCTTCGCTGTACAAGAATGAAATCGAGCCGAACATCAAAAAAGGCGCCACCCTGGCCTTCTCCCACGGCTTCGCGATTCACTACAATCAGGTTGTGCCGCGCGCCGACCTCGACGTGATCATGATCGCGCCGAAAGCACCGGGCCACACCGTGCGTTCCGAGTTCGTCAAAGGTGGCGGTATCCCTGACCTGATCGCGATCTACCAGGACGCATCGGGCAACGCCAAGAACGTAGCATTGTCCTACGCCGCAGGCGTTGGTGGCGGTCGTACCGGCATCATCGAAACCACCTTCAAGGACGAGACTGAAACCGACCTGTTCGGCGAACAAGCCGTTCTGTGCGGCGGTACCGTTGAGTTGGTAAAAGCCGGTTTCGAAACCCTGGTTGAAGCTGGCTACGCGCCGGAAATGGCCTACTTCGAATGCCTGCACGAACTGAAGCTGATCGTTGACCTCATGTACGAAGGCGGTATCGCCAACATGAACTACTCGATCTCCAACAACGCCGAGTACGGCGAGTACGTGACTGGCCCGGAAGTCATCAACGCCGAGTCCCGTCAGGCCATGCGCAACGCCCTGAAACGTATTCAGGACGGCGAATACGCCAAAATGTTCATCAGCGAAGGCGCTACCGGCTACCCTTCGATGACCGCCAAGCGTCGTAACAACGCCGCTCACGGTATCGAAGTCATCGGCGAGCAACTGCGCTCCATGATGCCGTGGATCGGTGCCAACAAGATCGTCGACAAAGCCAAGAACTAAGTCTTACGCATCAAGGGAAAACGCGGCTTAGGCCGCGTTTTTTCGTTTGGGGGGCGTGTTCTGGTATAAAGCTGCATCGTTTGCTGGCGAACACTCGCCGCAAGTATCTGTCGAATTTTTCACACAGTTGCAAGGTAAAGTCCATGAGCGAACGTCCCGAAGAGCCAAGCCCGGCTCCTGACGCCGAAAGCCTGCTGCCGATCGATGAACATGTCGAAGAAGGGCATGACGCGGAAGGCCGCAAGGTCCGGCATCGTGGCATCTATCTTTTGCCCAACCTTTTCACCACGGCGAACCTGTTTGCCGGGTTCTACTCCATCATCAACTCCATGAGCGCCCAAAGCGCGTTGGCGGCAGGTGATGCGGCGAATGCCAGCAAGTATTTCGGTTTTGCTGCTATCGCCATCTTTGTCGCCATGGTGCTCGATGGCCTTGACGGTCGTGTCGCGCGCATGACCAATACGCAAAGTGCCTTTGGTGCCGAGTACGACTCATTGTCGGACATGGTTGCGTTCGGTGTGGCGCCTGCATTACTGGCTTTCGCCTGGGCGTTGGGTGATATGGGCAAGGTCGGTTGGATGGTTGCCTTCATCTATGTCGCAGGTGCAGCTTTGCGTCTGGCGCGCTTCAATACCCAGGTGGGGACCGCCGACAAGCGCTACTTCATCGGGCTGGCCAGCCCTGCGGCGGCAGGTGTGGTGGCAGGTATTGTCTGGGCATTCAGCGATTACGGCATTCAGGGTTCGAAGATGTCGTTCCTGGTGGCCTTGATGGTGGCAGCAGCCGGCATGCTGATGGTCAGCAATATCAAGTACAACAGCTTCAAGGAGCTGGACCTGAAGGGGCGTGTACCTTTTGTGGCTATCCTGGCAGTGGTTCTGGTGTTCGCCGTAGTGTTCAGCGATCCGCCTCGCATTCTGTTGCTGGCGTTCCTGGTTTACGCTGCTTCGGGGCCGGTTCAATACTTGTTGCATCTGCGCCGCGACAAAACATTGCCTTAATGTAATTTCCCCCATACTCCGCAGTCTATTGGTGCATCAGTTCTCCAATGCTGCGGAGTTGCCATGTTAATCAAATTGCCTAAAGCGTCCGATTGCCACGAATCGGATGTCACCCCTGAATCCTTCTATCTCTCTCGCCGTAGCTTGCTCGGCGGTGCGCTTGCCGGTATCGCAGCCAGCAGCTTGCCGCGTTGGGCGAGTGCTGACGAAGCCTCGCGTTATGCCGATGTCGAAGCGGGCAGGGCGCCGGGCTGGTTTACCGAGAAGCTGTCAGGCACCAAATGGCAGGCGGTCACGGTGAAGGACGAAGCGATCACGCCGTTCAAGGATGCGACCCACTACAACAACTTCTATGAGTTCGGTACAGGCAAGGGCGACCCGGCGACGAATGCGGGCTCCCTCAAAACCGAGCCTTGGAGCGTTGTGATTGATGGCGAGGTCGCCAAGCCAGGCCGTTATGCCCTGGAAGACTTCATGAAGCCTTATCAATTGGAAGAGCGGATCTACCGTCTGCGCTGTGTCGAGGCGTGGTCGATGGTTATTCCGTGGATCGGTTTTCCGATCTCGGCGTTGCTCAAACAGGTTGAGCCGACTTCCAAGGCCAAATACATTCGTTTTGAAACGCTTCAGGATCCAAAGAGCATGCCGGGGCAGCGTTCAAGTTTTGGCTTGATCGATTGGCCTTATGTAGAGGGGCTGCGTCTGGATGAAGCGATGAACCCTTTGGCGATCCTGGCGGTGGGGATGTACGGGCGCGAATTGCCTAACCAGAATGGTGCGCCGCTGCGGTTGGTCGTGCCGTGGAAGTATGGCTTCAAGAGTGTGAAGTCCATTGTCCGTATCAGCCTTGTAAGCGAGCAGCCGAAAACCACCTGGCAGAGCATTGCAGCGGACGAGTATGGTTTTTACGCGAATGTGAACCCTACGGTCGACCACCCGCGTTGGACTCAGGCGCGGGAGCGTCGTCTACCGAGTGGGCTGTTCAGTCCCAATGTGCGTGAGACGCAGATGTTCAATGGCTATTCGGATGAGGTGGCGTCTCTTTATACCGATCTCGATCTGCGGAAGAACTACTGATGCGCTTCCCGATCTGGCGCATTGGCGTCTTTATAGCGGCGGCGGTATGGCCGTTGTTCTGGCTATATGAAGCTTGGAGTTCTGTCCTGGGGCCGGATCCGGGCAAGGTGTTGGTTGATCGACTGGGTCTTGGCACGCTGATTCTATTGTTGATCACCCTGACAATGACGCCGTTGCAGAAGCTCAGTGGCTGGGCGGGGTGGATAGCGGTACGCCGTCAACTCGGGTTGTGGTGCTTTGCTTATGTTGTGCTGCATCTGGCTGCTTATTGTGTGTTTGTGCTGGGGCTGGATTGGTCGCAGTTGGGTGTTGAGTTGCGCAAGCGGCCTTACATTATTGTCGGGGCGTTGGGTTTCCTGTCGCTGTTGGTGCTGGCGGTGACGTCGAATCGTTACAGTCAGCGCCGGTTGGGCAGCCGTTGGAAGAAACTGCACCGGCTGGTGTATGGGGTTCTGGGGCTTGGGTTGCTGCATATGCTGTGGATCGTGCGGGCGGATCTGAAGGAGTGGGCTATCTATGCTTTTATAGGTGCGCTTCTCTTGGTGCTGCGGATACCGCCGGTCATGCGGCGAATCCCTCGTCTTATTGCGAAAAAACCAGTTTCTGCAACAAAAGCGTAATTAAGGGTTGACGACGGATTCCAGACGTCTATAATTCGCCCCACTTCCGGCGCAGTCGAAACGGAAAACTCCTTGGTAAACAATGAGTTATGTAGGTTTCGGCAGCAGGTTGCTTCAGTTCATCGAAGCCAAAAGGGAGTTGAAAAAGAGGTGTTGACAGCAGCGTGTAACGCTGTAGAATTCGCCTCCCGCTAACGAGAGATCGAAGGCGCAAGTGGTTGAAGTTGTTGAAGAATTCTTCGAAAACTTCTGAAAATAATCACTTGACAGCAAATGAGGCTGCTGTAGAATGCGCGCCTCGGTTGAGGCGAAAGATCTTAACCAACCGCTCTTTAACAACTGAATCAAGCAATTCGTGTGGGTGCTTGTGGAGTCAGACTGATAGTCAACAAGATTATCAGCATCACAAGTTACTCCGCGAGAAATCAAAGATGTAACCAACGATTGCTGAGCCAAGTTTAGGGTTTCTTAAAAACCCAAAGATGTTTGAACTGAAGAGTTTGATCATGGCTCAGATTGAACGCTGGCGGCAGGCCTAACACATGCAAGTCGAGCGGTAGAGAGAAGCTTGCTTCTCTTGAGAGCGGCGGACGGGTGAGTAATGCCTAGGAATCTGCCTGGTAGTGGGGGATAACGTTCGGAAACGAACGCTAATACCGCATACGTCCTACGGGAGAAAGCAGGGGACCTTCGGGCCTTGCGCTATCAGATGAGCCTAGGTCGGATTAGCTAGTTGGTGAGGTAATGGCTCACCAAGGCGACGATCCGTAACTGGTCTGAGAGGATGATCAGTCACACTGGAACTGAGACACGGTCCAGACTCCTACGGGAGGCAGCAGTGGGGAATATTGGACAATGGGCGAAAGCCTGATCCAGCCATGCCGCGTGTGTGAAGAAGGTCTTCGGATTGTAAAGCACTTTAAGTTGGGAGGAAGGGCAGTTACCTAATACGTGATTGTTTTGACGTTACCGACAGAATAAGCACCGGCTAACTCTGTGCCAGCAGCCGCGGTAATACAGAGGGTGCAAGCGTTAATCGGAATTACTGGGCGTAAAGCGCGCGTAGGTGGTTTGTTAAGTTGGATGTGAAATCCCCGGGCTCAACCTGGGAACTGCATTCAAAACTGACTGACTAGAGTATGGTAGAGGGTGGTGGAATTTCCTGTGTAGCGGTGAAATGCGTAGATATAGGAAGGAACACCAGTGGCGAAGGCGACCACCTGGACTAATACTGACACTGAGGTGCGAAAGCGTGGGGAGCAAACAGGATTAGATACCCTGGTAGTCCACGCCGTAAACGATGTCAACTAGCCGTTGGAAGCCTTGAGCTTTTAGTGGCGCAGCTAACGCATTAAGTTGACCGCCTGGGGAGTACGGCCGCAAGGTTAAAACTCAAATGAATTGACGGGGGCCCGCACAAGCGGTGGAGCATGTGGTTTAATTCGAAGCAACGCGAAGAACCTTACCAGGCCTTGACATCCAATGAACTTTCTAGAGATAGATTGGTGCCTTCGGGAACATTGAGACAGGTGCTGCATGGCTGTCGTCAGCTCGTGTCGTGAGATGTTGGGTTAAGTCCCGTAACGAGCGCAACCCTTGTCCTTAGTTACCAGCACGTAATGGTGGGCACTCTAAGGAGACTGCCGGTGACAAACCGGAGGAAGGTGGGGATGACGTCAAGTCATCATGGCCCTTACGGCCTGGGCTACACACGTGCTACAATGGTCGGTACAGAGGGTTGCCAAGCCGCGAGGTGGAGCTAATCCCATAAAACCGATCGTAGTCCGGATCGCAGTCTGCAACTCGACTGCGTGAAGTCGGAATCGCTAGTAATCGCGAATCAGAATGTCGCGGTGAATACGTTCCCGGGCCTTGTACACACCGCCCGTCACACCATGGGAGTGGGTTGCACCAGAAGTAGCTAGTCTAACCTTCGGGGGGACGGTTACCACGGTGTGATTCATGACTGGGGTGAAGTCGTAACAAGGTAGCCGTAGGGGAACCTGCGGCTGGATCACCTCCTTAATCGACGACATCAGTTGCTCCATAAGTTCCCACACGAATTGCTTGATTCATTGAAGAAGACGATAGAAGCAGCTTTAAGCTCCAAGCTGATAGCTCATAGCTAATCAGTTGCGCTCGAAATTGGGTCTGTAGCTCAGTTGGTTAGAGCGCACCCCTGATAAGGGTGAGGTCGGCAGTTCGAATCTGCCCAGACCCACCAATTTTGTTATGGGGCCATAGCTCAGCTGGGAGAGCGCCTGCCTTGCACGCAGGAGGTCAACGGTTCGATCCCGTTTGGCTCCACCATATAACTGCTTCTGCTGTTAGAGTTTAGAAATGAATATTCCAGTGTGAATATTGATTTCTAGTCTTTGATTAGATCGTTCTTTAAAAATTTGGGTATGTGATAGAAAGATAGACTGAACGTTACTTTCACTGGTAACGGATCAGGCTAAGGTAAAATTTGTGAGTTCTCTTAGTTGAGAAATTCGAATTTTCGGCGAATGTTGTCTTCACAGTATAACCAGATTGCTTGGGGTTATATGGTCAAGTGAAGAAGCGCATACGGTGGATGCCTTGGCAGTCAGAGGCGATGAAAGACGTGGTAGCCTGCGAAAAGCTTCGGGGAGTCGGCAAACAGACTTTGATCCGGAGATGTCTGAATGGGGGAACCCAGCCATCATAAGATGGTTATCTTGTACTGAATACATAGGTGCAAGAGGCGAACCAGGGGAACTGAAACATCTAAGTACCCTGAGGAAAAGAAATCAACCGAGATTCCCTTAGTAGTGGCGAGCGAACGGGGACTAGCCCTTAAGTGGCTTTGAGATTAGCGGAACGCTCTGGAAAGTGCGGCCATAGTGGGTGATAGCCCTGTACGCGAAAATCTCTTAGTCATGAAATCGAGTAGGACGGAGCACGAGAAACTTTGTCTGAATATGGGGGGACCATCCTCCAAGGCTAAATACTACTGACTGACCGATAGTGAACTAGTACCGTGAGGGAAAGGCGAAAAGAACCCCGGAGAGGGGAGTGAAATAGATCCTGAAACCGTATGCGTACAAGCAGTGGGAGCCCACTTTGTTGGGTGACTGCGTACCTTTTGTATAATGGGTCAGCGACTTATTTTCAGTGGCGAGCTTAACCGAATAGGGGAGGCGTAGCGAAAGCGAGTCTTAATAGGGCGTCTAGTCGCTGGGAATAGACCCGAAACCGGGCGATCTATCCATGGGCAGGTTGAAGGTTGGGTAACACTAACTGGAGGACCGAACCGACTACCGTTGAAAAGTTAGCGGATGACCTGTGGATCGGAGTGAAAGGCTAATCAAGCTCGGAGATAGCTGGTTCTCCTCGAAAGCTATTTAGGTAGCGCCTCATGTATCACTGTAGGGGGTAGAGCACTGTTTCGGCTAGGGGGTCATCCCGACTTACCAAACCGATGCAAACTCCGAATACCTACAAGTGCCGAGCATGGGAGACACACGGCGGGTGCTAACGTCCGTCGTGAAAAGGGAAACAACCCAGACCGTCAGCTAAGGTCCCAAAGTTATGGTTAAGTGGGAAACGATGTGGGAAGGCTTAGACAGCTAGGAGGTTGGCTTAGAAGCAGCCACCCTTTAAAGAAAGCGTAATAGCTCACTAGTCGAGTCGGCCTGCGCGGAAGATGTAACGGGGCTCAAACCATACACCGAAGCTACGGGTATCACGTAAGTGATGCGGTAGAGGAGCGTTCTGTAAGCCTGTGAAGGTGAGTTGAGAAGCTTGCTGGAGGTATCAGAAGTGCGAATGCTGACATGAGTAACGACAATGGGTGTGAAAAACACCCACGCCGAAAGACCAAGGTTTCCTGCGCAACGTTAATCGACGCAGGGTTAGTCGGTCCCTAAGGCGAGGCTGAAAAGCGTAGTCGATGGAAAACAGGTTAATATTCCTGTACTTCTGGTTATTGCGATGGAGGGACGGAGAAGGCTAGGCCAGCTTGGCGTTGGTTGTCCAAGTTTAAGGTGGTAGGCTGAGATCTTAGGTAAATCCGGGATCTTAAGGCCGAGAGCTGATGACGAGCTAACTTTTAGTTAGCGAAGTGGTTGATGCCATGCTTCCAAGAAAAGCTTCTAAGCTTCAGGTAACCAGGAACCGTACCCCAAACCGACACAGGTGGTTGGGTAGAGAATACCAAGGCGCTTGAGAGAACTCGGGTGAAGGAACTAGGCAAAATGGCACCGTAACTTCGGGAGAAGGTGCGCCGGTGAGGGTGAAGGACTTGCTCCGTAAGCTCATGCCGGTCGAAGATACCAGGCCGCTGCGACTGTTTATTAAAAACACAGCACTCTGCAAACACGAAAGTGGACGTATAGGGTGTGACGCCTGCCCGGTGCCGGAAGGTTAATTGATGGGGTTAGCTAACGCGAAGCTCTTGATCGAAGCCCCGGTAAACGGCGGCCGTAACTATAACGGTCCTAAGGTAGCGAAATTCCTTGTCGGGTAAGTTCCGACCTGCACGAATGGCGTAACGATGGCGGCGCTGTCTCCACCCGAGACTCAGTGAAATTGAAATCGCTGTGAAGATGCAGTGTATCCGCGGCTAGACGGAAAGACCCCGTGAACCTTTACTATAGCTTTGCACTGGACTTTGAATTTGCTTGTGTAGGATAGGTGGGAGGCTTTGAAGCGTGGACGCCAGTTCGCGTGGAGCCATCCTTGAAATACCACCCTGGCAACTTTGAGGTTCTAACTCAGGTCCGTTATCCGGATCGAGGACAGTGTATGGTGGGTAGTTTGACTGGGGCGGTCTCCTCCTAAAGAGTAACGGAGGAGTACGAAGGTGCGCTCAGACCGGTCGGAAATCGGTCGTAGAGTATAAAGGCAAAAGCGCGCTTGACTGCGAGACAGACACGTCGAGCAGGTACGAAAGTAGGTCTTAGTGATCCGGTGGTTCTGTATGGAAGGGCCATCGCTCAACGGATAAAAGGTACTCCGGGGATAACAGGCTGATACCGCCCAAGAGTTCATATCGACGGCGGTGTTTGGCACCTCGATGTCGGCTCATCACATCCTGGGGCTGAAGCCGGTCCCAAGGGTATGGCTGTTCGCCATTTAAAGTGGTACGCGAGCTGGGTTTAGAACGTCGTGAGACAGTTCGGTCCCTATCTGCCGTGGACGTTTGAGATTTGAGAGGGGCTGCTCCTAGTACGAGAGGACCGGAGTGGACGAACCTCTGGTGTTCCGGTTGTCACGCCAGTGGCATTGCCGGGTAGCTATGTTCGGAATAGATAACCGCTGAAAGCATCTAAGCGGGAAACTAGCCTCAAGATGAGATCTCACTGGAACCTTGAGTTCCCTGAAGGGCCGTCGAAGACTACGACGTTGATAGGTTGGGTGTGTAAGCGCTGTGAGGCGTTGAGCTAACCAATACTAATTGCCCGTGAGGCTTGACCATATAACACCCAAGCAATTTGACTACTCTAACGAGCATCAGATTGCGGTGTGTGAAGATGATACGAACCGAAAGTTCGATATCTCACAAAACACCGATCTGTCACATACCCAATTTGCTGAAGCGAGGCCATCAGGTCACGACTCAGTACCCGAATTTCTTGACGACCATAGAGCATTGGAACCACCTGATCCCATCCCGAACTCAGCAGTGAAACGATGCATCGCCGATGGTAGTGTGGGGTTTCCCCATGTGAGAGTAGGTCATCGTCAAGATTAAATTCCGAAACCCCATCTGCGAAAGCAGATGGGGTTTTGTTTTGGGCGGTCGGAAAGACAGCTCACATCGCAATTCCGCCAACAACTGCCCACAGTGCTAAAGTCGCACCCTCGATTTTCGCTTTTCCCAAGGAAGCCGTTATGCCGGATGCGACGTCCCTCAGCGCTGGATTCATGGTGGTTCACGGCAATCGCCTGGACGAACTGCGCAGCCTGGTGGTCAGCTGGATGCGCCGCTACCCCCTGGCTCCCCTGGAAAACGAAATCGCCCTGGTCCAAAGCAACGGTATCGCCCAGTGGCTCAAGCTGGCCCTGGCGGAAGATCCGGAAGACGACGACATGGGGGGTTGCGGCATCGCCGCCGCCATCGATGTTCAACTACCCGGCAGCTTTATGTGGCAGCTCTACCGTATGGTCTTGGGAAAAGATGAAATTCCGCCCAAATCCCTGCTCGATAAAGCCCCGCTGACGTGGCGCCTCATGCGCCTGCTTCCGGAGCTTATCGATCAACCGCACTTCGAACCACTCCAGCGCTTTCTCACCCACGACACCGATTTGCGCAAACGCTACCAACTCGCCGAGCGTCTGGCTGACCTGTTCGACCAATATCAGGTCTACCGTGCCGATTGGCTCGAAGACTGGGCTGCCGGCCGCCACCAGCTGCGCAACGGTCGAGGCGAATCCAAGCCACTCAACCCTGCCAACTGCTGGCAAGCCGAACTATGGCGAGCACTGCTGCTGGATGTTGGTGAAGAAGGCATGGCCGAAAGCCGCGCCGGCGTTCATCAGCGCTTTATCGAGCGCATCAATACACTGGAAAAAGCGCCCGGGGGCCTGCCATCCCGAGTCATCGTTTTCGGCATTTCCTCGTTGCCCGCCCAGGCACTGGAAGCCCTCGCCGGCCTCGCGCGATTCAGCCAAGTTCTGCTCTGCGTGCACAACCCTTGCCGCCACCATTGGTCCGACATCGTCGCCGACAAAGACCTCCTGCGTAACGAATACAAACGCCAGGCGCGCAAAGCCGGCATGCCGGTCACCATCGACCCACAAACCCTGCACCAGCACGCCCACCCGCTACTGGCCGCCTGGGGCAAACAAGGCCGTGACTACATCAGCCTGCTGGACAGCTACGACGACCCCAATAGCTACCGCGCTGCATTCCGCGATGGCCGCATCGACCTGTTCAGCGACAGCGAGCCCACCACACTGCTCAATCAACTCCAGGACGACATCCTGGAGTTGCGTCCACTCAATGAAACACGCGAGCTATGGCCTGCTGTCGACCTGCAACGTGATACCTCGATTCGCTTCCACATCGCCCACAGCGCGCAGCGAGAAGTGGAAATTCTCCACGACCAACTGCTCCAACGCTTCAGTGCCGACCCCTCGCTGCGCCCGCGGGATGTCATCGTCATGGTCCCGGATGTCGACAGCTATGCGCCGCACATCCGCGCCGTGTTCGGCCAACTCGAACGCAATGACCCACGCTTCATCCCGTTCACCCTGACCGACCAAGGCCAACGCGGCCGTGACCCGCTGCTCATCGCCGTCGAACACCTGCTGAAACTGCCCGACAGCCGCTTCCCGGTCAGCGAGATCCTCGATCTGCTCGACGTGCCGGCCCTGCGCGAACGCTTCGCCATCAAGGAGCGCGACCTGCCCACGCTGCATCGCTGGATCGAAGGCGCCGGCATCCGCTGGGGGCTCAACGCCGAACAACGTGCCGGTCTGGGCCTGCCAAAAGAACTGGAACAAAACAGCTGGCGTTTCGGCCTGCGCCGCATGTTGCTCGGTTACGCCGTCGGCACCGGCGCCGCGTGTGATGGTATCGAGCCCTACGACGAAATCGGTGGCCTTGATGCGGCGCTCATCGGCCCTTTGGTCGCTTTGCTCGACGCACTCAGCGATGCGCATCAAGCGTTATCACTGCCGGCTTCACCGACGCAATGGGGCGAGCGCTTGCAACGCCTGATACAACTGTTCTTCCTACCCAGCAGCGAGCACGATGACTACCTGCTGGGCCAACTCGAACAACTCAGGGAAACCTGGCTGGAAACCTGCGAATCCGTCGGCTTGCAAGACGAATTACCTCTCACAGTGGTCCGCGAGGCCTGGCTTGCGGGGCTGGACCAAGGTCGCCTGTCCCAACGCTTCCTCGCCGGGGCTGTCAATTTCTGCACTCTGATGCCCATGCGTGCGATCCCGTTCAAGCTCGTTTGCCTGCTCGGCATGAACGACGGTGATTACCCGCGCGCGCAACCACCGCTGGACTTCGACCTGATGGGCAGCGACTACCGCCCAGGCGACCGCTCACGCCGTGAAGACGACCGCTACCTGCTGCTCGAAGCCCTGCTTTCAGCACGTGACCAGCTCTACGTCAGTTGGGTCGGCCGCAGCATCCGCGACAACAGTGACCGCCCAGCGTCGGTACTCATCGGCCAACTGCGTGACCATCTCGCCAGTGGCTGGCACCTGGCAAACAGTGACAAACCGCTGATCGAAGCCATGACCCAAGAGCATCCGCTGCAACCGTTCAGCGCCCGTTACTTCCATGAAGGCGATGCGCTGTTCAGCTACGCGCGCGAATGGCAGTTGCTTCATGAAGCCTCCGATGCCCTCCCGACAGAACACGACCTGGCTCCCCACCAACAGGAAGAACCCCTGAGTCTCGGCCAGCTCCAAGACTTCCTGCGCAACCCGGTCAAACACTTCTTCAGCCAGCGCCTGAAAGTATTCTTCGAAGCCGCCGAAGTGCCGCTGGCCGACGAAGAGCCTTTTGTTCTCGACGCACTGCAACGCTACAGCCTGAGTGACAGCCTGCTGAATGCCGCGCTCACCCGACCCGATCAGCTCGACCAGACCCTGAACGCCCAGGCCCTGCGCCTGCAAGGCAGTGGCCTGTTGCCGATGGTTGGTTTCGGCGAATGCCTGCGCAACGAACTGATCGAGCCTTTACCCGATCTGTTGCGACGCTATCAGCAATTGCTCGCCCTTTGGCCTACCCCGCACACCGGTGCCGAACCGGTCAGTTTTGAGCATCACGGCGTGCAGTTGGAAGGCTGGATCAGCGGTCTGCATCGACGCAGTGATGGCGGGTTGCTAAGCGTTACCACCATTCCCAACAGCATCGGCTCGATCAAGACCCGCAAGTGGCATCGCCTGATTCGCCCTTGGGTCAATCACCTGGTTGCCTGTGCGTGCGGTCTGCCGCTGAGCACCGGCTTGGTGGCCAGCGATGACACCCTGCTGCTGCCGCCTCTGGATAAAGCCAATGCCCAGGAAGTCCTCGGCCACTTGCTGCTCGCCTGGCATGCCGGAATGAGCAAACCGTTGCCCGTGGCCGTCAAAACCGCTTTCGCGTGGCTCAGCCAGACCGACCCCGTCAAGGCCGAAGCAGCCGCAGTTAAAACCTACGAAGGTGATGGGCTCAACAACGAAGGCGAACGCCGCGAAACGCCGGCGCTCACCCGGCAATTCCCCGATTACGCCACACTCATCGCCAGTGAAGAATTCGAAGGTTGGTGCGAAACCCTGTATCGCCCGCTGCTCAACGCCCCGTGGCGATCACTCACCGGCGAGGAGGCCAGCGCATGACCAGCAGACCCTTGGCCCTGGCCTTTCCGCTCAAAGGCAGCCAGCTGATTGAAGCCAGCGCCGGTACCGGAAAGACCTTCACCATCTCCGCCCTCTACCTGCGCCTGGTCCTCGGCCACGGGGGCGATGAATCAAGCTTTGGCCGCGAACTGCTGCCGCCGCAGATCCTGGTGGTGACCTTCACCGATGCCGCCACCAAAGAACTGCGCGAACGCATCCGCATCCGCCTGGCCGAAGCCGCTCGTTTTTTTCGCGAAGAGATTGAACAGCCAGACGCCCTGATCGCCGATCTGCGCGCGGATTACCTACCCGAACAATGGCCTGCCTGCGCCAACCGCCTGGACATCGCCGCCCAGTGGATGGACGAAGCCGCCGTCTCGACCATCCACAGTTGGTGTCAGCGCATGCTGCGCGAACATGCGTTCGACAGCGGCAGCCTGTTCACCCAGACCCTGGAAACCGACCACAGCGATTTGCTCGGCGAAGTGTTGCGCGATTACTGGCGGCTGTTCTGCTACCCGATGCATGACGACGCACTCAACTGGGTGCGCAGTCACTGGGGTGGACCTGCTGCGTTGATGCCACGGGTACGCGCGTTGTTCGGCAGCGAGCGGCCGACGGATGAAACCCGCGAGCCCGCAGAACTGATCACGGCTTGCCTGCAAGAGCGCCGCGAAGCGCTGACAACCCTCAAGGCGCCTTGGCAACAATGGGCCACTGAGCTGCGCGACATCTGCCTGCAAGCCGTGGCCGCCAAAGCCGTCGACGGGCGCAAGATGCAGGCGCGCTACTTCGAACCCTGGTTCGAAAAAATCAGTGCCTGGGCTGCTGACGAAACCCTCGAACAACTCGACATCGGCACCGGCTTCACGCGCCTGACGCCTGACGGCATGGCCGAAGCCTGGAAAGGCGAGCCACCGCAGCATCCTGGCATCGACGCCATGGCCGGTCTCAAGGCGGCTCTCGATGCGCTGCCGACCCCCGACGCCGCCGTGTTGCAACACGCCGCCGGCTGGGTGGGCAAACGCTTTGAAGAAGAAAAACGCCGTCGCACCGAAATGGGGTTCGACGACATGCTCATCCGCCTCAACGCCGCGCTGCAAGCCGACGGCGGCGAACGCCTGGCCAGTGTGGTCCGCGAGCAATTCCCGGTGGCCCTGATCGACGAGTTCCAGGACACCGACCCGGTGCAATACAGCATCTTCGACAGTATCTACCGCATTGAAGAAAACCACCTCGACAGTGGCCTGTTCCTGATCGGAGACCCCAAGCAAGCGATCTACGCCTTCCGTGGCGCCGATATCTACACCTACCTGCGCGCCCGTCAGTCCACCACCGGCCGCCACCACACGTTGGGCACCAACTTCCGCTCCAGCCACGCGATGGTCGAGGCAGTGAACCATGTGTTTCAGCGTGCGGAAACGGGCCGTGGTGCATTCCTGTTCCGCGAGCCCGATGGTGTAAACCCGGTGCCGTTCCACTCGGTACTGTCCCAGGGGCGCAAGGAACAATTGCAGGTCGATGGGCAAACGCTGCCCGCGATGAACCTCTGGCACTTACCCACCGACCAGCCGGTTTCCAACGTGATTTATCGTCAGCAGCTGGCGGCCGCCTGTGCCACGCACATTGTTGAGTTGCTCAACGGCGGGCAGCAAGGCAGCGCAGGTTTCCTACAACCGGACGGCAGCTTCAAAGGTGTACGCCCGTCAGACATCGCGATCCTTGTGCGCGACGGCAAGGAAGCCCAAGCCGTACGCGGCGAATTGGCCGCCCGTGGAGTGCGCAGCGTCTACCTGTCCGACAAGGACTCCGTCTTCGCCGCACAGGAGGCCCACGACCTGCTGGCTTGGCTCAAGGCTTGCGCCGAGCCGGATGTCGAACGCCCGCTGCGCGCCGCTCTGGCCTGCGTCACGCTCAACCTGTCACTGGCAGAACTGGAGCGCCTGAACCAGGACGAGCTGGCGTGGGAAAGCCGCGTCATGCAGTTCCGTGGCTACCGCACGATCTGGCGCACCCAAGGCGTGCTGCCGATGCTGCGTCGCCTGCTGCACGACTTCAAGCTGCCGCAAACCCTGATCGCACGCAGTGACGGTGAGCGTGTGCTGACCAACCTGCTGCACCTCAGTGAACTGCTGCAACAGGCAGCTTCTGAACTTGATGGCGAGCAGGCACTGATCCGCCATTTGGCCGAGCACCTGGCACTTTCCGGCCAGGCGGGCGAAGAACAAATCCTGCGCCTGGAAAGTGATGAACAACTGGTCAAGGTCGTGACCATCCACAAATCCAAGGGCCTGGAATACGACCTGGTTTTCCTGCCCTTCATCTGCTCAGCCAAACCCGTGGACGGTAGCCGATTGCCCCTTCATTACCATGATGAAAACGGCAAATCCCACGTCAGCCTGCGCCCTACGCCTGAGCTGATCGCCCAGGCGGACAACGAACGGCTGGCCGAAGACCTGCGCCTGTTCTACGTAGCCCTGACCCGCGCCAAGCATGCGTGCTGGCTGGGTATCGCCGACCTCAAGCGCGGCAACAGCAACAACTCCGTACTGCACCTGTCGGCGCTGGGCTATTTGCTTGGCGCAGGAGCATCACTGGGTGAGTCCGCCGGCTTGGCGCGCTGGCTCTTGGACCTTCAAGAAGGGTGCACGGCAATCCACTATGGCCAGGTGCCCGAAGCGCAAGACAACCTCTTCCACCCACCCCGCAACGAAGCCACGCTGCGAGCGCCCCTCCTGCCCAAACGCAAGGCTGCAGAAAACTGGTGGATTGCTTCCTACAGCGCCTTGCGCATCGGCGACAGCATGAGCGCCGCCACCCTCGAAGCACCGGAAAGCCCGCAGGCCCAAAAGCTGTTTGATGACGAACGCCTCGATCCCGACGCACCGCGCGAAGTGGCGGCATCCGGCGGCGACATTCACCGTTTCCCACGCGGCCCTAACCCAGGGACCTTCCTGCACGGCCTGCTGGAATGGGCAGGGGAGGACGGATTCAACGTCACGCCCGAGGCGATCGAAAAGGCCGTGGGCGCCCGCTGCAACCGGCGCAACTGGGAAGGCTGGATCATTACCCTCAGCAGCTGGCTCGGCCACCTGCTGCAAACGCCATTGCCTGTGAATAACAGCCACGTCTCCCTCAGTGGTTTGCAGCAGTACCAGATCGAGATGGAATTCTGGTTCGCCAGCCACAAGGTCGACGTACTCGCCCTCGACAAGCTGGTCTGCCAATACACCCACAACGGTGTATCCCGCGTCGCCGCAGAGCCGGTGCTGCTCAACGGTATGTTCAAGGGCTTCATCGATTTGACCTTCGAACATGACGGCCGCTATTACGTGGCCGACTACAAATCCAACTGGCTGGGCCCCGACGATTCGGCCTACACCTTTGATGCCATGGAACAGTCGATCCTTGATCATCGGTACGACCTGCAATACGTGCTTTACCTGTTGGCCCTGCACCGCCAACTCAAGGCGCGCCTGCCGGACTACGACTACGACCGCCATGTCGGCGGTGCGTTGTACATTTTCCTGCGGGGTACGCAGTCCGCGAGTCAGGGTGCGTATTTCACCCGACCGCCGCGGGAATTGATTGAAGGCCTGGACCTGCTGTTCCAGGGCAAGCCCATCCCGCCCAAGGTTGAGCCCGCCTGGGAACAAGGAGTGTTGTTATGAGCCTGTTGCCGTTACCGCTGGAGGAACTGACGCCCCTCAGCCGCGCCGCCGACCTGGTGCAATTACTGGAACGTTGGGTCGACCGTGGCTGGTTGCGTGCCTTGGACAAAGCCTTTGTCGGTTTCCTGCACGAGCTTGATCCACAGGCGGACCCGCTGATGCTACTGGCCGCCGCGCTGACCAGCCATCAATTGGGCCACGGCCATGTCTGCCTTGACCTGTTCGAAACCCTCAAGGCGCCGGATTTCGCCCTGTCGTTGCCGCCTGAAGGCGACCTGCAAACCGGCGCCATGCTGCTGCCGTCGCAGTTGCTCGACGGCCTGGACGGCGCCCACTGGTGCCATGCTCTGGCCGCCAGTCACTTGGTGGCGTTGGCAGTCGATGGCCGCGAATCCGCCCAAAGTCGCCCTTTGGTACTCTCCGGCAAGCGCCTGTACCTGCGCCGCTACTGGACCTACGAACGGCGCATCGACACCGCCCTGCGCCTGCGTCTCGCTACTCAGGAGAGTGTCGCCGCTGATTTGCCGCAGCGCCTCAACAGCCTGTTCGACCAACCACCGCCCGACGGCGTGATCGACTGGCAAAAACTCGCCTGCGCGTTGGCCACTCGCGGCGCATTCAGCATCGTCACCGGCGGCCCCGGCACTGGCAAGACCACCACCGTGGTGCGCTTGCTCGCGCTGTTGCAGGCGCCGGCTGTGGACGTCGGCAGCCCACTGCGCATTCGCCTGGCCGCGCCCACCGGTAAGGCCGCCGCACGCCTCACCGAGTCCATCAGCCAACAAGTGCTGTCGCTGAAAGTGCCTGACAGCGTGAAGGAAAAAATCCCAACCCAGGTCACCACCGTCCACCGCCTGCTGGGCAGTCGTCCGGGCACGCGGCATTTTCGTCATCACATCGGCAACCCATTGCCGCTGGATGTGCTGGTGGTGGACGAAGCCTCAATGATCGACCTGGAAATGATGGCCAACCTGCTCGACGCCTTGCCGCCCCATGCACGCCTGGTGCTGTTGGGCGACAAGGACCAACTGGCGTCGGTAGAAGCGGGCGCCGTGCTCGGTGATTTGTGCCGCGACGCCGAAGCCGGTTTCTACAGCGCCGAGACGCGCCAATGGCTGCAGGCCGTCAGCGGTGAAGACCTCAGCGCCAGCGGCCTGCAGGAAGACTTCGACGGCAGCCATCCCCTGGCCCAGCAAGTGGTGATGCTGCGTTACTCGCGACGTTTCGGCGAAGGCAGTGGCATCGGCCAACTGGCGCGCTGGGTCAACCAGCAAAACCCTGAAGAAGCCCGCAAACTGCTTGCCGCGCGCAGTCACGATGATCTGTTTTGCGTCAGTCTCAAGGGCGAACACGATCACGCCCTGGAACGCCTGGTGCTGGACGGGCAGGGCGAGGGTGCCGAGGGCTATCGCTATTACCTCAACCTGTTGCAAAGCGCGCGTCCGTCGCCGGAAACACCGCGTGAAAGCGACGCCTGGACCCACTGGGCGCAACAACTGCTGCAAGCTTTCGACGCGTTCCAACTGCTCTGCGCGGTACGCAAAGGCCCCTGGGGCGTGGAAGGCCTGAACCTGCGCATCACCGCCGCCCTGCGCAAGGTACGGCTGATCGACGGCGACGAACAATGGTACGAGGGGCGCCCGGTGCTGATGACCCGTAACGATTACGGCCTGGGCTTGATGAACGGTGACATCGGCATCGCCCTCAAATTGCCCGAAAGCGACGGCGGTCCCCAGGTGCTGCGCGTGGCTTTCCCGCGTAACGACGGCCAGGGCGGCGTGCGTTTTGTGTTGCCCAGCCGTTTGAACGATGTGGAAACCGTGTACGCCATGACCGTGCATAAATCCCAGGGCTCGGAATTCACGCATACCGCGCTGATCCTGCCGGATGCGTTGAGCCCGGTGCTCACTAAAGAGCTGATCTACACCGGCATCACTCGGGCCAAGCGTTGGTTCAGCCTGATCGAGCCCCGAGGCGGCGTGTTTGAAGAAGCCGTCAGGCGTAAGGTCAAGCGTTTGAGTGGGTTGATGCTGGAGTTGGGTCACGAATCAGAAAAAACTGACTGACAGCTCATGCAATATTTCTTATTCAGGCGTCTGATTTTTCTGAAAAAATAGCGAGCCCCGCCAACGCCCGTCTTCGTGGGGTTTTCCGCCGCTGTGCTATCGTTGCGGCATCATTTATAAAAACACCTGAGAGAATCGCTGCATGAACGTGGCTGTCGCGTCCACAGAGCGCAGTTTGAGCTGGAGACGCCTGCTACTGGTGGCGGTCCTGTGTGTGCTCGCGCCACACGCCTGCGCCCAGGCATCCGACCCTGCAGGCCTTGCCGCACACCGCGCCCAGGCGGTCACCCAAGTGGTACTGGGTATCCTCAGTTATGCGCGCTGGCCGGTAGAGCCTGCGCAATTGCGCCTGTGTATTGTTGGCCCGACCCAGTACACCGACGATTTGATCAAAGGCACCACCCAGGCCACCGGCCGTCCCGTCGTGGTTCAGCGCCTGCTGGCCAACCATCCGGATATCGTCAATGCCTGTGACGCGGTGTACATCGGCAAACTCAGTGCCGATGAGCGCAGCCAGCTGTTCACGTCGTTGATCGGCCATCCGGTACTGAGCATCAGCGAAGGTGGCGACCAATGCACGGTGGGCAGTCTGTTCTGTCTGCGGGTGAGCGATGAGCAGGTTTCGTTCGAGGTCAACCTCGACTCCGTCGCCCGCAGCGGTGTACGCATTCACCCGAGCGTGCTGCAGTTGTCCCGTCGCCGAGCGCCTGCGTCATGACGGTTGTCAAAGTGCGGCCGACCCTGGGTTCTGTCATCGGCCGAGGACACCTGATCCTGGCGCTGGTGGCCGTGACCCTGGCGAGTGTCTCTCTGACCTTGCTCGGGGTGCTGGCGTTGCGGGTCTATGCCGAGCACAACCTGCACCTGATCGCACGTTCCATCAATTACACCGTGGAAGCGGCGGTGGTGTTCAACGACAGCGCGGCGGCCACCGAAGCCCTCAGCCTGATCGCCTCCACCGAAGAAGTGGCCGAGGCCGAAGTCTTCGATGTCAACGGCACGTTGTTGGCGAAGTGGATACGCCCGGAAACCGGCATGCTTTCTCGGGTCGAGCTGGAGCTGGCGCATACCCTGCTCGAACAACCCATCAGCCAGCCGATCCTGCATCAAGGCCAAGTCATCGGCAGCACCCACCTCACCGGTCACGGCGGCAGCTTGCTGCGCTTCCTGCTCAGCGGCCTGGCCGGGATCCTCATCTGCACTGCGCTCAGCGCGTGGATCGCCCTGCACCTGGCGCGGCGCCTGTTGCGCGGCATCACCGGCCCGCTGCAAAGCCTCGCCGCGGTGGCCCACGCCGCGCGCAGTGAACGCGACTTCGACCGCCGCGTACCCCCGGCAAAAATCGCCGAACTCGACAGCCTGGGCAGTGACTTCAACGCCTTGCTCGGCGAGATGGAAGCCTGGCAAAGCCATCTGCAAAGCGAAAACGAATCCCTCGCCCATCAGGCCAACCACGACAGCCTCACCGGCCTGCCCAACCGTGCTTTTTTCGAAGGCCGTTTGATTCGGGCGCTGCGCAGTGCGGCCAAGGCCAAAGAACAGGTGGCGGTGCTTTACCTCGACAGCGACCGCTTCAAAGAGATCAATGACAGCTTTGGCCACGCCGCCGGCGATGCAGTCCTCGTCGCCGTCGCGGAGCGCGTGCGTGCGCAATTGCGTGAAGATGACCTGGTGGCGCGCTTGGGCGGCGATGAGTTCGCCATCCTGCTGGCGCCGTTGCACAAGGCGCAAGACGCCGAGCGTATTGCCGACAAGATCATCGCCAGCATGGACCTGCCGATCCCCGTGCCAGGCAACACCCAGGTACTGACGTCCCTTAGCATCGGCATCGCCATCTACCCCGATCATGGTGCCACCCCAGGTGCCTTGCTCAATGCCGCCGACGCGGCGATGTACCAGGCCAAACGTTTGTCTTCGGGCGGCCAGCAAACGGCGGAGTCGGAGCACTCGGCCGCCAACGTTCAACACAGGAGCTGACACCTTGTTCTCGACCGCGCGTTTCATGTTTATCACCCTGCTCGTGGCACTGCTCGCCCTTGGCGGCTGCCAGACGCCGCCGCCCAAAGGCCTGACCCCAGCGCAAGTGGCCGTCCTCAAGCAGCAGGGCTTCGAGCTGACCGATGACGGCTGGGCATTCGGCCTGTCCGGCAAAGTGCTGTTCGGCAGTGACGTCGAGACGCTCAACCAACCCAGCACCGAGATTGTCCAGCGTATCGGCAAAGCCCTGCTGGGCGTGGGTATCGAACGCGTTCGCGTCGACGGCCACACCGACGCGTCGGGCAAGGAAACCTACAACCAGCAACTGTCCCTGCGCCGTGCCAAAAGTGTGGCGACGGTGTTGACCGGCGTGGGCATGAAAGAAGAAAACATCCAGCTGCGCGGGCTGGGCAGCAGCCAGCCAGTGGCGTCCAACGACACAGTGGCGGGACGCACCGAAAATCGGCGGGTGTCGATTGTGGTGATCGCGGACTGAGCCCGTCCTACCGACCTCAATGTAAAACCCAATCAACTGTGGGAGCTGGCTTGCCGGCGATAGCGGTGTCTCAGTACGGGATGTACTGACTGACACACTGCCATCGCCGGCAAGCCAGCTCCCACAGTGGGTTTTGCGGTGCCTGGCTACAGCGTTCGCTTACCGGCCCGGTGTCATCGCCTGCGTTGACGCACCATCACCGTATCTCAGCAAAGACCGTCAAGCATGTTTCCTGTAGGAGAAGTCTGCCATGACGAATCTTGATGGCTAGGCTGACGAAGTTTCGCTTTTTCGCAAAGGGTGGGCTTAGTTAAATGGCCGCTCCAAGTAACCACCGTAAAGGACTGCGATGAGCATAAACGTCAGTAACTTCCGCCAAGAGGTTTCTAAAACTAGGCTTTCACACAGTGCTTTTAATGAGCTGTTGAGCGCAAGAGCGTTGTTCGAGTCTGAAAGTCAGGGAGTTCGATTCGATACCAAAGCCGCGCACATCAATCCTCTACAATCACCCGTCCTGAGCAAGGAGCTAGATAGAATCCGAACCATGATCGATCATGAAAGCCATGTTTTGATTCTTGATGGCTTTAAGGTCGACAAACTTTCGAGTTTCAAATCGCTGATATGGACATTTGGCTCTCTACTCGGTGTGCCAATGGTGCAGAACCATCTCGGTCATAAGGTGATTGAGGTTTATGACAGGGGCGGTAAGAGCATTGAAGATGGTGCGAGATACCATCAAACCCGCCAAGGTGCCTATGTGCACAACGATGGAGTGAGCGACCCGTTGCCTATCGATTACTTGATCCTGGCGTGCGGACAAAAAGCGCTTTTGGGAGGTGAGAGCATTCTGATTGATGCAAGCGCGGTATACGCGGAGCTGATGGCGTTTCCAGAAATACTGGAAGAACTTAAATGCGACTTCTTTTTTGAAAACCGCGGCATGTCAGATGAGGAGCAGTTGTTCAAAGCGCCTATCCTGAGTTTTTCCGATGAAGGTATTCCACTGGTCAGATACTTTCGCGTCTACATTGAGTCCGCTCACCTTAAGGCGGGAGTGCCATTAACCATGGCCCAATCCCAAGCGCTAGACTTTCTGGACACCGTTCTCGATCAGTCATCGGTTCAGCATCGAGTGTTGCTGGAACCAGGGCAGGTACTCATTTCAGCCGATAACAAGTTTCTCCATACCCGCACGCACTTTATAGATATGATATTCCACGTTGTGTGATTGATGATGGCGAGTCCTTGAACGATCTAAATCGCTACATGCTACGGATGTGGTTACGCAAACAATGATGCCTCGAGGCGCCTAAGTTACATCCCCCCCTCTATCCGCCATAAGCCGAACCCCATGGAAAACTCCGATATCGCGATCACGCTGGTCCTGATCTCTGCCTTTATGCACGCCACTTGGAACGCCGTAGTCCGTGCCGGTAGCAGTCGCTTCATGACCTTGGCCATGGTGGATGGCACCGCGCTGGTGATATGCCTGTTGGCGTTGCCGCTTGTCAGTGTACCGAGCCTGGAAGTAGGGGGTTATATCCTCGTCTCCGTGGTACTCAATACGGTCTATCGATTATTTCTGATCAAAGCGTACGAAACGGGTGACTTCGGTCAGGTTTACCCGGTGATGCGTGGGGTACCGCCGGTATTGGTCGCGCTGTTTTCCTACTTTCTGTTGCATGAACAGTTGTCAGTTCAGGCACTGGTGGGTGTGTCGCTGATATGTGTGGGAATTATCAGCCTGACCTTTGTGCGTCGGATGACGGCGCAGATGTTCAAGCCGATCCTGATGGCGGTGTGCGCTGGAGCGTTTATCGCGTCTTACACTGTAGTGGACGCCAAAGGTGTAAGAACCAGTGAGACGGTGTTGCAGTACATCGTCTACCTGACGGTGTTCCAGAGTATTCCGATCCCACTGCTGGCGTTTTCCAAAGAGCGCTCGGCTTTGGCTCAAGCGATACGTGGGCACTGGCGAGTCGGCCTATTAGGCGGCGTTTTTTACTTGGCGTCCTACGCATTGGTGTTGTTTGCATTGTCGCTGGACGCGGTGGCCAAGGTCTCAGCGCTGCGGGAAACCAGTGTTATTATCGGCGCCATTATTGCCGCGCTGTTCTTTCATGAACGGTTCGGTTGGCGACGGATGCTGTCGGCATTCGTCATTGTTAGCGGGATCATCTTGATCAAAGTGAGCACCTGATGGCTCAGCGTCCGCCTCCCACACCGATGCTTCAAGCGTTCGTCAGCGCTGCGCAAACCGGTAGTTTTGCGCGTGCGGCTTCTGACCTTAACCTCACTGCCAGCGCCATTAGTCATCAAATTGCAGGCTTGGAGGAATGGTGGGGCGTGCAGTTGTTTGAGCGGCATTCACGCGGCGTCAAGCTGACGCCAGCGGGGCAAGCCTTGTTGCCGGTTACCGATGGCTTTTTCAAGGCGCTGGATGGGGTACTGCAATCGCTCAACCCCGGTAAATCCCGACCGTTGTACCTCTCGTGCACGTCTTCTCTCTGCTCGACGTGGCTAATCCCCAGGATGCATGGGTCGCACACAGAGGCCTCGTTCAACCTCGATCTGGTGTTGACTAGCGCCGATATGAACAGCACCAGCCTGGAAGCTCATCAATACGATGTCGCGGTGGTGATGGGGTACGGCGATTATCCGGATCACCATGTTGAATTGCTGATGTGCGACGCGGTATTTCCCGTTTGCTCGCCAGAATTTCTGCGGTTGAAGGGGGATATTTCACTGGAGGATGTCGCCCGGTACCCGCTGATTCATCGGGTGGACGATCAGGTGTGTCCGGGGTGGGAAAGCTGGTTTGCGTTTCAGGGGTTGGCGGCGCCGCCTTATCACCATGGGCCGCGATTTCCGGATTCGAGCCTGGCGATCAGTCTGGCGGTGAAGGGCACAGGCATTGCACTGGGCAGGACTGCGTTGGTATATGACCTATTGGCAGACGGCGCGTTGGTTGCGTTGAAAAGCCCCGTGATGATGTCGCCAGCGGCGTACTACATCATCTGTCAAAACGGCCGGCAGTTAGAGCCGGATATCGCTCGGTTGATTGAATGGCTCAAGACCAGTGCGAATAAGTTTTTGCGCGAAGTTCGGGCTCGGTATCCGCAAATTGCCGGGGCTGGTGCGATTTAAATGTAGGAAGGAGCAAGGCTCCTCCCGCATTCGAACGGTATTCGCTTACCGGCCCGGTGTCATCGCCTGCGTCAGGTCATCTACCACGGCCTTGCCCATTTCACACAGGTAATGCGCAGCCCATGCGTATTGCTCGCCGCGGACATCCATGGCGGCTTCCATCGCGAGTTTCTTGGAGTAAAAAAGTAGGGTGGAGGCGTGTTCCAAAGCTTCCTCAATCGGCATGCCGGCGTTGACGCGGAACAGGGGTTTTTGGTTTTCGCCGTAGTCGCCGAAGGTGACGACGCCGAGGGTGGAGATGGAGGAGATCGGTGGGTCGGGGACGATTTTAGTCATGACGATTGCTCTCTGCTGAAGTAGAGCCGCCACATCACATCGCTAAACATGAAGAGGGTGGCAGCTGTATGCAGGTTAGCGATCCGGGCCAGGAGCACCCCGGGTAGACTCGAAGGTCTCCAGCACACAGCCACCATAAAACGTTAAAAGCGGGCAAACGCCGGCTGATAGTGTTGGGAGCGGTGACACGCCTGAAGCCCGGATCGCTAAACCCGATCGCTGATGTACAGCGAAGTCAGGAGGCTAGTGACCCAGACGATAGGGCGCAATAGGGTGGAGAGTCTCTAGGAAACGTCCTGCAATTTAAAGCGAATCGTCGTTGATGGCCCTTTAATCCGCAAACCGTATCTCCCGCGTCTCCCCCATCAACAACCCCTGATTCTGCTCAGTCACCTCGCGGATGTAATCCCACAACAACGTAATCCGTTTCAGCTTCCTCAAGTCCTCTCGGCAATACATCCAGAACTGCCGCGTAATCGTAATCTGCTCCCCCAGCACTGGCAGCAGCCGTGGATCCTGCGCCGCGAGAAAACACGGCAATATCGCCATCGACCGCCCTTGCTGCGCCGCCACGTACTGCGCGATCACGCTGGTACTGCGTAGGCTGGCGCTGGCGCCGGGCACCACGTTCGCCAGGTACAGCAGCTCCGAACTGAACGCCAGGTCATCCACATAGCTGATAAACGGATGTTCGGCCAAATCGGCGGGTTTGCGGATGGGCGGGTGTTGGTCCAGATAGTCCTGGGTCGCGTACAGCTGCAGTTTGTAGTCGCACAGTTTGCAGCACACATAGGGCCCGTGTTCCGGGCGCTCCAAGGCGATGACGATGTCGGCTTCGCGCTTGGACAGGCTGATGAAGTGGGGCAGGGGCAGGATGTCCACCGAGATGGCCGGGTAGGTGTCGACGAAGTGGCTCAACTGCGGAGTGACGAAGAAGCTGCCGAATCCTTCGGTGCAGCCCATGCGCACGTGGCCGGAGAGTGCCACGCCGGAGCCGGAGACTTGCTCGCAGGCCATGTGCAGGGTGCTTTCGATGGACTCGGCATAGCCCAGCAAACGTTGGCCTTCGGTGGTGAGGACGAAGCCGTTGGTCCGGGATTTTTCGAACAGCAGGGTGCCGAGGGACACTTCCAGGGAACTGATACGCCGCGACACCGTGGTGTAGTCCACCGCCAGGCGCTTGGCGGCCACGCTGGCCTTGCGGGTGCGGGCCACTTCGAGGAAAAACTTTAGGTCATCCCAGTTCAGGGAGCCCAGCGACGTGATGTTTTTTTGCATATTGGTCCGGCTTTTATGTGCGTTCTTATTAGAGATTTGCACATCTATACTCCAAAAACTGTCCGAACGCCTCATTCCCAAGGCGGTTTACGCGCCTTGTCTCTGCATAACTACAAGATTCTGGAGACCACATGAACGCATCTGCCGATATTTCCGTGCAACAGGTCAAGTTGCTGATCAACGGCGAGTGGGTCGAGTCCAAGACCACCGAATGGCAAGACATCGTTAACCCGGCCACTCAAGAGGTGCTGGCCAAAGTCCCGTTCGCCACTGCCGATGAAGTCAACGCTGCCATCGACGCCGCCCATCGCGCCTTCCAGACCTGGAAGCTGACGCCGATCGGCGCGCGCATGCGCATCATGCTCAAGCTGCAAGCCTTGATCCGCGAACATTCCAAGCGCATTGCCGTGGTGCTCAGCAATGAGCAGGGCAAGACCATTGCCGATGCCGAGGGCGATATTTTCCGTGGCCTGGAAGTGGTCGAACACGCTTGTTCCATCGGCACCCTGCAAATGGGCGAGTTCGCTGAAAACGTTGCCGGTGGCGTCGATACCTACACCCTGCGCCAACCCATCGGCGTGTGCGCCGGCATCACCCCGTTCAACTTCCCGGCGATGATTCCGCTGTGGATGTTCCCAATGGCCATCGCCTGCGGTAACACCTTCGTCCTCAAACCGTCCGAACAGGACCCGCTGTCGACCATGCTGCTGGTGGAACTGGCGCTTGAAGCCGGTGTGCCGGCCGGCGTGCTCAACGTGGTGCACGGTGGCAAGGATGTGGTGGATGCGCTGTGCACCCATAAAGACATCAAGGCCGTGTCCTTTGTTGGCTCGACGGCTGTGGGCACTCACGTCTACGACCTGGCCGGCAAACACGGCAAGCGTGTGCAATCGATGATGGGCGCCAAGAACCACGCGGTGGTACTGCCCGATGCCAACCGCGAACACACCCTCAATGCTCTGGTCGGTGCTGGTTTCGGCGCAGCGGGCCAGCGTTGCATGGCCACCTCGGTGGTGGTGCTGGTGGGCGCGTCCAAGCAGTGGCTGCCGGACCTCAAGGCGCTGGCGCAGAAGCTCAAGGTCAACGCGGGCAGCGAAGCCGGTACCGATGTGGGCCCGGTGATCTCCAAACGCGCCAAGGCACGTATCCTGGAGCTGATCGAAAGCGGCGTGAAAGAAGGCGCCAAGCTGGAGCTGGACGGCCGCGACATCAAGGTGCCGGGCTTCGAGCAAGGCAACTTTGTCGGCCCGACCCTGTTCTCGGGCGTGACCCCCTCCATGCAGATCTACACCCAGGAAATCTTCGGCCCGGTGCTGGTGGTGCTGGAAGTGGCGACCCTCGATGAAGCCATCGCACTGGTCAACGCCAACCCCTTCGGCAACGGCACCGGCCTGTTCACCCAGAGCGGTGCGGCGGCGCGCAAGTTCCAGAGCGAAATCGACGTGGGTCAGGTCGGTATCAACATCCCGATCCCGGTGCCGGTGCCGTTCTTCAGCTTCACCGGTTCGCGCGGTTCCAAGCTGGGCGACCTCGGCCCGTACGGCAAGCAAGTGGTGCAGTTCTACACCCAGACCAAAACCGTCACCAGCCGTTGGTTCGATGACGACACGGTCAACGATGGCGTCAACACCACCATCAACCTGCGCTGATACCGGGAGACGATCATGAAGATTGCATTTATCGGCTTGGGCAACATGGGAGCACCCATGGCCCGCAACCTGATCAAGGCCGGCCACGCGCTGAACCTGTTCGACTTGAACCAGACGGTACTCAAGGAGCTGGCCGAGCTTGGCGGCACTGTCAGCGACTCACCGCGTGATGCGGCGAAAGGCGCGGAGCTGGTGATCACCATGCTGCCGGCGGCGGCGCATGTGCGCAGCGTGTGGCTGAATGAAGACGGCGTTTTGGCCGGCATCGGTAAAGGCGTACCGGCGGTGGATTGCAGCACCATCGACCCGCAAACCATCCGCGACGTAGCGGCTGCTGCGGCCAAGCAAGACGTAGCTGTGGCCGACGCGCCAGTCTCCGGCGGCACCGGCGGCGCCCAGGCCGGCACGTTGACCTTCATGGTCGGCGCCAACCCGGAACTGTTCGCCACCCTGCAACCGGTGCTGGCGCAAATGGGCCGCAACATCGTGCACTGCGGTGAGGTGGGCACCGGGCAAATCGCCAAGATCTGCAACAACCTGTTGCTGGGCATCAGCATGGTCGGCGTCAGCGAAGCCATGGCCCTGGGCGATGCGCTGGGTATCGACACGCAAGTGCTGGCGGGAATTATCAACAGCTCCACCGGGCGTTGCTGGAGTTCCGACACCTACAACCCATGGCCGGGCGTGATTGAAACAGCGCCGTCGTCACGTGGCTACACCGGCGGGTTCGGTGCTGACCTGATGCTCAAGGATTTGGGCCTGGCCACTGAAGCGGCGCGCCAGGTGAAGCAGCCGGTGATCCTGGGCGCCGTGGCCCAGCAGTTGTATCAATCGATGAGCCAACGTGGGGAAGGGGGCAAGGACTTCTCAGCGATTATCAACAGCTATCGCAAGCCCAAATAGGGCGTGTTCCGGGGGCCCGCCTGTGGCGGGCTCCCGGTTTTTTGCGGCTCAAGCAAACACAAAATACTTACGCACTGTTTCGACCACTTCCCACGTCCCCTTCATCCCCGGCTCCACCACGAAGATATCCCCAGCCCGCAAGTGAATCGGCTCCAGGCCTTCCGGCGTGATGATGCAGTAGCCTTCCTGAAAGTGGCAGTATTCCCACTTCACGTAGTCCACGTACCACTTGCCCGGGGTGCAGATCCAGGTGCCCATGATCTTGCTGCCGTCTTCGCTGGTGTAGGCGTTGAGGTTGACGGTGTGCGGGTCGCCTTCGAGTTTTTCCCACTTGCAGGCATCCAGGACCGGCAGGGGGTGGGTGTCGCGCAGTACGGTAATGGGCTTGGACATGATGTCTCCAGGGCAGGGAATGGAAAGATCCACCCTAAGGCCTCGGGCGTTGCGCCAGTGGTCTGAACTCGACATCGGGATGCCCAGAAGCGCAGGGGAGTGCGACTCTTTGGGCACCGTGCAGTCCATGTGGGAGCGGGCTTGCTCGCGATTGCGGTGTGTCAGCCACACATACATTGACTGACTTATCGCATTCGCGAGCAAGCCCGCTCCCACATTGGTTCTTCAGTGGCTGAGCCACCGTGCCGGAATGATATATCTAAGCGCCTACACGCCCATTCTTCGCAGTAAGTGCGAAAGATTTCCTGCTTCACGCCAGAATTCGCAAGAAAATTCGCAGCCGGCCCTCGTATCATTCACTCCAGTAACCGCCAAGAGCCTTGAAATGAACCCAATAAAAACGTGGTGGGATATCAGCCCGCCCTTGAGTACGGCGACCCCGACCTGGCCGGGGGATACGCCGTTCCAGGAAGAGCGCGTGTGGCAGTTCGGCCCGGAGTGCCCGGTGAATGTCGGGCGTATCACGCTGTCGCCACATACCGGCGCCCACGTGGATGCGCCGCTGCACTACAGTGCGGACGGCGCGCCGATTGGCGAGGTGTCGTTGGACGTGTACATGGGCCCGTGCCGGGTGTTGCATTGCCTGGACAGCGGCGCGCTGGTGCAGCCGCATCAGCTGGAAGGCCGTGTGGATAAGTTGCCCGAGCGTGTGCTGCTGCGCACTTATCCACAAGCGCCACTGACTGAATGGGATTCGAACTTCACCGCCGTCGCCCCGCAAACCATTGAGCTGCTGGCGAGCCTGGGTGTGCGCTTGATTGGTATCGACACCCCATCCCTGGACCCGCAGCAGTCCAAGACCATGGATTCCCACAACGCCGTGGCGCGCCATGGCATGGCGATTCTCGAAGGCATCGTGCTCGATGACGTACCGGAAGGCGACTACGAACTGATCGCCCTGCCGCTGCGTTTTGCCAACCTCGATGCCAGCCCGGTCCGCGCAATCCTGCGCCCGCTCAAGGAGCCCACGCGATGAGCCAATGTCCTTTCTCTGCCGACTACCAACCGCCTGAAGAGTGGCACAACGCCGAACTGAATTTTTCCGAGTCCATGAGCTACGGCGATTACCTGGACCTGGGCAAAGTCCTCAGCGCCCAGCACCCGCTGTCGCCGGACCACAACGAAATGCTCTTCATCATCCAGCACCAGACGTCCGAGCTGTGGATGAAGTTGATGCTCCACGAGCTCAAGGCCGCCCGCGAACACGTGCGCCTGGGCGAGCTGCCGCCGGCGTTCAAGATGCTGGCGAGGGTGTCGCGGATCTTCGATCAACTGGTGCACGCCTGGGCGGTGCTGGCGACGATGACGCCGTCGGAGTACAAGTCGATCCGCCCGTTCCTGGGGCAATCGTCGGGGTTTCAGTCGTTCCAGTACCGCGAGATCGAATTTATCCTCGGCAATAAGAGCGCGGCGCTGTTGCGGCCCCACGCCCATCGGCCGGAGCTGTTGAACGAGTTGAAAGTGGCGATTGCCACGCCGTCGCTGTATGACGAGGCGATCAACCTGATGATCCAGGCCGGCCTGGCGATTGATCCGAAACGCGCCGAGCGCGACCCCACGGCGGCGACGGTTCACGATGAATCGGTGGAGGCGGCGTGGCGCGAGGTGTATCGCGATCCGAGCCGGTATTGGGACCTGTATCAGTTGGCCGAGAAGTTTATCGACCTGGAGGACTCGTTCCGTCAGTGGCGCTTCCGCCATGTGACGACGGTGGAGCGGATCATCGGCTTCCAGCCCGGCACTGGCGGCACGGAAGGTGTGGGGTATTTGCGCAAGATGCTCGATACCGTGCTGTTCCCCGAACTCTGGCGAGTCCGCTCCACGCTCTAAGCAAAAAGCCCCGGATTACCGGGGCTTGTTGTTTTGACATGCAATCAACTGTGGGCGCTGGCTTGCCTGCGATGGCATCCTCTGGGTCTTACTGTAAACCGAGTCGCCTGTATCGCGGGCAAGCCCGGCTCCCACACAAGCCGGGCTCCCACAGGTATCACTGTGCGTTGACGACCGCGTGACTTCTGCGGACCCGCAACCGATACGCCACGTAGATAATCCCCACCCACACCGGCATCGCATACACCGACTCGCTGATACCTGGAATCGCCAGCATCACGCTGATGATCATCACCATGAACGCCAGGCACAGGTAGTTGCTGAACGGGAACCAGAAGGTTTTGAACGACGGCGTCACGCCTTGTTCACCCATGGCTTTGCGGAACTTGATGTGGGTGATGCTGATCAGCGCCCAGTTGATCATCAGCGAGGCAACCACCAGCGCAAACAGCAACTCCAGGGCACTCTGCGGCGCCACGTAGTTGACCACCACGCACAGCATCGTCACCAACGCCGAAATCGCCAGGGCGCGGATTGGCACGCCTTGCTTGTTGAGCTTCATCAGCGATTTGGGGGCGTCGCCTTGCTCGGCCAGACCGAACAACATGCGGCTGTTGCAGTACACGCCGCTGTTGTACACCGACAGCGCCGCGGTCAGCACCACGAAGTTGAGGATGTGTGCGGCGGTGTCGTTACCGATCAGCGAGAAGATCTGCACGAACGGGCTACCGCTGTAGGCATCGCCCGACGCGCCGAGGGTTTGCAGCAGTTGGTCCCACGGGTACAGCGACAGCAGCACGGTCAGGGCGCCGACGTAGAAAATCAGGATCCGGTAGACCACTTGGTTGATCGCTTTCGGGATCACTTTACGCGGCTCGCTGGCTTCGGCGGCAGTGATGCCCACCAGCTCCAGGCCACCGAACGAGAACATGATGAACGCCATGGACATCAACAGCCCCATGCCGCCATTCGGGAAGAACCCGCCGTGGCTCCACAGGTTGCTCACCGAGGCTTGCGGGCCGCCGGTGCCGCTGAACAGCAGGTAGCAGCCGAGCACGATCATGCCGACAATCGCTACCACTTTGATGATCGCAAACCAGAACTCGGTTTCACCGAAGAACTTCACGTTCAGGGTGTTGATCAAGTTCACTGCGACAAAGAACACCAGCGCACTGACCCAGGTTGGAATGTCCGGCCACCAGAACTGGATGTACTTGCCCACGGCCGTCAGTTCAGCCATGCCCACCAGGACGTAAAGGACCCAGTAGTTCCAGCCCGCCAGGAAGCCTGCGTAGCCGCCCCAGTATTTGTGGGCGAAGTGGCTGAACGAGCCGGCCACCGGCTCTTCGACGATCATCTCACCGAGCTGGCGCATGATCAGGAACGCAATGAAACCGGCAATCGCGTAACCCAGGATCATCGACGGCCCCGCCGACTTGAGCACCCCGGCCGAGCCGAGGAACAACCCCGTGCCAATCGCCCCTCCCAAGGCGATCAGCTGAATGTGCCGGTTCTTCAGGCCACGCTTGAGGCCTACCGGGTTAACCATGTCATCCGCCATTAACATTCCCTTCTACTTGTTTTTCTCAGGGTTGAGTGCACGCCGCATCAGCCCCTCAGAAGTGCTGAGGGGTCAGATATTACTCTGCGTAAACTTTTCGTAATACAACTGAACGCCATCAAGTGCCTGATCCGCCAGCCATTGCTGGATGGATTCGACCATTGGCGGGGGGCCGCACAGGTACATATCCGCCGAACCGTCCCGCAATTCGGCCAGGTCGAAATGCTCGGTGAGGTAGCCGCGTTTACCAGACCACTCTTCTGAAGGTGCGCTGAGCACTTCGGTGTAGCGCAAGTTTGGGATTTTCGCGGCATAGGCCCGTATGCGCGCTGCTTCGCATAAGTCCTCGGCACCGCGCACGCCGTAGTAGAGGTGCACCGGTTGCTCGCAACCATTGGCGGCCAGTTGGTCGAGCATACCCAGCAAGGCCGATAACCCGGTACCGCCCGCCACCAGCACCAATGGCTGCGTGACGTGGCGCAGGTAGAAGGCGCCGAGTGGCGCTTCCATCAACAGCTCGTCACCCACCTGGCAGCGCTCGCGCAGGTAATTGCTCATCACCCCGTCGGGCAGCAGACGCACCAGAAATTGCAGGTGATTGCCTGGCAGGTTGGCGAAGGAATAGGACCGCCAACTGTCCGTGCCAGGCACTGACAGGCGCGCGTATTGGCCGGGCAGAAAATCCAGCGCCTGATCCAACTGCACCTGCAGGATCGCCGTGCTGGCTGACACCTGCTCCACTGCGCTCACGGTGCCCTTTACCTGAACCGGGCCGGGCGCATTGCACAGGCTCGAATCAAAGTCGAAGTAAAACGTAGCGTCGGACTTCACCCGCGTCTGGCAACTGAGCATCTTGCGCTGTTGCAGGTCGAGGCTGGACAGGGCTTCTTCGTCCACATAGTCCTGGCTGTAATCGCCAGACTCGCAACGACCCTGGCAAGTACCGCAGACGCCTTCGCGGCAATCCAGGGGGATCTTGATGCCGTTGCGCAGCGCGGCATCCAGCAGGATTTCGTTGGCACCCACCGGAAAGAACAGGGTCTTGCCGTCGGCAAAACTGAAGGCCACTTTGTGATTCATGTGTTGCTCTCCGCGTATGTATGACGCGCGCACCCTGTGGCGAGCGGACTGGCCAAAAAGGCGCGTTTAAAGATGATAAAAATCCAGCACCGAGTTGATGGTGTCGTTGAGCAGCAGCGCATGCTTGCGGGTGATCAACCAACTGTCGCCATCGGGTTTCAGGCGATAGGTGGCGTGGCCATAGAACTGCTCCGACGTGGCCAGGCGATAGAACAGCGTGTGCCAGTTCAGTCGCACCTCCAGCGTGCCATCCGCCTGCTCGGCGATGCGCACGTTGTTGATCAGGTGCAAGGTGCGTGGCATTGGCGTAGCCGACGCGGCTTTGCCGGTGCGCAAGCGGAACACGCGGTCTTCCAGGCCCGAGCGGTTGGCGTAATAGATCAACGACATCTCGCGCTTGGGGTCGCGGGTGTAGACGTGCTCCGAGTCCCACTGCGGCAGGTGGAACTCGCTCTGCGGGTCGAACAACTGCACATAGGCGTCCCAGTCCTGGGCGTCGCACAGCTCGGATTTGCGGTAGAAGAACTGCTCGATCTGATACTGCAATTGCGCATTCATCACTTCACCTCCCGCAGTGTCAGCGCTTGCCTGTCCAGGCCATTGAGCAGGAACTGCTGCCAGTTGCGATGCTGGTTCACGTAGAGGCCTTCATGGGTGAATTCGGTGCCGGTCATGGCCGGCTGGATGCCGATGGCTTCGCTGTTCGGCGTGGGCCCGGTTTCCCAGCGGTGGCTGCCGCGTGAGATGTCGCTCCAGCGCTCCAGGCGGCCCTGGAACCCGCGCTGGGCTTCGCGAAACTCCACCAGGTCGTCCGGCGTGCCCATGCCCGATACGTTGAAGAAGTCCTCGAACTGGCGAATACGGTTTTCGCGGTCCGCGTCGGATTCGCCCTTCACCCCCAGGCATTGGCTGATGATCTCGGTCTTGTTCCACGCCACCGGGCGGATGATGCGCAGTTGCGAGCTGATCTGGTCGAGGAAGAACAGGCTCGGGTAGATATTCAAGTTGCGCAGGCGGTGCATCATCCACTCGGCTTTTTGTTGGCCGTGTTCTTCCACCAGGCGCGGCATGATGGTCGCGTAGCCGGAACGCACGCTGGGGTTGGGCATGTCACTGAACAACACACTGTGGCCATTGTTGAAGGCGAACCAACCGTCGTCGGTGTTTGCATCACCCGCGCCGAGTTTGCTGTAGTCCAGGGTGCTGCCTGCGCCCGCGCCATTCTCGGTGTTCACCTGCTGGCGATGCTGCACCGTGGCCACGTAGTTGTAGTGCACAGTGCTGACGTGATAACCGTCCAGGCCGTTTTCGTTCTGTAGCTTCCAGTTGCCGTCGTAGGTGTAGGCGGATTTGCCCGGCAGCACTTCCAGCTCGCCGGTGGCGGACTGGGCGACCATCATGTCGAAGAACACTTTGGCGTCGCCCAGGAAGTCTTCCAGGCTGTCGGTGCCAGCCACATCCAGGCTGATGAACACGAAGCCTTTGTAGCTCTCGATACGCGCCTTCTTCAGCCCGCGCGTGGCCTTGTCGAAACCATCCGGGTATTCCCCCGGCGCCTTGACCTTTACCAGCCGGCCGTCGCTCTTGTAACACCAGGCATGGAACGGGCAGGTGAAGGTGGACTGGTTACCCTTGCCGACCCGCGTCAGGGTGGTGCCGCGATGCTGGCAGGCGTTGATCAGCGCATTGAGTTGGCCTTCGCCGTCGCGGGTGATGATCATCGGCTGGCGCCCGGCGCGCATCGTGACGAAGTCGTGGTTATTCGCCAGTTCGCTTTCGTGGCAGGCGTAGATCCAGTTCTTTTCGAAGATCAGTTCCATCTCCAGATCGAACAGCTGCGGCTCGGTGAACATGTCGCGGGCGATACGGAACACTTCATCCGCCGGGCGAAAATCCAGACAACCTTCGATAAATGTTTTCCACTGCTCGACGCTTCTTGCACCACTCATGGGAGGCACCTTTTTGATAGGGGCTAATCGGTGGTCCATTAGAGGCAGCGGGGCGGGGTGCGGGCTATCCGCTTAGTGGGGGAACCTGCGCCGGATAATTGGGCAGCAAATACCCAACCCGGTGCAGTGTGGTGATGGGATGCGCTACTGTCTTGTCGGGCAATGGCCGGAAAAACCGCTTTCTTATCCATTTAGTCGACCAATGCTATCCACCCGCTGGCCATTGCGCTGGCGTGGCGCATTATTTGCTGTCGAACAACAACGACGCGCCGCCAGAGCGCGCAACAGCCTAACCGCCGTGGGTGCATCCTGATGAGCAGCCAAACGATTCAACGCTTCGACCTTGAAGGCGCCCGCAGCTGGATGTCCGGGATCTGCGGGCCCCATCGCCTCGCCACCGCCACGCCCGAGCGCCTGCGCTTTCACCACAGCGCCAATGTGTTCAAGTCCCGCGCCACCACCCTGGGCGTGATCGAATACGGCACCGATGTGACCATCGACATCGAAGACGCCGAGCACTTCAGCAGCTACAGCCTGAGCCTGCCCCTGGTGGGCGAGCAGGAGTTGAGCAAGAACGGCGAGCGCCTGAGTTCCAACCGCGACCAAGGCGTGATCATTTCACCCAATGAACATCAGGTGCTGGCGATTTCCGGCGACTGCCGCAAGTTGCAGGTGGTGATCACGCGGGCGGCGATGGGGGAGTCACTGGAAGGTTTGCTGCAACGGCCGATTGATGCGCCGTTGCGCTTCGAGTCGGTGATGGACGCGGTGGACGGCGCCTCGGCGGCGTGGTGGCGCATGGCGCGCTACTTCATTGCGGAGCTGGAACACGGCAGCGAGTTGTATGAACAGCCGGCGTTTACCCGCGACCTGGAAAGCTCGCTGATCAAGGGCCTGATCCTGGCCCAGCCGAACAATTACTCCGAAGAACTGCGCGATATGCTCGGTGTGAAACTGCCGCATTACCTGATCCGTGCGCGCCAGTACATCCATGACAACGCTCGGGAAGCCGTGCACCTGGAAGATCTGGAAGCGGCTGCGGGGGTGTCGCGGTTCAAGTTGTTCGATGCCTTTCGCAAGTACTTTGCCCTGTCGCCGATGGCCTATTTGAAGAAGCATCGGCTTTCTGCGGTGCGCCAGGAAATCCTCGAGCACGGCTCTACCCGCACCATTTCCGAAATTGCCCTGGGCTGGGGCTTTACCCACCTGGGGCGATTTTCGGCCGAATACCGAAAACTGTTCGACGAATCCCCCAGCCAGACCCAGCAGCGCAAACGCATGCGCAGTATCTGAAAACAATGAAGGTCAAACTGTGGGAGCGGGCTTGCTCGCGAATGCGGTATCTCAGTCAACCTATTCGGCGACTGATACACCGCTTTCGCGAGCAAGCCCGCTCCCACATTGGATGTGCGGTGTTTCGGAGAAATCAGATCAGTTCTTCCACCAGTTGCAGGCAATGACTGAGCCCCGGCGATTGATCATTTACCCGCCGGCTGAGAATGATCGGCGAGGTCGCGGTGGCCTCCACCACCGGCGTGTAGCCGATGTCCGCCCGGTGCAACACCTGCACCGAGGCAGGCACCAGCGTCACGCCGATCCCGGCGCCGACCAGGCCGATGGCGGTTTGCAACTCGTTGGTCCACTGCGCCACCTTGAGGCTCAAACCGTGGGCATCGAACAGCGCAATTACATGGTCGGCATAGCTGGGCCGTGGGTTACCGGGGTAGAGCACAAAGGGCTCGGCGGCCAGTTGAGCGAGGGTGGCGGGCGCGTCCAGCAAGGGGTGTCCGGCGGGCAACACAGCCACCAGCCGATCCTCCACCAGCACCCTCTGGACGATGGCCGGGTCGTCGATGCGTATCCGCCCGAAACCCACATCAATCCGCCCGGCCTTGAGCGCTTCGACCTGTTGCAAGGTGGTCATTTCCGACAGCCCCAACTCCAGCTCCAGTGCCTCATGCGTGCGCAGCCGCCGAATCAGTTCCGGCAACACGCCGTACAGCGTCGACGGTGCAAAACCGATGCCCAGCCAGGTCTTTTCACCCTGGCCGATGCGTCGCGTGTTGTCGCAGACCTTGTTCAGTTGTTCCAGCAGCACAGTGGCGTGTTCATAGAAAAACCGACCGGCCTCGGTCAGCCGCAGCGGTCTGCTACGTTCAAGCAGGATCACGCCCAACTCGTCCTCCAACTGCTGGATCTGCCGGCTCAATGGCGGCTGGGCGATGTGCAGGCGTTCGGCGGCGCGGGTGAAGTTGAGGGTTTCCCCCAGCACCTGGAAATAGCGCAGGTGACGCAGTTCCATAACGGCTCCTTTCATACCTTGAGGGTATTGCTTGAGACCCATTCTATATTGGAAGCCTATAAAAATAGGGCACAGAATCGGCTCAAATCTATAAAGAACCCAGCGGGTATTGCCATGCCGATTTGCGCCATCGAGTCGATCGACACGATCATCGTCGACCTCCCCACCCTTCGCCCGCACAAGTTGGCGATGCACACCATGCAGAACCAGACGCTGGTGATCATCCGCCTGCGCTGCGCCGACGGTATCGAAGGCATTGGCGAAGCCACCACCATTGGTGGCCTCAGTTACGGCAACGAAAGTCCTGACAGCATCAAGGTCAACATTGACCGTCACTTCGCGCCCCTGTTGATCGGCCAGGACGCCAGCAATATCAACGCGGCCATGTTGCGCCTGGAGCGCAGTATTCGCGGCAACACCTTTGCCAAGTCCGGTATCGAAAGCGCCTTGCTCGATGCCCTGGGTAAACGCCTGAACCTGCCGGTCAGCGAACTGCTCGGCGGCCGTGTGCGCGATGCCTTGCCGGTGGCCTGGACCCTGGCCAGCGGCAACACTGAAAAGGATATTGCCGAAGCGGAAAAGATGCTCGACCTGCGCCGCCACCGCCTCTTCAAGTTGAAGATTGGCGCGGGTGAGGTCAGCCACGACCTGGCTCACGTGATCGCGATCAAAAAGGCCCTGGGCGACCGCGCCAGTGTGCGCGTCGATGTCAACCAGGCCTGGGATGAAGCGGTGGCACTGCGTGCATGCAAAGTGCTCGGTGACAACGGAATCGACCTGATCGAACAGCCTATCTCACGCAACAACCGCGGCGGCATGGCGCGGCTCAACCTGTCGAGCCCGGCGCCGATCATGGCAGATGAGTCCATCGAGTGTGTCGAGGATGCCTTTAACCTGGCCCGCGAAGGCGCGGCCTCGGTGTTCGCCCTCAAGATCGCCAAGAACGGCGGCCCGCGTGCCGTGTTGCGTACCGCCGCGATTGCCGAAGCGGCCGGCATCGGCCTGTACGGCGGCACCATGCTTGAAGGCGGCATTGGCACCTTGGCCTCGGCGCATGCCTTCCTCACGCTGAACAAGCTGGCGTGGGACACCGAACTGTTCGGCCCGTTGCTGCTCACCGAAGACATCCTCACCGAGCCGCCGGTGTACCGCGATTTCCAGCTGCATGTCTCCACCGCACCGGGCCTGGGCCTGGCCATCGATGAAGAGCGCCTGGCGTTCTTCCGTCGTGACAAACACTAAGAGGCGCCTGCCATGTTGTTCCACGTAAAAATGACCGTGAACCTGCCCCTCGACATGAACCCCGAGCGTGCAGCGGGCCTCAAGGCTGAAGAAAAAGCGTTGGCGCAGCGCCTGCAACAGGAAGGCAAATGGCGCCACCTGTGGCGCATCGCCGGGCACTACGCCAACTACAGCGTGTTCGATGTCGACAGCGTGCAGGAACTGCATGACCTGCTGATGCAACTGCCGCTTTACCCCTACATGGCCATCGAGGTGAACGCCCTGTGCCGTCACCCTTCGTCGATCCATGAGGATGACCGCTAGGCCGGTATTCACCTTAATAACTACAAGATGAGGAATGCACCATGTCCATCCGCCTGTCCCAGACTGCCCATGCCCAACAGTTTCTTGAAGAAGCCAGCGGCAACCTCAACGACGGTGGCAATCCGCGTACCAAAGCGCTGATCTACCGGATCCTGCGTGACACCGTGAACATCATCGAAGACCTGGAAGTGACCCCGGAAGAATTCTGGAAGGCGGTCAACTATTTGAACGAGTTAGGCAAGCACCAGGAGGCCGGACTGCTCGCCGCCGGGCTGGGCCTGGAACATTACCTGGACTTGTTGATGGACGCTGCCGATGAGGAAGCCGGCAAATCCGGTGGCACTCCGCGCACCATCGAAGGCCCGTTGTATGTGGCCGGTGCGCCGCTGTCGAAGTACGAGGCACGGTTGGATGATGGCAAGGACGACGCGGTGCCGCTGTTCATGCGCGGGCAGGTGCGTGACACCGAGGGCAAACCATTGGCGGGGGCGATTGTGGACGTGTGGCAGGCCAACACGGCGGGTACTTACTCGTGGTTTGATCCGACGCAGTCCGAGTTCAACCTGCGCCGACGCATCGAGACCGACGCACAGGGCAACTACCGATTCCGCAGTATCGTGCCGTCCGGCTACGGCTGCCCGCCAAGCGGGCCGACCCAGCAACTGTTGGATCAACTGGGGCGTCACGGGCAACGGCCAGCGCATATCCACTTCTTCATTTCGGCGCCGGGGCATCGACACCTGACCACGCAGATCAACCTGTCGGATGACCCGTACCTGCATGATGATTTTGCCTATGCGACGCGGGATGAGTTGATTGCGCAGATCCGCTTCAGTGACGATCCACAGCTGGCGCGGGAGTTCGGTGTGGAAGGGCGGTTTGCGCAGATTGATTTTGACTTTGAATTGCAGGTGGCGGATGCGCCGGTAGAGCAGAAGCGCATGCAACGAGTGCGCGCCCTCGAAGACTAAACGCGGTTAAAAATATGGGAGCTGGCTTGCCTGCGATGACGAGGGTGAATGCACCCTAGCTATCGCAGGCAAGCCAGCTCCCACAGGGGGTTGTGGTGTTGGCGCTATTTGCGGACGACCAGGTCCAGCACCTCATCCCGATCCTTGATCTTCTGCAACACAATCTCCGAGCGTATATCCATCACGCCCGCCGTGCGGTTCAGGTGGTTCACGATAAAGTCCGAGAAGTGCTTGAGGTTGCGTGCCTGCACCCGCAGCACATAGTTGCTGGCGCCGGTGATCACGTAGGCGCTGGCCACTTCCGGCCAGCCCTGCACCTTCTTGATGAATGTCTCGTGCCAATCCTCCACATCCTGGCGCAAGGACAGGTGGACGATGGCCTCCAGCTCAATCCCCAATTGCTCCGCATTCAGCACCGCGCGGTAACCGCTGATGATCCCCTCGCTTTCCAGCAGGCGCAGACGGCGCAGGCAGGCGGACGGCGAAAGCGCGACCTTTTCCGCCAGTTCCTGGTTGCTGATGCGGCCATCCTGTTGCAGGAAATGCAGGAGGCGCAGGTCGGTGGCGTCGAGAATCATGGTTAGAATAAATCCGCGTGTTTGGGGGTTAAATTCGAATTTCCTACAGCTTAATTAGCCTGTTGCTACTCACTTTGCACGAAAATTCTCTAAAACTTCGTTCATTATTTGGTCCATTCTTACTTATAAAAACCAGGACAACCCATGACCACTCGAAGCCATTGCCAAGCCCTCGACGCCCAGGACCCGCTGGCACCTTTGCGCAGCCAGTTCGCCTTGCCGGAGGGTGTGATCTACCTCGACGGTAACTCCCTGGGTGCACGGCCGGTGGCGGCGTTGGCGCGGGCGCAAGCGGTGATTGCCGAGGAGTGGGGCAACGGTTTGATCCGTAGTTGGAACAACGCCGGCTGGGCGGATTTGTCCCTGCGCCTGGGTAACCGCCTGGCACCGTTGATCGGCGCGCGTGACAACGAAGTGGCGATCACCGATACTACCTCTATCAACCTGTTCAAGGTGCTGAGCGCCGCGTTGACCGTGCAGCGCCAACGCCAGCCTGGGCGCAAGGTGATCGTCAGTGAGGCGAGTAACTTCCCCACCGACCTGTACATCGCCGAGGGACTGGCCGAGTTGCTGCAGCAAGGCTATTCCCTGCGCCTGGTGAACAGCCCGGACGAACTGCCCCAGGCCATCGATCAGGACGTGGCGGTGGTGATGCTGACCCACGTCAACTACAAGACCGGCTACATGTACGACATGCAGGCGCTGACCGCCCTGAGCCACGAGTGCGGTGCGCTGAGCATCTGGGACCTGGCGCACTCGGCGGGCGCGGTGCCCATCGACCTGCATCAGGCCGGTGCCGACTATGCGATCGGCTGCACCTACAAGTACCTCAACGGTGGCCCGGGTTCCCAGGCGTTTGTGTGGGTCAATCCAGCGCTGGTGGATGTGGTGCGCCAGCCATTGTCGGGCTGGTTCGGGCACACCCGGCAGTTCGCTATGGAGTCGACGTACGCGCCGAGTGCCGGCATTGCTCGTTATTTGTGCGGTACCCAGCCGATTACTTCACTGGCAATGGTTGAATGTGGCCTGGAGATTTTTGGCCAGACCGATATGGCGAGTTTGCGCAGCAAGTCCCTGGCGTTGACCGATCTGTTTATCGCGTTGGTCGAAGCCCGTTGCGCTGCCCACGACTTGAAGTTGATCACCCCGCGTGAACACGCCAAGCGCGGTAGCCATGTGAGCTTCGAACACCCTGAAGGCTACGCGGTGATCCAGGCCTTGATCGCCCGTGGTGTGATCGGTGACTACCGCGAACCACGCATCATGCGTTTCGGTTTTACCCCGTTGTACACGCGCTTTACCGAAGTATGGGAAGCCGTGGAAATCCTCGGCGACATTCTCGACAACCACACCTGGAACCAACCGCAATTCAAAGTCCGCAACAGCGTCACCTGATCCACCGCCGATCAAAGGTGGGAGCTGGCTTGCCTGCGATGACGGTGGTGAATGCACCGACGCGATCGCAGGCAAGCCAGCTCCCACAGGGTTCCGCGTCAGCAACAACCATCACAATAATAAAGGGGCACGCCACGTGACCACGCCAGACAACGGCTTTGCAGAGATCACCCACCGCGAACTGGGCCTGCGGCGCCAGCTCACTTCCGGCCAGATGAGCATGATCGCCATCGGCGGCGCCATTGGCACCGGGCTGTTCATGGGCAGCGCCTACGCCATTGGTTATGCAGGGCCCAGCGTATTGGTGAGCTACGCCATCGGCGCGTTGATCACCTTGCTGTTGATGGGCTGCCTGGCGGAGATGACGGTGGCCCATTCCACCTCGGGGTCGTTTGGCGCCTACGCCGAGTTTTACATCAGCCCGCTCGCCGGGTTCCTGGTGCGCTATGCCTACTGGGCGGCGATCGTGCTGGCGGTGGGCGCCGAGGTCACGGCGGTGGCGATGTACATGAAGTACTGGTTCGCCAACGTGCCGGAGTGGGTGTGGATCGTGTCGTTTTCCAGTGTGCTGATCCTGCTCAATGCCATCAGCGTGAAGACCTTTGGCAACTTCGAGTACTGGTTCTCGACGATCAAGATCAGCGCCATCGTCGGCTTCATTATCCTCGCCGTGTACGTGGTGTTCGGCTCCGGCAACCCGCAGTACGGTGTGCAGAATTACACCGCCCACGACGGCTTTTTCCCCCATGGCCTGAGCGGCATGTGGATCGCGGTGATCGTGTCGATCTTCAGTTATTTGAGTGTGGAGATGATCGCTGTGGCTGCCGGTGAAGCCGCCGACCCGGAACAGGCGGTGAAGAAAGCCTTCCGCGCCACCATCGTGCGCCTGGTGGTGTTTTACTTGCTGACCCTGGCGCTGATGCTGGCCATCGTGCCGTGGAACCAGGCCGGGCAGGCCCAGAGTCCGTTTGTCACGGTGATGCAGACCATCGGCATACCCGGCGCCACCGGGGTGATGAATTTCGTGATCCTGATTGCGGCGCTCTCGGCCATGAACAGCCAGCTCTACATCACCACCCGCATGATGTTCAGCCTGTCCCGTGCCGGCTTTGCCCCCAAGTCCATGGGCGCGTTGAGCAAGAACGGCATTCCGCTGAATGCATTGCTGCTGTCCAGCTCGGGCATTGCGCTGGCGACTTTGTTGAACGTGGTGTACCCGGAAAGCTCGTTCACGCTGATGATGGCGATCTCGATGTTTGGCGCGATCTTCACCTGGTTCATGATCTTCCTTACCCACCTGTTTTTCCGGCGTTATCGCAAGCGTCACGGTGGGCCGACATTGTCGTTCCAACTCCGGCTGTTTCCCTACAGCACGCTGCTGGGGCTGGTGCTGATGGGCGCGGTGATGGTCACCACGTATTTCACCGAGGCGTTCAAGATGACCCTGGTGTTTGGCGTGCCGTTCCTGCTGATTCTATCGGCGGTGTATTACGGATTCTTCCGCAAGGGCAGGGCCAAGGCGTCGAACAAGGCCTTGGCATAGCCGGGCAGGTGTTCGAACGAGCGCGCGCATAACTGCAGTTTCCGGCGGGCCCACGCTTCCTGCAGGGGGTAGGCCCTGACGCTGCGCTCCAGTGGCCAGCGCTCCAGCGCGGCTTGGGGCACGATGCCCAGGCCAGCGCCGCGGGCGACCATGCGAATCACCCCATCAAAACCCTCGGCACGTATGCGCGTCTGCAAGCGAAAACCGGCGTGCAGCGCCTGTTCTTCGAGGTAAACCGTCAATGCGCTGTGGGGGGCGAGGCCGACAAAGTCGTATTGCAGGCTATCGACAAAACTCCCTGCGCTGAACGGATGATCCTGCGGTGTGATCAGCACCAACGGGTCATCGCGAAAGGGCAGAGTCTGCAGGCCGTGGGTGTCCACCGCGTCGGAGACGATCCCAAGATCTGCCGTGCCCTGGCGTAAGGCCTGGGTGATACGCAGGCTCGGCAACTCCTGCAGATCGATATCGAGATTGGGGTGCTCGCATAGAAAGTCCGCCAGCAGTTCCGGCAGGTATTCGCTGAGGGCGGTGGTGTTGCACAACAGGCGCACCTGGCCTTTGACGCCGTTGGCGTATTCCGCCAGGTCCAGTTGCAGATGTTCGGCCTGTTGCAGCAGCAAGCGGGCATGGCGGGCCAGGGCTTTGCCTGCGGGAGTGGGTGTGACACCTCGGCGACCGCGCTCCAGGCACTCAATGCCCAGCGAAGCTTCCATCGCCCGGATACGTGCACTCGCCGCGGCCAGGGACAAATGGCTGCGCCCGGCGCCGGCAGTAATGTTGCCGGTGTCGAGGATGTGCAGATAAAGGCGCAGGTCAATCAAATCAAAATGCATGGGTGGGGGGCCAGTGATTGGACGGGCTTGCTCGCGAAGAGTCTATCAGCCTCACACAAAACAAGAGGCTGCCTCAGTATATGGCGAATTTCCCGCGTCATCGGAAACCCTCACACTGCGCCCATGAATACCTACCTGACGTTCTACCAAAATATCGGCCCCGCCCTGACCCTGCTGGTGATCGGCACCTTCATCCTGGCCGGCACCGTCAAGGGCGTGATCGGCCTGGGCTTGCCCACAGTCTCCATGGGCTTGCTCGGCCTGGCTATGTTACCGGCGCAGGCTGCGGCCTTGCTGATCATTCCTTCTACGATCACCAACCTGTGGCAACTGGCGTTCGGCGGCCATCTGAGCGCATTGGTCAAACGCCTGTGGCCGATGTTGCTGCTGATCTTCCTCGGCACTGGGCTTGGCACGCTGTGGCTGGGCATGAGCGGGGGAAGCTGGGTGGGCCATGCGTTGGGTGGGGCATTGCTGGTGTATGCACTGAGCGGATTGTTCCTACCGACGTTCAAGGTAAAGCCTGAGACCGAGCGCTGGCTGGGCCCTGTGTGCGGCGTGATCACCGGCATCATCACCTCGGCGACCGGCGTGTTCGTGATTCCCTCCGTGCCCTATCTGCAAGCCCTGGGATTGAACCGTGATCAGTTGGTGCAGGCGCTGGGGTTGTCGTTCACTGTTTCCACCTTGGCATTGGCCGCCGGGCTGGTGTGGCGTGGCGAGCTCGGTGGCGGGGAGGTCAATGCGTCGCTGCTGGCGCTGGTGCCGGCACTGCTGGGCATGTGGCTGGGCCAGGCGCTACGCCAGCGCATCAGTGCCGTGTTGTTCAAGCGCGTATTTTTCGTTGGCATGGCCTTGCTGGGCGCGCATCTGCTGATCAGCGGTTAACAATGAAGGGTTTATTCGTGCTTTCCGATCAAGTGTATTTTGCCGTGCCGCCGCTTATTCCAAGGGGACAATGTCGATAGCCTGCCGGCCGACAGTGTTAACCCCTCAGGATGCCTTCCCATGAAAAAAATCCTCCTGCTCAACGGCGGCAAGAAATTCGCTCACTCCGATGGTCGCTACAACGCCACCCTGCATGACGCCGCCGTGGCGGTGTTGGACCGCGCCGGCATCGACGTCAACGTCACGCACATCGACGAAGGCTACGACGTGGCAGAAGAAGTGGCGAAATTCCTCTGGGCTGACGTGATCATCTACCAGATGCCCGGCTGGTGGATGGGCGCACCGTGGATCGTCAAGAAATACATCGACGAAGTCTTCACCGAAGGCCACGGCAGCCTCTACGCCAGTGACGGCCGCACGCGCTCCGATGCCTCGCAGAAATACGGCAGCGGCGGCCTGATCCAGGGCAAGCAGTACATGCTCTCGCTGACTTGGAACGCACCCCTGCAAGCCTTTGACGACCCGACCGACTTCTTCGAAGCCAAGGGCGTGGATGCGGTGTACTTCCCGTTTCACAAGGCCAACGAATTCCTTGGCATGACCGGCCTGCCGACCTTCCTGTGCGTGGACGTGATGAAGCGCCCGGCGATCGAGGCTGACGTAGCGCGCTACGAACAGCATCTGGCGCAGGTCTTCAATTTCTCGGTGTAAGCTGCTGGGAACCGATAACGAGGAGCGCCTGTGAAAGCCCGATCCGATGAGCTACAGATCTTCGTCAGCGTCATTGAATGCGGTTCGATTTCCGCTGCTGCCGAACAGGTCGGGCAGACGCCCTCGGCGGTCAGCCGCACCTTGTCACGCCTGGAAGCCAAGCTCGACACCACGCTGATCAACCGCACCACACGGCGGATGGACTTGACCGAGGAGGGCAAATACTTCTTCGAGCAGGCCAAGGTGATCCTGGCGCAGATGGATGAGCTGGAAGAACGCCTGTCGTCGCGTCAGAAAAAGCCGGCGGGGCGCCTGCGCATCAACGCTGCGGTGCCGTTCATGCTGCATGGGATCGTGCCGTATATCGCGGAGTTTCGCAGCCTCTACCCGGACATCCAACTGGAGCTGAACAGCGATGACTTGATCATCGACCTGCTGGAACAGAGCACTGACATCGCCATTCGCATCGGTGCGTTGGCCGACTCCACCCTGCATGCACGCTCGCTGGGGTGTACGCCACTGCATATCCTCGCCAGCCCCGACTACCTCAAGCAGTACGGCACGCCGACCACGGTTGCCGAATTGGCGGACCACACCCTGCTGGGGTTTACCCAGACCGAAACCCTCAACCACTGGCCGTTGCGCCATGTGGAAGGTGACCGTTGGCTGATCCAGCCCGGCGTGGCAGCGTCCAGTGGTGAAACCGTGCGTCAGTTGGCGTTGGCGGGGCAGGGTATTTGCTGCCTGTCTAATTTCATGACCATCGACGACATCGAGGCCGGGCGTCTGGTGCCGGTGCTTGAGGCGTTCAACAGCGGTTATCGCCAGCCGATCCACGCGGTGTTCTACCGGAACTCGCAGCTGGCGTTGCGTATCCAGTGTTTCCTGGACTTTATCCAGGTCAAGCTGGCGCGGTATGCCTGCTGATTCGTGACCTTCGCGCAAGAGTGAATTGGGCAACAGGGGCTTATTCGTCAGGGATCGGCCCTTGATACTGGCCCCATCACTGACTCACTCAGGAGCACTCTCCATGAAGGTATTTGTAACCGGCGCCGCAGGTTTTATCGGCGGATCCATCGCAACTGGCCTGGTCAAGGCTGGCCACAGCGTTACCGGCCTGGTGCGCAGTGTCGAACAAGCCGCTGAGATGACCGCCCTGGGCATCACTCCGGTGATCGGCAGCCTGGACGACACCGCCGTACTGACCGAACAAGCGCAGAAGGCCGATGCGGTGATCAATGCCGCAAGCAGCGACCATCGCGCCGCCGTGGAAACGCTGTTGGCAGCGTTGAAGGGCTCGAACAAGCCGTTCCTGCACACGAGCGGTTCAAGCATTGTGGGTGATGCGTCGGGCGGCAAGTCCAGCGAGGTCATCTACTTCGAGGACAACCTGCCTGAGCCGACCGTCGACAAGGCCGCCCGCGTGGCCATCGACAACCTGATCCTGGCCGCAGCCAAAGAAGGCGTGAACTCGGCGGTGATCTGCAACACGTTGATCTACGGCCACAGCCTGGGCGTGAAGCGCGACAGCGTGCAATTGCCGCGTCTGCTCAAGCAGGCACGCAAGAGTGGGGTGGTGCGCCATGTGGGCAGCGGGCAGAACATCTGGTCCAACGTGCACATTGAAGATGTGGTGGCGTTGTATTTGCTGGCGCTGACCAAGAATGTGCCGGGCACGTTCTACTTCGTGGAAAGCAGCGAAGCGGCGTTTATCGACATGACCACCGCCATTGCCGAAGCCCTGAACCTGGGCAAACCCCAGGATTGGCCATTGGCCGACGCCGAAGCCGAGTGGGGTTATGAAATGGCCAACTATGGTTTGGGTTCCAACAGCCGAGTGCGTGGCAAGCACGCCCGTGAACGGCTGGGCTGGGCGCCGAAACGTACGTCGGTCGTGGAGTGGATTCGCAACGAGATGGTGTGATGTTCGCTTAAGACCGCGGTGCGCCTTCGCAGGCAAGCCAGCTCCCACATTGGACTGTGTTCACACATCAATTGTGGGGGCCGGGCTTGCCTGCGATGGCGGCGATTCGGTTTACCTGATGTTACACATTACTAGCCCCACCTCCCTCAATTCCGTACCATTCCCTGCCTTATCTTCCGCATTACCCTGGTACTTCATGAACCTCACCCGTCTGCGCGCCGATGCCCTGGCCGGCCTCACCACGTCTTTTGCATTGCTGCCCGAATGCATCGCCTTTGCCCTGGTGGCCCACCTCAACCCGCTGATGGGGCTCTACGGCGCCTTTATCATCTGCACACTGACCGCGTTGTTCGGCGGCCGCCCCGGCATGGTGTCCGGTGCGGCGGGCTCGATGGCAGTGGTAATCGTGGCGCTGGTGGTGCAGCACGGTGTGGAATACCTGTTGGCGACGGTGTTGCTGGGCGGTCTGATCATGGTCGCCTTCGGCCTGCTGCGCCTGGGCAAGCTGGTGCGCATGGTGCCGCATCCGGTGATGCTGGGGTTCGTCAACGGCCTGGCGATCATCATTGCCTTGGCGCAGTTGGAACATTTCAAGAGCGGTGAACAGTGGCTCAGCGGCACGCCGCTGTACGTGATGATCGGCCTGGTGCTGGTGACCATGGCCATTGTCTACCTGCTGCCGCGCATCACCCGCGCCGTGCCGCCCGCGTTGGTGGCGATCCTTGGCGTGGGCCTGGCGGTGTACCTGCTGGGCTTGCCGACCCGCACGTTGGGCGACATGGCCCACATCGCCGGCGGCCTGCCGACCTTCTCCCTGCCGCAGATTCCCTGGACCCTGGAAACCCTCGGCATCATCGCGCCCTATGCGTTCCTGATGGCCATGGTCGGCTTGCTGGAAACCCTGCTCACCCTCAACCTCACCGACGAAATCACCGAGAGCCGCGGCTACCCCGACCGCGAAAGCGTGGCCCTCGGCGCGGCGAATATGGTCTCCGGCCTGTTCGGCGGCATGGGCGGCTGCGCAATGATCGGGCAAACCGTGATCAACCTCAGCTCCGGCGGACGCGGGCGTTTGTCCGGCGTGTTTGCCGGGGTGATGATCCTGTTGTTCATTCTGTTTCTGTCGCCGTTTATCGAGCGCATTCCGTTGGCGGCGCTGGTGGGCGTGATGTTCGTGGTGTCCCAGCAGACCTTCGCCTGGGCCTCCTTGCGGGTGATCAACAAGGTTCCGGTCAATGATGTGCTGGTGATTCTCGCGGTGACGGTCATCACCGTGTTCACCGATCTGGCCACGGCGGTGTTGTGCGGGATTGTGATAGCGGCGTTGAATTTCGCCTGGCAACAAGCGCGAGAGCTGTATGCGGATGAGCACCTGGAAGCCGATGGCAGCAAGCTTTATCGCGTGCATGGCACGTTGTTCTTCGCCTCGACCACGCCGTTCCTGAACCAGTTCGACCCGGCCAACGACCCGGCCCAGGTGACGCTGGATTGCCGTCACCTGAGCTTTGTCGACTACTCAGCGATTGCCGCGTTGATGACCCTGCGTGAGCGTTACACCAAGGCCGGCAAGCATCTGCGGGTGCTGCATCTGTCGGAGCGGTGCAAGAAGCTGCTCAAGCGCGCGAAGGTTCACCACGACTGAACACCAACGTGTAGGCGCGAGCTTGCTCGCGAAAGACTTGAGTGCGCCACCTGCACTCAGGTTATCCGCGTTATCGTTGACGATTTTCGCGAGCAAGCTCGCTCCTACAGGGGGGCCATTCCTTATGGCCCGACCAGGTCTTCCAGCTCTTGGGCGCGGGTCTGGGTCATGTCCAGCAGACAGGCGGAGCCGTTGACCTGGTCGATGGTGCCGCCGGTCGCGGAGCCTGCGAAGCCGCAATTGGCGTCACGGTATTTTATCCACAGGCGCTGCACGTCCTGCAGTTGCTGCTTGCGCGCGCCTTCCTGGGCGGCGAGGGCGGTTTTGTAGGCCTTGTTCAGACGCGTGTCCTGCACCTTGGCTTCCTTGGCGTTGCAATTGACCATGTCTGCGGTCGTGTTGGCGCTGTCCATGCATTTTTTCAACGCTGCGTTATCGGCCGCCGAGGCGGTGCCGCACAGGGCGAGAAACATAGCGCTGGCAGCGAGGGAGGTGCGAATCATGGTCGGTTTTCCTGGGCATGAGTGGAGGCGCATTCTATGACTCGATGGCGGCGCTTGAGTTTCCGGCATCCTCTGATCTTCATGTAAGAACACCCCCCGAATTTTCATCGGCGAACGTCGGGCATATCCCAATGCGACAGCGCTTATCCATGGGCGAAAATTACTTTCATAAAAATTGAAAATCCTCCTCGGTAATGATTTATGAGTTTCACAACCAATTCGACGTGACCCTTTCCGAGGAGTACCGCATGGCCGCATCACCGGGCTTCGGGCTGTTGGCATACGCTGCCATCGCCATCATTGCTTTGATCGTGCTGATCGCACGTTACCGACTCAACCCGTTTATCGTCATCACCCTGGTGTCCATCGGCCTGGCACTGATGGCCGGGATGCCGGCGGACACCATCATGGGCTCCTACGAAGCGGGCGTCGGCAAGACCCTGGGGCATATCGCCCTGGTGGTGGCGCTGGGCACCATGCTCGGCAAGATGATGGCCGAGTCCGGCGGTGCCGAGCAGGTGGCGCGCACGCTGATCAACCGGTTTGGCGAGCGCAACGCGCATTGGGCGATGGTCTGCATCGCGTTTCTGGTGGGGCTGCCGCTGTTTTTCGAAGTGGGCTTTGTGTTGTTGGTGCCGATCGCCTTTACCGTGGCGCGGCGGGTCGGCGTATCGATCCTGATGGTCGGTTTGCCGATGGTTGCCGGTCTGTCGGTGGTGCATGCACTGGTGCCGCCGCACCCGGCGGCGATGATGGCGGTGCTGGCCTATAACGCGTCGGTGGGGCAGACCGTGCTGTATGCGATCCTGATCGGTATCCCGACGGCAATCATTGCAGGCCCTGTCTACGCCAAATTCATCGTGCCGCGTATCCATCTGCCAGCGGAAAACCCGCTGGAACGTCAGTTCATTGACCGCGAACCGCGTACCCGCTTGCCGAGTTTTACCCTGACCATGGGCACCATCCTGTTGCCGGTGGTGCTGATGATGATCGGTGGCTGGGCCAACGTGATTTCCTCCCCGGGCAGCGCTTTCAACCAATTCCTGCTGTTCATTGGCAACTCGGTGATTGCGCTGCTGGTGGCGACATTGGTGAGTTTCTGGACCTTGGGTATTGCGCAGGGTTTCAATCGCGAGTCGATCCTCAAATTCACCAATGAATGCCTGGCTCCTACCGCGAGCATCACCTTGTTGGTGGGCGCGGGCGGCGGTTTGAATCGCATCCTGGTGGATGCGGGCGTTACCAACGAAATTCTCGGCCTGGCCCACGCTTTTCAGCTGTCGCCACTGGTGATGGGCTGGCTGTTTGCCGCGTTGATGCGAATTGCCACGGGCTCGGCCACCGTCGCCATGACCACCGCGTCCGGCGTGGTGGCACCTGTCGCCATGGGCCTGGGTTATCCACACCCCGAATTGCTGGTGCTGGCCACTGGCGCGGGTTCGGTGATCTTTTCCCACGTGAACGACGGCGGCTTCTGGCTGATCAAGGAATACTTCAATATGACGGTGATCCAGACCTTCAAGACCTGGACCGTGCTGGAGACTCTGATTTCCGTGGTCGCCTTCGGTCTGACTTATGGCCTGTCCTGCATCTTGTAACCCGGAGACCCCATGGACATCCTCTACCAGATCCGCGCCCGCCAGGACGCCTTCAGCGCCGGCGAAGGGCGTATCGCCAAGCTGATGCTCAATGACGTGGGGTTTGCCGCATCGGCCAGCCTGGAAGAGTTGTCCCAGCGCGCCGAGGTCAGCACAGCCACCTTGTCGCGGTTCGCGCGCAGCGTGGGGTGTCGGGATCTGCGGGATTTGCGCCTGCAATTGGCCCAGGCCAGTGGAGTCGGCAGCCGCTTCCTCGACCCTGCGGGGTTGCCGGAACAGTCGGCATTTCACCGGCAGATCCTGGGGGATATCGAGGCGACGTTGCGTCAGCACTTGTCGGGGTTCAACCAGGCGAGTTTCGTCGATGCGGTGAGTTTGCTCGGCAAGGCGCGGATGATCCATGCGTTCGGCATGGGCGGTCCGTCGAGTCTGTGCAGTGATGAGTTGCAGGTGCGCCTGGTGCGCCTGGGTTATCCGATTGCCGCCTGCCATGACCCGGTCATGATGCGCGTCACGGCGGCGACGCTAGGGCCCGAGCATGCGTTGATTGTGTGCTCCCTGACTGGCCTTACCCCTGAGTTGCTCGACGTGGTGACCCTGGCACGCAACTACGACGCGCGCATCGTCGCCATCACCCTGGCCGATTCCCCCTTGGCGCAGTTGGCGGATGTCTTGCTGCCGCTGCAACCGGCCGAAACCAGTTTTATCTATAAGCCCACCGCGGCGCGCTACGGACTGCTGCTGGCCATCGACCTGCTCGCCACCGAACTGGCGTTGGCCCTGCCAGACGACAACCAAGAGCGCCTGCGCCGGATCAAGCTGGCCCTGGACGATTATCGCGGCGGCCCCGACAGCCTGCCGCTTGGAGACTGATATGAAGTACGACACGTTGATCCGCCAGGCGCTGATCATTGATGGCAGCAACACCCCCGGCTATGTAGCCGATGTGGGGCTGCGCGACGGGCGCATCGAGACGATTGGCGACCTGTCGAACGCCCAGGCTGAGCATGAGATCGATGCGAGTGGCCGCGTCTTGGCACCGGGTTTCATCGACGTGCACACCCACGATGACACGGTGGTGATCCGCCAGCCGCAGATGCTGCCCAAGCTCAGCCAGGGTGTGACTACGGTGATTGTCGGCAACTGTGGCATCAGTGCGTCGCCAGTGACGTTGCGCAGCGATCCGCCGGACCCGATGAACCTGTTGGGCAGCGCTTCGGCGTTTGTTTATCCGCGTTTCAGCGACTATCGAGCGGCGGTCGAAAAGGCTCATCCGGCGGTCAACGTCGCGGCGCTGATCGGTCATACGGCGCTGCGCAGCAATCATATGGACGACCTGCACCGTACCGCTTCAGCGGATGAAATCGCCGCCATGCGCGTGCAGTTGCACGAGAGTCTCGAAGCCGGCGCCCTCGGTTTATCCACAGGCCTGGCCTACGCCAGTGCGTTCAATGCCGAGACCGATGAGGTGTTGCAACTGAGTGAAGAGCTCACCGCGTTCGGTGCGGTGTACACCACTCACCTGCGCAGTGAGTTCGAGCCGGTGCTGGAGGCGATGGACGAAGCCTTCCTGATCGGCCGGCATGCCAAGGTGCCGGTGATTATTTCCCACCTCAAATGTGCCGGCGCCGGCAATTGGGGACGTAGTCCGCAGTTGCTGGCCTCGCTGGAACTGGCGGCGAAAACCCATCCGGTGGGCTGTGATTGCTACCCCTATGCGGCGAGTTCCTCGACCCTGGACCTCAAGCAGGTGACCGACGCGTTTCGTATTACCATCACCTGGTCGACGCCGCATCCGGAAGTGAGCGGGCGTGACTTGCAGGATATTGCCGCAGAGTGGGACGTTTCATTGATGGACGCAGCACGTCGGCTACAACCGGCAGGCGCGGTGTATTACGGGATGGATGAAGCGGATGTGCGGCGCATCCTGGCGCACCCGCTGTCGATGGTCGGGTCGGATGGGTTGCCCGAGGATCCGTTCCCGCATCCGCGTTTGTGGGGCGCGTTTCCACGGGTATTGGGGCATTTCAGCCGGGATATCGGATTGTTTCCGTTGCACACTGCCGTGCACAAAATGACCGGGTTGTCGGCGGCGCGGTTTGGCTTGGCTGAGCGCGGGGAGATTCGCGAAGGGCACTGGGCTGACCTGGTGCTGTTCGACCCGTTGCGTGTGCGCGACGTGGCAGATTTCAAGGCGCCGCAGCGGGCGGCGGAAGGTATTGATGGGGTGTGGATCAACGGCGTGCTGAGCTACAGCGAGGGGCAGGCGAACGGTCAGCGGCCGGGTCGCTTCCTGGCACGCAGCGGGGATTTGCGTCGGGGTTTTTCGTCTCTATAGTGGGGGCTCTTTTAAACGGAGCGGTCGCCATGCACTTAGGAAAAGTCACCCCCATCCTGCGGATTTTCGACGAGGCCAAGGCGTTGGAATTCTACGTCGATTTCCTGGGGTTCAAGGTGGATTGGCAGCATCGTTTCGAGGCGAATTTCCCGCTGTATTTGCAGGTGTCGTTGGGTGAATGTGTGCTGCATTTGACTGAGCATCATGGCGATGCCTCGCCGGGTGCTGCGGTGCGGATCCAGGCGCAAGGGGTGGACGCCTATCAGCAGCAGTTGGCGGGCAAGGATTATCGGTATGCCAAGCCTGGGGTTGAGGAAACACCTTGGGGATCGCGGGAGATGAGCATCAAGGACCCGTTCGGGAATCGCGTGGTGTTTGTCGAGGAAGGCGAGGGCTGAAGGGCAAATCGCAGGCAATAAAAAACCGCCTTGGTAGGGCGGTTTTTTTTGCAATCCCAGTTAGTGGCTGGGGTTGCTGTCTCAAAGATGCGATGACCCGCGGGAGGATACTACCGCCGGTCATTTTATCGCGCAAGGTTAGGCGATGGTCGGCACCGATAATCTTGAGCGTTTCATTATGTCGATTTCCGCTGCACTAGCTTGCAGTAAATCTTCGAAACAAATACTGGATATTTAACCACTTTCTGTCACACCTTCATGGCGGGTTTTGGTTAGGCTTCACCCCGTTCTGCGTTGGTTGCTATTAGGTGAGCCGGGTACGCGCGCGAATTCTGGACTGATCGCCACGGGCTAGTAATCCGTGCCGGATTCATGCGGGAAGCCCATTAGCCCGGCCGCCTCAAAGATGCGATGACCCGCGTCCAAAGGCTCACGTGTTCCGGTAAGTGCGCTGGAGGTAAGGCCTAACTCACGGAGGGCCGAGTATGTCTAAGTTTGCACGACGTACGTGGAACCTCGTCGTGAACTGCCTGCGTGCTTATCACGTCTGGAAGTTCCTGCGAGACAGCTTCGATGACCGCTAAGGTCTGAGAAGTGGAGCCGCCTGGGTTTAGGCCGAGGCGGCTTTTTGGTTGCTTACACCCGGAAATGACTGACCATCTGTTGCAACTGGCTGCCCAGCCGCGCCAGTTCCACACTCGACTTGGCCGTCTCGTCACTCGCCGTAGCGGTCTGTTCCGATACATCACGCACATTCACAATGCTGCGGCTGATCTCTTCAGCCACGGCGCTTTGCTGCTCGGCGGCGGCGGCGATCTGCTGGTTCATCGACTGGATATTCGACACCGTACGCGTGATGTTCTCCAGCGACACGCCGGCCTTGCGGGTCAGCTCGACACTGCTGTCGGTGAGGCTGCGGCTGTTGTTCATCACATTGGCCACTTGCTGGGTGCCATTCTGCAACCCGGCGACCAGGCCTTCGATTTCCTCGGTGGACTTCTGCGTGCGCTGGGCCAGGCCGCGCACTTCATCAGCCACCACGGCAAACCCACGCCCGGCTTCACCCGCCCGCGCTGCTTCGATCGCCGCGTTGAGGGCCAGCAGGTTGGTCTGTTCGGCGACGGCCTTGATCACGTCCATCACGCTGCCGATCTTGTTGCTCTCTTGTTGCAGATGGGTCATGGCGTCGGTGGAACGCGCCACTTCAGCGGCCAGGCGCTCGATCTGGGCGATGGCCTCGGCCACCACCTTGTCGCCTGCGCGGGCTTGGCCATCGGCATCGGCGGCGGCCAGGGAAGCTTGCTCCGCGTTGCGCGCCACTTCCTGCACGGTGGCGGTCATTTCGTGCATCGCCGTGGCGACCTGATCGGTCTCGATCTTCTGGCTGTTCACGCCGGCGCTGGTCTGCTCGGTGACGGCCGACAGTTCTTCGGCAGCGCTGGCGATCTGGGTCACGCCGTCGCGAATACCGCTGATCAATTCACGCAAGGTGGTGCCCATGCGCTGGATGCCTTGTTGCAGCACGCCCAGTTCATCCCGGCGAGTGACCTGGATGTTGTGGCTCAAGTCGCCGGAGGCAATGCGTTCCACTACCGCCAGGGTTTCCTGGATCGGGCGGGTGATCTGACGGGTGATGACCAGTGCGGCGATCACGCCAACCAGCAAGGCCAGCAAGGTGCTGATCAATTGTAGGCTGCGAGCCTGGGCGCTTTCTGCGTCGCGGCGAGTGAGCTGGATTTCGTACAGTTTGTCGCTGATTGTGACGATATCAGCGCCTTGGGTGGTCATTTCGGCACGGGCAGTCACGATGTTGGCGTTGGCTGCCTTGTAGTTCTGCACCGCGCTGCGGTATGCACCCAGGGCGGTTTCCAATGCGGTCAGCGCGCTTTGCTGGCTGGCGCCAAAGGTGGCGTTGAGGTCTTTCAAGCCGGCGATGGCTTTTTCAATCTGTGCAGCTGCGCGCGCTTCGGTCTCCGGGCTGACGTTACCGGTGTAGCCGCGTACTTCGTAGCGAGCCAACTGGAATTGCATCTTGGCGTCGGCCACCGCCTGGAACTGCGCCAGGTGTTCCGAACTGTCAGGCATTTGCTTCACGCTGGTTTCCAATGCGTTGATCTGTGCATTGGCAATATCCGCCTTGTCGCCCATCACTTGGCGTGAGGCGTTGCCGTTGCGGTAGGCCTCGCGCATTTTGTTCAGCGACTGCTGATAAGCGGTGATGATGGCTTTCTGCTCGTTGAGCAGCTTGAGGTTTTCCGGGCTCTTGAAGCTGTCGATCAGCTTCTGCTGCTGGGCAGCGAAAGCGTCCAGGTTGGTCTGTACGTTCTGGGCCACCGCTTCGTCGCCGTTGGCGAGCATGTATTGCAGGCGCACGATACGCAGCTTGGTCAACGACGCGTTGAGCTGGGTGATATCGCTCATCCAGTTACTGCGGTCGATCAGGCCGCCCAGGCTGGTCCAGCCGGTCAATGCCAGAATCGACGTGAGGACAAGCACCAGGCCGAAGCCCAGGCCCAGTTTGAGGTTGACGCTGATGTTGCCGAACCAGCTATTCATCGAATGCTCCGCAAGAATGATGGGGTGTGCTGGACGGTTATTGATTTTGGAGCCAGCTGCTGTGTAGGGCTGTATCGGCGGCGGGCGTTGAATCTGAAATGCTAATTTGCCGGGTGCGACGAAGAGGCGCACTGCAGTCGTGGCGCGGGGAGGGGGGCTGATCATGGGGCGATCTTGTGTGCTAGTCTGCGGGCCCTTTTAGTTCTGGGTAGCCTGGGAAAACCAGTGTTGTCCTACAGCGGAGCCTCTTCATGTCCGAAGTTAATCTGTCCACCGACGAAACCCGCGTCAGCTACGGTATCGGCCGTCAGTTGGGCGACCAACTGCGTGACAACCCGCCACCAGGTGTGAGCCTGGACGCCATCCTGGCTGGCCTGACCGACGCCTTCGGCGGCAAGCCAAGCCGTGTGGACCAAGAGCAAATGGCCGCCAGCTTCAAAGTAATCCGTGAAGTCATGCAAGCCGAAGCGGCCGCCAAGGCTGAAGCTGCAGCGGGCGCTGGCCTGGCGTTCCTGGCTGAAAATGCCAAGCGTGATGGCATCACCACCCTGGCTTCCGGCCTGCAATTCGAAGTGTTGACCGCAGGTGACGGCGCCAAGCCGACCCGTGAAGACCAAGTGCGCACTCATTACCACGGCACCTTGATCGACGGCACTGTGTTCGACAGCTCCTACGAGCGCGGCCAGCCTGCAGAATTCCCGGTGGGCGGCGTGATCGCCGGCTGGACCGAAGCCCTGCAACTGATGAATGCTGGCAGCAAATGGCGCCTGTACGTGCCGAGCGAACTGGCTTACGGCGCTCAAGGCGTTGGCAGCATCCCGCCGCACAGCGTTCTGGTGTTCGACGTCGAACTGCTCGACGTTCTGTAAGACCTGTTGTTGATTACCTGTAGGAGCGAGCTTGCTCGCGAAAAACGTTAACGATAACGCCGCGCGTCTGGTGTAGCGCGGCGGTTTCAAGTTCTTCGCGGGCAAGCTCGCTCCTACAGTGTTTTGCGCGGTCGCTCATGGATGGAACTTGCCATTCAGCTCCGTCGCCGGGCGCAACGCTCGGGCATAGCAGAACAGAAACAGATTGCGCACCACTTCCTTCAACACACCGGGTTCGCTCGAACTCAGCCCGTTGACGTCCAGGTCACCCTGGTCCTGCAGTTCGTTCAGCGCTTCTTCTTCCAGCACCGCACAGACTTCACCGGTTTCCCGATGCAGGATCCGCAGGTAAGGGTGTGGTCGGTCCAGCCAGGCGTCTATCAAATAAGTCATGGGTCTCATCTCCTTGATGGATTTCAATGAGAATAATTCTTATTCGTAGAATAGCAAGTGCCTATTGGCGGTTTCTGGTTTTTTCTGTGTGGATATTGCGCGGGATCAAACGGGAGGGCGAAACGCCATCCCGCGGCGGGCGCGGGATGGAGGCAATACGTTCAGACTTTGCGCACGAACTCGGACTTGAGCTTCATCGGACCGATACCGTCGATTTTGCAGTCGATATCGTGGTCGCCATCGCACAGGCGGATGTTCTTGACCTTGGTGCCGACCTTCACGACCAGGGAAGTGCCCTTGACCTTGAGGTCTTTGATCACGGTGATGGTGTCGCCGTCCTGCAGTACATTGCCGACGGAGTCTTTCTTCACGGTTTCGTCGCTGGCCGCTTCGGCCTCGCTATTGGCGGACCACTCATGGGCGCATTCCGGGCAGATCAGCTGGGCGCCGTCTTCGTAGGTGTATTCGGAATTGCATTTCGGGCAGGGTGGCAACGTGCTCACTAAAGCTCCTTAGGAGTCAGGATGGCTAAAAGTCGCACATTATATAGGGTTTTGTGGTGTGGCAGGCTATACGCGATCTAAATGTGGGAGCGGGCTTGCTCGCGAAGGCGGCGGGTCAGCTGCTACATGTGCTGACTGACACTCAACCTTCGCGAGCAAGCCCGCTCCCACACAAACCTGCTCGCCACAGATTTGTGTCAGTGCGTACGCGCGACCGCAAACTCACTCAGCTCGACCAGGGCGTCCCGGTATTCGCTGGCGGGAAGGGCTTCCAGGCACTGAATGGCACGGGCCACGTAGTCACGCGCCAGTTGAGCGGTGTACTCCAGGGAACCCGATGCTTCCACGGCGGCGCGGATGGCCTCCAGGTCTTCGATCCCGCCTTTCTGGATCGCCTTGCGCACCAGGGCGGCCTGTTCCGGCGTGCCTTCGCGCATGGTGTAGATCAATGGCAGGGTTGGCTTGCCTTCAGCCAGGTCGTCACCGACGTTCTTGCCCAGGGTTTCGGCGTCGCCCTTGTAGTCGAGCAGGTCGTCCACCAGTTGGAACGCCACGCCCAGGTGGTCGCCAAAGGTACGCAGGGCTTCGGCCTGCTCGGCCGTTGCGCCGCACAACGCAGCGGCGCTGTGGGTGGAGGCTTCGAAGAGCATCGCGGTTTTGCCGCGAATCACTTCCATGTAGGTTTCTTCGGTGGTACTGGCGTCGCGGACCTTCGACAGTTGCAACACTTCGCCTTCGGCGATGATGCGTGTGGCCTGCGAAAGAATCTTCATCACCGGCATCGAGCCGAGTTCAACCATCATTTCGAACGAGCGCGAGTACAGGAAGTCACCCACCAGCACGCTTGGAGCGTTGCCCCACATCGCATTGGCGGTCTCGCGGCCACGGCGCATGCCGGACATGTCGACCACGTCGTCATGCAGCAGGGTGGCGGTATGCAGGAATTCGATAGTGGCGGCCAGCAGGCGCAGGTCATCGCCTTCGCGACCCAGGGCCTTGCCGCACAGCAGCACTAATAAAGGACGCAGGCGCTTACCGCCCGCCGACGTAATATAGTCGCCAATTTTGGAGACCAGCGGCACTTTAGAAGTCAACTGCTTCTTGATGATGCCGTCGACGGCGCTAAAATCGTCCGCGACCGCGCGGTAGAAAGCTTGGGGTTGCATCAGCGACAGTCGCTCCAGAAGGGTTGCGCGGCATGCTAGGACCCAGGCCCCCCAGTGTCAAGGCGCGATAGACGGCCCCTTGCAACACCCATTTACCTTGCGTACAATCGCGCACCCTGAACTTCCTGGGCAGCACCTGCCTTACGCAATTGCATTTGGGACGTCCATCCCATGCAGCCATGCCAGCCAATACCTCTTCTTATAAAGCGCTGGGTGAGCAGGATTATCGGAGAAATACCATGTCGTACGCAGTAATTGTTACTGGTGGCAAGCAATACAAAGTCGCCCCAGGTGAATACCTGAAGATCGAAAAACTGGAAGTCGCTACCGGCGAATCCGTTACTTTTGATCGCGTTCTGTTGGTCGCCAATGGCGATGACGTGAACATCGGCGCTCCAGTTGTTGCTGGCGCTACCGTTGTGGCTGAAGTGATCTCCCAAGGTCGTCACGATAAAGTCCGCATCATCAAGTTCCGTCGTCGTAAGCACCACATGAAGCGTATGGGCCACCGCCAGTGGTACACCGAGATCAAAATCACCGGTATTCAGGCTTAATTTCAGCCTAATTCCTCACTAGGAGAATTGACTCATGGCACACAAAAAAGCTGGTGGTAGTACCCGTAACGGTCGCGACTCAGAAGCCAAACGCCTTGGCGTTAAGATGTATGGCGGCCAGAAAATCATTCCGGGCAACATCATCGTGCGTCAGCGCGGCACCCAATTCCACGCCGGTTACGGTGTAGGCATGGGTAAAGATCACACCCTCTTCGCGAAAATCGAAGGCGTGATCAAGTTTGAAGTAAAAGGCGCGTTCAACCGCCGTTACGTGAGCGTTGTCGCAGCTTAATTGCGAGATCGCTGGAAAAGCCCTGTCTTGCGACGGGGCTTTTTCGTTTGTGGAGTGAGTCTCTTGCAAAGCTGTTTGTAATGGGCTCAGGCGCTGGTTTGCGGTCGCTGATTGAGGTCGCTGCGCTCATTTTTGCAAGAGTCTTATGTCTTGGTTTCTTAAGCTCGTCCATGCGACGAGAGGCGTTTTGTTATGAAGTTCGTTGATGAAGTTTCCATCCGAGTAAAAGCAGGCGACGGCGGTAACGGTTGCATGAGTTTCCGTCGCGAAAAATTCATCGAAAACGGTGGCCCCAACGGCGGTGACGGCGGTGACGGCGGTTCCATCTACATGATGGCCGACGAAAACCTCAACACCCTGGTCGACTACCGTTACACCCGGCACTTCGATGCCGAGCGTGGCTCCAACGGCGGCAGCACCGACTGCACCGGTAAAAAAGGCGAAGACCTGGTACTGCGCGTACCGGTCGGCACCACGATCATCGACTCTGCCACCCAGGAAGTGATCGGCGACCTGACCAAGGCTGGCCAGAAACTGATGGTGGTGCAGGGCGGCTGGCACGGTCTGGGTAACACCCGATTCAAGTCCAGTACCAACCGTGCGCCACGCCAGACCACGCCAGGCAAGCCGGGCGAGCAGCGTGACCTCAAGCTGGAAATGAAAGTACTCGCTGACGTGGGCCTGTTGGGTCTGCCGAACGCTGGTAAAAGTACCTTCATCCGTTCGGTCTCGGCCGCCAAGCCGAAAGTCGCCGACTACCCGTTCACTACTCTGGTGCCAAACCTGGGTGTGGTCAGCGTCGACCGCTGGAAAAGCTTTGTGATCGCCGACATTCCCGGCCTGATCGAAGGCGCTTCCGATGGCGCAGGTTTGGGGATTCGCTTCCTCAAGCACTTGTCGCGTACCCGTCTGCTGCTGCACCTCGTCGACATGGCCCCGTTGGATGACACCAGCGCGCCGGACGCCGCCGAAGTGATTGTCAGCGAGCTGACCAAGTTCAGCCCGTCCCTGGCTGAGCGTGATCGCTGGCTGGTGCTGAACAAGTGCGACCAGATTCTTGAAGAAGAGCACGAAGAGCGCGTCAAGGAAATCGTTGACCGCCTGGAGTGGGAAGGTCCGGTCTACGTGATCTCGGCTATCGCCAAAGAAGGCACCGAGCGCCTGACCCGCGACATCATGCGTTACCTCGAAGACCGCGCCGACCGCCTGGCGGCCGACCCGGTGTTCAAGGCCGAACTGGCCGAACTCGACCAGCGCATCGAAGACGAAGCCCGTGCCCAGTTGCAAGCCCTGGACGACCAGCGTGCCTTGCGCCGCAGCGGCGTGAAGTCGGTCCATGACATCGGCGACGATGATTGGGACGAGGAAGATGTGGATGATGAAGACGGTCCGGAAATCATTTACGTGCGTGATTGATCCGTTGCGATAAACTTGAACGCCGCTCCCTGGAGCGGCGTTTTAGTATCCGGGTTTAACGTTATGGGCCGCGCTGGGTCGCGCAGCCCTCAATCTAAGGTTGAAGATGATGCGGAGCAAAGTGACAGGTGCGCAGCGCTGGGTCGTAAAGATCGGCAGTGCGTTGCTGACGGCGGATGGCAAGGGGCTGGATCGTGCAGCCATGAGCGTCTGGGTCGAGCAGATGGTGGCCTTGCATGAGGCCGGTGTGGAGTTGGTGCTGGTGTCGTCCGGAGCGGTTGCCGCCGGGATGAGCCGCCTCGGTTGGACCGCGCGACCCAGCGCGATGCACGAACTGCAAGCCGCCGCCGCCATCGGCCAGATGGGCCTGGTGCAAGCCTGGGAATCCAGCTTCGCCGATCACGGCCGCCACACGGCGCAGATCCTGCTGACCCACGACGACCTGTCCGACCGCAAGCGCTACCTCAACGCCCGCAGCACCTTGCGCGCCCTGGTGGAGCTCAAGGTCATTCCGGTGATCAACGAGAACGACACCGTGGTCACCGACGAAATCCGTTTCGGCGACAACGACACCCTGGCCGCCCTGGTGGCCAACCTGGTGGAAGCCGATCTGCTGGTGATCCTTACCGACCGCGACGGCATGTTCGACGCCGACCCACGCAACAACCCCGACGCGCAGTTGATCTACGAAGCCCGCGCCGATGACCCGGCACTGGACGCCGTGGCCGGCAGCGTTGGCGGCGCTCTGGGCCGTGGCGGCATGCAGACCAAGCTGCGCGCGGCGCGCCTGGCGGCACGTTCCGGTGCGCACACCATCATCGTCGGCGGGCGCATCGAGCGCGTGCTGGACCGCCTGAAGGCCGGTGAGCGCATCGGTACGCTGTTGTCGCCAGAGCGCGGCATGTTGGCGGCGCGCAAACAGTGGCTGGCCGGTCATCTGCAAACCCGTGGCACCCTGGTGCTGGACGATGGCGCAGTGTCTGCACTGTCCCAAGGCAACAAAAGCCTGCTGCCGGTCGGCGTCAAGTTGGTGCAGGGCAGTTTCCGCCGTGGCGAGATGGTGGTATGCGTGGCGCCGGATGGTCGTGAGATTGCCCGCGGCCTGGCCAATTACAGCGCCCTCGAAGCACAGAAAATCATTGGACAATCCTCTGATGCGATTGTCGGACTCTTGGGTTACATGGCCGAACCAGAACTGGTTCACCGCGATAACCTGATCCTGGTCTAAACAAAGGAATACACAATGCGTGTCATGAAAGGATTGCTCGGCCTGCTGCTGGCCATGCCGTTGTTGGCCTGCGCCGAAGAAGTCGGCCAGGTGTCTACGGTGTTCAAGTTTGTCGGCCCCAACGACCGGATCGTCGTTGAAGCCTTTGATGACCCCAAGGTCGACGGCGTGACGTGCTACCTGTCTCGCGCCAAGACCGGCGGCGTCAAAGGCGGCCTGGGCCTGGCCGAAGACCGCGCTGAAGCCTCGATCGCCTGCCGTCAGGTTGGCCCGATCCGCTTCAAGGGCGAGCTCAAGGATGGCGACGAAGTGTTCAAGGAGCGCACCTCCCTGGTGTTCAAGACCATGCAGGTGGTGCGCTTCCTCGACAAGAAGCGCAACACCCTGGTTTACCTGGTATACAGCGACCGCCTGATCGAAGGCAGCCCGCAGAACGCCGTGACAGCGATTCCGATTTTGCCCTGGCCGACCGCTCAGTAACCTGCAGGCGAGTTTTGCAACGGGCGTCTATGATTGCAGGCTTGCGGGTTGTAATCTCGACGTGCCGCAATGCGAAGAACATGGGATATCTGGAGTTCGTCATGAGTGCTTTCCACGACCTGAAACTCAAAGCTTTGGACGGACAAGAGCTGCCGCTGGCGCCCTTCAAGGGGCGGGTGGTACTGGTGGTCAACGTGGCCTCCAAATGTGGCTTGACCCCGCAATACGCCGCGCTGGAAAACCTCTACCAGCAATACAAGGACCAAGGCTTTATCGTGCTTGGCCTGCCGTGCAATCAATTTGCAGGCCAGGAACCGGGCACCGAGGAAGAAATCCAGGAATTCTGCAGCCTGAATTACGGGGTGACCTTCCCGTTGGGCAGCAAGCTTGAAGTCAATGGGCCTGATCGTCATCAGCTGTACCGCTTGCTGGCAGGCGAGGGGGCCGAGTTTCCTGGGGATATCACCTGGAACTTCGAGAAGTTCTTGCTGGGCAAGGATGGGCGAGTGCTTGCACGATTCTCCCCGCGCACCGCGCCGGATGATCCGACGATCGTCCAGGCCATCGAAAAAGCCCTGACCTGAATACTTCCCCTTGTAGCACCGAGCTTGCTCGCGAAAAGCCTGAGCGCGCTACGTTCACCCAGAATGTCCCGGGTTATCGTTGGCGATTTTCGCGAGCAAGCTCGCGCCTACCGTGATCAAGGCGCTTTTACCCTTTAATCACTCAGATCAATAGTGCTGTTCAGGTTCGCCCACGGTCAATATTATCCACATCATAAACCCCGTCTTCCGTGGAGTGCCCCATGCCCGTCCAAGCCTTGTTCAAACCCTTCCAGCTCGGTGCATTGCAACTGTCGACCCGTGTCGTCATGGCGCCGATGACCCGTTCGTTCTCGCCTGGTGGCGTACCCAGTTCCAGCGTGATCGAGTACTACCGCCGACGCGCCGCTGCCGGCGTGGGCCTGATCATCACCGAAGGCACCGTGGTCGGCCATCAAGCCTCGAATGGTTACCCCAACGTGCCGCACTTCTACGGTGAAGCTGCTCTGGCTGGCTGGAAGAACGTCGTCGACGCGGTACACGCCGAAGGCGGCAAGATCGTCCCGCAGCTGTGGCATGTGGGCAGCGTGCGTCGGATCGGCACCGAGCCGGATGCCAGCGTGCCGGCCTATGGCCCGATGGAAAAACTCAAGGATGGCAATGTGGTCGTGCACGGCATGACCCATCAAGACATCAAGGAGGTGATCAATGCCTTCGCCCAAGCCGCCAAGGATGCCCAGAGCATCGGCATGGACGGCGTTGAAATCCACGGCGCCCATGGCTATTTGGTCGATCAGTTCTTCTGGGAAGGCAGCAACCAGCGGACTGACGAATACGGCGGCAGCCTGGCCAACCGTTCGCGTTTTGCCATTGAGCTGATCCAGGCCACCCGCGCCGCGGTCGGCCCGCAATTTCCGATCATCTTCCGTTTCTCCCAATGGAAGCAGCAGGACTACACCGCGCGCCTGGTGCAAACCCCAGAAGCCCTGGGCGAATTCCTCAAGCCACTGGCCGACGCGGGCGTGGATATTTTCCACTGCTCCACGCGTCGTTTCTGGGAGCCGGAGTTCGAAGGTTCCGACCTTAACCTGGCCGGCTGGACACGTCTGCTCACCGGCAAGCCGACCATCACCGTGGGCAGCGTCGGCCTGGACGGCGAGTTCCTGCAGTTCATGGTCAACACCGACAAGGTCGCGCAACCGGCCAGCCTGGAGAAACTGCTGGAGCGCTTGAACAACGATGAGTTCGACCTGGTCGCTGTGGGCCGTGCGCTGTTGGTCGATCCGGATTGGGCGGTGAAGGTGCGTGAAGGCCGTGAGGGCGACATTCTGCCGTTCAGTCGTGAGGCGTTGACGACCCTGGTGTAAGCGGCGACAGGGCGGGCACCGGGTGCCCGTCCTTGCAGACCCCGCGCAGTTGTCGCTCAAACTGCTCGATAATCGCCGGCCAACCCTGGCGGCTCGCATGTTGACGCGCATTCAGGCGCATGCGGCGCAGACTTTCAGCGTCCTCCAGCAGCCAGTTGGCCGCCTCGCAAAACGCGTTCTCGTCCCCCGGCATCGCCAATACACCGTTGTAGCCATGGCGAATATGCTGGGTCGCGGCGGCTTGGTCGTAGGCCACCACACCCAGCCCCGACGCCATTGCTTCCAGCACAACGTTGCCGAAGGTTTCGGTCAGACTGGGGAACAGAAACACATCGCCTGACGCGTAATGCCGCGCCAGTTCCTCACCGCGCAAGGTCCCGCAGAAGATCGCCTCTGGCAGCTCCTTCTCCATCGTCGCGCGTTGCGGGCCATCACCGACGATGATCAGTTTCATCTGGCGCAGTGGATAGGTGTCCTGCAACGTCTCGAAGCAGCGCTTGAGCAGCCCCAGGTTTTTTTCCTGGGCCAGCCGGCCCACATAGAGCACGGCGGTTTGCTCGCTGTTTAATGCCCAGCTTTTCCGCAGCGCGTTATCGCGTTTGGCGGGATGGAACAGCTGGCTGTCCACGCCGCGTGACAACATGCCCAGGCGCTCGAAATGCCGGCGTTCCAGCTCCAGGCGCTGGCTGGCGCTGGGCACCAGGGTCAGGGTCGAGCGGTTATGAAACCAGCGCAGGTAGTGGGTGACCATCCGGCTCAGCAGGCTCAAGCCGTATTGGTTGGAGTACTGCTGGAAGTTGGTGTGAAAACCGCTGACCACGCTGATCCCCAGGCGGCGTGCGGCGCGCAGGGCGGACAGGCCCAGTGGCCCCTCCGTGGCGATGTACAGCACGTCCGGGCGCTGACGGGTCCAGCGCCGCAGCAACTTGTGCATCGACGACTGCCCCCATTGCAGGCCTGGATAACCCGGCAGCGGCCAGCCACGGCACAGCAGCAACGCATCGTCGCTGGGGCGGCTCTGGTCGACGCCTTGGCGCGGGCGCACCAGTTCGACTTGATGGCCACGGGCACGCAAACCCTCGCACAGGCGACCAAGGGTATTGGCCACCCCGTTGATCTCTGGCGGGAAGGTTTCGGTAATAAGGGTGATGTGAAGCGAAGCTGTCGTCATGACCCACAGTCTCGCCGTGGGCCATGTCGTCATTGTGTCATCGAGATGATGGATTTATGACTGGGTCACTTTCTGCTGCTGTGCCATCGCCTCGGCCCCTTGTTCACGTACCCAGAACAACGTGGCTCCCGCCACCGCGGCCGGCATCATCAACAGGTTGACCACCGGCACCAGCAGCACCAGGTAGACGATCCCGCCGAAGCTCATGCTCTGCCAGCGTTTCTGCCGCAACCAGGCGAGCATTTCGTTCCAGCCCAGTTTGTGGTTGTCCGCCGGGTAGTCGATGTATTGGATCGCCATCATCCACACGCCGAACAGCAACCACAGGGGGGCGGCGATCAGGTTGACCACCGGAATGAACGACAGGATAAACAGGCCGATGGCCCGGGGCAGGAAATAGCCCAGCTTGCGCATCTCGCGAGCCAGGGTGCGCGGGACCATGGCGATCAACTCGCCCCAGCTGAAGGCCGGGAAGTCATCGGTGCCGCGCACCACCACTTCTACTTTCTCCGAGAGAAAGCCGTTGAAGGGCGCTGCGATGATGTTGGCGAGCATGGTGAAGGTGAAAAACACCATCAGCACCACCAGCACGACGAACAGGGGCCAGAGCAGGTAATTCAGAAAACCCAGCCAGCTCGGCAGCGTCGGCATCAGATGGTCGACCCACAAACTGAACTGATGGCCGGCGAAATAGATCAAGCCGACGAACAACACCAGGTTGATCGCCAGCGGCAGCAGCACAAACAGGCGCAAGCTGGGACTCAACACCAGTTTGAGGCCTTCGCGCAGGTATTGCGGGCCGGAAAGAGCGGGGGCGGGCATGGAGAACTCCGAACAAGGGGACGAACGCGCCGACCTTACCGGCTTTGCATCTTGGGCGAAAGCGGCGACATCAGCAGTAACAAAGGCATCGATCAATCTAGCCGACTGCATAGAGACCACCTATGAGCTGGATTGTTATTCCGTATTTCCTTAATCTTGCCCCCCTCGATACGCTGCACCCATTATTTTTCAGGGCCTGCGAGTTCAAGCCTTCCCCAAGTGCTTCGTGGTCCCTTTTTTATTCCAGCCGCCTTGTAGTCCAGGTGGTCGATAGGAGTGAGTCATGTCTGATACCCGTCATTCGCGAGTGATTATTCTCGGTTCCGGCCCTGCCGGTTACAGCGCTGCCGTTTACGCTGCCCGGGCCAACCTCAAGCCACTGCTGATCACCGGCATGCAGGCGGGTGGTCAGCTGACCACCACCACCGAAGTCGACAACTGGCCGGGCGACGTCCACGGCCTCACCGGCCCGGTGCTCATGGAGCGTATGAAAGAACACGCCGAGCGCTTCGAAACCGAGATCGTGTTTGATCACATCAACCAGGTCGATTTCTCCAAGAAGCCTTACAGCCTGACCGGCGACAGCGGCGTGTACACCTGTGACGCGTTGATCATCGCTACTGGCGCCAGCGCCCGTTACCTGGGACTGCCGTCGGAAGAAGCGTTCATGGGCAAGGGCGTTTCCGCCTGCGCGACCTGCGACGGTTTCTTCTACCGCAACAAGCCAGTCGCCGTGGTCGGTGGTGGCAACACTGCCGTGGAAGAAGCACTGTACCTGGCCAACATCGCCAGCACCGTGACCCTGGTTCACCGCCGCGAGACCTTCCGCGCCGAGAAGATCCTGATCGACAAGCTGCACGCCCGTGTGGCTGAAGGCAAGATCATCCTCAAGCTCAACGCCACCCTGGACGAAGTCCTGGGCGACAACATGGGCGTGACCGGTGCCCGCCTGAAGAACAACGACGGCAGCTTCGACGAGCTGAAAGTCGACGGCGTGTTTATCGCCATCGGCCACACTCCGAACACTTCGCTGTTCGAGGGCGTGCTGGAAGCCAAAGACGGTTACCTGGTCGTTCAGGGCGGCCGCGAAGGCAATGCCACTGCCACCAACATCGAAGGTATCTTCGCTGCCGGTGACGTGGCCGACCACGTCTACCGCCAGGCCATCACCTCGGCCGGCGCCGGTTGCATGGCGGCACTGGATGCCGAGCGTTACCTCGACGGTTTGAAGGACGCTTCGTTCTAAACCGTTGAAACGAAAAAACCGGCTGAGAGGCCGGTTTTTTTATGCGCGCAATTCAAGTCGCACCACAGTTTCGATGTGTCAACCCAATCACTGTGGGAGCTGGCTTGCCTGCGATAGCGTCGTGTCAGCCACCACGGCCATCGCGGGCAAGCCCGGCTCCCACATTAACCGGGTTATCAAATTGAATCAGCGGCGGGTCAGTGGCTGCGCGGCAAACTTCACCCCAGCCAGCCCATGCTTGATCAGCGCCCGGATATTGCCATGGTCGCTGCCCTCAGGCGTCGCCAGCACCGAACGGTAATGCTCGCCAAACGCCAGCAGCGCTTCCTGGTCGCTCAGGCCTTCCAACAGGGCCAAACCCAAGGTCTTGCACGAGCCTTCGTTCTGCCCAGCGGCGTTTTCCACGTCGCCATTGGTAAAGGCTTGTGGCTGGTAGTCATAACCTGCGGCGACAAAGGCCAGCGTATCGGCAAAAACATGTTCGCCGCTGTCGAGGCTGGCGCGCAGGGTGTTCAAATCAGTCATGGGTTTTTCCTTTGGCGAACGCCGCCTGTTGGTCGGCGCTGGCTTCTTTCTGGTATTGGGCTTTCCACTCGGCGTACGGCATGCCGTACACCACTTCACGGGCGTCATCGAGGCTCAGCTCGATCTGGCGCTCGTCGGCCTCGGCCTTGTACCACTTGGACAAGCAGTTTCGGCAGAAGCCCGAGAGGTTCATCAGGTCGATATTCTGCACATCCTTGCGGCTGTCCAGGTGCGCCACCAGCCTGCGGAAGGCAGCGGCTTCGAGTTCGAGGCGTTGTTGGTCGTTCATAGGGCTCACTGACAATTCAGGGGTTAGCGGCTGGCCGCCAGGGTAATCGACACCGACTCGGCAAAGCGCAGCGCATGGGGCTTGTCCACTTCGACTTCGGCGTACAGCACCGACTCATTGCTCATCACCAGGTCCAGCAGCTCCTGGGTCAGGCGCTCCAGCAAGGCAAAGCGGTTGCCCTCGACGTGGGCAATGATCGCCTTGGTGATGGTGCGGTAATTCAAGGCGTGGTCAATGTCATTGTCGCGCACGGCTTCCTGGGCGGCATACAGGATGGTCAGGTTGATCAGCACATCCTGCTTGTTGAGGATCTCGTCCTCGTTGATGCCGATGTAAGTGCGCAGGCACAGGTCCTTGACCCGGATGCGCGCCATGCCTGGTTGAAGTTGTGGCATTGCTACTTGCTCCGTCCGATCAGTTGCAGGAACTCCATGCGCGTGGTGTTCGACTCGCGGAACGCGCCGAGCATCACCGAGGTGTTCATGGTTGAATTCTGTTTTTCCACACCGCGCATCATCATGCACATGTGCTGGGCTTCGATCACCACGGCCACGCCGGCGGCCTGGGTCACGTCCTGGATTGCGTCGGCGATTTGCCGCGTGAGGTTTTCCTGGATCTGCAGGCGCCGAGCGTACATGTCGACGATGCGCGCCAGCTTCGACAGGCCCAACACCTTGCCGGTGGGGATGTAGGCCACGTGGGCCTTGCCGATGAAGGGCAGCAGGTGGTGTTCGCACAGCGAGTACAACTCGATGTCCTTGAGGATCACCATCTCGTCATTGTCAGAGGTGAACAGCGCGCCGTTGACGATGTCTTCAAGGCTCTGCTCGTAGCCGTGACACAGGTACTGCATGGCCTTGGCAGCGCGCTTGGGCGTATCGAGCAAGCCTTCGCGCTCCGGGTCTTCGCCCAGGCCTTTGAGGATTTCGCGGTAGTGGTGGGGCAGGGTCATACAACATCCTCACAAACGGCTTACTTGATATGCCGCCCGCCGTTGACGGTCAGGGTGGTACCGGTGACATAAGGGTTATCCAGCAGGTAACGCACGCTCTGGTAGATCACCTCGGGCCCGGGCTCGATGCCCAGTGCCGACTTGGCCAGCACCTTGGCGCGATAGTCTGCGTCGTCGCCGTCGTTGAACATCACCATCGCCGGCGCGATGCCGTTGACCTTGATCAGCGGCGCGAACTGCGCGGCAAACGACAACGTGAGGCTGTCGAGCCCGGCTTTGGTGGCGCAATACGCGATGTGCTGGCGGCTGCCCTTGCGCACCACGTCATCGCTGATGTGCACAATGTCGGCGGGGGAAGAGCGTTGCAACAAGGGTGAACAATGCAGGTTGATCAGGTACGGCGCAAGCATGTGCACGCTGAACATGTCGGTAAAGGCGCGGCTTTCGTCGTCGGGCGTTTCGGCGATCCAGGCCGAGGCGTTGTGAATGATCGCGCGCAGGCTCTGGGTATGGGTGTTCAATTCAGCGATAAACGCCAGGATACCGGCCTCACTGGAGAAGTCGGCAAACACCCCCACTGCACCACGTGCGCGCAGGGCTTGCACGCCGGGTCTCTCGCTGCGGTAGCTGAAAATCACCGGGTGGCCTTCATCCAGCAGGCGCTGGGCGCAATGCAGGCCGACACGCTGGCCGGCGCCGGTGATCAGGATCGGGGCGTTCGTTGCAGTCATGGGAGGCTCGAGTCGCTGGCAGATTGAAACTATACCAGCGACCGGGCGCCCCTGTACTCACGCGGCGGCTTCAGCGACCTTGCGTGGCGGGGAGGGATGCAGCCAATTGGCTAACAGATGCGTCGACAGCGGGATGAACCAGTACACCATCAGCGGCGTCAGGGCCATGGTGCTGACCAGTACGCGCGGCGCCAGGTCGAGTCCGTTGAGCAAGGGCCCCAGGACAAAGTTGAACAGCAACGACACCGGGAAAAACGCCAGCCAGATCGCCACTGCCTGCTTCCAGCGTGGAGGGCGGGCGCCGACTGCGCCAAACCAGCCATCGATACCACGTACGCGGTGCTCGGACGGGTCTGCAAACAGCTCGCTGCCACGGCTCAACCAGGCGCTGCGGGAAGCTGAAAACTCCCAGGCATGCAGAGTCTGTTCATCGGCGAAGCGGAAAATGATCTGGAATTCATCATCGTTGGGCGGCGGTGCAAGGACACCCGAGCCCAGGTAGCCGGGAAAGTCCGTGGCCAATTGCTCGCCTTCGCGCAGCCAGGCCATCAGTTCTTCGTAGCGCCCTTTGGCCACGCGGCGCGCAACCATCAAGGTGACGGGAGAGGTAGACATTGTGTATCTCCAAATAAGGGGGCACGTGACCGGGTAGGTACGGCACCAGGTGCAGTCGCGGGGTGATGCGGCTGCGCCTTGAAAAAGCAGGCAAGGATTATTCCTGTTTTAGTGAAATACGCCAGACACTTCTGTCGGTTCGCTGCGCAGCTTGAATCGTTCAACCGAAAAAGCGTTAAATGGGGCCCATATCGACATGGATGTTCTTGACCTCTGATGCCCGAAACTATTGCTCCGCAGCGCGAAACAACCACTGACCGCATCGCTGTTTCCGATGATCTTTTGCCGATTCGCGAAGTGGCTCGTCTGACGGGCGTCAACCCGGTCACCCTGCGGGCCTGGGAGAGACGGTACGGCCTCATCCAGCCGATCCGCACCGAAAGTGGGCATCGTTTGTACTCGCGCACCGATATCGACACGGTGCACCGCATTCTCGACTGGATCGAGCGCGGCGTCGCGGTGAGCAAAGTGGGCAGGATCCTCGCGCGCGGCGAGCCGCTCCGCGAACCCGGTACGGTTTCTGAAGATGGCGTGGAGTGGGCTCAGTGGCACGGGCAATTGCGCAACGCAATCAGCGCGTTCGATGACTGCCAACTGGATCGGCTGTACGGCCAGATTTTTTCCGCCTACCCGCTCGCCGTGGTCTTTCAAGACATTCTCATGCCGCTCTGGCAGGAATTGTTGCGTCATCAAGGGCGCTTCGGCCAGGCCAGCGAGTGGCTGTTCTTCGATAATTTCTTGCGTTCACGCACCGCGCAACGTCTGCAGGTGATAGCCGCCGCGCCGCTGCCTCGGGTTCTGCTGGCAGCCATTGCCGGGGAATGCCGCGAGCTGGAGGTGTTGGTGGCAGGCCTGCTGCTGACGGGTGAAAAGCTCGCTGTAAAGATCCTGGGTGTGGGCCAGCCATTCGACGAACTGACACTGGTCTGTGAGAAGACCCATCCGCAAGCCTTGGTGCTGTTTTCCAATCGCGCCCCCAGCAATGAACTGCCGTCGCGGCTCAAGCGGCTGGCGCTGACCATCGATTGTCCATTGCTGCTGGCCGGTGACGCCGCGGACTTGGTGCAGGAGCGCCTCGCTGGCTCGTCAATCGGCTGCCTGGGCAATGATGGCCCGCTGATGCAGCGGCGCTTGCAGCAATTCCTGAGCGGTAGCCTGGATACCTGATATCAAGCGTGCACTTCAGGATGAGCGAGGCGGTGCTGGTGCAGGATGAACTGGCGCAGGCGCTCGGTTTCATCGGCGACGTCTTGGCTGAGCCGATAAGCGAACAGGCCGCGTGCGGTTTCCCGTTCGAACGTTCCGCGCACCGCGATGCGTTCGTAACCCGAAGGGCTGAACCATAGGGAAAAGGTTTTCGGCGGCTTGATCCGGCCGCGAATTTCTACCAGCACACCCTTGAATGACACCTCATGTACCCACAGCGCGCCCGGGTTGCCCCTGACATTTTCCAACGCCACCGGGGTCTCGAGTGCGAGGCGCCACGGCCGGATCATTGGCCCGTCCTCGAAAATACTCGGCACGCCCAGGCGCAGGTGAACGGCATGAAACTCATCTTCCACCAAGTGCAGTGGGAAGGTGAGCTGCTGGTTGTCGAACTGCGCCTGGATGGTGACGTGGTCGTGGGCCGCCAGGCGAGTGAGGAGGTCGCGAATCTGCGCACCGCCGTTGACCGTCAAGCTCGACGATGCATCACGCAGGTTCAATTGCGGATTGTGCTGCAGGGTCTGGATGAAATCCAACTCGTCCTGCGTCAGGAGTGCATCGCGTCGCATGGGGCTTGCTCAACGGGGGGGCGGGAGGTGCTAAAACGCCATTATCCTCTTAATGAGCGTTTTTTCTAATTTTTGTTAGATCCACTCGTCGCTTTGAGTGCCGCCAGTTCAGCCTTGAGTTCTGCGACTTGCGCCTCCAGTTGAGCCACGCGCTGCTGGGCTTTGACCTGAACCGTCACGTCTTTTTGCACGCCGACGAAATACGTTTGTTTGTCCGCCGGGTTGTAAGTGGTGGACAGCGACAGCTCATTCCAGAAGTGCGTGCCGTCCTTGCGGTAGTTGCGCAAGGTTTCGCGGCAGCTTTCGCCGGCGCTGAGGGCCTCGCGAATGGCGATCAGAGCGGGCTGGTCGCGGTCACCGGACTGCAGGAAACGGCAATCCTGGTAGAGGATCTCGTCGCGGGTGTAGCCGGTGAGGCGCTCGAAGGCCGGATTGACGTAGATCAGCGGCAGGTCCTTGCCTTCCCGTTCGGCGATAACGATGCCGTCATTCGAGGCATCAATGACCATTTGCATCAATTGGGCATTAATCATTCAGGTGGATCCATCCATTTGAGGAGTCGCAAGTTTAAGACAGCGTGGCAATCTTTCCAGCGGGCGTGACGTTTTTTTGTAGGGGGCGGTCGAGCTGCTAATATCCCACGCTTTCGCTCAACCACAGGATCAGATTGATGAAAGTCGCCATCCTTTCCGGCTCGGTCTACGGCACTGCTGAAGAAGTCGCCCGCCACGCTGCCGATATCCTCAATGCCGCCGGTTTCGAGGCCTGGCATAACGCTCGCGCCAGCCTGGCGGATGTACAGGCGTTTGCGCCGGACGCATTTCTGGCGGTGACCTCCACCACGGGCATGGGCGAGTTACCCGACAATCTGCAACCTCTGTACTCCAGCATTCGCGACCAACTGCCCGCCGCCTGGCGCGGCCTGCCGGGTGCGGTGATCGGCCTGGGCGACGCCAGCTATGGCGATACCTTCTGCGGCGGCGGCGAGCAAATGCGCGAGCTATTTAGCGAACTGGGCGTGCGCGAAGTGCTGCCGATGCTGCGCCTGGACGCCAGCGAAAGCGTCACCCCGGAAGCCGATGCCGAACCGTGGCTGGCCGAGCTGGTCACTGCACTGCGCGGCTGACCGGAAACTCGCGCAACAACGCCAGCCAGGCCTGGGCGGCTTTTGACAGATACGCGCCCTCACGCCAGGTAAACGCAATGTCCCAGCGCAGGTAGTCGGGCGCCTTCAAGGTGAGGCGCACCACGCCCGGTCGCAACAGTCCACGGGCGACCACGCTGGGCAGCAGCACCACGCCCTGGCCGGCTGCGACCAGGGCGGCGAGGAAGTCAGCCTGGCCGCTGCGGCCGATTTCCCTCGGGGTGAAGCCCACCTGCTGGCAGGCCTGGATCAACCGATCATTGAGCACAAAGCTGCGCTGGTACATCAGAAACGGGGTGTCCGCCAGTTCCTCCAGGCGCACTTGGGCATTCTGCGCCAGGGGATGATCCATCGGCAGCAGGGCGTCGAGCGGTTCATCGCAGAAGGCTTGTCGGGCGAAGGCCGGATCACTTGAGTTCAGACAGCCGCCGACATCCAGTTCACCATTGAGAATCGCCTGTTCGATCGTGCGACTGCCACCTTCCAGCAACTGGATGGTGACGTTCGGGTAGCGCCTGCGGTACTCGGCAAACAGCCCGGCGAACAAGGTATCGCCCGCCAGTAGCGGCAAACCCAGGCGCAACTCGCCACGGGTCAGTTGCTGCATATCATCCAGCTCACTGAGCAATTCCGTCTGCAAACGCAGCATGGCTTCAGCCCGTTGCAGCACCACCTCCCCGGCGGCGGTCAGGCGGATGTGCGAACCGGTACGTTCCAACAGTGGCGTGCCCAGGCTTTGTTCCAGTTGCGCGACTTGTTTACTGACGGCGGATTGACTGATGTGCAGAGTTTTCCCGGCCTGAGTGAAGCCGCCCCGGTGGATCACTTCGACAAAGCTGCGCAGTTGTTTGAATTCCATCCCTTCAATTCCAAAGTGGAATAGCTGACAGTCTAACAATTCGCTGTGGGGATGGGGCAGGTCTCTCTAAAATGAAGGCCTGCGAGGACCCAAAGCCCATGAAACGTTTCACCCGTTTGTTGATTGAACTGATCGCGCTGCTGGCCATTTACCTGCTCGGTTGCCAGCTGGCCGTATGGCTGACGCTGCCGATCCCCGGTGGCGTGGTGGGTTTGGGACTGCTGCTGGCAACCTTCGCCAGCGGACTGATCAAGCCGGCTGCCCTGCAATTGGGGGCCGGTGTGTTGATGGCTGAGATGCTGCTGTTCTTCATTCCCGCGCTGATGAGCCTGCTGGACTATGGCGGCCTGTTGCGCAATGACGGCTGGCGCATCCTGCTGGTGATTGGCCTCAGCACCCTGGCAGTCATGCTGGTGACCGCGTTCACCGTCGAACTGGTGTGCCGTTGGAAGCTACGCCATGAAGTTTGAACTGATGCCGGTGTTCTGGCTCGCCTTGACCTTGAGTGCTTATATCTTCAGTCGCTGGATCTACCGCCGCACCGGGCGTTACCTATTGTCACCACTGATCCTGGTACCGGTGCTATTGCTGGCCGTGGCCGTGCCGATGAACACCGCCTACGCCGAATACTCTGCCGACACCCATTGGCTGATGCTTGTGCTTGGCCCGGTGACAGTGGCGTTCGCGGTGCCGATCTGGCAACAGCGCAAGTTGCTGGCGCGTTACTGGTCGGCCTTGTTGCTGGGCATGATCGCGGGCAGCGCAGCGTCCATTGCCACCTCGTTCGGTTTGGCCAAGGCCCTGGCGTTGGATCCCTCGGTAGCCCTGTCCCTAGTGCCACGCTCCATCACGACACCGTTCGCCATGCCGGTGTCCTCCGACCTTGGCGGCGTGCCGGAACTGACGGCTGTGTTTGTGATGTTCACCGGCGTGTTCGGCGCCATGCTCGGCGGTGTGCTGCTGAAGTGGTTGCCGCTGCGCACACCCTTGGCGCGCGGTGCGTTATTCGGCGTGGGCGCCCACGGCGCGGGCGTGAGCCGTGCCCATGAGGTGGGCGGCGAAGAGGGCTCCGTCGCAGGCTTGGTGATGGTGCTGACGGGCCTGCTCAACCTGTTCGCCGCGCCTTTATTGGCGGCACTTCTCTGACGTTGCGAGTACGAGATTGAACTATCCTCAACCCTGACTCGCACGGTCATCAAGCTGGCTGCCAAGGCAACTCCGGCAGCCTCAAGGTCTGACTAGACTGGCCCATCACTCAAAAAACAATAAGAAAATGCGCCAAGGAGGTCGTTGCCGTGAGCCTAGCCCCCGTTCTATCGCCACAGAATGTCAAAGATCAGGTCAGCGCTGCCGAGTGGCAAACCCGCGTCGACCTGGCAGCCTGTTATCGCCTGGTGGCGATGCACGGTTGGGACGACCTGATCTTCACCCATATCTCGGCCAAAGTGCCGGGCACCGATGACTTCCTGATCAATCCTTATGGGCTGATGTTCCATGAGATCACCGCATCGAGCCTGGTCAAGGTCGATCAGGCCGGCAACAAGCTGATGGACAGCCCCTACGAGATCAACCCGGCGGGCTATACCATCCACAGCGCCATCCATGAAGTGCGCCACGATGTAACCTGTGTGCTGCACACCCACACCGCCGCAGGGGTCGCAGTGGCGGCGCAGAAACAAGGCGTGTTGCCGATCAGCCAGCAGTCGATATTCGTGCTGTCGAGTCTGGCCTATCACGCCTACGAAGGCGTGGCGCTGAACCACGAAGAGAAGGCCCGCTTGCAGGCCGACCTGGGCGAAAACAATTTCCTGATGCTGCACAACCACGGCTTGCTGACCTGCGGCAGCACCATCGCCGACACCTTCTTGATGATGTTCACCTTCCAGCGCGCCTGCGACATCCAGGTGTTGGCGCAAAGCGGTGGCGTTGAACTGATCAACATCGGGCCGCAGATTCTCGCCGGCGCCAAGGCAATGGTGGCGGCGGTCACAAAGAGCGCACAAGGCATGGGGGGCGCGCTGGCCTGGCCGGCGTTGCTGCGCAAACTGGACAGCCTCGATCCCGGGTATAAAACCTGATGCCACTCACCGAGATCCCGCTCAGCGCCTGGCGCAAACGCAGCCAGACGTTCGACTTCCACGGCCGCACCCTTCGTTACTGGGTGGCGGGGCAGGGCGAACCGTTGCTGCTGATCCATGGCTTTCCCACCGCCAGCTGGGACTGGCACTACCTGTGGCAGCCCCTGGCCCAGCGCAATCTGGTGATTGCCTGCGACATGCTCGGTTTCGGCGACTCGGCCAAGCCACTGGATCACGGTTATTGCCTGCTGGAACAGGCAGATTTGCAGCAGGCACTGCTGGCACATTTGCGCGTAGAGCAGCCGGTGCATGTGCTGGCACACGACTACGGTGACAGCGTCGCCCAGGAACTGCTGGCCCGGCATTACGAAGGGCGCTTTCACATGGCCAGTTGCGTGTTTCTCAACGGTGGGCTGTTTCCCGAAACCCATCGCCCGGCACTGGTGCAAAAACTCTTGCTCAGCCCGTTGGGCTGGATGATCGGCCGCGCCTTCGGGCGCAATGCCTTGGCGAACAGTTTCAGCCAGATCTTCGGCCCCAACACCCGCCCCAGCGAAAGCGCCCTGGATGATTTCTGGAGCCTGATCGACTGCCATGACGGCACACGCATCCTGCACAAACTCATTGCGTATATCCCTCAGCGCGGGCGTATGCGTGAGCGTTGGGTGGCGGCGATGCAACGCGAGGAAGTGCCGCTGCGAGTGATCGATGGCGAGATGGACCCGATCTCGGGCGCTCATATGGTGGCGCGTTACTGCGAGTTGGTGCCCCACGCCGACACGGTGCTGTTGGCCAATATCGGGCACTACCCGCAGATCGAGGCGCCGGTGCAGGTGCTCAAGCATTACCTGGCGTTTCGCGAACGCATTGCTGGCCCGGTGAGGGAGCTGGCGTACCTGCGATAGCGTCGCGGCGATTCAACTCAAAGGCCGAGGCGCTTGCATCGTCGGCATGCCCGCTCCCACATGATCATCCCTCTGCCTTATCGAGCACCATTCAGGCTCAGCCGTGGTTATTGTGACCATGGCCTCCGTGCCTGACACTCGACCCATTCCCATTGTCGCCATTGGAGTCCGGTATGAGTGAGTCAGTGCAGTTTCAGGATAAGGTCGTGATCGTCACCGGTGCCGGCGGCGGGTTGGGCCGTGCCCATGCGCTGCTGTTCGCCAGACATGGCGCGAAAGTGCTGGTCAACGACCTGGGCGGTTCCACCCAGGGCGAAGGCGCCAGTGCCTCGGCCGCCGACCGCGTGGTGGCTGAGATTCGCGAAGCCGGCGGCATCGCCGAAGCCAATCATGACTCTGTCACCGACGGTGACAGGATTGTGCAGAATGCCCTCGACGCCTTTGGCCGTATCGATGTGGTGGTCAACAACGCTGGCATTCTGCGCGACAAGACCTTCCACAAAATGGACGACAGCGACTGGGACCTGGTTTACCGGGTGCACGTCGAAGGCGCCTACAAAGTCACCCGTGCCGCCTGGCCCCATCTGCGTGAGCAGGGTTACGGCCGGGTTATCTTCACCGCGTCCACCTCGGGCATCTATGGCAACTTCGGCCAGTCCAACTACGGCATGGCCAAGCTGGGTCTGTATGGGCTGACGCGCACCCTGGCGCTGGAAGGCCGCAAGAACAACATCCTGGTCAACGCCATTGCTCCCACCGGCGGCACGCGCATGACCGAAGGCCTGATCCCGCCGCAGGTGTTCGAGCGCCTCAAGCCGGAGTTGGTCAGTCCATTGGTGGTGTACCTGGGCAGCGAAGCCTGCCAGGAAACCTCGGGGTTGTTTGAAGTCGGCGGCGGCTGGATTGGCAAGACCCGCTGGGAGCGCAGCCTGGGCGTGGGCTTTGATCCGGAGGCGGGCTTCTCGCCCGATGATGTGGCGGCGCATTGGCAACAGATCTGCGACTTCGAGGGGGCAGCGCACCCCAAGGACAATATCGAAGCGTTGAAGGAGATGATGGCCAATTTGCAGAAATACAGCCTGTGATCGTTGCTTGAAAAAGCTTGAATCCTACGGGGCGCTGATAGCGCCCCGTTTTATTCCAGGCATAAAAAAGGCCGCTGCATAGGCAGCGGCCGAAGTAAGACGTTGGATCAAGGAGCGACAAATCAACGTCAGTGAACACCGGTAATAGACTGAAAACAGTCATCAATCTATGTAAATCTGGCTTTCCTTCCGGTTGAGGAAGCGGGCCGTTTGCCCTGAAAGCCCGATAAGAATAGCCGCTTGTAACAAAATGAGTAATGCCGATTCGTGACAAGGACTGTTGCTGAATCAGCAACAGTTTCGACGTTCTCCATACATTCCCCTGATAACCCGCCATCCATCCAATGCATGCCTGCGCCCGGAGCCCCGGCCAGAGCGCTCAGTCATCCTTTTGAGTGACAACACGAATCCCTCCTTGGTGCGCTTATCGCTCCTGATGGGCGGCAGTAGGGTGGGGCCTTCTGTCACTCACCGGGGAAGACGCATGACAAGAACAACAATGCGCGCCATCTTCAGGCCACAGGCGCTGGCCGCTGCGGTTGCGTTGGGTTGCTGTGCTCAGGCACAGGCTATTTCATTCAACATTGGCGAGATCGAAGGGCAATTCGATTCTTCGCTGTCGGTGGGTGCGAGCTGGGGCATGCGCGACGCCGATAAAAAGCTGGTGGGCACCGTCAACGGCGGTACCGGCCAGGCGTCTACCGGTGATGACGGGCGCTTGAACTTCAAGAAGGGCGAAACCTTCTCCAAGATCTTCAAGGGCCTGCATGACCTTGAGTTGAAGTACGGCGACACGGGTGTATTCGTGCGCGGCAAGTACTGGTACGACTTTGAACTGAAGGATGAAGACCGCGAGTTCAAACCGATCAGTGACCACAACCGCAAGGAAGGCGCCAAGTCCAGCGGTGCGCAGATTCTGGATGCCTTCGTCTATCACAACTATTCGCTGGGTGATCTGCCGGGCACCGTGCGAGCGGGCAAGCAGGTGGTGAGCTGGGGCGAAAGTACCTTCATCGGTAACTCCATCAACAGCATCAACCCGATTGATGTGTCGGCGTTCCGCCGTCCGGGGGCCGAGATCAAGGAAGGGCTGATTCCGGTCAACATGCTGTTCGCGTCCCAGAGCCTGACCAATCAGCTGACGGTTGAAGGTTTCTACCAGTTGGAGTGGGACCAGACGGTGCTGGATAACTGCGGCACCTTCTTTGGTGGCGACGTGGCAGCGGACGGCTGCACCAACAACTACACCGTCGGGAACCCGGCAATCAGGCCATTGCAGCCTGTGGCGGCGGCGTTCGGCCAAGGATTTGGCGCGACCAGTGAAGGGGTCATCGTACGTCGCGCCGGGGACCGTGATGCACGGGATTCCGGCCAGTTCGGCGCCGCCCTGCGCTGGCTGGGGGACGACACCGAGTACGGCCTGTACTTCATGAACTACCACAGCCGCACGCCAACGGTGGGGACCATCACCAACAACACCAGCCTGGCCACCCTGGGTGCTATTTCCGGCACCGCCAACGGCATCGTGCCCGGCTCCGGCGCGGGCTTGGTCCAGAGCCTCATGCTCGGCCGTGGCCAGTACTACTTGGATTACCCGGAAGACATCCGCTTGTTCGGCGCCAGCTTCTCCACCACCTTGCCCACCGGCACCGCGTGGACCGGTGAGATCAGCTACCGGCCCAATGCCCCGGTGCAACTCAATACTACCGATCTGACCCTGGCCCTGATCAACCCCGTCGCCGGCCAGTTGGCCTCACCCATCCGCAGCAACTTCGGCGACGACAACAAAGGCTATCGCCGTAAAGAGATCACCCAGATCCAAAGCTCCATGACCCAGTTCTTCGACCAGGTCCTAGGCGCCGAGCGCCTTACGGTGGTCGGTGAAGCGGCCATCGTGCACGTCGCAGGACTGGAAGATAAAAGCAAACTGCGTTACGGCCGGGACTCGGTGTACGGCGCCTACGGTTTCCAGGGTGACACCGACGGTTTTGTCACCTCCACTTCCTGGGGCTATCGCGCGCGGGCGATCCTCGACTACAACAACGTGATTGCCGGGATCAACCTCAAGCCCAACCTGTCCTGGTCCCATGACGTCGCCGGCTACGGCCCCAATGGCCTGTTCAACAAGGGCGCCAAGGCCATCAGCGCGGGTGTCGACGCGGACTACCGCAACACCTACACCGCCAGCCTCAGTTACACCGACTTCTTTGGCGGCGACTACAACACCCTGACCGACCGCGACTTCCTCGCCCTCAGCTTCGGCGTGAACTTCTGATCTGGCTTAAACAAGGACAAACATCCATGCGTAAGACAATTGCAGTGTTGGCCCTGAGCCTGTTGGCCGCCAACGTGATGGCAGCGGTGTCGCCGGAAGAGGCGGCCAAGCTGGGCACCACCCTGACCCCGGTGGGCGCCGAAAAAGCCGGCAACGCCGACGGCTCGATTCCGGCGTGGACCGGCGGCATTCCGAAAAATGCCGGTGCGGTGGACAGCAAGGGCTTCCTGGCCGACCCGTTCGCCAGTGAAAAACCGCTGTTTGTGATCACCGCAGCCACCGTCGACAAGTACAAGGACAAACTCTCCGACGGCCAGGTGGCGATGTTCAAGCGCTATCCCGAGACCTATAAGATCCCGGTGTACCCAAGTCACCGCACGGTCAACCTGCCGCCGGAGATTTACGAGTCGATCAAGCGCAGTGCGCTGAACGTCAAGCCGATCAACGATGGCAACGGCCTGGAAAACTTCACCGGCAATCGCTACTACGCCTTCCCGATTCCCAAGAATGGCGTGGAAGTGCTGTGGAACCACATCACCCGTTACCACGGCGGCAACTTGCGGCGCATCATTACCCAGGCCACGCCGCAGACCAACGGCAGCTACACGCCGATCCGCTTCGAAGAGGAAGTGGCGGTGCCGCAGTTGATCCCGGACATGGACCCGGCCAAGGCGGCCAACGTGCTGACCTTCTTCAAGCAGTCGGTGACGGCCCCGGCGCGCCTGGCGGGCAACGTGCTGCTGGTGCATGAAACCCTCGACCAGGTAAAGGAGCCGCGCCTGGCGTGGATCTACAACGCCGGCCAGCGTCGCGTACGCCGCGCACCGCAAGTGGCGTATGACGGTCCGGGCACGGCCTCCGACGGTCTGCGCACCTCGGACAACTTCGACATGTTTTCCGGTGCCCCGGACCGCTACGACTGGAAGCTGGTCGGCAAGAAGGAGATGTACATTCCCTACAACAGCTACAAGCTCGACCAGCCGACACTCAAGTACGACGACATCATCAAGGCCGGCCACATCAATCAGGACCTGACTCGCTATGAGCTGCACCGCGTTTGGGAGGTGGTGGGCACGGTCAAGCCGAGTGAGCGGCATATCTACGCCAAGCGCCACATGTACATCGATGAAGACAGCTGGCAGGTGGCGCTGGTGGATCACTACGACGGCCGTGGCCAACTGTGGCGTGTCGCCGAGGGGCATGCGCAGTTCTACTACAACCACCAGACCCCGGCGTATACCGTGGAAACGCTGTACGACATCATCGCCGGGCGCTATATCGCGCTGGGCATGAAGAACGAGGAGAAGAGCAGTTTTGTGTTCGGTTTCAATGCCAAGGCGGCGGACTACACGCCAGCGGCATTGAGGGCCGAAGGCGTGCGCTGATCCCGATGTGAAATGCCCCCCCACTGTGCGAGCGTGTTCGCACAGTGGGGGGTGTATGCCTTGAATTTTATGCCCGCCAATCACCCTGCTGAATACTTCTTCAACAACCGCCGACCACAGGACTAGGGTAGGCGCCAGGTTGCATAACAATAAAAAGCAGGATGCAGCAATGACCGCCATGACCCGCTGCCTGGACCGTCCTGGATTCATGCCTCGGCTGTCCGCCCACCATCTGTTGCGCCCACGCTTGGCCGAGCCTTTGCTGGCGGCGCAGGTGAGGGTCAAGTTGTTGTGCGCGCCCGCTGGCAGTGGCAAAAGTGCGTTGTTCGCCGAATGCGCGCTACAGGCACCCAAGGATTGCCCGGTGCACTGGTTGCCGCTCAACGGTATTGCCCTGAGCCCCCTCGATCTTTGCCAGCGCCTGGCGCAGAACCTCGACCTGCCGTTCATCGATGAAGCGACACTGCTGTCGGACCTTGCGCGTTGGCAGGCCCCGGCGTGGGTGTTCCTTGATGACTTCTGCCGTTTGCCCGCGCCGGACACCGACGCCTTGCTCGATCGCCTGTTCACCGCCAGCAGCCCGGCGCTGACTTGGTGGCTGGGCACGCGGCGGCGCCCGCTGTGCAACTGGCCACGGCTGCTGCTTGACGATGAATTGCTGGAGTGCGGCGCAGACCTGGCGTTCAGCCCGGTCGAGATCCAGCAGCTGCTCACTTATGCGCCAGGGCAGTCCGTCGACCAGGTGCTGCAGTTCAGCGCCGGCTGGTGTGCCGGTGCACGCATTGCCTTGCTGGGTGACGGCCACCCGGAAAAGACCTTGCTCGATTACTTGCAACACGAACTGTTCAGTACCTTGCCACCCGAACTGGCCGAAGCCTGGCGCGTACTGGCCCATCTGCCGCGCTTCAATGCGGGATTGTGCGAGCACCTGTTCGGCTTTGGCGACGGTAATCAATATCTGCACGATCTGCAGGCCCTCGGCGCGTTTATCCAGCCCTGGGAAGACACCGAGTGGCTGCAGGTCTTTCCACCACTCGCCGATTTGCTGCGTGATGAGCCTTGGCCGGCCAAACGTTCATGGCACCGTCGCGCCTGCCAATGGTTCACCGCCGAACAGGACTGGCAGGCTGCGTTTGAACACGCACTGCTCGCCGAAGAATATGAAGTGGCGGTGAGCCTGTTGCAGCACTTCAGTTTCGAGGACCTGTTCCGCCAGCAGAACGCGATGCTGCTGTTGCGCCTGCATGAACAGCATGGCGATGAACTGATGCTCGGCTCGGCGCAGTTGGTCGGGTTGCTGACGGCGGCGTTGCTGTTCGCCGGGCGCTTCGAGCAGGCCGCGCAATGCATCCAACAACTGGCGCGGTTCGCGCCGCAGCCGACGGCGGCGAAACAGCGTTATCTGCTGGCCCGCTGGCAGGCGCAGTGGGGCTGGTTGCTGCATCTGGGCGGTGATGCCGAGCGCTCGCGGGAGCATTTCCTCGAAGCGCTACACGCCTTGCCCGACAGCGCCTGGACGTCGCGGCTGATGTGCCTCTCGGGCCTGACCCAGCAAGCCTTGCTGCGCGGTGAGCTGGACGTGGCCCAAGGCCTGAGCCGCGAAGCCTTGTGCCTGGCCCGCGCCCATGGCTCGTTGCTGCTCGAAGCCTTGTTGGAGCTGGACCACGCGCAACTGCTGGAACAGCGTGGTGCCCCATACCGGGCCCAGAGCCTGTTGGAAAATGTGCAGGCGATGTTGCTCAAGCAGCGCCTCAAGGCCGGGCCCTTGGTCGGGCGCATCGCCTTGAGGCGGGGGCATCTGGCGTTGCGCCAGGGGCAGGACAGCCTGGCCGCCGAGTGTTTCGAGGCGGGCTTGAAGATGTGCCTGCACAGCCAGGACAAGCGCGTGCTCTATGGGTTTCTCGGCCTGGCATTGCTGGCCGCCAACCGCGGTGACTACGCCCAGGCCTTTGTGCAGCTGCGCGACGCCGAACGGTTGATGCAACAACGTCAGGTGCCGGACACGGTGTATCGCGCGGTGTTGCTGCTGGTCAGTGGGCATTTCTGGTTGCAGCAGGGCCGTGCCGAACTGACGGTGGAAGCGGTGCGCCGCGTGCTTCGCCACTTTCGTGGGCCCCAGGCCAAACAGGCCCCGCCCGCCACCCTGGAATTGGTGCCGCGCCTGGAGTATCTGCTGGTGCTGGCTGAAGTGAAACTGGGGGCGGCCGATCAACCCGTGGCACGGCTCACGGCCTTGCTGGAAACCGCCCATCAGCGCGGCATGCTCTGCCTGGAAACCGAACTGCGCCTGGTGCTGGGCGAAGTGGCCTGGCAAGTCGGCGACTGTGCGCTGGCGCGCCGCTCGCTGCAAACCGGGCTGGAGTTGGCCGCGCGTTGCCAGGTGCAACAGGCGATTCGCGAACTGCGGTTGCGATCGCCGGGGTTGTTGAGTGAACTGGGCATGGAGCCGCAAGCGCCTGTCTCGGGTGCGGTAGAGAGTCCACTCAGTCAGCGCGAGCTGGAGGTGCTGCAGTTGATCGCGCTTGGCAACTCTAACCTGGAAATCGCCGACCGCCTGTTTATCTCCCTGCATACGGTCAAGACCCACGCGCGGCGTATCCACAGCAAGCTCGGTGTGGAGCGACGCACGCAAGCAGTGGCCAAGGCCAAGACCCTGGGGTTGATGGCCTAGGCGCAGAACGCCTGGCGGTATTCGCCGGGGGTGGCACCCATGGCCTGGCGAAAGCGATGGGTAAAGTGGCTGGCGCTGGAGAACCCGCACATCAAGGCGATTTCACCCAAGGGCAGGGCGCCACTGCGCAGCAGTGCCTGGGCGCGGGTGAGGCGGCGCGCCAACAGGTATTGATGGGGCGGCAGGCCGAAGCTTTGGCGGAACATCCGTGCGAAATGGTATTCCGACAGCGCGCACATCCCGGCCAATTGACCCAGGCTGATCGGGTCTTCCAGATGCTGGTCAATGTACTCCGCCAACCGCCGTCGCTGATGTGCCGCCAGCCCGCCTTTCAACCTCAGCCCTTCGCGGGCGCCGACCTGGCTGAGCAGGGTGTGGCTGAGCATTTCATGGGCCAGGCTGCTGGTCAGTAGGCGCTCGGCGGGCTCGTGCCAGTTCAGTGCGATCAACTGGTGAAAGCGCCGGGCCTGGCTGGCATCTTCCAGAAAGGTGCTTTCGCGCAGTTGCAGGGCGCGCGGTTCGCGGTCGAGCAAGGTGACGCAGCCCAGGGCGAATTGCTCCGGGCTGAAGTACACATGGGCCAGGCGGATTTCGCCGTTGATCACCCAGGCTGACTGATGCTCGGCGGGCAGGATGCACAACTTGTCCGGCCCGCCCTTGGTGCCTGGCTGGTCGCGCCGAAACGTGCCGGTGCCGCCGCCGATGTAGCACGACAAGGTGTGATGACTGGGCGCTTGGTAATCCTGGGCATCGTGATGGTTGCTCCACAAGGCCGCAGACAAGCCGTCACCGAGCTCGGCGCAGGCTTCAAGGCGTGCATTGGGCGAGCGGTTAAGGGCTTGAAAGACTTGCAGGGATTCCAGATCAGGCATGGTTCGTACTCTCCGACGCCTTGCATCCTACTCCGCGCGGCGGACGCTGTGCGCCCACCGCCCGACAAAAGCGCAAGATTGTGCAAGAGCGCGCGATGGGTCGCAGGCCACACTGTGGCTCAATCGATGGAGCCCGCTATGAACCTTTCCCTGTATTTACTCACCGTGTTGATCTGGGGCACCACCTGGATTGCCCTCAAGTGGCAACTGGGCGTGGTGGCAATCCCCGTGTCCATCGTTTATCGCTTTGGCTTGGCGGCGCTGGTGTTGTTTGCGCTGTTGTTGCTCAGCCGTAAGTTGCAGGTGATGAACCGGCGTGGGCACTTGATCTGCCTGGCCCAGGGGCTGTGCCTGTTCTGCGTCAACTTCATATGTTTTCTGACGGCCAGCCAGTGGATTCCCAGTGGGTTGGTGGCGGTGGTGTTTTCCACGGCCACGCTGTGGAACGCGCTGAATGCCCGGGTGTTTTTCGGCCAGCGGGTGGCGCGTAATGTGTTGATGGGCGGCGGGCTCGGCTTGATGGGCTTGGGCCTGCTGTTCTGGCCGGAACTGGTGGGGCATGCCGCCAGCCCGCAGACCTTGCTCGGTTTGGGGTTGGCGTTGCTCGGGACCCTGTGTTTCTCGGCGGGCAACCTGTTGTCGAGCCTGCAACAGAAGGCCGGGCTCAGGCCGCTGACCACCAATGCCTGGGGTATGGCGTATGGCGCGGCGATGCTTGCGACCTATTGTGTGGTACGCGGGATTCCCTTCGAAATGGACTGGAGTGCACGCTACATCGGCGCGCTGTGGTACCTGGTGATCCCAGGTTCGGTCATCGGCTTTACCGCGTACCTGACCCTGGTCGGGCGCATGGGACCGGAGCGCGCCGCTTATTGCACCGTGCTGTTCCCGGTGGTGGCGCTGAATGTGTCGGCGTATGCCGAGGGGTATCAGTGGACGGCGCCGGCATTGGCGGGGTTGGTGTTGGTGATGGTGGGGAATGTGTTGGTGTTTCGGCGGGTGAGGGTGGTTCAGGCTGTTAATCCGGTCCTCCAGGCAAAACAAATTTAATGGGGGAGCAGGCAAGCCAGCGCCCACATTCGAATAGTGTTGTCTCCTGCATTTGACCAGGGTTGTTTGGGTTATTTGAGGCCTAGGCGTTTGGCCATGCGGCCGAGGTTGGCGCGGTCCAGGCCGAGTTCGCGGGCGGCGCTGGCCCAGTTGTGCTGGTGGCGTTCCAGGCAGGCGCTGATCACCTGGCGCTGATACTGCTCGGTGGCCTGGCGCAGGTCGCCGGTCACAACGGGTGCGCTGCCGGTTTGCTCTTCGATCAACGGTGCGCTGACATCGGGCAGATCCAGGTCCTGGGCATTCAAACTGAGAATCTTCGGACGCTCGCGACAGTTGCCCAGGGCTTTCAGCGCGCTACGTCCGATCAAATGCTCCAGTTCCCTCACGTTGCCCGGCCAGTTATAGGCCAGCAGTGCCGCCTGGGCGTCGCTGGTCAGGCGCAGGCTGCCCAGGCCCATGCGTGAGCGGTTCTGTTCGAGGAAGAAACCGGCCAGCAGCAACACATCGCGCCCGCGTTCACGCAGCGCCGGTACTTGCAGCGGGTACACGCTGAGGCGGTGATAGAAGTCGGCGCGGTAGCGGCCATTGCGCACTTCATCGGCGAGGTCGCGGTTGGTGGCGGCGATCAGGCGCACATCCACCTGGTGCTCCTTGTCCGAGCCCAGGCGTTGCAATTGGCCGCTTTGCAGCACTCGCAGCAGCTTCGCTTGCACGGTGAGTGACAGCTCGCCCACCTCATCGAGGAACAGCGTGCCGCCATTGGCCAGTTCGAACTTGCCGCGGCGTTCGTTCAACGCGCCGGTAAAGGCGCCGCGCACATGGCCGAACAGCTCGCTCTCCACCAGGGTTTCCGGCAGGGCGGCGCAGTTCAGGCTGATCAGCGGTTTATCGGCGCGCGTCGAGGCGGCGTGGATGGCCTGAGCCACCAGTTCTTTGCCCACCCCGGTTTCGCCGGTGATCAGCACGGTGAGGTCACTGCCACCCACCAGCTTGATCTCCTCCACCAGGCGCTTGTGGGGTTTGCTTTGGCCGATCATTTCCTTGTGCTGCTGGCCGCTCGCCTCGCGGTAGATTTCGGCGCGCAGGGTCAGGCGCTCGATACGTTCGGCGACGTTGACGGTGGCGGCGGCGAGGCTGGCGAAGGCTTGCAGGGCATCCAGTTCAACGCGTTCAAAGCGCTCGGTGTCGAGGGCGTCCAATGTCAGCAGACCCCAGGGCTGATCGTCGACGAACAGTGGGCAACCCATGCAATCGTGGACTTCCAGGTGTCCGTGCAATCCATCGACCAAGCCGTCGTAGGGGTCGGGCAATTCGCTGTCACTGTCGAACCGCGTGGGTCCTGGGCTGCTCAGTAACACGGCAAAACGCGGGTGTTCGCTGACCTTGAAGCGTCTGCCCAGGGTGTCGGCGCTTAAACCGTCGACCGCCAGCGGCACCAGCCATTCGCCGTCCAGGCGCAACAGCGCGGCGGCGTCACAGGGGAGCAGGGCGCGCATGGCCTGTAATAGACGGCGATAACGCTCGCCTTCGGGCAGTTCACGGGACAGGTCGGCGACCAGGGGCAGCAGGGTGGTGAGCAGCGATTGCGCAGTCATAATGACTCCTTGTAGTCCTTATGACTATAAGGTGTAGGAGGTCATACTGACTACATTATAATTAACTCATTGAAAATAATAGATTTATTAGTTGGCACGAATGCTGAGTAGGTAATGGCAATCAGTAAAAAAGCCCAGGAGGCTCTCATGCTTAGTGCCCAAGACCGTGCCATCGTCAAATCCACCGTGCCCCTGCTGGAAAGCGGCGGCGAAGCGCTGATCACCCATTTCTACCGCATGATGCTGTCTGAGTACCCGCAAGTTCGCCCGCTGTTCAACCAGGCCCACCAGGCCAGCGGCGACCAGCCCCGTGCCCTGGCCAACGGCGTGTTGATGTACGCGCGGCACATCGACCAGCTCGACCAACTGGGCGACCTGGTGGCCAAGATCATCAACAAGCACGTGGCCTTGCAGATCCTGCCGGAGCATTACCCGATCGTCGGTGCCTGCCTGCTGCGCGCGATTTCCGAAGTATTGGGCAGCGAGATTGCGACCCCCGAGGTCATGAGTGCCTGGGGCGCGGCCTATGGCCAGCTGGCGGATATCCTGATCGGCGCCGAGGCCGCGATCTATGAAGAGAAAGCCCAGGCGCCCGGTGGCTGGCGAGGGGCGCGGCCGTTCCTGCTGGTCAAGCGTGTGGAGGAGAGTGACGAGATCATCTCCTTCTACTTTGCCCCGGCTGACAACGGCCCGATCCTCGCTGCCGCGCCAGGCCAATACATCGGCATGAAACTGCTGCTCGATGGTGAGGAAGTGCGCCGCAACTATTCCCTGTCGGCCCTGACCGACGCCGGCGTGTACCGCATCAGCGTCAAGCGCGAAGCCGGCGGGCGGGTGTCCAACTACCTGCATGACCAGATGCAGGTGGGGGCGACCATTGACCTGTTCCCGCCTTCGGGTGAGTTCACTTTGGCGGCCAGCGACAAACCGCTGGTGTTGATCAGTGGTGGGGTGGGCATCACGCCGACCTTGCCGATGCTCGAAGCGGCCCTGGCCACCGAGCGTCCGGTGCACTTTATCCACTGCGCACGTAACGGCGGGGTGCATGCGTTCCGTGATTGGGTGGATGCCCTGGCGGCCAAACACCCGCAGCTCAAGCGCTACTACTGCTACGCCGAAGATGACGGTGTAAGCCCCGCGGCGGACAAGGTCGGCCTGCTAAGCCAGGACCAACTGGCCGCCTGGTTGCCAGAGCAGCGTGACATCGACGCCTATTTCCTGGGCCCTAAAGGCTTCATGGCCGCGATCAAACGCCACCTCCAAGCCCTGGGTGTACCCGAGAAACAAAGCCGCTACGAGTTCTTCGGCCCGGCTGCGGCACTGGAATAAGGTTCGGGGTTAAACCGAGTCGGCATCGTCGCGGGCAAGCCCGGCTCCCACGGGGAAATGCGACCCCCCTGTGGGCGCTGGGCTTGCCCGCGATGGCGTCCGTACTGCCATAACATTTTTCCAGATTAATCCCCCGTTAACCCCTCTCTGTTTAAACCACTCCCTGTGTGTAAACTTGCGGCCATTGGCACAACCAAACAAAGGGAAGCGGATATGAGTGACGAATTGCGTTTAGGCAGGGAGCGGCGCTTTCTGGTGTTGCTGGGCATCATCTGCCTGGCGCTGATCGGCGGTGCGCTTTATATGCAGGTGGTGTTGGGCGAGGCGCCATGCCCGCTGTGCATCCTGCAGCGCTACGCCTTATTGCTGATCGCGATTTTTGCGTTCATTGGCGCGGCCATGCGCACCAAAGGGGCTCTCACGTTTTTCGAAGGGCTGGTGATACTCAGCGCCCTCGGCGGTGTGGCCGCAGCCGGTCACCACGTGTACACCCAGTTCTTCCCGCAGGTCAGCTGCGGTATTGATGTGCTGCAACCGATCGTCGACGACCTGCCCCTCGCCAAGGTGTTCCCCCTGGGCTTCCAGGTCGATGGCTTCTGCAGCACCCCGTATCCGCCGGTGCTGGGTCTGTCCCTGGCGCAGTGGGCGCTGGTCGCGTTCGTGCTGACCGTGATCCTGGTGCCGTTGGGCATTTACCGGAATCGCCAGCGCAAAGCCTGAGCCCGCCCTGAAACGCCCCGGTCCTTCTTGAGGGAAGACCGGGGCGTTTTTGCTTGTAGGGATTTGTGAACAGAACGTGACACCGGACAATTTTGGGTGCGCGCAGTGTGCGACATGTTGTCACACGGAAGCGTCCGCAGGACGTTTCTGACCCGCCGAACCGCCGCCAAAATTTGCATAAAACCGCCAAGATGTGCTGTCAGTTCGTGGTGGCGACAGGGCCGCGAACCTCACGCCGCGCCAGCAATTGCGTGATGTCCGAATGCCTTGTTTTATGGGGGCTTGCATCGGTTTGGCTTGCCCTTACAGCCCGTAAGGGCTGCGGCGGATGGGCCTATAACACGGCAATTTTTGTGGTTTTTGTTGAGAATCTAACGCGATAAGATCGCGAACCTTTGCAATATTGGTGAAGGATTATTGCTGTAATCGATAAAAATTATTTCTTTATAAGACATGGTTTATACATCGCTAGCTAACTACAATCGCCCGCACTGAATGTCCTGCGCTGTTCAATATTTGAGCACAGGAGCGGTCGAGGGGCAGATGGATGGCTCTGTGCGACCCCAAGGTTCCGGCAGCCTTTCAACTATCCGCACCAAATGGAATTGGTCTGTAACAAGGCCTTTAACCACGAAATCGAATAAGAACTCACCGCAGGTCCGTGAAACGCCCCCTTATGGCGTACCGGGCAGGCTCTTATTCAATCGAAGAGAAATGCCAACCCTTGGCAGGGTGAAGTGTTGGCGATCAAAACCCAACTGCATTGCGCAAGCTGCTTTAGAGGTCGTGAGATGAGTAAAAACAGGTACCCCCGATTACTAGGCTTTTTGCCGCTGCTTGGCATGATGTTAATGCTGGGAGGCTGCAAGTGGACCTTGATGGACCCAAAAGGACAGATCGGTCTGGATCAACGAAACCTGATCATCACCGCCACCCTGCTGATGCTGTTGGTCGTGGTGCCTGTGATCATCATGACCTTCGCCTTCGCCTGGAAATACCGCGCGTCGAACACCAACGCGACCTACGCGCCGAAGTGGTCGCACTCCACCAAGATCGAAATCGCGGTGTGGCTGGTACCGATCCTCATCATCATCGCCCTGGGTTACATCACCTATAAGTCGACCCATGAGCTGGACCCGTACCGTCCGCTGGAGTCCGACGTCAAGCCGATCAATATCGAAGTGGTCGCGCTGGACTGGAAGTGGCTGTTCATCTACCCGGACCTGGGTATCGCCACGGTCAACGAGATCCAGTTCCCGGAGAACACTCCGCTTAATTTCCGGATCACCTCCGACGCCGTGATGAACTCGTTCTTCATCCCAGCCCTGGGCGGTCAGATCTACGCGATGGCAGGCATGCAGACCCGACTGCACCTGATCGCCAACGAAAAAGCTGAAATGGAAGGCATCTCCGCAAACTACAGCGGCGCTGGCTTCACCGGCATGAAATTCAAAGCGATCTCGACGAGCCAGGAAGGTTTCAACGCCTGGGTAGCCGAAGTCAAGGCCGCACCTAAACAGCTTGATCAAGCTGAATACGATGCCCTGACCAAACCGAGCCAGAACAACCCAGTCGCTCTGTACTCCGCGTATGAGCCGAACCTGTTTCAGAAAATCGTCGACAAGTACGAAGGTATGAAGCCAGGCAAGCCGGTCAAGCACGAGAAGAAAGAAGTGGCCGCGGTTGAAGGTTCTGACACGGGCTCGCATTCAACTGCTGGGGCAGAGGAGTAAACGATGTTTGGTAAATTAAGTTGGGATGCGGTCCCGTTCCACGAGCCGATCGTAATGGTGACCATCGCCATGATCGCGCTGGGTGGTCTGGCACTGTTTGCAGGTATCACGTACTTCAAGAAGTGGACCTACCTGTGGACCGAGTGGTTGACGTCGGTCGACCACAAGAAAATCGGCGTCATGTACGTCATCGTTGCCATGGTCATGTTGCTGCGTGGTTTTGCCGACGCCATCATGATGCGTACCCAGTTGGCCATGGCCACCGAGGGTTCGCCTGGCTACCTGCCACCTGAACACTATGACCAGATCTTCACCGCTCACGGTGTGATCATGATCATCTTCATGGCGATGCCATTCTTCACCGGCCTGATGAACCTTGCCTTGCCGCTGCAGATTGGTGCCCGTGACGTTGCCTACCCGTTCCTGAACTCCCTGAGCTTCTGGCTGCTGGTTTCCGGCGTGGTGCTGATCAACGTGTCCCTGGGCGTCGGCGAGTTCGCCAAGACCGGTTGGGTTGCGTATCCGCCATTGTCGGGCCTGCAATACAGCCCTGGCGTGGGTGTGGACTACTACATCTGGGCGCTACAGTTATCAGGACTCGGGACGACATTGACGGGGGTCAACTTCCTGGCCACCGTCCTGAAAATGCGCGCCCCTGGCATGAAACTGATGGACATGCCGATCTTCACCTGGACCTGCACCTGGGCCAACGTCCTGATCGTGGCTTCGTTCCCGATCCTGGCCGCTACCATGGCGCTGCTGTCGCTTGACCGTTACCTGGATTTCCACATTTTCACCAACGAACTTGGTGGCAATCCAATGATGTACGTGAACCTGTTCTGGGCATGGGGTCACCCTGAGGTGTACATCCTGATCCTGCCAGCGTTCGGTATCTTCTCCGAAGTGATCTCGACCTTTACCGGCAAGCGCCTGTTCGGTCACCACTCGATGGTCTATGCATCGGGCGCAATCTCCGTACTGGGCTTCATGGTTTGGCTGCACCACTTCTTCACCATGGGTTCGGGCGCCAGCGTCAACGCCTTCTTCGGCCTGGCGACGATGCTGATTTCCATCCCGACGGGGGTGAAGCTATTCAACTGGCTGTTCACCATCTACCACGGTCGTCTGCGCATGACCAGCCAGGTCCTGTGGACCCTGGGCTTCATGGTGACCTTCGCCATCGGCGGCATGACCGGTGTACTGCTGGCCATCCCGGGTGCTGACTTCGTCCTGCACAACAGCCTGTTCGTGATCGCTCACTTCCACAACGTGATCATCGGTGGTGCGGTATTCGGTTACATCGCTGGCTTCAGCTTCTACTTCCCGAAAGCGTTCGGCTTCAAGCTGCACGAAGGTTGGGGCAAGGCTGCATTCTGGTTCTGGATCTCGGGCTTCTTCGTCGCGTTCATGCCGCTCTATGCTCTGGGCTTCATGGGCATGACCCGTCGTCTGAACGCTACTACCAACCCTGAGTGGGTGCCGTACCTGTACGTCGCCATGTTCGGTGCGGTGATGATCGCTGTGGGTATCGCTTGCCAGCTGATCCAGCTGTACGTGAGTGTCCGTGACCGTAAGCAGAACGCTTGCGAATCGGGTGACCCATGGAATGGCCACACCCTGGAATGGTCGACTTCGTCGCCACCGCCGTTCTACAACTTCGCCGTGATCCCGACTGCGAACACCATTGATGCGTTCACCGAAGCCAAGGAAGACGGTACTGCGTACCAGCGTCCTAAGCACTACGAACCGATCCACATGCCAAGCAACACCGCCACTGGCGTGGTGATGGGTGCGCTGTTGACCGTGTTTGGTTTCGCGATGATCTGGCACATCTGGTGGCTGGCAATCGCGAGCCTGGTGGGCACTATCGGTTACTTCATCATTCACGCTGCCCGTGATGATCAAGGCTACATGGTGCCGGTCGAAACGATCGAACGCATCGAAGCCGAGCAGCACGCTCGCCTGGTAGCCGAGAAGAAGATTCCGGCCAACCGTGTAGAAACCTCGTTGGAACAGGCTTAAACCATGTCGAACTTAGTGACCAATGCTGGACACGCCCATGTCGATGACCATGGGCACGATGACCATCACCACGACTCGGGGCCGATGACCGTTTTCGGTTTCTGGCTCTACCTGATGACCGACTGCATTTTGTTTGCGTCGATCTTCGCGGTGTACGCGGTACTGGTAAACAACGTAGCGGGTGGCCCGTCGGGCCACGACATCTTCGAACTGCCTTACGTGCTCGGCGAAACCGCCTTGCTGTTGTTCAGTTCGATCACCTACGGCTTCGCCATGTTGGCCTTCTACAAGGGCAACAAGAAAGGCGTACTGAGCTGGTTGGCCCTGACCTTCCTGTTCGGTCTGGGCTTCATCGGCATGGAGATCAACGAGTTCCACCTGCTGATCTCCGAAGGCTACGGCCCGCACCGTTCCGGCTTCCTGTCCGCGTTCTTCACGCTGGTAGGCACCCACGGTCTGCACGTAACGGCCGGCCTGCTGTGGATGGCGGTGATGATGTATCAGGTCAATAAACACGGCCTGACCAACACCAACAAGACTCGCCTGAGCTGCCTGAGCCTGTTCTGGCACTTCCTGGACGTGGTCTGGATCTGCGTCTTCACCGTTGTTTACCTGATGGGGACTCTGTAATGGCTAATGCACACTCCCATGACCATGACAGCCATGATGCGAGCCACGGCAGCGTTAAGTCGTACGCCATCGGCTTCATCCTGTCGGTAATCCTGACGCTCATCCCGTTCGGTCTGGTGATGTACCCGACTCTGCCGAAGTCGATCACTTTGATGATCGTACTGGCGTTCGCGGTGATTCAGGTTCTGGTTCACCTGGTGTACTTCCTGCACCTGGACCGTTCCAAAGAGCAGCGCGACAACGTGATTGCGTTCGTGTTTGCAGGGTTGGTAATCCTGCTGCTGGTTGGCCTGTCGATATGGATCATGTTCAGCATCCATACGTTCATGATGGCGAAGTGAGGTAAGACCCGATGTCGCTTAAGCACTTTATCCAAATCACCAAACCGGGGATCATTTTCGGTAACGTGCTTTCTGTGGCGGGCGGTTTCTTCCTGGCCTCCAAGGGACATGTCGATCTGGCCATCTTCCTGGCTGCAATGATCGGCACTTCCCTGGTGGTAGCTTCCGGATGTGTGTTCAACAACTGCATCGACCGTGACATCGATATCAAGATGGAGCGCACCAAGAATCGCGTGCTGGTCCAGGGCCTCATCTCCCTGAAGCTGGCACTGATCTACGCGACCGTCCTCGGTGTTGCCGGTGTGGCGTTGTTGTACAAGGTGGCCAATCCGCTGGCGGCGCTGTTTGCCGTGATCGGCTTTGTCATCTACGTCGGCCTCTACAGCCTGTACCTCAAGCGCAAGTCGGTTCACGGCACGCTGGTGGGCAGTCTGTCGGGGGCGATGCCGCCGGTGATTGGTTATGTGGCTGTGACCAATAGCTTCGACATGGCCGCGCTGACGCTACTGGTGATGTTCAGCCTGTGGCAGATGCCGCATTCGTACGCCATCGCGATTTTCCGCTTCAATGACTACCTGGCTGCTTCGATTCCGGTCTTGCCGGTAAAACGCGGCATCCAGGTCGCCAAGAAACACATCCTGCTGTACATCCTGGCCTTCCTTGTGGCGACCTTGATGTTGACCTTCAGTGGCTACGCCGGCATGAGCTACCTTGCCGTCGCCGCCGCCATGGGCATGTACTGGTTGTACATGGCCTGGACCGGCTACAAGGCGGTGGATGACACCGTCTGGGCACGCAAGCTGTTCGTGTTCTCGATCTTCACCATCACCGCGCTCAGCGTGATGATGTCCCTGGATTTCCAAGTGCCGAAAGAGCTGTTGCTGACCTACGCTCACTGAGTGGTCCCGCAGTGAAAAAGCCCCGCCGTCGAGAGACGCGCGGGGCTTTTTCTTGGGTGTGGTTTTAAATCTGCGCAGGGTTTTCTCGTCATACCCCTCTGTACGAGTTGTGCGAATCCATCACCCCTCTACCAGGATTAGCCCTATGGTCAGCGTCAGTCGTCGGTCCCTTCTCGCCCTGGGCGCAGCCCTGCCATTGCTGGGGCGCCTCGATTGGGCGGTTGCAGCGCCGCCGCCGGAAAAGCCTGACAAGGTGCGGCTCAATTACAACGAAAGCCCTTACGGCCCCTCAGGCGCTGCGCGTGAGGCGATGCAGCGGGGTATCGCTACCGCTGGGTTTTATCCTTACGACTCTATGTATGCGTTGGCAGGACTGTTCGCCCAGCAGCAGGGGATTGCCGAAAAGCAGGTGGCGGTCTTTGCGGGTTCGATGGCGGCCTTGCGCTATGCGGTGCTGGCGTTCACCACTGAGAGCCGCGGCCTGGTGATGGCCATGCCGTCCTACGAGGTGCCGCGCCAAGCGGCGCGGTCGAACAAGGCACCTGTGAAGGAAGTCAGCCTGGGGGCCGACCACGCCCACGACATCCCGGCCATGCTTGCCGCCGATCCACAGGCCGGCATGCTCTACGTGTGCAACCCCAACAATCCTACTGGCACCATCACACCGACCGAGGCCATCCGCCACGCGTTGGCGAACAAGCCCAAAGGCAGCGTGCTGGTGGTGGACGAGGCTTACATCGACTTCGCCGACGTGCCCAGCGTGGTCAGTTGGGTGAAGGACCACGACGACCTGCTGGTACTGCGCACGTTCTCGAAAATCTACGGCATGGCCGGTGCCCGCCTGGGTTTGGCGATCGGCCACCCGGCGCTGCTGGAGCGGCTGGCCGTGTTTGGCGGCGACAACGTGCCGGCGGGCACCAGCTTGCTCGGCGGCCTTGCCAGCCTGGAAGACGTGAAGCTGTTGCCGCAACGCAAGGCCCTCAATAATCAAGTGCGTGATGAGACCGTGGCGTGGTTGAAGGGGCGTGGTTTCACTTGCACGGCGTCACAGGCGAACTGTTTCATGATCGATGTGAAACAACCGGCGGAGCAGGTGATCGAGAAGCTGGCGACGCAGGGCGTGATGATCGGCCGGGTGTTTGAAAGCTGGCCGCAGTGGGTGCGGGTGACGGTGGGCGATAAGCGGGAGATGGCGCGGTTTCGCGAGGTGTTTGCAGCGCAGGTCGAACGCGCGGGTTAACCCCCTGCAAAACAAATGTGGGAGCTGGCTTGCCTGCGATCGCATCACCTCGGTTTCGCTGATTGACCGAGGGGCTGCGATCGCAGGCAAGCCAGCTCCCACATTTGATTCTGCGGTGCAGCTTGCTTCGGGTTACTGCTGCGCGATGCTGTAACCCTCAAACGCCGTCTGCTGCTGCAATGCAGTGATCACGCTCTTGCGGCTCAGCGGCTGTTCGGCGCCTGCGTTATCCACAAAGCTCTCCACCTCCAGCTCCGCTTCATCGCCTTCACCCACAAAGCTGAAACCCAGGAATTCGAACGCCTCGCGGTCCACGTTCAGCTTCGAACGCGGCGTACGCAGCGGCAGCGTGACGCTGATGCCATCTTTGCTGATCACAAACACTTCGGCTTCTTTCTTCGGCCGTGATGCCTTGCTCTTGCCGGCGCTCGGGTTGCTGATGGCCTGGTGGCTCTGGTTCAGCACTTTCAACGCCAGGCCGTAGACCAACTCCTGGAACTCGGGGTCGTCCTTGAAGCAGGACAGAATGCGGCTGATCGAAAACTGGCTGCTCAAGTTTTCCAGCGCAGCGTTATCGGCGGCTTCGGCGTCCTTGAGTTGCTTGAGCTGGCCCATCAGGTCGTAGGCCTTGTCGTCGTCAAAAGCATCGTGGGCCTGACGGATGGCCACGCGCAGTTCGCGGATCTGATCGCTTTCTTTGGACGTGTGAAAAGCGTCCAGCACCATCTCGCTGATGATCTTGGCCGCTGGCAGATGCTGTGAAAGATTGATGGCGTTTTCGTACTCGGCTTTGGAAGGCAAGGCGACTACGGATTCTTCGGGGGCGGATTTTTCGGTGTAAGAATCGGACATTGAAATTTCACTACTTCAGTAAACGAGGACAAAAAAGCGTCGGGCATTTTCAGGGGGGAGGGAGGTCAGGTCAAGGCAGCACAATGCCCTCAGGTTCTGCTGATCCATATCAACAGGCGCCTTGGGGACACTCGCTACAACAACGCTGGGACTTAGCCCGCCCCAGCGATTCGCCTGATGACGCATAAAAACAATTGCAGACCTGACCATGCCGGCTGTGTCCAGAGCCCCCGCCGCGCCGCCCGCCGACCTGTTCACCCGCCATGGTGGCCTGGGTTACATGCAGTTCTGCAGCGACTGCCATCTCAACGCCGGCACGGTGGAAACCGGTCGATGCGCGTGATTAATCCAACTGCTTGAGGCAGGCTTCGAGCATAGTCAGGCCTTCCTCCAGCACCGCGGGCTCGATGGTCAGCGGTGCCAGCAGGCGGATGATATGCCGCGACTTGCCGCTGGGCATCAGCAACAAACCGGCGTCCCGCGCCAGGCCGAGCAACTGGGTGAGCTGTTTCGGCGCGGGTGTGCCGTCAGCGTTGGTCAGTTCGATGCCGCGCATGGAGCCCACGCCGGTCAGGCGGCCGAGGTAAGGTGTCAGGCCGTGTGCGCGCCAGGTTTGATAACGGCTGACGATGGCTTCTTCCTGTTGTGAGCCCCAGGCGCTCAGGTGTTCATCGGTCATGGCGTCGAGGGTGGCCAATGCTGCCGCGCACGCAATGGGGTTGCCGGAATAGGTGCCGCCCAGGCCACCTTTGGGCAGGTTGTCCATCAGCGCCTTGCGCCCTACGACTGCGCCCAGCGGCACACCGCCAGCGATGCTTTTACCCAGCAGGATCAAGTCGGGCTCGATTCCCAGGCGCGAGAAAGCAAAACGCTCGCCGGTACGGCCAAAGCCCGATTGGATTTCATCGGCAATCAGCAGAATGTTGTTCTCGTTGCAAAAGCGTCGCAGCGCCTGGGCGAATTCGATATCCAGCGCGAGAAACCCGCCTTCGCCTTGCACCGGCTCGATGATGAAACAGGCCACATCGCTGACGTCGATTTCCACGCTGAACAGGCGGTCCATGGCTTTCAGCGCCTCGGCGCAAGTCACGCCATTATCGGCGCTAGGGTAGGGCAGGTGATACACAGGCCCCGGTAGTACACCGACCTTCTGCTTATAGGGCGCCACCTTACCGTTGAGGTTGAGCGTGGCCAGGGTACGGCCGTGGAAGGCGCCGTCAAACGCGATCACTGCCGTGCGGCCGGTGGCGCCGCGCACGATCTTCAGCGCATTTTCCGCCGCTTCCGCGCCGCTGTTGGTGAGCATGCCGCTGATCGGGTAGTCCACAGGGATAAATGCGGTAAGACGATCCATCAGCTCGACGTAGGGCGCGTGAGGTGCGGCATTAAACGCATAGTGGGTCAGCCTGGTCGCCTGGTCGCGAATCGCGTCGACCACACCGGGATGGCAGTGGCCGAGGTTGAGCACACCAATGCCGCCGACAAAATCGATATAGCGTTTGCCCGAGGTGTCCCAGACCTCAGCGTTTTTACCGTGGCTGAGGCTGATGGGGTGAACGATGGAAATCGACTGGCTAATGGTTTCGTGGCTCATGAATCGGGGACTCGGCAGTGGCGGGCGTGTTTTTATCTAAGCCGGGCGCCCGCCCTTGTCGCAAACGAAATAAAGTCGCCGGGTCATGACTGAAAGTCGGGATGTGCGCCGACATAGTCCACCATCCAATTGAGGAAGGCTTTCACTTTGGGAATCTCGCCGGCATGTTCGGCGTGGGCGATGAAGTGCGCGCCGCTGCTGGGCATCGCATAGTCCCAGGGAATCATCAGGCTGCCCTGTGCGAGTTCATCAGCCACCAGATACTGCGGCACCAACGCCACGCCATAGCCCGATTGTGCCGCGCGGATGCACATGTAGAACGTGTCGAAGCGCGGGCCGTGGTAGCTGTTCTGCGAGTGCAGGCCCTGTTCCAGGAACCATTCGTGCCAGGCTTCCGGGCGCGAGGTGCATTGCAGCAACGTGTGGCGCGACGATGCATGGCTGCCTTCGGCGACGAAACCTGGTGCGCACACCGGCACCACTGCCTCACGGAAAAGCTCAATGCAGGTCGCCCCCGGCCACGAGCCCTGGCCGAAGAAAAACGCGATATCGGCCTTGGCTTGCAACACGTCGAAAGGCTCCAGCTCGTTGCGCACATCCAGGTGGATGTTTGGATGTAGCGCTGCAAAGTCCTTGAGCTTGGGCACCAGCCAGCGGTCGCCGAAGGTTGGCTGGGTGGCGATGCGCAGCACTTCGGTCTCGCCGCCGTAGGTGAGGATATAGCGGCTGGAGATGTCCACCTGGGTGAGGATCTTATGCACTTCGGCCAGGTACAACGACCCGGCCGGCGACAGGTACAAACGCTGGCGCACCCGTTCGAACAAGTTGTGGCAAAGCATCTCTTCCAGCTGCGCCACCTGTTTGCTCACCGCACTTTGGGTCAGGTGCAGCTCTTCGGCAGCGCGAGTGAAACTCAAATGGCGAGCGGCAGCTTCGAAGCATTGCAGGGCTGTCATCGAAGGGGTCAAACGTTTAGAAATCATGCACTTCATTCCAAATCGGAAGGAGCCTTTGCCTAAAGGTCGTTTGTGGCAGTAGCGCAAAGCCGTTGATACTGCCCGGCAGCACTATAAACCGGCGCGGGCTGTGGGGCGCCGAATAATAAGGAATGACAGGGAGAGCCTTGCATGAACCCATTCAAAACCACCTTGGCCGCTATCGGGGCAACCGCCGTGCTGGGCCTGGCGAGCACCGCCGAGGCAGGCACGACACTGGACGCCATCCAGAAAAAAGGCTTTATCCAATGCGGCGTCAGTGACGGGCTGCCGGGCTTTGGCGTACCGGACAGCAAGGGCAAGATGACCGGTATCGATGTGGACGTGTGCCACGCGGTGGCGGCGGCAGTTTTCGGCGATGCGTCGAAAGTGAAGTTCACCCAGTTGACCGCCAAGGAACGTTTCACTGCGTTGCAGTCCGGTGAAATCGACCTGATTTCGCGCAACACCACCTGGACCAGCTCCCGTGATTCGGGCATGGGCTTGGTCTTCACCGGCGTGACTTATTACGACGGTATCGGCTTCCTGGTGAACAACAAGCTGGGCGTCACCGCTGCCAAGCAACTGGACGGCGCCACCGTGTGCATCCAAGCCGGCACCACGACTGAGTTGAACGTCTCGGACTACTTCCGCACCCACGGCATGAAGTACACGCCGATCACCTTCGACACGGCCGACGAAAGCGCCAAGGGGCTGGAAGCCGGGCGTTGCGACGTGCTGACCACCGATCAGTCGGGCCTGTACGCCCAGCGCATCAAGATGGCCCAGCCAGACGAGTTCGTGGTGTTGCCGGAAGTGATCTCCAAGGAACCGCTGGGGCCGTTGGTGCGCAAGGGTGATGACGAATGGTTCAGCATCGTTAAATGGACCTTGTTCGCGATGCTCAATGCCGAGGAAATGGGCATCACCTCGCAGAACGTCGAAGAGCAGGCCAAGACCACCAAGAACCCGGATGTCGCGCGATTACTGGGGGCGGACGGCGAATACGGCAAGGACCTGAAGCTGCGCAAGGATTGGGTGGTGCAGATCGTCAAGCAGGTGGGCAACTACGGCGAAGTGTTCGAGCGCAACATCGGCCAGGGCAGCGTGCTGAAGATCAAGCGCGGGCTTAATGCGCTGTGGAACAACGGCGGTATCCAGTACGCGCCGCCGGTTCGCTGACACGCCGGGGTGTTATTCGGACACCCCATCCTTCCCCGCTGCCTTGGCGCGATACAACGCCTGGTCGGCGCGCACCATCAGGGCGGCGGGGGGCTCATCCGTTTGACGCTCGGCCACACCCAGGCTCAGGGTGACCTTGAAGTCGTCCCTGTGCGGGCTGTTCTTCAACTTCAGACGGATATTCGCCGCCATTGTTTTTGCGATCTCCAACGAGGTTTTGGGCAGGATCAGCACAAACTCATCGCCACCCCATCGGGCTAACAGGTCTTCAGGGCGGATACAGCGTTGCAGGCATTCAGCCACCTGCACCAGCGTCTGATCGCCCACACCGTGACCGCATCGGTCATTGATCGACTTGAAGTCGTCGATATCCATCGCAATCAGTGCCAGTGGCAGGCGAAAGCGCTGGGCGCGGTCGCACTCTTGCAGCAACACTTTTTCCAGACGGTAGCGATTGGCGACGAGGGTCAGGGCGTCCCGTTCGGCCAGGAAGCGATTTTCATCCAACTGCAGTTGCAACTGTTGATTGACCCGTGACAGCTCGCGGGTGCGTTCGGCCACCAGTGCTTCAAGGGATTGGTTGCGCCGTTCCAGCTGTTCGACTGAGCTTTTGCGCAGGTCTATATCGCGGTGGGCACCCACCATACGCGCCACCGAGCCGTCAGCATTGCGCGCAATCACGTAGCCGCGGTCTTCAATCCACAGGTAGCTGCCATCTTTTTTGCGGCAGCGGTATTCGGCTTGGTAGTGGGGCGCGCGGCGGTGGATGTAGTCGTCAAACAGCTTCATCACCTGGGAGTAGTCGTCTGGGTGTATCACGTTTTCCCACGTGAACACGTTGTTCTCCAGTGCGTGGCGGTGATAGCCCAGCATTTCGTACCAGCCTGGGTTGCGATAGACGAACCCGGTGTTGGCGTTCCAATCCCAGATCCCGTCGCTGACCAGTTCCAGAACGGTGTGCAGCATGTCGGCGTTGAAGTGAGAGAAATCTTGCTCTAACGGGTTATTGCCGGAGATATCGGTCATCTGCGCATTCCTTGCCTGGGCAGGCGCATAAGGCCTGCCGATGTTTACGCCGATACTCCGTGGCTGGCGCTACTGTACAACGGGACTGGAGGCCTTTGAATAGGGCAGATGTGCGGCTTACGATTGATGGCTATTGGCTATTTATTCGGCGCCACCATCCTTGTCTGCGCCCGCCCATCCGCGTTGTGCTGGTAAATCGCCTCAGGCCGGCCCAGCTCATTGAAAAACACCTGGCCAATGCCCGCCGAATTCCACAGCCGCTCGCCGGCTTCGGCATGCTCCGGAATATGCGGCACCACCTGCATGGTGCGTCGGCGCGTGAACCAATTGAGGGGCGAACGCGGCGAGTAGAGCCAACGGTTGAGGCGGTCGAACCACTCCAGTAAGCGTGGTGGGAATTCGTTCTTGATACCGCTGCTGGTGATCTGCCAGATCCTGGGACCAGCATTGCGATAACGAATCAGTACTTCGTAAACAAACGAGTAGTGCACGTCACCGGAGAGGATCACGTAGTTACCCGGCGTGCGCGAGTGGCGGAAGATATTGAGGATCACCTGGGCAGCGCCGCGATGGGCCATCCAGTTTTCCGCATCGACGAGCAAAGGGTAGCCGCACCAGCTGAAGACTTTCTGTACAGTCTCGATCAGCTTGACGCCAAAGATTGGCGCGGGCGAGACGATGATGGCCGAGGGGTGGTCCAGCAGTTCCTGTTGCAGTTCGCTCAAGGCTTCCCAGTCCAGCAGGCCGGAGGGTTGCTTGAGGGTGAACTCGCTGCGCCAGCGGCGCGTGCGAGTATCGAGCACCACCAGGGCAGGGGTGGTGGGCAGTACGTAGTGCCAGCGTTGAAATTTCAGCAGTGCCTCGAGCAGTTCATCCTGTGCAGTGGCGTCCAGATGGTTGGCGTGCGGCTGAGCAGTGAGCGCTTGGGTCTGGTTGATCAGTTCGCCAAATACATCCGGTTGGTTGCCCCAACCTTGGCACAGCAGGTAGGCCAACAGCGCGTTGCCGATGATGCGCTTGGAAAAGGGGTGGCCGTACGCAGTCTCTTCCCATTGGGCGCTGAGGTTCCAGTCATCGGTGATGTCGTGATCATCAAAGATCATCAGGGTGGACAGATGAGCGAAGACCCGCGCGACGCCTGGCAGGCCATCGCGGAATCGTTCTATCTGAACCTGTTCACGGGCGTAACGCTGCTGTCGTTCTGCATTGAGCTGCGGAGGTTGAGGCGCGATCAGCGTCCAGGGCGTCGGCGACCACACCAGCAAATACATCGCGATGACTTCGGCGAAGGTCACCAGGTGATTGTCGGCGGTGCTGCTGGTAAAGATCGGCTTTTTCACGCCCCCGAAGAAGCGTTCGCGCAGGGTTTCGTTGCTGTCCAGCGCCGGCAGCAAGTCGGCGCGATGGTAATAGCTGGCGCTGTGTCCATAGAGGCTGGCGCTGTCATCTACCACCGCGCCCTCCAGGTATTCATCGAACAAACCCAGACGTGCAATCAAGGCATGTATCGCCCGTAGCATGGGCCCAGCTACATCATCGGCGTAGACTTGGTCGCCGCTCATCATCAGCAGCGCCGGGCGGTCGGCCGGGCTTTGGGCATCGGCCAGCAGGCGGTCGACACACAGCAGACCCTCGTCGGCGCTGTGATGGGGTTTGCGGCATGAGCCGTGTACCAACTGATGGATGCGGCTGTGCAAAACGAAACTTGGGAGACAGGCGTTGGCGTACAGCAGGTGCGGTGCCCAGTCGGCGATGCCGGTGTTGTCGAACGACAGGTCGTAGCTGATCGCCACGTCCAGGGGCAGCGCGTCGTCCAGCGTCACATCGATCAGGTGGATAAAGGCATTGCGCCCCACGCGTACGACCTGGCATTGGTCTGGCGAGATAACCCGTGTTTGTGCAGGCAACGTCAGCGTCAATTCCAGTGCGCGACTCCCCACCAACCACAACACCAGGCGCCGTGGTTCGAGGCGTCGCAGCAGTGGGCCAGCCAGTACGGCGGGCAGTGTGTCGGTGTTCGGCATGCAGATGAGGTTTCCAGGCTGGTTTGAACCGGCAAGGTTAATCCAGTGAATGTCATGGTTTTGTTAAGGAAGAGGACGAAGGGCCGTGCACTGCCCTTCGTATGCAGCGGTTAGAGCAATCGGCCTTGGCCGAGGCTGTCCAGTCCACTGCCGCTTCTGCGGCGACCGTTGTTCGTCGTACGATCAGGGTCGGCGGCGTTCAGGTCTGTTGCATCAGTGCTGCGCTTCCTGCGCTGGGGCTCTGCATCATCCTGCTGCAGGGGGGGGAATTGAACGCTGCCCAGTGTGTGATTGATAGCGCTAAGCATGGATGTTTCCTTCTATTGAATAGTGGCTTACTTCGCCTGTTGGAGCGAAGTGAGGCCAACCTTATAGGGGACGAAACGGGTCAGCTATAAACGCGCTGCTGCAAGATATGACCAGGGGGGTTGGCGCTTTCAGACGTCATCTGAGGGGCTGTTCGTGCAATTGTCTAGCCCAGGAGATGTAGCGCCTTGCTTGCGCTTTCGCACAAACGCCACGGGATTTCCCGCCACCACGAGGGTTGGAGGCGGGGGGGTATTGCCTGTTTAAAAACGTGGCAAGCAAGGGGCACTCAGGTGTGCGAATCGTCAATCACCTTCGGCACCGTGAACCGGAATTCACTGCCCCGACCCACTTCGCTCTCTGCAACGATCTTGCCGCCATGGGCTTGGACAATACCTTGCGTAATGTACAGCCCCAGCCCGCTGCCGGTCGGGTTGTTTTCTGTTTGGGTCCAGTAGCGATCGAACACGTGTGGCAGTTGTTCCGGTGCAATACCTTCGCCGGAATCGCGCACCGAGAACACGATTTCTTCGCCACTGCTCATGGCGCTGATACCGATGTTGCCTTGGCGCGGGGTGAATTTGATGGCGTTGCCAATCAAGTTCGACAACACCTGGAACAGACGCTCCGGGTCGGCGTTGATCTGCAGGCCCGGCTCGGCGTTGAACGACAGGTCGATGCCTTTCTCCATTGCCAGGGGGGCCAGCAACGAGTAGGCCTCATCGAACATCTGGCTCACATCTAGGCTCACCGGTCGCACCACGTAACGCCCAGCCTCGATTTTTGAGGTGTCGAGCAAGTCCTCCAGCAGCACATTCATGCGTCCGGCGGCCTGTTGCATGGTGTCGATGGCCGAGGAAATCCGCCGCGAAGTGTGGGGGCCATCGGAGCTGAAGGCTTGCTGCATCATGCCGCACAGCATGGAGATCACTGTCATCGGGTTGCGCAGGTCGTGGGACACCACCGCCACCAGCTCATCGCGGGCGCGCACGGCTTGTTGTTCGCGCAGCACCTGGCGGGCCAGGTCGTTTTCGAGGGCCGAGCGGCGCAGATCGTTGGCAGCAAAGCGGTCGCCATGGCTCCACTTGGTGGAGATGCCAGCCATTTCCACCTTCCAGATTTCAAACGAAGTGCGTGGGCGAAGTCGCAAGCCTGAGTCGGAGTTTTCCAGGTCCAGCGGTTTTCTCGGGTCGCCGCTCCAGTTGATGTTCTCTTTGACTTCCGGGCGGAACCACAGCACGCCGTTATCCACAGGCTTGGGCAGACTCATTGCCAGCACACCACTGGCCACCTGCTGGAACTCGGCCGCCGGCGGGTACACCGACGACAGTTTATGGCTGGAGAACACCGGCTCGCCGCCCTCTTGCAGCCACTTGTGCAAGGCACGGATCTGCGCCGGCTCCGGGCAGTTGCCGTAACGGTGCAGTTGCTTGTCTTCGATGATCGCCACGCCGCCGGACAGCGTCAGGTCCATCAGCAGCTGACCCTGCTGTGCCAGGCCGTCGAACACGTTCTCTTCCGAGCGCTTCATCGCTTGATCCAGCAAAGCCAGGGCCTCGACTTTCTCTTCACGCTGGCGGCTCAGGTCCAGGGCTTCCATGGCGCTGATCTGCAACGACAGCACCTGGCCGATGGTCTGGCAGGCCGTACGCAGGTCGTTGGGCACCAGCAACGGTTCCCGGTTGCCGCAACTGATCAGGCCCCACAGCGTGTCGCCCTTCATCAGCGAGATGCTCATGGACGACAACACACCCATGTTCTGCATGTACTGGCAATGAATCGGCGACACGCTGCGCAGGGTAGCGAAGCTCAAATCCAGTGGCTGGCCGGTGTCTGGGCGCAGCTTGGGCAGCAGTGGCACGGGCTCGTAGGCCGCATTTGGGATGATGCGTAGCCAATTGGTGCGATACAGCTCGCGCGCTTGCTCGGGGATGTCGGATGCGGGGAAGAACAGCCCGTTGAACAGCTCCATGGACGGTGCCGACGCTTCGGCAATCACCTGGCCGTGACCTTCGTCTTCGAAGCGGTAGATGAGCACACGGTCGTAACCGGTCATGGCTTGGATTTCGTTCACGCTGATTTCGTACAGCGCTTGCAGGGTTTTCGCCGACTGCAAACGCTGCAGCATTTTGCCCAAGTCACTGGTGCGCCCCTTCAGCGCCCGGGGACGGAAATCTTTGAGCAGCGGTTCGAATTCGAGCACCAGCACATTCTGATGGCGATGCAGCAGGCCTTCGAATTCCGCGCCGTTAAACGTGACGTGCAAAGGTGGCGCATCGAAGAACGTATTGTGATCGGCCATGACGGCAACCGCCTTGGCGTGTTCGGCGCCTACCAGCGTGTGCAGCGGCTGGCCCAGCAGCGCCTCGGGAGCATGGCCGAACAGGCTGCCGACGTTGGCACTGACCTGGATGATGTTCAGGTCCGGCTCCGACAACGTCAGCAGCACACCGTGGGGTTGGATCGCTCCGGGAAAGCGGATGGGCTCGTCGGCACAGTTGGCAAGCAGCTCTTCAAAGTCTTCGGGTTTCACAGCAGTACCTCCTGGCTGTCGAGCCATTGCTCAAAGCAGCTGAATGTTGAACGGGCAGCGTTCACCGCGCTCTGTCTGGCCGGCGCGTCCAGTGGTTGGTCGCCGAGGTAGTCGAGAAAGTCTTTCCAGCGCCGACCGGTTTCGACGCCGTAGATATTGAGGAACGCACCGCCGTTGTGGGCATTCACGTTCAGGCGCTGGGTCATTTCCCGACGCAGCACTTGGCCGCCCAGCGTCGCGCCTTCCAAGACATAAAGGGCGCCAAGGCAAGCGGCGGGGGTATCAAGGATTGGGAGTTCGAGACAGCGCGGCAGGGTGCTGACAGCCTGGTCATCCAAACCCAAGGCAGCGAGGTCGCAGACGAGCGTCGGTGTTTTCACGCGCAAGACTGCGTCGTATCCATCAGGAATCAAGCCACTTTCGTACAGTGCTGATTCCAACGGCCGATAAAAACCGTAATACGCCTGGAGCAAGCGCTGATACCAATCGGCATCCAGGCCCTCGGAGAAAAACGGCAGGCGCTTTTCCAATGCCACGTGCAACAGGGCCGTGCCTGTGCGCAACGCTTCCAGCAAAGAGGGCGCACCAACGTCATGGGCCTGTGAATGCATTCAGTAAGCTCGAACTGTGGGCCTCTCGGCCATGAATGACGCGTGGAAATGGGCGGCGATTCTACACATCTCAAAGCCTTATTCTATACGCACAAGGCGAGAAGGCTGACCGACGGATCAGAAAAGTCGCTCCTTGCATCATTAATGACCACAGAGCATTGCGCGAAGTTCGGCTTCAGTGATATCGCGACGCTATCAATGCAGGGAAAGACCCTGTTGATTCAGCGCCGTCTGCACACACTCAATCAAATGACCGGTACTCCACGGCTTGGGCAGGAACCGCACCGACGCCCCCAATTGCGAGGCCAGCTTGCTATTGCCGGACGTCAACACCACCGGCACCGTGGGCCAGCGATGCGCGACCACCTTGCTCAAGTCATAGCCGTTAAGCAGACCTGGCATCTGAATATCGCTGACAATCAAGTCCACGGGCTCATCGCCCTGTTCCAGGTAAATCATTCCTTCATCTGCAGAAGGAAACGATGTCACCACTGCGCCGAATTCTTCCAGCACATCCACCATCAACGCCCGAATGATTTCGTCGTCTTCCAACACCAAAATCGATGGCTGAGCCATGATTCTTACTCCACCATCAGGGTTCATACAGGTGGAGTAGAACTCGTCTGGATAGGTTCGATTGGATGTGTTCGAGGCGATGGGTGGTCATAACAATGTCGTTGCAGGATACTGCGCCACCTCAACGACATCGCGCGGTATTCTGCGTGGACCAAAAAAACCATGATCTGGATGGGCATGCGCTCTTAACGCTACCGCAAAAGGAATTGTATGTTTGCCCGTAACCCCTTGGTTCCAGAACTCATAGTGACCAACCTCGGCAACAGTCTGGATTTTTGGGTTGAACAGCTGGGTTTTTCCCTCGCTTACCAGCGCGTCGAAGACGGTTTCGCTTACCTCGACCTGGAGGGCGCGCAAATCATGCTGGAGCAATACGATCCCGACGCGGGGCAATGGCTGACCGCACCATTGGACCAACCCTTCGGGCGCGGTATCAATCTGCAAATCGACGTACCCGGCGTTACCCCCATCCTGCAACGCTTGGCCTCTATTGGCTGGCCGCTGTTCAAGGGGGTTGAAGATGCCTGGTATCGTGCCGGCGACGTAGAGGCGGGGCAGCGGCAGTTCATCGTGCAAGACCCGGACGGTTACCTGGTGCGCTTGGTTGAACGGTTGGGGGAAAGGTCGTTTATACCGGCATAATTGCTCCGGCTTTCGTCGCAGCAACGCTTGAAATGGAGTCTCCGTGAAGTACCGTACTTTGATCACCCTCGCCCTGGTATTCACCGCGGGCCCTGCCTTCGCGGCCGGCGACGCCGAGGCGGGCGGCAAGCTATTCACTAAGACCTGCGGCGGCTGCCACAGCATCGGCGAAGGTGCGCGTGGTGGGTTCGGGCCGCAGCTCAATGGCATCATCGGCAGGCCTGCTGGGACCACCGCGGACTATCAGTATTCCGATGCGATGAAAAACTCCGGTGTGGTCTGGACCCGGGACAAGCTCGCCGCTTACATCGAAGCACCGAAGAAGGTAGTGAGTGGCACGCGGATGATCTTCTGGGGCATCAGCGATCAAGAGAAGATAGACAACATTCTGGCGTACCTTGAGACCTTTCAGCCCAAGTGACTGTTGCGCCGGGAAGGACCTGAGAGCGTGATATTTCCAGCGCTCTCCGCCAGGGTCTTCATCGTTCGCGCTGACTTCGCCGAAGTACCAATGCCCTGACTCGAAGACGATTCCTTCTTCGTTCTCGTGAGTGAAGTGAAAGCCAGCGTCGTGGAAGTCTGGCGGAATGACCAACCCCCATTCACAAGCCAGGCTTCGGTCGGTGATTCTGGTGTGTTTCGCTTTGCACCTGTTGAGCCGCGTAGGCAGTAAAAAGACCCTGGGACGCCAAGGTCTTTTTTTGCCTGTTGATCAGGTCAGAAGATGCCGGGAAATGAGCCGGGAGATTTCGACGATCGAGGTCTTGCCGGTGAATTCAAACCTCACCTTCCCCAACGACGAAAAGTAGATTTCCAACTCGGAATCCAGATCAAACGTCCCGGACGTCTCCACTGAATACGCCACGATGTTCTTGTACGGCAGCGAAGTGAAATCCTTCTTGCTACCCGTTATCCCCTGCACATTCACCGCAATAATCCGCTTGGTGGTAAACACCACCCCATCACGCATGGCCTTGTACGCATTCACCACTTCTTCACCGTCCAGCAGCAGGTCGGCGACGCGTTCGGCGTATTCGTTGTTCTGCTTGAGTTTGAAAAAGCCTTTGTTGCTGAAGTCGATCATGGGCCTGCCTCCTGGGTGTATGCCGTTTTGCTCGCGGATCTGTATCTAACGCGGGCATTTTGAACGCCCTACCATGGCGGCCAACCTTACAACCTTGGCCAGATGTTTCAAAAAACGGAGCCCGACCATGCCTGAACTGTCCAACTGGCTGGCTTATGCGCTGATCTCCCTCGGCATGGTGCTGACGCCCGGCCCAAACATGATTTACCTCATTTCCCGCTCGATCTGCCAGGGCCGCACTGCCGGGTATGTGTCCCTGGGCGGTGTAGCGTTGGGGTTTCTGGTTTATATGCTCTGCGCGGCGTTGGGAATCACCGCTTTGGTGATGGCGGTGCCGTTTGCCTATGACGCACTGCGCTTCGGCGGGGCGTTGTACCTGGCGTACATGGCTTGGCAGGCAATTCGGCCGGGTGGGCGTTCACCGTTCCAGGTGCGGGAACTGCCCAAGGACACCCCGCGCAAGCTGTTCACCATGGGCTTGGTGACCAATTTGCTGAACCCCAAGGTGGCGGTGATGTATTTGTCGTTGTTGCCGCAGTTCATCGACCCGAATGGCCACGGCAGTGTGTTGGCGCAATCGCTGGTGCTGGGCTTCACGCAGATTTTGATCAGCGTGAGCGTTAACGCAGTGATTGCCACGATGGCGGGTTCCATCGCGGTGTTTTTTGTCACCCGGCCGGGATGGCAGGTGGTGCAGCGTTGGTTGATGGGGTCGGTACTGATGGGGTTGGCGGTGCGGATGGCGGTGGAGGGGCGGCGCTAAGTCGTACCTTATAGGATGGCTTTCAGATAGTCCTTGAGGGCGCCGAGCGGGGCATTGAGTTCATCCAGTGTCGACGCTTGGTGCGCGTCCACCGCAAGCCGGTTCAGCTCGCGTCCCATTACAGTGCCGGCGCCGTCCAAGGCGTCGAGCGCCAGCGTCAGGCATTCATCGAGCTTCGACTGAATCCCCACCAGATCCCCCTGCCGCACCAACAACCCAAACACCTCGCGGTCATACCTCTCCATCACCGGATCATCCCGTAGAACCGGGCTGCCGCCGTCAGTCTCGTGCACCAGCTTCAGTGCAAAAAGCGCCACCGCTTCCAGCGTCAATTCCATGCTCTCGGTTCCTCGGCGTCTTTGGGGATGGTGGGGGGAGGGCGATGATCCCTGTTCTTTGGCGGAAAAAAAAGACCTGGTGCGACACGTCATCTGCTGCTGTGTGGTCGTTTTTGCGCGTTGGAGTAGGGCTATTGGGGGCAATTCTTATGCGCAGGGCTTAGGGCGCCTCTACTTCCCGAGCGCGTCGCCGTACGCTTTAAGCGTGGACAGCCTGTATTCGATCCACCACGGCTGGACACAACGCTGGCTGGCCAGAACGCTCGGCAATCTCAGTGATGCTGCTCGGAGGGGGTCTTCGGTAAGGAAAAAGAATTTCAATGCAGGGGTTGACCCCGTATTTTAATGCTGTACTATTCGCCTCCCGCTAACGAGCAGATTCGATACTGAATCTGGCTCAGGTAGTTGATTTTATTAGTAAAATCATAAGCCTTAGGGGTGTTTTTCTTGAGAGATGTGCTGTAGAGTGCACGCCTCGGTTGAGACGAAAGATCTTAACCAACCGCTCTTTAACAATTGAATCAAGCAATTCGTGTGGGTGCTTGTGGAGTCAGACTGATAGTCAACAAGATTATCAGCATCACAAGTTACTCCGCGAGAAATCAAAGATGTAACCAACGATTGCTGAGCCAAGTTTAGGGTTTCTTAAAAACCCAAAGATGTTTGAACTGAAGAGTTTGATCATGGCTCAGATTGAACGCTGGCGGCAGGCCTAACACATGCAAGTCGAGCGGTAGAGAGAAGCTTGCTTCTCTTGAGAGCGGCGGACGGGTGAGTAATGCCTAGGAATCTGCCTGGTAGTGGGGGATAACGTTCGGAAACGAACGCTAATACCGCATACGTCCTACGGGAGAAAGCAGGGGACCTTCGGGCCTTGCGCTATCAGATGAGCCTAGGTCGGATTAGCTAGTTGGTGAGGTAATGGCTCACCAAGGCGACGATCCGTAACTGGTCTGAGAGGATGATCAGTCACACTGGAACTGAGACACGGTCCAGACTCCTACGGGAGGCAGCAGTGGGGAATATTGGACAATGGGCGAAAGCCTGATCCAGCCATGCCGCGTGTGTGAAGAAGGTCTTCGGATTGTAAAGCACTTTAAGTTGGGAGGAAGGGCAGTTACCTAATACGTGATTGTTTTGACGTTACCGACAGAATAAGCACCGGCTAACTCTGTGCCAGCAGCCGCGGTAATACAGAGGGTGCAAGCGTTAATCGGAATTACTGGGCGTAAAGCGCGCGTAGGTGGTTTGTTAAGTTGGATGTGAAATCCCCGGGCTCAACCTGGGAACTGCATTCAAAACTGACTGACTAGAGTATGGTAGAGGGTGGTGGAATTTCCTGTGT